>JAAEYY010000018.1:38663-57461 GCA_018223105.1 bacterium | reverse complement strand
GACTAGTATACGGTACAAAGGCATTCACTTCATCGTAAATAGAATTCCCGGTTTGAAATATGTCGATCACCTTGTATACGGTCGAAACTGTTTGTCCGTCAACATTGGAAAAAGACATTCTTAACTTTGCTCCTATATCTAAATTGAGTCGTTCTGATAATCTTTTACTAATAATGATCGGTGATTGTCTTTTGAATGAATTAAAATAGTTTCCATCCTCAAGCATCTCAGAAACTACGGTCAGTTCCTGTTCTAAATCCGGTTTTATTCCGTTTAGAATAAGTGCTGAATTTCCTTGAGTAGATTGAAGAAAGGCTTCAATTTTTATTCGAGGTGAATAGGCCTGAAGTTGAGGCTCTTTCGCCAAGTATTGCTCGAGTTCGTTTGCCTTATCAATGTGGTTTTCTATTAAGCCAAAACGGAGATAGTCGGGATCGTGTACTTGTATGTGTGAAACATAGGTTGAGACTGCATTATCATGACGCATTCCGGTCAGTCCTTTTGCGAGTCCAATTACCAACAAGGCACCCCAAATTCCAATAGCGATAGCAAACATCACAACAAGGCTTCTCTGCTTATTTCTCCAAATATTTCGGTATGATATTGCTGCTATCATTTCCGCATTGCCTCTACCGGCTTAAGTTTTTTTATTTTTTGAATGGCATATAAATTCACACAGAAAACGAGTAACATTACAAGTGCACTTTGTTGTAGAGGGATGCTAACATCCAGGGAGGTTGGAATAACTGCTTCAAATCCGAATTTCTCAACCGCTTCCTGCATTTGACCACTTAGGTTAATCGGATGATAATGAAAGTAATACACCACAGGAAAAGCAATAGCCAAGCCGGCAATAAGTCCGATAATCGCCATAATTGCGGTTTCCAAGAAGAACACCATCATCATCTTACTTTTCTGCATTCCTACGGCTAAGAGCACCCCATACTCAAAGCTTCTCTCTTCTGTGAGCATGATAATTATCCCTAAAAATCCAAATCCTATAATGATGTAAAGTACCGTAAGTACAACTAAGCCCCCTGCAGAGTCTGCCTTAATTAACTGTACCAATTCCGGTAGTTTTTGTTGCCAATTCATTACACTGTAAGAGTTTGTATCGAGGTTTTCAATAGTGTTTTCATAAGTTTTGCGCCACGAATCTTCACCGCTCAAGACAATGGTGGTAGCCATGCCTTGCATATTGAAAATCTCTTCCGCACTTTTATTATCTAATATTAGTGTTCTACGGTTAAGCTCCGGTGTTTTCAAATCAACAATTCCCTGAACCTTAAGCTCACCCGAGGCAAGTGATCCATGGTAGCCCTGACCAAAAAGAACTATCGTATCGCCGGGACTAGCTTTTAAAAATGCAGCAAGGTCTATAGAGAGTAAAGCCCCTCCTTCTTCAAAATAATTACCTTCAACAAGACGCTGATCTAATTGAATCTGTTTCCGTTCTAATTGTGGATCTAGACCTAAAACCACAGCAGGCTTGGTTCGCTCTCCCTTTCCAAGCAATGCAAAAGTTTCAATTCTCGCACTGGCATATTTCAAGCCATCAATCTCTTGTAATGAATCTAAAAGTTTAGTATCCAAACTATTGTCTAGGGTCTTTTCTTCCCAATATGAAGGATGATGTATCTGCACAGAACCCATGAATGAATTGACAATATTGTCTATCATGTGATCATATGCACCGTGTTGTAAGGATCGCATAAATACCGCGAATACAACCGCAAAGATGATAGAAGAGATGCTGATTAAGCTTCTGCGCTTATTACGAAATATATTTCTCCAGGCAAGCTTTAAAAGCACTGTGCGATTTTAAAGGTTAAACAAATCTTTTACCAAATAGATTCTCTGAAAATAATTTTCCTAAATAAAAATCCGGAACTATATATTTGGTCCAACCTAAAACTAAGCTTTTATGAATCCAATTCCCCAAACTGTATCGATCAAGCGATACCTTACCTCTTTGGTCATTTCTTGTCTATGTTTAAGTTGCTTTGCTCAAGGGTTTCATGTCGATTTTTTCTATGGCCACTTGCCTTCAGCTCGTTCAGAAGCTCTCGGAAGAGCAGATGTTGCAGTTGGAGGAACTGCTTTTTCAACCAGAATAAACCCTGCCGGGATAGGTGGAATTCAAACAGAGTTTGCTGCTTCTACTTCAGCACCATTTTACGTCTTAAGTAATTCTAATTATTACACTGCATCATTTGTCCATTCTCCTATAGAAAAGTTAACGGTGGGGGCTACATTCAATCAATTTAGAACTGGTGAAACATTTTTTACCATTGATATAGGAGGCGTTGATTACGATTTTGATGTAGGAAACTCCACTAATACTAGTGTAACGTTATGTTATGAGCTTTTTGACAATCTCTTTCTAGGTTCAAATATTAATTTGTTTCAATGGAAACTATTTAGTGAAGTTACTCCTGAAAGAGCATTATATTTTGACTTCGGCCTCTTATATAAATTAAAACTCAATCAATCTAACGATATCCAGTTTGGCGCTAATATTGATAATGCTTTCAAACAAACCTACACTTTCACGAGTCCCGATAATTTTTCAAATACTGGCACCATTCCAAACCCAATAAGAGTAGGTGCAGCTTATATATTTCACGATTCAATTTCCTATCCGGTGATCGGAAAAGGTAAATTAGAGCTTCTTTTCACATCTGAATATCAAAACTTATTAGTTGAAGACCTCAGAAATGGAATGCATTTTGGTTTTGAAACTGAATTCTTAGATATTTTGGCTATCCGTCTTGGTTATTTCTATCAAAATTTAGACGATGGAGGATTTGCAACCAATAACAGTGTGCTAAGAAATTTCACCTATGGATTTGGTTTCCATGTCCCTTTTGCTTCGTTAATAGAAAATTGCCCGCTAGACATGCAATTCGATTATGCAAGTTTTCAAATGGGCAAATATGCTACCAATGGTATAACTGTTCCAAATATGAGGAACTTCAGTGTAAGACTTTTTGTACCAATAAATCAAAACTAAAATGAAACTACGATTAATATTAATACTCGGTTTGAGCTTTTTCTTTTACGAATCTCAAGCACAAACCTTTAATGGCTTCCAAACAACTGGGACAAATAGTCTTTTCTTTTGTATAAGTTACAATGGTACCGCAAATATTGGTTTAGGTTATAGTCGTAGAGTTTGGGGAAGCGCCTTTGGCGATATTCATACTGAATTGCGTTTCCCGGTTCAAAGCATGTATAAATTTGAGCAATTTGAATTCATTACGGGATGGTACGGACCTGTTAAAGTTAAAAGAACATTTCTCGGTTTTGGTTCGCATTTAAGGATAAAACATATAAAAGATCAGGCCACAACCTACGGCCTAGCTATTACTGGTATTCCTTCTTACGTCTATAAATCAAGCCTCAACGACGGCCCATATGGAACTGCCGGAATAAGACTAACTTATCAACCCCAAATTGTTATGGCCTCTGGCTCCTCAAATAAATCATTTGTACATCATTTCGAAGGAGGGATTCATGCCGATCTTTCTCTTAAAAGAACGCTTGGGCTAAGTTTAAATAGTACTATCGTGGAACTGGAGCCGGGAAAAGAAAAATTGAATCCTTTGTATTTAACGAATTCAAATTTCTATTGGGGCCAATGGTACAGACTGAGAAGGACGAATTAATCTAGTTTATCCTTTCTATTGAAATAATTTCATCACCAACAACAATTTCTTCAACTACATCAATCCCCTCAATCACCTGAGCGAAAATGGTATAGCCCCCGTTAAGATGTGGAACATGACAATGCGTGATAAAGAATTGCACACCCTCGGTATCATTTCCTGCAGAAGCCAAACCTACGGCACCCGGAATGTATTCCAGGTAATTTGAAAATTCACTTCTTTGAGTCCAGTCCAAACTGCCCCAACCGTCCCCTCTGGGACAACCACCTTGTATCACAAACTGAGGAACCACCCGATGGAAGTACTTATTATTATAAAATCCTGAATCAACCAACTTCAAAAAGTTGCTCACGGATCCAGGAGCTTGGTCGATATAACAGCGAAGGATAATATTGCCTTTATTGGTTGTAATTTTCACTTTTTGATCAGACGGTATCGTTTTCACGAAATCCCAATCTATAGGGTGATTAAATTCTATTTCGTAAGGTGAATACTCCTCTCCTGTGATTGCTGCAATGGCTTTTGAAATGTCATTATAGGTTTCTACTTGACGTGGCAGACTGAGGCTATTTCTGATACTATCGAGGTATTCAACATGTGGTTTTAGGTAGTTTGCTATTGCCGAATCACTAGCTATTACATATGAAGCCAAACTTTGCAGCGCCATGTCGCCGCTTTCAAAAGCAATACTTAAAGTTTCAACTCTTAAATCAATGGGAAACTGTCTATAATTCCAGGTTTCTTTAATTTTCTCCAAGGCTGCTGATCGAACAATCACATCAACAGACTTATTCTTATACAAAGCATTGCAATGGGAGAAGGCATCATCATTATTTGGATCGAGCTGTTGAATTAAAGCGGCATGGCGATATACATCCGCTTCATTCATCACTTTCTTCAAGGAATCAGACCAAGACAAAGGACTCTCCTCTTTTACATTGAGTAAACCAATTCTCGTTTGTGCTTCTTGCGGAAGGGAAGAAATTTTAATGCTTTCAATAATGCTTTGATCAGCTTCTTTATTAACTCGGAAGTAGCGGTAGATATAATGTGCCGCCAAAATAGCGCTAGAATCACTTGGTGATGAATTGATGTAGTCTACCACAAAGTGCATGGCAGACTCTGAATATTTCTTATTCAACAATGCGCCGAACATTCCTTGAAGCCAACCATATTGAAGAGTAGCGTTCGAATGCTTGTATTGAAGTAAAAACTCCCATGATTTCTGATTCACAGACTTCCCAAGTGTCTGGAGTATTTCAGCTTGATTTTGAGTTTCAGTTTCATAGGCCAAAGCATTCAAGAGCGCGTCAACTGCTGTGCTATCTCCTATTTGGCCCAAGGCATAGACCGCAGCTCTTCTGGCTTCTGCCCCCTGGTCGGATTGTGCCATTTGTGATAAATATGGAATCCCTAGAGGATCTTGAGTACTGGCAAAAGCCAAGGCAGCTGCAACACGGTGCTCCTCCTTCTTTGCTTTTAGAAAGGGAATTATTTCTTCAGATTTCCTTCGGTCTTGAAGATCGTAAATCTTAACCAATTGTGGATCAGAAAAACGATTAATTGGTTCTTCCGGCATAGCGCCGGGATTACAAGAAAATAAAATTACAGCTAAAGCAACAGCTGCTAAAAATTTAGACATGCAACAAATTAATTACTTTATACCTTTCCTTCCTTACATTGCATCAAGTTCCCTTGCTTTAATCAGGATAAACTCGATGTAAGTCAGATCTATTTCTTCTATGGTTTTAAAAGTGCGAGTAGTTACTTCCTTCCGGTTTCCTAGTGTAAAATAATTTTGTGGATCATCAATTCTATATCCTTTACAAATTCCTAGTTGCACCCCTTCAAAAGTTTTAGAGCCCCACGGAATTGAGCCCGGCCAAATAAATGCGATTCTTTTCTTTCCGACATAGAACGGAACATTATAGCTCAGCTTTTCGCTGGAATCCGACAAAGTTGAGATAATCAAGTCTCTTAGAATCATCATAATTTGTTTTTCATTTTCGGGTAAGACATCCAACATTTCAACCACATTCTGAAACTTGAAATCCTGCATTTTTCCGGCCATTATTCAAAAGTAATTCAAGATTAGGATTCGTTAAACTTTTCATCAATAACAATAGCATAACAGTATATAATTTTATCTTAACATTCAGGTAATATTGGGATATGTGATTTGCCCCCGTGAAACGATTCGCAGGAATACTTCTAATCTTTATCTTCTTGCAAGTATTTGCAGGAAAGCCGATGCAAGTTCAGGTTTTAGATCAAAACAATGAGCCGATCACCGGAGCTAAAGTCACTGTATTGCAAAGCAGCAGTGCACTTTACACCAATTTCGATGGTGTTGCACAATTAGATGTTAATCAGCCTGTTAAAGAGATTAAAGTTGAAATGATGGGCTATGCGCCTAAAATTGTTCAACTTGGAGCCCAGAAGGAATTGAATGTAATTCGAGTGGTGCTCACACCAGATCAGAAATAAATCTCTATATTCATGGCGATTAAGATGCCGCCATGAAAAATTTAATTCCACTTCTTTGTTTTGTTTTTGTATTGAGTTTAGGTTTTATATCCGGAAACTCAAAACTTCATGATTATGCTCCAGATGATGGAGAAGTTCTCACATTTACAGCTGATATAAAACTCGGTTTATCATCAATCCATCACAAAAGAGGGAGTTTTGACGGTACGAACTATGAATTTAGAAAAACTCGTACTGACTCTATTTACATTGTCAAGCTCAAAGACGCACGGTCTAATCACCAAAGTGAATTGAATATCTTCTATTCAAACGGTAAAATAAGTCGCTCCGGAGAATTTTTAAACCTGCATTGTTTAGGAGCCTATGAAAATCTTTATCTAGTTTCTATGGAGACGAAAGAAATAACAAAGTTTGAAGGTGCCATAGATTTAAAATTAAAAGGAGAAGATGCAAATGGGAACATGATTGTCCCTAGAATAGATGACAATATCAACCTTCAAGTCTATTGTCTTCCTCCCATGATTGATAGAAGTGCTTTATTTAAGATGAGGCATAAAAAAGAGACCTTAGGTTTTTTCAGCCAATTCGAAGTAACAAACTCCAAAGGTGAAGTTCAAAATTTCCCTCCGGGTGATTACCTATTATTTTCGGGAAATGCCTTGGTTATCCAATAAAAAAAGGCCTCCACAATAAAGTGGAGACCTTCTATATAAAAATTACCTCTAATTTTTCTTAGTTCTGAGAAAGGTAAGCTGCTACACCTTCGTGTGACTCAGCCATTGCCTCTCCACCTTTTACCCAGTTTGCAGGACATACCTCACCATTTTCTTCGAAGTGAGTTAATGCATCCAACATACGGATAGCTTCGTCTACGTTTCTTCCCAATGGGAAATCGTTTACGATTTGATGTCTAACTACACCTTCCTTGTCCATAAGGAATAGACCTCTGTAAGCAATCATCGGTCCTGTTGCAACTACTTCTCCATCTTCGTTATAGTCGTAATCTCCGCATAACACTCCATAGTTCATACTGATTGTTTTTGAAGTATCAGCTACTATTGGATAGGTAATACCTTTGATACCTCCGTCTGCTTTTTCCATTTGAAGCCATCCCCAGTGAGATTCCTCGGTGTCTGTTGAACAAGCAACTACTTTACATCCTCTTGATTCAAACTCGTTTAGCTTGCTTTGGAATGCATGTAATTCTGTTGGACAAACAAAGGTGAAATCTTTTGGGTAGAAGAAGAACAATACATAATTGCCTTCATACTGCTCCAATGAAAAATTATTTACTACTTCTCCTCCGTTTACTACAGCATTTGCTGAGAATTGAGGTGCTTTTTTTCCTACTAGTGTTGACATATCTCTATTTTGCTGCAAATAAAACAATTGATAGGTTCAAATTCTCATGAAGCTAATTGATTAAAAATATAGGGCTATAGACGCGATATATTGGCTTGATACTATGGCGTATTTTTACTATCTTTGTTAAGGAATTGTTAACTCGACATTATGAAAACATTATTCACATTTATTTTTGTAGCCTGTGGAACTCTAGCTTCACTTGCGCAGACCCTAGATATCTCAGTTATAAATGGTAGATACGTAAATGCTGACGGATCTGATTTTACCGGAATCTATACAGAATATGTGGATGGCCTTAAAATTTCACAAGTGTCGATCAGCAATGGCATGCTAGATGGTCAGGCTTTGTACTACCACAGCAATGGCGTCGTTAAACAAACTGGCTATTTCAAAGCCGGAGAAAGAGAAGGAATTTGGAAAGAATACAATACCAATGGCGTCCTCACTGCAATGTCTCATTTTGAGCAAGGTAAGAAAGACGGTAAATGGGAAATCTGGGACGACCAGGGTAATAAAAGATTTGAGATGTACTATGCCAACGGACAGAAAGTCGGCACATGGAAAATGTGGGACGCCGATGGTAAACTCACTACAAAAGATTTCGGACAGCAATAGCTGTTCGTGATTATTGCTTTGAATTTCCGGTTAGCTGATTACTAGCCGGATTTTTTTTGTAATATTCTATAAACTCCCGGGATTTCTTAACGTACCCCTCCGCACTTTTCTTTAAACCTGCTACTTCCTCATCGCTTAAACTTCGAACCACTTTAGCCGGTGAACCCAGCACTAATGATCTCGGAGGAATATTGGTTCCGGCGGTAACTAAAGCACATGCTCCAATTAGAGAATCCTCTCCTATCACAGCATTGTTTAAAATTACCGAATTCATCCCAACCAATACCCGATCCTTTAAGGTTGCCCCATGAACAATGGCCGCGTGTCCAATCGTGCAATCTTCGCCAATATTTACAGGATCTCCCGGATCAACATGAACCACTGCATTATCCTGAATATTGGATCTCGCTCCTACTTTTATTTGATCACCATCCCCCCTGAGCACTGCTCCAAACCAGATTGAAGTTTCATCCTCTAGTTCCACATTGCCAAAAACGGTGCTTTGCGGAGCAATAAATGCTGTAGGGCTTATTTTAGGTTGGTTCTTTAACATAAACACAAATTAATTCTTAAGAATTTGGATACACAAGCAGCTAAACACTCTTAAATTCGTCAAAGTTCAAATGAAAACATTATTACATCGCACCATCTATTTGGTTTTACTTATAATTAGCACTTTTGTTCTACACGCTCAAACTTTAGAAATCTCAGCAGACCAGGATACGATCTGCCCGGGAGATTCTGTCCTTCTTGAAGCAACGGCCGGTTTTGAAACTTATGATTGGGTTCAGGGATCAGACAGTCGTTTTGTGTATGCAGATGATGCCGGGGTCTATATCGTATTTGCAACAGATTCAAATCAAAATGTGTATAGCGATACAATCGAGATCTATGAGTTTCCTGACCAAGATCTTCGCTATGAAATTGAAGGTGATCGAGATACAGTTTGCAGAGGTGATTCTGTTCATATTCAAATCACGGAGGGCTTCACTGAATATTGGTGGTCTTCCGGTGACGATGATCGGCAACATCACTATTTAGCTAATGAAACTAAAAATTTCGTGGTAGAAGCTGAAGACAGTAATGGATGTCCTTATCGAATTGCATTTAGCATTCATACTAAAGATTGTGATACGAATCTATGTGATTCCATCCTTCAAGGACCCCGGGAGGTTCATGCTTGCGAGGGAGATTCAGTGGCTTTAGAGGGCGTATACGGATTCCTTTCCTACGAGTGGAGTAATGGCGTAGATAATCGAATTCAATGGGTTAAACAAGGTGGATGGTATGTGCTTCAAGTTGAGGTTGATGAAAATGTCTATTGTTTTGATTCTGTTCTGGTTGTGATTCAAGAAGGATCGGATCTGGAAATTGAAAATTACAAGTCCCCTGTTTACCTCTGCGAAGGCGATTCGATTGTTATTGAAATATCCGATGGATTTGAAGAGTACTGGTGGAACACAGGCGATGAAGGGTCTCGAAATGTGCTCTATCCGGAAGACGATTTTGAACTTGTTATAGAGGCAGTAAATGCATACGGTTGTGAATCGAGAGTTAGTCTGGAAATCTACATGGTAGAGTGTGACAACCCTTGTGACGTGATCCATACGGATTACATTTCTGCCTGTGAAGGAGATTCTGCCGTTATTGAGGTTGAAAATGGATTTGATGATTACGATTGGACCGATGGAGAAGACGGGCGAATTCGTTGGGTTCATGAAACCGGATGGTATTATGTGCGTGCAGAAAATAACGATGGAAGCTTTTGTATAGACTCAGTTGAAGTTGAAATATTCCAAGACTACAGCCTCACGATTTATACCAACATCCCTCCAAACCAACTCTGTTATGGCGACTCAATTGTTGTGGAGCTATCCGGAGGTTTTGCAGAGTACTGGTGGAATACGGGCCACGAAGGAGACCGTAATGTGCTCTATCCGGAAGAAAGCTTCACTCTGGTAGTGGAAGCTATTGATTCGAATGGATGTGAAGCGAGAGCTCAATTAGATATTGAAATGGACTCTTGTAATGTTGGACTTTTTGACCTCAGCATGGACGGCATTCAACTTTACCCAAACCCCGTAGTTTCAACCTTACAAGTTGAGGTAAGCAATGTGTACATCAATAAAACCTACCGCCTCTTCTCTGCCAATGGAAAATTGATAACTACCGGAACTTGTGCCAAATCATTTGAGCTTGATTTATCGGACTACCCCTCCGGAATCTATTATTTGAATCTAGGGCCTCATCACTTTAAAATTGTAAAAAGTAATTAAACAAAAAGGTCCGGCGGAAACCCGTCGGACCTTTGATATCTAAAAGCGTGAATGATTACATCATTCCGCCCATACCTCCCATGTCTGGCATTCCGCCGCCATGTGAGTGAGGTTTGTCCTCTTCAGGTAATTCTGCAATCAGACAATCTGTAGTTAATAGCATAGATGCAACAGAAGCTGCGTTCTCAAGAGCTACACGAGAAACTTTAGTTGGGTCAATAACACCTGCTTTAATCAAGTTCTCATATTTCTCTGTACGTGCGTTGTAACCGAAATCAGCTTTTCCTTCACGTACTTTCTGAATTACAACAGATCCTTCTCCACCAGCATTGCTAACGATCTGACGAAGTGGCTCTTCAACTGCTCTTAAAACAATTGCAATACCCGTGTTCTCATCTTCGTTCTCACCTTCAATAGATTTCAAAGTTTCAACTGCGCGGATGAAAGCTACACCTCCACCGGCAACAATTCCTTCTTCAACTGCTGCTCTGGTTGCATGTAATGCATCATCTACTCTGTCTTTCTTCTCTTTCATCTCCACTTCAGATGCAGCACCAATATAAAGAACTGCAACACCTCCGCTTAATTTAGCAAGACGCTCTTGAAGCTTTTCTTTATCGTAATCTGAAGTTGAGTTATCAATCTCATTTTTGATTTGATTTACTCTTCCTTCAATATCTGATTTGTTTCCGTTTCCGTTTACGATAGTGGTATTTTCTTTATCGATTGTGATTTTCTCACAAGTTCCAAGAGTATCAAGTGTAGCATCTTCCAGCTTACGTCCTTGCTCTTCTGAAACTACCATACCACCGGTAAGGATCGCAATATCTTGTAGCATTGCTTTTCTTCTGTCCCCGAATCCAGGAGCTTTAACCGCAGCTACTTTAAGTGATCCTCTGATCTTGTTTACTACCAAAGTTGCAAGAGCTTCACCTTCTACTTCTTCTGAGATAATCAAAAGAGGTTTACCGGTTTGAGCTGTTTGCTCCAATACAGGCAGTAGTTCTTTCATATTACTGATTTTCTTATCGCAGATCAAGATGTATGGATTCTCCAATTCAGCCTGCATTTTCTCAGTATTAGTAACGAAGTAAGGAGAAAGATATCCTCTGTCGAATTGCATACCTTCCACTGTTTTAACTTCAGTTTCAGTTCCTTTTGCTTCTTCAACAGTAATAACACCATCTCTACCTACTTTCTGCATTGCATCAGCAATAAGCTTACCGATTACATCGTCGTTATTAGCTGAAATACTAGCTACTTGCTCAATCTTCTTGAAATCGTCTCCAACAACCTCGCTCTGGTTTCTAAGGTTTTCGATAATTGCAGCTACTGCTTTATCAATACCTCTTTTAAGATCCATTGGGTTTGCACCGGCAGCTACGTTCTTTAATCCTCCGGTTACAATTGCTTGTGCTAAAACAGTTGCAGTTGTAGTTCCATCACCTGCTAAATCTGCAGTTTTTGAAGCTACTTCTTTTACCATTTGAGCTCCCATGTTTTCAATAGGATCTTTTAATTCGATTTCTTTTGCTACAGTAACACCATCTTTAGTAATGTTAGGTGAACCGAATTTTTTATCGATTACAACATTTCTACCTTTTGGTCCTAAAGTTACTTTTACTGCATTAGCTAATGTATCTACTCCTTTTTTGAGTTGATCTCTAGCTTTCGTATCAAATAAAATTTGCTTTGCCATTTTTTAATTTTTTTTCGGTTTAAGATTTAATTGAATGATTTAGACTATTGCAAGGATGTCTGACTCTCTCATCATTAAGAAATCCTTGCCTTCTACTTGAAGCTCCGTTCCGGAGTATTTACCGTACAAAACAGTGTCTCCTGTTTTCACAGTAGTGGGCTCGTCTTTCTTACCCGGTCCAACTGCTACTACCGTTCCTCTTTGAGGCTTTTCCTTGGCTGTGTCTGGAATGTAGATACCGCCGGCAGTCTTTTCTTCAGCTGCTGCTGGTTCTACTAAAACTCTGTCTGATAATGGTTTAATATTCATTGTCGTTTTAAATTTTGAATCTGTAAGGTGAGTTTCACAAGTTGTGCCAAGCTTGAAAAAAAGTCAATTTTTCATTATCTTTGGTAAAGGCGCTGATTCTTAAAGTCAATTTGTCAGCCCCTGTCATGATGAAATTATGATTGATGAAATTTTTAACATCGCAGATCGTGAGAAACGCAACTATGTCTGGCTTTCTTTTCTAAAGAATGCGGAGGAACAGTTTCGTAAAATGCAACTGAGTCCGGGATACAAACAAATCAAAAATGCTCAGAATGAAATTGCTCAAGCTATTGATGAAATTACTAGGCTAAAGGAATTGCATAAAAGCTTAAAAGGCTTCGATCTTCAAAATCATAAGGCTCTTTTTAAATCTAAAATTTTTCAGGAAGACATCGACCTTTGGTTGGAAGACTTACAGGAGAGCTTCCTACCTGCAAGTATTAAAAAGGTGAAGGAGTTCGATCAACTGAAAGACTTTGTTTACAGCATTACTGATATTAGTCCGGTAGGGATAGAACAGCTTTACAATAAAGAAGGTTATGTATTTATAAAGTATCGAGAAGAAGCCGATACCCAGGTTTATCAATATAAAATTTCCACTTACACCAATGCCGCAGAGCGGAGGAAAGTATACCTACAACCTTTAATGACAGTGAAGGAAAGTATTCACTTCAGTTTCCATACTCTTAAAAAGGAACTGAATCGTAAACACAACCCAATTATGCTGAATGGGTATTTACTTGAATGTTCTGTTAAGGTACCCTTTGAAACAACTTTGGTACCAATTGCAAAAGGTAAACTGTGCCGATATTTGAAATCGGCTTAGAAAATTAATCTTCAGTAGCTTCGTCCGCCGGAGCAGCCTCTAACTCACCTGTAGACGTAGGTGCTTGATCTCCTGAAGGATTCATCGATTGATTAACGGCCTCATTTACAGCATCACTTTCCGTATTGACGCCTGATGGCATTTGAGGAGCCGCATTTACCGGAGAACCATTCTCCAACTGCTCTTGCAATAAACTAGTACTCTCAGAGCTCTGATTACTTCCAAGATAGCTGCTTCCCAAAGAAAACACCATCAACACAATGGCTAAAGTCCAAGTTGCTTTTTCTACAAAGTCGTTTGTTCTTTTTACTCCAGCGATTTGATTTGCTGCAGAAAAGTTAGCTGCAATTCCTCCTCCTTTTGGATTCTGGATCAAAACGATCAGAATTAAAAGAGCTGAAACAACCATTGCCAATATGATGATTAATGTAAACATGTTCTTAAATCTATTCCGAGGATTCTTTCTTCAACTTTATGAGTTCCTCGATTCGGGCGGCAAAATACGCAGATTTAGAAGGATTTTGCAAACTTAATTTCTTGTAAGTTTCAATAGCTCTATCGAACAGCTTCTGCGCCGTATATACCTTAGCTAAAGATTCACTCACAACATCAGAACGATCCAGCTCACTCTCCATAGCTTTTTGCTCAGGATTATAAAACTCTCGTCTTATCGGTGGCCTGCGTTTTTTGCTCTCTAAAAACTTCTGTAACAAGTCCTGTACCTCATCTACATTCGTTCCTTTATCCTCTTGCTCTGCTCCTCTCTCTTGCTCCCTCTCTTGCTCTTGCTCAAACTCTTGCTGATCTCGCTCTTGCTCAAACTCTTGCTGCTCTTGCTCTTGCTTCCCTCTATACTCTTGCTCTAACTCTTGCTCACTCTCTCCTACATGGTCCAACCAATAAAGAAAGTCGGTATCATCCGAAGTGTTTTCTGATTTATTAGTTGGCGCTATTTCCTCTTTGGGTTCAGCTTTCCCTTCTACCAACTTCATCAATTCCCTTTCGGGATCGTATGCAATTCGGTCGAACGGAATCTCAATTTTCTCTTCCTTCTTTTTTTCGGTCGGTTTCAGATCTCGAGTGGGATCGTACTTCACAAGCTCCTCAAAATCTAACTTGAAGTGCTTTGGAGCAGGAAACTCGATTTCCTCTTTCGGAGTTTCTGTTTTCTTGCTAGTAGCACCATCCACTTCTTCTATTCCTTCCTCTAGCGCTGCCTCATCTAGCTCAAACCCGATCTTTTCCGGAGATTTAGATTCAACATCTTCTATCAGCTCATCCTCTGCCGCCTTAATATATTCTTCTTGCTTTCCCTGCTCAACTCCATGCTCTTGCTCAAGCTCTTGCTGATCTTGCTCTTGCTCAATCTCCTGCTGATCTTGCTCTTGCTCAATCTCTTGCTCACCTCTATGCTCTTGCTCAAACTCTTGCTGATCTTGCTCAGGCATCTCCGCTTCCCTTTCAAGCTCAATCACTTCTGCGGCAGGGGTTTCAGTATTTTCGGCTTTAGCAGTCTCAGTATTTAATTCCTCCACTTCTTGAGGTTCTGCTGCAAGCGCAGCATCAGTTCTTGTTTCACCGATATCTCTGGCGTGCATCCAGTGAAAAAGTCGTTCCCGATCTCCCGTATAAAGTGAAGCTAAATGAAGGTTCTTTTCTGCAGAATACGAGCCTATATTCTCTGTGGCTCGGGCCAACAAAGTACGATAAGCAGAACACCATGGCATGGATTCTACCATCAACTCCAATGTACGTGCATCAGATAAATCCAAACTTGAAAGTCGATTCAAGTAAGGCTCGATATTCACTTGTTCATCTACCAATTAATTGCAGCCTTGTTAAATATTTGCTGGATTAATAAATCCGTGATCTCATCATTCAATTGAGATTCGCGGCTCGCGAAGTTAGTATTTGCATCAAAATCTTGAAAGTTTTCAAAACTCTGTTCAAAACTAAGTTCGGGATGATCCGGGCTCTCCATCTTCACATTGACCGTGATTGTTAGCCTATTGAGCTGTGCGTTATCGTCTCCTTGCACAGAAATTGGATCAACTGAGTACCTGGTAATATAGCCTGAGAAAGCAAAATCACCATTCTCTTCTACAATACTTAAATTGGTTTCTGATATAAATTTACTCTTCAGTTTTTCAGTAAAATTTTGGCTGAGTAATGGAGATACAATTGCTGCATTATTTTCAAAAAAGGCCACACTGAAGGTCTCAACATCTTCGGGAATACTGGTTCCGGAGAATGAATAAATTCCGCAACCGGGTATAAAAGGCAGAAGGACAAGCAGAATTATCTTAATCTTCGATACCATACTGCTTAATTTTGCGATACAGAGTTCGTTCGGAAATCCCGAGATCTTGAGCTGCTTTCTTTCTTCGTCCATTGTTTTTTAGTAAGGCTTTTTTAATAAGCTCTTCTTCTTTGGCTTCTATCGAAAGATTCTCATCTAAACCAACTGTATCTCTATCTTCTATAACATAGTGATGCTCTTCTTCATGATCGTCGTCATCCTGTTCTGCATGACTTATTACTAGTTCTTCTGAATTAGATTCATTTAATACTCTAGCAATGGTTGATTTATTATCTTCAATAAAATCGGCATCCACTTGACTATTTTGAATCAATCCCAATACAATCTTTTTCAGTTCGCTTACATCGCTCTTAAGGTCGATTAATACTTTATAGAAAATATCGCGCTCTGAAAATGAAGAATCTGATTTTGCTTCTTGGTACAAGGCAGGTAATGTATTATTACTTCCCGATGGAAGATACTTGCGCATGGTCTCTGCATCCAAAAGGTCGGAATGCTCTAGCACAGCTACTTGTTCTGCCACATTTTTTAATTGACGAATATTTCCCGGCCATCTGAAGTTCATAAGAACATTCTCGGCATCCGGTGTGAGTTCTAATTCGTGGGTCCTGTATTTTTCACTTGCATCAAATGCAAATTTCTTAAACAGTAACACAATATCGCCAGGTCGCTCTCTAAGCGGTGGAACTTTAATTGGAAGTGTTGACAGTCGATAATACAAATCTTCTCTAAACTTTCCGGCTTCAACCATCCCGGTAAGTTCTTTATTGGTAGCGGTAATAATTCGAACATCGGTCTTCATCACTTTAGAGCTACCTACTCTGATGAACTCGCCATTTTCCAGTAGACGCAGCAATCGCGATTGAGTTTCTAGTGGAAGCTCACCAATTTCATCCAGAAAAAGGGTTCCGCCATTTACAGTTTCGAAATACCCCTTTCTAGTATCTACCGCTCCGGTAAAAGCACCTTTCTCATGACCAAAGAGTTCTGAGTTGATGGTTCCTTCCGGCAAAGCACCGCAGTTTATTGCGATAAAGGGACCGTGTTTTCTAGCACTGAGTTGATGTATAATCTTGGAAAAGGACTCTTTTCCAACACCACTTTCACCTTGAATATAAACCGCTAGTTCTGTTGGTGCCACTCGCATGGCAGTCTCCAAGGCATAATTAAGCTTGGCTGAGTTACCAATGATACCAAATCGTTGCTTTACTTGTTGGAGATTCATATCAGACTGCAAAAATGGCAGGATTATCCAAATTTATCAGTTTTAGGCTAGAAATTAATGCAACTGATACGCCTTTACATTCAAGTCGTAAGGCATAAGCATTTGAACAGAGTGCTGACTACCCCATTTCTGAGCATCTAAAAGCGATTTTAGATAAAGAGCAAAACTAGATCTTTCAATGGTTGATTCTAACTGCGATTGATACTGCATCTGAGAAATGAACTGCTGAATAGGATCTTTGAAATGAGGGTATTCTCTCACTCTATACTCCTCTAAGCCTGCTTCTGAGGCTGCAAGAGCTATTGCTACTTCTAATCCACCTAATTCATCAACCAGCCCAATTTCTTTGGCCATTGCTCCGGTCCACACTCTTCCTTGACCGATTGAGTCAACCTGAGCAACAGTTAAGTTTCGACCATCACTCACCTTATTGATGAATTGCTGATAAATACGTTCTACTATTTCTGTGATGTACTCTTTCTCTTCCGGCTTTAGGGCTCGATCTACTCTCCCTATATCGGAATATTCTCCGGTATTAACGTATTCCACGTTTACACCTAAATGCTCATTAAGCAGTTTCTTGGCATTCGGGATAAGCCCAAATACACCGATGGATCCTGTGATGGTAGTAGCATTTGCAACGATTTTAGAAGCCGGTGCAGAAATATAATACCCTCCACTTGCAGCTACATCGCTCATTGAAACTATTAATGGTTTGGTTTCCGAAAGCAAACGAGCTTCTCTCCAGATGATATCAGAAGCTAAGGAGCTTCCTCCTCTTGAATCAATTCTAAAAACAACGGCTTTAATATCATCATCCTCGCGGAGTTTCTTCAGGGTCTTGGCCATTGCATCTGCACCAATCTCTTGACCGTCGCCTTTTCCTCCTACTATATCGCCGGAGGCGTAAACCACAGCAATTCTTTCGCCGGAGCCTGATCGGCTTACCAGCTTGTTGTACTTATGTAGTGTAACAAGTTCTACTTTGTCGCTTGAATCTAATCCCATTCTCTTCTTCATCTGGGCATAGAATTCATCTCGATACACTTTTGCATCAATATAGTTGGCTGCAATGAAATCGTCATTCGATCGGAGTTTGAGTTGATCTGCATCCGACTTCATTTCTTCAAAGCTCTTATTTCGTGAAACTGCCATTTCACCTACCACAGTATTGAAAACGGAATTGATATAAGCGCTAATTTGCTCTCGGTTTTCAGGGCTAAGCGATTCTCGCACATAAGACTCAACCGCACCTTTATACTTCCCATGACGAATCACTTGCATGTCGACACCCAATTTCTTTAAGGTATTGGCGAAAAAAGTTACTTCGGCAGATAAACCGTTAAAGAGCATTTCACCTTCGGGATTTATAAAGACAGAATCAGCTGCGCTGGCTAAATAATAGCTTGTGAAGTAATAGTAATCAGCAAAAGCATAGACAAACTTTCCTGTTTCTCTAAACTCATTCAACTTGGTTCTGATCTCGGATATCTTTCCATAACCTGCCTGAATACCGCTTAAATCAAGCACTATTCCTTTAATATCATCATCGGTCTTTGCATGTTCAATGCAATTCAAAATATCGTTTAAACCAACGGGAACATCAAGGTTCGGGTCGAAGGCGGAAACCACCATGAAGGGATCATTAGTATTCGTTCGATCTTCTATGGGATAGTTGAGCTTCAAATTAAGAACACTATCGTGGTTTATCTTCACTTCCGGTTTTGCGCTGGAAGCTATACTCATGATAAACGCAATGGTTAAAAAGATGACAATGAATGCTGCCAGAAGATAACCGAGGGCCGAAGCCAAAACTACTTTAAAAAATCGCATAATCTATTTTCCCAATCTATTAGTGTGTGTTATAACAGCGAATTAAGAGGCTTTGATTGGCTATATTGGAGATAATCGGTAAATGAAGATAAACTATCGTTCAATTGGAAGGCTTGTTTTTCAGGTGCTTGACCGACTCTCTTATTAATGATCTCAACACATCCAGGTCTATATC
>JAAEYY010000018.1:0-38534 GCA_018223105.1 bacterium | reverse complement strand
AAATGCAGGAGACACCGGTCTTGTATTTACCGAGATTCTCCATAAGCTTGGAATACTTATCGCGATTAGCCATGATGTACAAACTCATGCTTGCTTTCCTTGGAGAAAAACCACAATAAAACCAATCTCCGGATCTTCCAGAAGCATATTCGTAGCGATAATCGCCATAACCAATAATGCTCGGACCCCACATTGCGGGTTCTTCTCCTGTTTCTTCTTTAAAGATATCGAGAAGTACCAGAGCATCCTCCTTCCGTTTCTTATGATCAACGGAATTAATGAAGTCGAGTACGGAAGCATTGGTCTTTTGCGTTTTATTTTCTGCCATAGAGCGAATATAATTGTCAGAGCTAAATTTAATAAATCATGCTAAAACTTATCAGCACTTGTCTTCTCGGCCTAATTACATTTCTGTATTTTGATTTAGGAAACAATGAAACCAAACCGCACATTGGATTAGAAATTCAAGCAATGAACTTGTTATACGTAGGATTAGATAATGTTGCAGAGCTCGCAGTCGAAGGATATAAGAATGAGGATTTAATATTAACCTCAACGGCAGGATTAAACATCAGTCCGGCAAAAGACGGTCTTTATAATTTAAAGGTAGATGGTTCTAGCAGAGAGGTTTATGTTAGAATTTGCACTGTAAAAAGAAAGGACACCTTTGAGCTGGGTACCAAGAAATATAGGGTGAGGAGATTACCAAATCCAATAGCTCAACTAGGGGGAATTCCAAATGATGGACAGCCTAGGAACAAAGCTCAGGTTTTGGCTCAGACCTCCATTCTGGCTAGTATGGGACAAGGTTTTGCTCATCCTCTAAATTATAGGGTTCAATCTTATCATTTTGCTTTAAAACCACTTCATCCTAGAGACTCTAGCTTCGAGGCAATTGGAACTGGTTCAGCCTTAAGCGCCGAAATGAGGAATATTATTTCAGTCTCAGGAGCTGGCGATCAGATCATTATTAGTGAAATAAAAGCCACAGAAGCTCAATACGGTTGGGAGGCAGATTTGAGTCCAATAAGAATTACCTTACGTTAATCGAACTGATAATCAGCTTCATTTACAAGATACACCTTACCTTCATCCAAATCATAGTACGCTGCTACCAATTTAAGTTCACCGGCGTCTTCCAAAGCGCGCAGAATTTCACTTTCTCTGCGAATATCATCTAATGTCATTACTGCATTCTCCTTAGTGATTATCTCAAGAAAATCGTGGTTATCTACTGACTGATCTCCTTCAAAATCGCGATGATGTTCAATAGCCGGCTTCATATGGTTGAGCAGTTCCGTAATATTCCCCATATCTACTCCTTTTACCGCACTTTTGATGGCTCCGCATTGTTCATGTCCAAGTACAATAATCACTTTTGATCCCGCTACCTTACAACCGTATTCCAAGCTGGCTATGTTGTGATCATTATCAATATTTCCTGCAACTCGGACCACAAATAGATCACCAACACCTTGATCAAAAATTTGCTCTACAGGCACTCTGGAGTCTATACAGCTCAACACAACAGCTTTTGGATGTTGACCACTTGCCAACTGGCCTAATTGCGCCATATGGTCTCTCTGTATCATTTTAGATTCCATAAAACGCCGATTGCCTTCCATAAGATCCGCCACTATATCGTCTCCCGACATATCATGTTGTTTATCGGCAGTCATCACATCTTTGATTAGAAGTGGAGTTAAAGCGGCTGCGGTTTCATTGCTTTTTGCTTCGCGATGTTCAGCTGAATTGCTGCAGGAAATTATAAATAAAGAGAGGAATAGTATAAGGAAATAATGAGGTAAGTTCATGATGACTTGCTTGCTTGCTCAATAATACAGAATTTCATTGGTTCCTTATTCAATAGATTTTGGAATTGGGCTAACTTTGCCGGCCATGTTATCAAGTCTTAATGCAATCGGACCGGTTGATGGTCGATATCGTTCTAAAACAGAAAGCTTAGCTCCATATTTCTCAGAATGGGGCCTCTTTAAGTATAGAGTTTGGATTGAAGTTGAATACTTCATCGCAATGAGCAAATTAGGTCTAAAGCAATTTAGAATGCTTACCGCGGAAGAAATTGATCAACTTCAAGCTCTTTATCATAACTTCAGCGAAGACGATGCTCAAGCTATTAAAGACATTGAGAAAACAACGAATCACGATGTTAAGGCCGTTGAATACTTTATCAAGAATAAAATTAAAGGCAGCAGCATCGAGCCTCTTTCTGAGTTTGTGCATTTTGGACTCACCTCACAAGATATCAATAACACTGCTATACCACTCTCTCTTCTTCAAGGCATAAAAGAAGTAATGATTCCTCAGTTGGAAGAAATTCAAGCGATGATTGCCTCAGAAGCGGCGGAATGGAAGAGAATTCCCTTATTATCGAGAACGCATGGTCAGGCGGCAACGCCAACCACTATGGGGAAGGAATTTGAAGTATTTGCTGAGCGATTGAGAATTCAACTTGAAACATTAAAAAACACTCCAATCAGCGCCAAATTTGGAGGAGCTACCGGAAGCTTTAACGCACACCGCTTGGCTTTTCCGGCAGTAAATTGGCCCGACTTTGGAAAACAGTTTGTGAATTCTTTAGGGCTGCAATACAGCTTTCCAACTACACAAATTGATCACTATGATCAACTCGCGGCCTTGTTTGATGCACTGAGACGAATAGATGTCATCCTTCTGGATTTCGCTAAGGATGTTTGGCAGTACATCAGCATGGACTTCTTTAAGCAGCGAATCGCTAAAAATGAAGTGGGTTCATCGGCAATGCCGCATAAAGTAAACCCCATTGATTTTGAAAATGCAGAGGGTAATTTAGGTATTGCTAACGCGATATTTGATCATTTGAGCAACAAATTACCGGTATCCAGACTCCAACGAGATTTAACGGACTCCACCGTTTTGAGAAATGTGGGAGTACCCTTGGCGCATCAGATGATCGCTTGTCATAGTTTAAAGAAAGGAATGGGTAAACTGCTCATCAACCAAGGTGCAATTCAGGCTGATCTTGAAAAGCATTGGGTTGTGGTGGCAGAAGCCATTCAGACTATTTTGAGAAGAGAGCAAGTACCCGGAGCTTATGAGATTCTGAAGGATCTTACCAGAACAAATGATGTGATCAATGCTGAATCGATAGCGCGCTTTGTTCAAAATTTAGACCTATCTCCGGAAATAAAAGAAGAACTTAGTGGCATTACACCTTTCAACTATTTGGGATATGCCGCAGAATAAAAGAACTTTAATTATAGGTGCTACGCCTAATCCGGCGCGATACGCTTACATCGCTGCACAAATGCTTAGCGATTTCAATCACGACATCGTGTTGTTTGGGATAAAAAAAGGAGAAGTCCTGGGTCAAACCATATTGAACGATTGGCCTGAAAATGAAGAGATTGATACTGTAACTCTCTACATCAATCCTCAAATACAAAAACAGTATTACGATCAAATTCTAAACCTGAATCCAAAACGAATTATATTCAATCCGGGTACAGAGAATGATGAATTGCGATCACTCGCTGAGAATAAAGGTATTGAAACAGAATATGCCTGCACTTTAGTAATGTTAAGAACGAATCAATTTTAATATGAGAACTTTATACTTTCTGCTTATTACAACTTTACTTTTTACTGCCTGCAATAGCGGCAGCAGCAAAGAAGATTTATTTAGAGATATTAAAAATCTTGAACAGTCGGATGAGCTAGGAACACCCGAAGGTCTTGCAAAACTCGCAAAACTTCACGAGGAGTATGGATTGGAATACAAAGACTCATTGGCCAATAATTTTCTCTATGCTGCAGCTATGTATCATTTTTACAGTGGTGAGAAAGAGAAGAGTGAATCTTTATTCACGACTTATATCGGGCGCGACGATAGCTCTAGCATGTGCCGAAATGCAAAAGTAAATCTAGCCGTACTTTATGGTAAAAGTCAGGAATACGACAAAATGGATGTTATGGTAGATCAGGTATTGAAGGATTATGAACCTACCAATACTCAGGTTAATGATATGCTTAAGCTCTATACTGAAAAGATAGAGAAGGATATTAATGTTGATGCAGAAGATTATGTAAAACAATCAATGTGCTTTACAGGACTTCAACTCTTTGATAAAGCCGTTGAGGCATTATCAAGTGCAGCATCTCGTTTCCCTGAATATGATAAAAGAGCTAATCTTTTATACCGTGCCGGTTTCATTAGCTGGGAATATCAAAAAAACTCAGAACAAGCTAAGGCTTTTTACAATCAATTCTTGCAGGAATATCCCAATCATGAATTAGCACCTGAAGTACAGAAAATTCTGGACTCGGGAATGCTTGAAATGAGTGATGAAGAAATTTTAGAGATGTTAAAATCTCAAAATCAAGGATAAAAAAACCCGGCAAGAAATCTCACCGGGCTTTTACTGTGTGTAAAAGATCCACTAGTCCAGGTTATACCTGAAGCCCAGTGAAAAGCTTCTCTGAGGCAGCATCCAAGAGAACATTTGGTCCTCGGCTTGATAAGATCGGTACACTGAGTACTTCTCGCTGTTCAGAATATTTTTAGCCGTAAAGTTCAATTGGAATTTGTCGTTTTCTCCAAACTCTTTTGAAATACGGAAAGTAAGACTGTGGAATGGCATATCGTAAACATCAGGATTACGAGCCACACCAACAACGGCAAGTCTAGGACCTTGCACATTGTAGGTCAAAGTAGCATCCCATCCTTTATCGATATGGGTATAGTTAACATAGGCATTTATGATATAAGGTGACTGTCCCACCATGTCTCGATGCGTACCTATTACTTCACCTTCTCTTGCCGCAGATTGTCTTCCAACGCGCTCTTCTTTGGTCATCTCTACGCTTGAATAAACAAAAGTTGAATT
The DNA here is from genome assembly GCA_018223105.1 of bacterium. Lineage (GTDB taxonomy): Bacteria > Bacteroidota > Bacteroidia > NS11-12g > UBA9320 > JAAEYY01. The sequence goes on along the minus strand of JAAEYY010000018.1, from coordinate 33,648 downwards.
CAGTCCAAGTGCAGTAATATAGAAGGTATCAGATGCAAAGTTTAATTTCTTTCTCAGCTCCAACTCAACTCCATATATGCTGGCATTTCCAACATTTCTAGGCTGAAAATCGTTAGGGCTTGTTGCGTTATAAGCCACTAACTCAATTGGATTAGAGAAGTTTTTATAAAAGGCACTGAAAGATGCCATCTGCGAGTATTTACCAAAGTACTCTAAACGGAGATCAACGTTATCAACCTCTGTTTGGACCAAAGAATCATTACCAATAAAGGTTCTGCCGGAAATACGGTCTTGAATTTGGGCATTTGATAGTTCTTTAAATGAAGGCCTTGCTAAGGTTCTGGAGTATGAAACCCTAAAATTCATTATTGTTCGATCTTCGCGTTCAAAGACTTCATACTTGAAGTTTACTGATGGTAACACGTTGAGCTCGTCCAATAAATGTGCTCTATCGTATATTACTCCTTGTTGGTTTTGACCTGTATAGAAATTATCTGCTTTCTCTAAACGAGCACCGTAGATCAATAGTAACTTATTGCTCAAAGGCAATTCTTGCATAGCATATATTCCCAGCACATTTTGTTGAGCAGAAAAGGTATTTGCAGGCTCCGGATTACCCGTCACATAAACACCTGAATCCTCTCCCATTGGGTTTACAGTCCAGATATTTTCTTCTATTAATAACTCGTTAGCATCACCTGTCCAGTTAAATTTCTCAGGTTGAACCAATCTGAACTGATAGTTTAAAATTTCAAAATCACGCATTTTGAAGGTTTCCAACATACCAAATCTCAGTTTTGATTCTCTTCCGTTACGCAATTTCATCTTACGTTCGAAATCAACTCTAGCATTGTAGTTCCATTCGTTCAGATAACGATAAGTTCTTGTAGCTTCTGCTCCGGCCGACAATCGGAAAACAAATTTTGGAACGATATCATCTGTTAATTCGAATGCAGTTAATTTAATATCCGGCTCATATATTCTACTGTAGGTCGGTGACAATTTCCAATCAATAGCCCAGGGTGAGCTGTCTTTTTCGTGACGCCCGGTTAATATCAAGTTGGTTACACTTCGCTGAGTGTATTCAAGGTTGTTTTTGAAAATAAGGGATGGATTTTCACGATAATCCTCTTGAATCAGATCAGCGGCTCTGGTTTCTCCATTTTGTATATGAAGTAAATTGACAGTGTAGCGATTACTTTTAAGCTTATAAGCACCTCCCAACATAGCACTCCATGTTACGTTTTGATTAGATTGAGGGCCGTAAGCATCTCGATCAAGTAGCATTTCATTTACTTCTGGATTTTGAGACTTTATAAAAGTCCCGTAGTAAACGCTGTCATAGAAATCCGTTGTCTTTTTATAATTCAACGCAATACTGTAACCGTAAGTAGTATCACCTTTATTAATTTGATCTCCCAAAGAGTAAGACAGTCTGAAATCTGGCACATTTAATCTCTGAACCGGTGATAACTCGTTGTTAAAGCTTCTTGTAAATTCGGTCAGTTTAGGATCGTTTAAAGCTGGATCATATTCTCTAGCAAGATTTATATCTTTACTTATTGGAAGTGCTCTGCTACCATCATCAAACCCAAGCCAATCTGTATTACTTACTGAGCTCGCCAGGTAATCTGATTGAAAATGTTGAGCGGGATTATAGCTTAAGCTAAAGCCGATAGTCTGTGTTTTTGTATTTGGGAATGCTTTGGTATTGATATCAACTACACCTCCGGCCCAATCTCCCGGTAAATCCGGAGTAAAGGTTTTGTATACAATGATGTTATCCAGAATATTCGATGGGAAAATATCCATCTGAACTGTGTTTCTATCGGGGTCCAAACCAGGTATTATCATTCCATTAAGAATGGTTTTTGTATATCGGTCTCCCAATCCTCGAACGTAAACGTACTTACCACCTTGAACCGATAATCCCGGAATTTGCTGGGTCATTTGAGCAGCATCAGTAGCACCTGCTTTTCTTGCCTGTTGACCCGACACACCATCCGTTAAGCTCACTTCTTTTATTCGAGCAACATCTAGTGCTTTATTCGTATTTGTAATTCTTGTTGCTGTTACCTTTACTGCATCTACAGACTCAACTTTGGTTGAAAAAGGTATTTCTAGGAATGTAGTTTCTCCAGATTTGATTTCGATATCGGTTACTGTTTTAGTTATTCCGAGATATGAAATTTCTATTGAGTGGGTACCAGCGGGTAGTGAGAAAGAAAAGCTTCCTTCTAAATCTGTATAAGCTCCTGCAGGTGAAGTTAAACACCGAACAGTTGCACCAATTAATTTTTCGTTTGAGTTCTCGTCAAACACCTGACCACGAAAAGTGCCATTCTGAGCTTGAGCGGCAAATGTCAAGAGGCTAAAAAGCGCGATTGAAAAGAATTGAAATAATTTCATTTTTTGATCTATTACACACAAATAGGGAATCCCGATAAACGGGATCCCCTTAGATTCATTTATAAAATTTTAATTTATTTTTCCGTTGATTGCGGTCCAAGACCAAGTATCAAATTCAGAAGTATTTGCTCCACCTGAAGCTGAAGCAGGAGCAGTATTATTACCGGCAGCGATAGCTACATCAAGAGCAGTTTGAGCTGAAGCATCAAGAGATCCTTCACATGCTTCAACAGCAGTGTACGCATTTACAGCAGTAGCAACATCAGAAGCTCCAACAAATTGATTGTCTTTCAAAATCAATTTAGCAGTTGCATCTGTGATATATTTCCATGCGTCTGATTTTACAGCACATGAATTATCAGCATCAAAGTTAGCTCTAACCTTTACCCAGTTAGTATACCCGCTGAAAGTACAGTTCTCGATTGTTCCTTGAGCTTTAGACTTTAAATCAGCAGCAGAACCCGCACCGTCAGTTGAGCGAATAGTTCCGTTTTTCAATGTGAACAATCCATCAGTGTAAGTAGATCCTTCAGGACCATCAATTTCTAAACCTTCGTCAGTGTCACCACCGTGAATTACAATAAAGTTATCGATAGTACCAGAATAGTTCATATCTAAATCAATACCGTCGTCTCCTTGGAATGCAACAATAGCATGAGAGATATTTACAGTTCCACCGAAACACTCCATACCATCATCAAGGGTTCCTACAACCTCAACATGATGTATAGTTGTTCCGGTTCCAACTCCACCAAGAGTAAGACCATTGATTTCGTTACCTTCTCCTATAAGAGCACCACCGTGACGGATTGAAACATAGGTAAATGTTCCAGAGTTATCAGCAGGATCAGATCCTCCGTAAGCACCAAAGGCATCATCAGCAGGTATTCCTTCAATTTGAGCAAGGTTATCTCCGTCTTCTGCTGAAATAGGAGCTTTACCTAAAATGATAACACCTCCCCATTTCTCACGATCGTTCTCGGTAAGATTAGTACCTGATTTCTGACCAACTTCAATATTATCAAGTATAGAAGTAAAGATGATTGGATTTTCTTTTGTTCCTGCAGCGTTGATTTTACCTCCTTGAGCTACGATTAAAGCAGATGCTAAGGAACCTGACCCAGTTTGACCTTTGATGATTGTACCTGGCTCGATAGTTAAAGTTGCTCCATCTGAAACTACCACTTTGTTTGCTAATAAATATATTTTGTCAGCAGTCCAAGTTTCATCTTCAGAGATCATCCCTGACTTGGTAATTGTTTCTGTTTGAGGTTTTGGGTCATCGCCTCCTCCATCAGGACCACATCCAACTAATAATGTTGAACTGAATACGATAACGATTGCAAATAGATTAAAGATTTTTTTCATTTGATTATTGCTTTGAATTTCTGCTGCAAACGTTCTGCTCTAATGTTAACTCATCGTTACCCCCCAGTGAAGATTACGCTAAGCCAATATTATCAAATTGTTGCAAGCGATTGAAAATCAAATGATTATAAAATGACATTTTTCGCAAGTCACTGACTCACAGATATTCCTGAATCCTTTTCCAGATCTTCACAGTTTGTACACATTCTTTTACGTCGTGAACACGCAAAATGTGAGCACCTGATTTTAAGGCCCAGGTATTCAAAACTTGAGTTCCTAATAATGCATTTTCGGCTTCTGTGTTTAATACCTTATATATCATAGATTTTCTGGAAATGCCAACTAAAAGTGGTGCATCCAACATTTTGAATAAATCAAGGTTGGCCAATAATTCATAATTATGTGCGATGCTTTTCCCGAAACCAAATCCGGGATCAAGAATAAGGTCCTTTATTCCTGCAGTTCTGCATTCATGTAATTTATCCTGCAAGTATTGGAATACTTCCAGACTAACATCTTTATACTCCGGGTTCTGATGCATAGTTTTTGGCACTCCTTTTTTATGCATGACGATATAAGGCACTTTCAAACTTGAAACTGTCGAGATCATCTCGGGATCATCTTCCCCCGCAGAAATATCATTTACAATATCAGCACCGGCTTCAACAGCAGCTATTGCAACTTGAGATCTAAAAGTGTCGATAGAAATAAGAATGTTAGACTCTTTTCGTATCGCTTCTACCACAGGAACCACCCTTGAAATCTCTTCATCAATAGAAACCTCGTCTGCCCCGGGCCGGCTACTATAACCACCTACATCAATAATATGGGCTCCCTCCTCTTCCATCGTTCTAGCCTTTGCCAAAGCTTGTTCAACTTGATTAAACCTTCCACCGTCAAAAAATGAATCAGGGGTAGTATTTAAGATCCCCATAATCCAAGGTTCTTTTAATGAATACAGTCTTCCTTTTACATTCAAGTTGAACATGCATGCGAAGTTAGTTCATTCAAATAATTCAGAATAAGGGTATTAAATGTGTAATATTGGATTTGTGTACTCAATAATCAGGAATAATTTCGCATCAAAATAGTTTCAGTGCAGACAGATACCGCTATACTCTTCGATAAAGCCATCGGCATATGCCGAGAAATCTTTGAAAAGAAAACCTTTGATTATGGAACCGCCTGGAGAATCTTGAGGCCCAGTTCCATTACGGATCAAATATTTATAAAAGCACAACGCATTCGAAGTGTGGAAGAAACCGGAGAGAATAAGGTAGGAGAGTCTATTGAATCTGAGTACATCGGAATTGCTAACTATTGCATTATCGCTCTAATTCAGCTCAGTTTATCAGACGAAAAGAGTTTAGAATTGGACAAAAATGAGGTGATGCAAAAGTTTGATGCTGAAGTAGAAAAGTGTAAAAACCTCATGCTCAAGAAAAACCATGATTATGGTGAAGCTTGGCAGGATCTTAGAGTAAGTACTTTTACAGACCTTATTCTCATGAAAATACTCCGAATCAAACAAATTGAAGATAAGTCGGGTAAGACCTTAATATCAGAAGGAACCGACGCAAACTTTAGCGATATGCTGAACTATGCTATTTTTGCTATTATACGCATCAACAAATTCTTTGAAGCATGAAATATATTGTAGGATTACTCCGTGTTCTTGTTGGCCTTCTGTTTATTTTCTCAGGATTAATTAAGTCCAACGACCCCACAGGTTTCAGCTACAAACTCGAAGAGTACTTTGAAGTTTTTGCTACCGATCTATCCGTAGAGCAAGAACAAGTCACTGTTCTTACCGGAACACAAGATGGAGAACGCGCTGATACATTCGAAATCATTCCCGATCTAGGCAATCCACAAATTATTGTTACTTGCAGCGACTGGCAGAGTATCAACATGAATGATGGCACTGACCTTGAGCCGGAATATGTACATCTAGCCCATGCTAAAATCACAATGTCGGGTAAGGTGCTTTTCGAAAATGACCTGAGTACCATGGATTCTAATTCCGTGGTGCAAGAAGTTTCAATTAAAGCAATGGTGGCAGGAAATCAGCTCCTGGAAAAAACTGTAGCTTTTAAAAGTTTTAGTGATAATGAGAACATACATACCATAGACATTGAGCCTTATGTAAAATCTGAAAGTTTACTAGTAGGTTTAATGCACTGGTTTGGATCGTATAGCCTTTTCTTAGCCATATTTATATGTGTTTTTGAAATTGTGTTGGGAATAGCACTTTTAATTGGCTGGGCACCAAAGCTCACCGTATGGCTATTACTGCTTATGATTATCTTCTTTACCTTCTTAACGGGGTATTCTGTAATCTACGATGCTGTAAAAGATTGCGGTTGTTTTGGAGATGCTATCAAGCTTACCCCTTTACAGAGTTTCTATAAAGATCTTATTCTCTCCACCGCTATTATTATCATTTTTATAGGCAGGAAGCATGTGAAACCTATTTTTAGCAAAGCATTTGGGATTCGTGTGATTTCAATCTCTGTGGTAGTGGTTACCGGGTTCTCTTTGTATTGCTGGTATTATTTGCCGGTTAAAAACTTCCTACACTTCAAACCCGGAAATGATATTCTAGAAAAAAGCACTTTGGGTCCTGATGCAAAACAAGAAATCCGTGAGTACTTGTTCATATACGAAAATGAAGCCGGAGATCGACTCGAACTCACAACGAATCAAGTCAATTCAGAACAACTCAAAAAGGACGGTTATAAATACGTAGACCGAGTAGATAAGATCATTCAGGAAGGGGATGAATCTCCTATTCACGATTTCGTGATGATTGACAAAAATGGAAATTCAGTATTGGATAGCTTCTACAATGGTGATGTCTGGAAAATGATGATTGTGATCAATGATGTGGACCATGCAAACCTTAAAAGCATCCCGAAACTGAAAGAATTGATTAAAGCTTGGACTGAAGCCGGTCATGCGGTCTATCCTCTAACAGGTAGCACACAGGAAAATGTGGAACAATTCAGGCACGATCATCAATTATCGGTTGACTTTTACTCTGGTGATAAAACCAATTTGAAATCGATAATACGGTCTAATCCCGGACTGCTTATTATTAAGGAGTCTACTGTGATTGAAAACTGGCCTTCAACCCGATTACCTGATCCCGAAGAATTGATGGAGTATACTCAATGATCTTATTCCTATTAAGAAGAATCGGCGCAGGAATTGTTATCCTGTTCAGTATTGTAACACTGGTATTCTTCTTATTTAGTTTTTCGTTTCCAAATCCCGAAAGTATGGCTGTGGGGCAACGAACTGACCAAGCCACGCAGGAATCCATAAAGAAAGAATTTGGATTAGATCAAAGCAAAGGCAAACAGTACTTGTTTTTTTTAAACGATCTTTCTCCGCTCTCTTTTCACAATGGGGAAAGAACAGAGCTCGAAGAGAAGTACGATCCATTGAGTACGATCAAAGTCGGTTCGATTCATATCTTACTTAAAGGTCCTTTTCTTAGAAGATCATTTCAATCCAGAGAAAGGACAGATACCATTATTGTTGATGCGTTCAAAGGCACTTTCATATTGGCACTTGTATCTATTTTACTAGCAGCGCTCATCGGAATTACCTTAGGAGTTATATCCGGCTTAAAAGCGAACAGCTGGTTAGATCAAGGCATTATTTTCGTAAGTACTCTCGGTATTTCCGTGCCTTCATTCTTCAGTGCAATTATTCTTGCTTGGTTATTTGGTTTTGTGTTGCACGATATTACAGGATTAAATATGAGTGGAAGTTGGAAAGATCTCGACCCTTTTACCGGACCGTATTACGAATGGAAGAACTTAATTCTTCCGGCAATTGCACTAGGAGTTCGTCCTTTATCCATATTTATATTGCTTACCAGGAGTTCTATTCTCGACACCTTAAATAAAGACTATATTAAAACGGCAGTGAGTAAAGGTTTGCGTCCGTCTGTTATTCTGAGGAAGCACGCTCTGCCCAATGCACTTAACCCGGTAGTAACCGCTATTAGCGGTTGGTTTGCCTCATTACTGGCCGGAGCCTTTTTTGTAGAGTACATCTTTAATTGGAGAGGTTTAGGTAGAATTACAATTGAAGCCCTAGAAATGAGTGACCTTCCCGTAGTTATGGGGTCCATTCTATTTATAGCTTTAATATTTATTTGTATGAATATTCTGGTTGATATCATATACGTAAAACTAGATCCAAGAGTTAAACTTGAATCATGATCTTTTTTCTCACGGGATTTCCGGGAACAGGTAAAAGCACCATAGGTAAGGAATTGTCCGATATCATGAAACTCGATTTTATCGATTTAGATGAATACATTGAGAAGAGTCAAGGTCAGAAAATACACGAGATTTTTACCCAAAGAGGTGAAGCTTATTTCAGAGTGCTTGAAACTGAAGCCCTGATAGAATTGTGCAATCTTAAAGAGGATACAATTATCGCATTAGGCGGAGGGAGTATGTGCAGTAAGTTTAATTCAAACCTGATATTAAAAACAGGTATTGCAGTTTATCTTGAAAAATCGCTCGAATCCATTATTATGGATTTTGACATTCAGGATGATAGCCGGCCCTTATTTTCGGGTCTCTCCCAAACTGAACGAATAGACCAAATTAAGAACTTGTTTTCAGAACGGGAGCAGTTTTACCTCAAATCACAGGTGCAAACCCTTGTAAACACTAGCTTTTCGCCTAAAAAACTGGCCAAGAAGCTGAAATTATTAACAAATAGGCCACAATCCTTGTAATAATGCGGGTTAGAGCCTTAAAATTGACATTACTAAATTATTGTAACAGAAAGAAACTATGAACAAATCAGATTTAATTTCTCAAATGGCTGGCGATGCTGGTATTACTAAAGCACAAGCACAGTCAGCTTTGAATTCATTCATTGATTCAACCTCTAAAGCTCTTAAAAAAGGAGACAAACTAATCCTTGTAGGTTTTGGAACGTTCTCAGTAACTAATCGTGCTGCTAGAACAGGTAGAAACCCTAGAACTGGAAAAGAAATCAAAATTCCAGCGAAAAAAGTGGTAAAATTCAAAGCAGGTTCTGAATTATCTAAAACTGTAGGATAATTTAAAACCCAACAAAGAATTAAGTCCCGAAGTTTCGGGACTTTTTTTTTGCCTTTTCTTTGCAGCATCAGAAAAGAGTTTTTAAAATATATTGCTCAAACATCCGATACTCCTCCAATGTATCAGTTTGAGCGCGCAGAAGGAATTTATCTTTACGATTCTGAAGGTAAAGCGTATATCGATCTTATATCCGGAATTGCCGTTAATAACATAGGGCACAGCCACCCTAAAGTAGTGGAAGCTGTAAAGAATCAGGCAGAGAAATACATGCACCAAATGGTGTATGGAGAATACCTGATAGGACCACAAATTAAATTGGCAGAGAAGCTCAAGCAGTTAACGCCACCACAGTTTGAATCTTTCTACTTCACAAACTCGGGAAGCGAAGCAATTGAAGGAGCTCTAAAGCTTGCGAGGAAATACACCGGTAGAGCCAAAAATGTAGCTATGAAGAATGCCTATCACGGCAGTACTTCAGGTGCACTAAGTTTAATGAGTAACAGCTATTACTCCGGTGCTTTTAAACCACTTCTACCGGACATACATTTCGCTGAGCTAAATAATGTAGCAAGTTTAGAGTTGATCGACGAGAACACCGCTGCTGTTTTTATTGAGTGTATTCAGGCCGAAAGTGGGTATACTGAGGCACAACCTGAGTTTATTTCTGCATTAAATAAGAAAGCCAAAGAATTTGCTTGCTTAATTATTGCAGATGAAGTTCAATCGGGAATTAAAAGAAGCGGTCCAATGTGGTCCTTCACGGAAAGTGGACTAAACGCAGACATTCTGGTTTCTGCAAAAGGATTGGGTGGCGGAATGCCTATAGGGTGTTTTAGTGCTTCCAAAGAAATCATGAGCTCTATTCAGAATGAACCAATCTTAGGGCACATCACCACTTTTGGTGGACACCCGGTATCATGTGCAGCTTCATTAGCCTGCCTTGAAGTTGTAGAAGAAATATCTACTGAAGACATACAGACAAAGTCTTCACTTTTCAGAGAATTACTACAACATAAAAACATTTACAACATCTCGGGAAGAGGGCTCATGCTCGCCATCCACTTAAAGGACTTTGATACTGTAGAAAAAGTGATTGAAATGTGCTTCAAACAGGGACTAATTATCGATTGGTTTCTCTATTCGAATAATGCATTACGAATTTCTCCTCCCTTGGTAATTACAGAAGATGAGATTCGAAAGATTTGTGAAATAATCCTGGAAGCTTTAGATCGTGTTTAGCGTCTGATTTTTTTATCGAAAAGACCTTCTTGTCGACCTTTCTTTCTCTTTGGTTTCTTATAACCTTCCATGCTATCATCATATGCTACACAGTGTTTCGCTTTGCAGGAAACACCGCCAACCGCAATGGTAGAAGCGAGAAAGAAATAAAGAATGGTCTTTTTCATCTTTACGAATATACAAAAAAGAAGCCGCTTACTCAAGAAGTAAGCGGCTCAGGACTTCAATTATTGCTCTATTTTGGTCCTATTTTTTCGCTTTCAATTCCACTTTAAATTCAATATCATTTTTGATTAGATTATCTCCCAAATCATCAAAAAATGCATCTGATCCATAACGTACATCGTACTTAGAACGGTCTACATCAAATGATGAAGAGATAGTAAGCTCATCGCCGTTAATAGACTGGGTATAAGGCCAAGTTACTACATGCGTATGATCTTTAATGGTAAGATTACCTCTAACACTGTCTTTAGTTGCGCTTGTTACTGCAAAAGTTGCAGTAGGATATTCAGCTACATTAAAGAAATCAGGACTCTGCATGTGACCTAAAAATTTCTTTCTAGAATCTTCGTCTTCGATGTTAGCAACGGTAATAGTTGACATATCGATAGTAAAGTTTCCTGCAGTGATCATATCATTCTCTACATCTAGATGACCTGATTTTATGGCAACGGTACCATCGTGATAAGAACCGGTAATTTTCTCGCCTTTGTACTGCAATGTACTTGCGGCAGGATCAATTACATACTTCGCACTGGTTTCTGTTGCTTCTGCTACTTCTTCAGCGTCATCTTGAACTTCTGAATTGGATGAGTTACATGCACTTAGTACAAGTCCCACTCCCAGGATAAATAATAATTTTTTCATGTTTAAAATAAGTTGTCTAATTCTAATTAGATGTATAAACATGTATTTGTATGGATTGTTTTCGTTTTATAAAAAAAAGTTTGCTTTGCGTTAAATAATGACATTTCGCATTTTACTTCTGCTGCTCATCGGCCTATCTCACCTCCATGGAAGCGCTCAAAATTTGATCGTTGTTGATAGCAGTAATACGCCTATCGCATACATCAGTGTTTATTCATCCAATCAAATTGTGGGGTATACAGACTCTACCGGAACTATTCTTATACCCGAAGAATACAGAAATGATACACTCATTATTAAAGGAATTAAATATTTACCTAGAACTGTATATCTACCTGGTTTAAGTAACAGCGACTTTAGGGTTACCCTTGCTCTAAATCCAATTTATTGCGGCATTGCGATCGACCCTGTAAATATCCTACCCCTGAGGGTTCAAAGGCTTAAACAAGATCTGGCCATGCGTATAGAATATATCACAATAGATCAAATAAGCCAGATCCAACCTCAAACTGCTGCAGACCTACTTACCATCGATGGAGATGTCTATGTTCAAAAGAGTCAAATGGGTGGGGGAAGTCCTATGATCAGAGGTTTCGCAACAAACCGTATTCTCCTTACAGTAGACCATGTAAGAATGAACAATGCCATCTTTAGATCGGGCAATGTGCACAATGTGATTTCTATCGACCCATTTACGGTTCAAAGGGCAGATGTAATTTTTGGTCCAGCTTCACAGTTTTATGGTTCTGATGCTATAGGGGGTGTTTTGAATTTTAATACATTACGACCTAGATTTAGCGGTACTGATAGTTTTAATTTTGATCTGAATGGAACACTGCGGGTATCAAGTGCTAACACAGAACGAACCTGGCACGTTGATGCAGCATCAAAATGGAAGAAAGTAGGAATGATCAACAGTGTTAGTTTTAGTCACTTTGGCAACCTTAACATGGGTAAAAATGGACCTGACTTTTATACTAATCCTAAAATCGTATATCCCCTAGAAGATAGAGATACAGTTGTAGATAATCAAAACCCAAATCTGCAGATCTTCAGTAATTATCGCCAGTTTAATACACTACATAAAATAAGATATAGGCCATCAGAAGATTGGGATTTCGACTATGCCTTTCATATGTCATACCTATCTGATATCCCAAGATTCGACAGACTTAGACAATTAGATTCAGACAGCACCCCGGTTTATGCTGAATGGTATTATGGTCCTCAAACCTGGAGGATGCATCACTTATCTACAGAACACAAAATGGATAAGGTCTTTGCCGATTTCATGGAAATCAGTCTTGCTCGTCAATTCTATAGAGAAAGTCGAAATACCCGACTATTATATGCGGATGAACTAAAAATGCGAACTGAAGAAGTTCAAGCTCACAGCCTAAATGTAGATTTTCAAAAATTCAAACATCAAAATGAGTCACAAAACCTGAAAATATTTTACGGCTTGGAGCTTATTCACAACAGGGTGAATTCGAGAGCTCAACAAGAGAATAGAAATGATTTCAGCCTCACTCCCATTTCCACTCGATACCCCGATGGATCTGATTGGTTTTCAGGAGGAGTTTATTTTAATCTAGTTAAAGAATTTTCAAAATTATATAAAGCTGAAGGTACTATCAGGTACTCTCATTTTGCGTTATCAGATGAATTTGACACTTCCTTCATTCCATTACCGGTATCTTCTTTTTCCATCTCTACCGGAGCATTAACGGGTTCCATATCGCATCTGTTCAACCTGAGTAAACGCTTTAAGTTAGCTGCGGTAACCAGCACTGCATTTCGCGCACCAAACATTGATGATGTCTCTAAAGTTTTCGACAGTCAGCCGGGAATTGTTATCATACCCAATACTGCTCTGGGTGCGGAATATGCATACAATGCAGAAATTAATTTGGAATACCGGGTTAAATCCATCTTCAAATTTCGGGGCACCTTTTTTGGCACAATTCTGAACAATGCTATTGGTTTAAGCACTACACAACTGCAAGGGCAAGACAGTATCGTTTATGATGGAGTTTTAAGTGAAGTTCAACAATTGTCTAATATGAACTCAGCTTGGATTGCAGGAACTCAACTATCGCTTAAAGTGAATTTTGATCCATTTGAATTGAGATCGAGTTACACCGTAATGCAGAGTAATTCATCTCTGGGTATTCCACTGGCTCACATTACTCCAAATTTTGGAGCTACGCATATAGTATTCAAACAAAATCGATTCACAGTAGATCTTTTCAGTCAATATAATCAGTCCTTTTCCTTTGATCAATTTGCTCAGTCAGAAAAACAAAATCCGCAGATTTATTTAAAAGATGAAAACGGAATACCTTATGCGCCTTCTTGGTTTACCTTGAATGCCCGGTTTAATTATTATTTTACCGAAACAAGAGTTTTACTTGTTGGAGTTGATAATATTTTAAATAAGCGATATCGACCCTATGGCTCCGGGATTACGGCTCCGGGATTCAATGTAATTATATCGGTAAGAACCCAGTTCTAGTTAATTCACCCGAACTTTTCTGGCACCGTTTGTTGAATGTATTTCTCCATTATACATGCATTCTGCTTGTACCGGAGCCCAGCTGAAATCGCCTCTACTTACGGCTCTTACCGCGTAATAAAATCTTGTGCTCGAACTTCGATAATCAGTAAAGATAATAACTCGATCGTCTCTAATATCGATATAATCAGGTTCATTCGCATTATCTATCCAATTCATACCGGGCACTTCTTTCAGCCGCATGTTTTCTACTTCGAATCCGGCAGGTAACACATCTTGAATTGCTAAATTCTCAATTCTACCAAAAGATGAGCTCAATTCAATTTTCACAATAATGAGATCGTTCTGTTCAAAGTTGCTGGAATAAACCACCTGCCCATATCGATTGTACAGTGTTCGCCTAACACTTAAATAAGAATCCTCTTCTTTAACTTCATTATCTATGCTAACTCCTTCAATTTCTGCAGAATAATAAACCTTACCGCCGATACCTCTTATTTTAACAGAGCGGGCATTTGAAGGTATTGTTACCTTCTTACTCTGGTTGAGGTCGTATTTCCCGAAACTCTTTCCATCCACAATCAGCTCTGCGTTTGCATTACTTTTATTGACGCGAGCCACTTTTCCCAATGCGAGGAAACACCACGCTCGTTCTTGTGTGTTGATATATCTCTGTTGGTTTAGGTTTTGGATGATATACTTACTGATGGCCGGAATTTGCTTATGATTCATGTCCATCTCTGCCAAAGCATTGAGCATTACCGCTTTATTTCGAAGATCGGAATAGTAACTTCCACCCATGGCGGTTTTGATTTTATCTGAGCCATTCCATTCAGACGATATAAGCTGAGTATACATACTTTTTTCACCCGATAAATAATATGCAGCTGCCAGCATATACCTCGAATCAATGGTCAAATCATTGAGGTTCATTCGGTAATAATTCATACTTGATTTATCCGGTTTATTAGCCAAGCTTAATACATACAAACTATAGGCAACTTCCTGAGGTGCTAACCTCTTTTCTGTGTTCACATAATAGTAAGATACCCGCTGTTTATCTCTCAACTGTTCCCGAAGAAAACCAAGAGCATTGTTTAGCATTCTATGGTCTACATTATAACCGGCACTTTTAGCTTCCAGCATGAAATGTGTAGCGTAAATTGTTCCCCACCAATCGCTTCTACCTCTTCCGGGCCATGTTGTGAAAGATCCATTGTACAATGGGTGAAGTTTAATTTTATCGAGGGCTGATTTAATATTGTAACTGGCATTTTGTCTTACATCATGCATACCGGTTTCTTGAAGATCCGCTAAATAAAGCTGTGGAAACACACCCGAAACCGTTTGCTCGAGGCAGCCATAAGGGTAGCGAACCAAGTAATTTAAATCCTTATTCAGTTGTATCAAAGGAGAGCGGCCAAGTGTTATTTCTGCTGACCTTGTGCTTTCCAAATAGTCGGCAAGGTTTGTGCTCATTGAAACACCGGCTTCAGAGGCCATACCTTGTTCGTAGTTCACGGTGAGCGGGGCTGCAGATCTCACAGGCAAAGCATAATCGAGTTTAAAACGTTCTCCTAAGCCCGAGGTTTCAAAATGAATCTCCGCTTCGCCCATAGCTTTCTGAGCCAGAATTTTAAAGTATACTCTGGATTCAGAATTTGCATCAATATCTGTACTTCTAGTCTTTGAACCAACCACTTCTATCGGTCCGCTTACTTTTAATGTACTGGTTACTTTCGCATTGCCTTTTGTGGTATTACTAAGATTGAGGCTCAGATTCAGAGTATCGCCAATGGCTAGAAATCTCGGCACAGAAGCAGTTTGAACTATAGGGTCTGCCACTACCATTGCACCTTCAGAACTTCCAAATCGATTGTCTTTATGAGCTACCGCCATAATTCTGAGTCTTCCCGAAAATTGTGGCACATCAATTTCGAATTCGTAATTGCCTCGACTATCTGTTTTTTGCAAACCCGACCAATACGAAACCAAATTCACTCTATTCGAGTTAACGGGATTGAGCATTTTAGCACTTCCAAACATCCCGTCTCCCGCCGTTGAACTGAAATACGACACTTCGTCGAAGAGATAAGGGTACAAATCAAAACTATGAACACCCAAGGCTCGTTTCCCATAAAATGCATCGTAAGGCTGAGGAGTTTCGAATCCAGACATTTGCAATATGCCTTCATCAACCACCGCCACACTCACATAGGAATTTGGACTCGTACTAATTTTTATTTTTTGAGTTTTATTACTTCTTGATGTTTCATCAGCACTCAGCTCTACCTCCAATTTTCGATCCTTCTTTTCTACTGTGATTGGATGAACTCCATGTGCAACAGTCAAAGGCATATCCGATACCTTGTGTTTCTTAAATAAAGTGGCCGAGATATAAATATTTGGCAAATACTCATCCTCCAGCTTTAGTGAAAGTTCAGCGGATTTATCCTTTACATTAAGATACATGTGCTTTAATACATCATTTTGTTCAATGGTTACAAGCATTTTGCCATCAAAAGGTGCCTTAAACAAAATTTTGGCAGTTTCGCCTGAAAGGTATTTAGGCTTATGGGTGGTGATATCTATACTTCCCTCTTTATTCACTTCAAAAGAATGACTCGATGTGTATGCATAGTGATAAGACCAGAACTTACGTTCAACATAGTGCCTATGCCCTTTCACCCTCACTCTTACACCATGCCGCCCACTCTCTGTAGGTTTAACTGAATACCTTTCTTTACCATTTACATCAATCACCTTCCTACTTACTGTCACCGGATATTCCTGTGATCGATACTGATAATACCTGCCGGATTTCTCCATAATCGTGCGATATTCATATCGAATGAATTCAACTTCAATCTTAGAATTAATCGCTTTTCCATCTTTATCCAATGCTACAATTTCGGTTTCAATCGGCCTATTTACAGCACCGTAATATTGCGATAGCTTCAAGCCTGCAAAGGCTTCCTGAGTAAAAATGTCAACCTCATTGTTCTTACTTACAGAACGACCGTTTTCATCAAATACCGTAGTAAATAATTTCGCTTTCAACTGCCCTTCTTCTCTATATGTTACAGAAATAGGCATAGTAACATTGGCATTTCCCGCATCATCAGTTTTAGTCTCGAGCACTTTATTCGAAAGGTTATTTTGCAGTCCTTCCAATCCAAAACTATAGGATTCATATCCTTTAGGCTTAAATGACACTCTGTGTAGTTGCATTTCAACTTCTACATTGCGGTTAGCAGCCGGCGGACCAAAAAAGTTAACTGCATTAATATCTAAAGAAATGTTCTCGCCTTCAGAATAATCTTCCTTATTCAGTTGAGTTTCTACTTTAATACGATCCGGAATAAACTCTTCCACCAAAATCTGTTCAGATGTGAGCAGAATATCATTAAAGGTAGCCACTTCAACTTGGTATACCCCGGTAGGACTTGCTTTTGGAATATCTTGTTCAATTTCGAAAGAACCTTGTTCATTGATCGTTTGTCTCAACTCCTTGTACACTTTGCCACTTGGCATTCTAATCACCACCTTCAGCGGAATTTGGTCTGTTTTATTAAAGTTCTGATCTCTAAGTATTCCTGCCATGTGCAGTGTTTCCCCCGGACGGTATAGATCTCTTTCAGGATAAAGGAAACACTCAAATCCACTGGAATTTAATGTTCTACCTCCCGCATCAAACTGGCTTGTATTTACCTCTGTTCTTGAAAAAGGAAGGAAATTGAAGTCATTGGCTTTTTTTACGGTGATGAAGCTAGGAAAAAATCCATCTAACTCTCTGTACTCCAAAGGGAGATTTACAAAACCATCTGCATCAGTATTCGCTTTGGACAAGAGTTGATTGTTCTTACCGTAAAGTCTAACCTCTGCACCCGAAATTGCTTCCGTATTATCTATAGAATTACAAAAAACCTGTACGCCATTTCTGCCGTGCTTAGCAATGATACCAATGTCCGAAATACTCAGAAAGCGACTATCGCTCATCCAATAATTTTCGGTGCTAGCAATATGAATATGATAGATACCATCATAGCCGGCAAGTTTATCTTCCAGCTCAATTTTTAATTTCTTTCTTAGCTTGGCTCCCGGCAGGTCTTTGGTATTATACGTCTTATCGAAGATGATATCGCCGCGGGTTTGACCATAGTAATTACTTCCATCGTCGTAGTATTCAAGTTCTTCTACATAGTCGTATGGACTGAAATAACCCGGAGAGTAATATCCATTAATAGCCGATAATATGTTGTTTGCATAGATTTTAGATATTCTAACTCGAATCTGAGGTATGGCCGTAATGCTTAACTCTAATACTTTTTGACCACGTCCGGATAAAAACATCCCATTTTGATTTTCGATATCTAATGAAGGTCTTAATTCACCGAATGAGAGACTGGTGGAATATTGAGACCTCAGCTTCCCACCATTAACTCCTCTAACCCCTTCATCAATTTTTAAGGTGTAAGACCCTTTGGCTTCGAGTGCTGAACTCTGCAGACTCAAATAATCAGTTTGCTGTACGAGTTTAAAATCAACCGGAGGATCGAGATGGATAAAGGATTTTAAATCATCTGACTTAAAAGGTTGTGACGTATAAATCAAAATACTGCCTTCTTCGCCGTCGTGCTCGGTGCTTACATCTATAACTTCAATCTTATACGGCGAAACTAAAATGAAACTAATTCCAACATCCTCCGGTTTATCGCGGTTCTGTTCCAATTTTAGTTCTGAATCAAAGGTGAGCAGACCTTCCAAATCTTCTTCGTGTTTTTCCAGGTTTTTAATTTTAATCGAAAACTGTTTATCACTCGATTTAGAAATCATTTCAAAATCAATAGACTCTCCGTTGAGGTTCACACTGATATTCTTAGCTAAATACGATGCATCCATCATGTAATTAAGGCTGAGATTTACTTTCGGGTAACTTTGTTCCGCATCCTCATCATACACCCATCGTGCTAATATATTTTCAATCTGAAGGTAGGGAGAGTGAAAGTTGAAGCTCTTTTCCCCGCTTAATTTCAGTTCTGAGAATTTCATAATCTCATCTTGCAGTTTTGCTGTAAATTCCTGCCCGGGTTTATAATCACCGCGAGGTGAAAATATCAACTCTCTTGGACTGATCCATTTGAAAGCACCATGTAAAGCCGGTTCGAACTGAATATACTCTGAGCTATCCCAAAAGCCCAGTACTGAGTCGGGTGCTATATCGTAATTAAACTCAAACCTAAGGTTAGAGTACATCGGCATTTCATCAGTAAAATTGCGATTAACCAGTTCAACACCATCTTTACTACAAGATGAGGTTAAGCTCAGGATAAAAAACAGGGCAAATGGGGTAAATAAGAGCTTCATAGTGTTTATACGCCGAGAAGTTAGCTTTTATGATATACTGAAGCAAAAATTTCTTTTATTTGGATACAGAGGGATGGATGCCTAATAAATATACCGGACCATTGTCTTATGAAACTTAAACTAAAGAGAATATTCAAGCTACTAGGAAAGATAACCCTTTTCTTTCTAGGATTGTATGTTCTCCTATTCATTCTTTTCCCATTACCAAAATTGCCTGATTACAGCCAGTGCATTTTAGACAAAAACGGTGAAATAGCATATGCATATTTGAGCTACGATGATAAATGGAGGCTTTTTGTTGAAGAAGAAGACATCAGTGAAGACTTGGAAAACACCATACTTTTCAAGGAAGACAAATGGTTTTACTGGCATCCCGGAGTGAACCCTATATCCTTACTTCGCGCAGCCTTTAATAATACTGTAGCACAAAAAACAACCTCTGGAGCTTCAACCATTACCATGCAAATTGCTAGAATGTTAGAGCCAAAAGAACGCACGGTCTGGAGTAAGGTAAAGGAAATGTTTAGAGCCACTCAGTTGGAAGTTAAATACAGTAAGAACGAGATATTACGCTTGTATTTAAACCTCGTACCATATGGTGGTAACATCGAAGGAATTAAGTCGGCAAGTCTTTTTTACTTTAATAAAAGTCCCAACCACCTGAGCTTATCCGAGATTGTAGCACTTTCAATCATCCCAAATCGGCCGGAAAGTTTAAAACCACAAAAGGAAAACTCGGCCTTATTGATTAGCCGGAACATTTGGCTCAACCGATTGAGAAACTCCGGAATTTTTAATGATACTTTATTATCTGAGGCTATTGAATCTGAGTTGATATTCAAGCTTGATTTTCACCCTAAAGAAGTTCCTCATCTCAGCCGATATCTTCACAAAAAACATAAACAGAATTCAGTTGAAACGTTCATAGATCCTAAAATTCAAGCTTTACTAGAAAAACAAATAAAGAGTAGGGTGCAGCTCATGAACAATTACGGAGTTTATAATGGCGCAGGAATAATCGTTCACAATCCAACAAAAAAGGTGGTAGCTTATGCCGGTTCACAGGACTTTTTCGACAATTATAACAATGGACAGGTAGATGGAGTTCAGGCTATTAGACAGCCCGGAAGCACTTTAAAACCATTCATTTATGGAAGAGCAATAGACATGGGTATTATTACACCTAAAAAGATGCTCTTAGATGTCCCTGTTAATTTCAGAGGCTATAGACCCGAAAATTTTGATGAGCAATTTAGAGGCAAGGTAAGTGCAGAACGAGCTTTGGCAATGTCCTTAAATATACCTGCAGTGAGCCTGCTCAACAGAATCGGAGTGCATGAGCTCACAAAACTTTTAATTAGAGCAGAATGTAAGCAAATACAGAGAGATGCTCCTAAACTAGGCCTATCGACGGCTTTGGGTGGTTGCGGATTAAGTCTCGCCGAACTTGCAGGTCTATATTCTACGCTCGCCACTGATGGTAATTACAGCCCATTAAGATATTCAGAATTTGATGATTCTACTGAAGCACAAACGATATTAAGTCCGGAAGCCACTTACCTCATACATGAAATCCTAAACCAAACAGATCGACCGGATTTTCCTTTAAACTTCAATCATAATTACCCGAAAATCGCATGGAAAACCGGCACATCTTATGGTCGGAAAGATGCATGGTGTGTGGGTTATAATAAAGACTATACTGTTGCAATTTGGCTGGGAAACTTCAGCGGGGAAGGTCGAAAAGAATTGACAGGTTCAGGCGCTTCTGCTCCTGTTGTTTTCAATATTTTTAATGCTTTAGACCAGAGCTCCCATAGCAGTCCATTTACAGCACCAAAAGGTATTAGACCGAGATATGTATGCCAAAAAAGCGGGTTACCGGTTAATACTTATTGCAGCTCAGAAATTCTGGATGATTACATACCTATGGTATCTGAGAATAGACCATGCGATATTGAACAAGAGGTTTTTGTTTCAGAGGATAGCACTTACAGTTACTGCATGAATTGTCTTCCTACACATGAATGCCCAAGTATGATTATTGATCAAATTCCCGCAGCCTTAGCGGCATATATGACTAGAGAATTGATTCCCTTTGATCAAGCACCGCCACATAATCCCAATTGCACAGTAATTAATAGTGCAGGAAGTCTGAAGATCAGCAATCCAACCGCTGGCATGGAATACATCATCGCTCAAACAAGTAGTGACATGCTTTCACTTGAGGTGGAATTCCCGCAGGATGCAGAAACTGTTCAATGGTGGATGAACGACAAATACATTGGTCAGAATTTCCGTGGCGAGAAACGATTTATCAGTCCTCCTTCAGGAAAAGTTAAGATCTCATGCACCGACGATAATGGCCGAAGGGATGAAGTTACTTTTACTGTAATTTACAATTGATTACTTCTTGTCTTTCGGTTTATTTCCGGGCTTGCTAATACTATCTCTCATGTCAGTATCAGCCTGGATATTTTTCATTCGGTAGTAATCCATAATGCCAAGATTACCATCCTGAAATGCTTGAGCCATCGCTTTAGGAATTTCAGCTTCAGCAAGAATCACTTGAGCGCGTGCATCCTGAGCTTTCGCTTTCATTTCTTGTTCTTCTGCAACCGCCATTGCTCTTCTCTCTTCCGCTTTTGCATTTGCTACTTTTAGATCGGCTTCTGCCTGATCAGCCTGTAATTCTGCACCAATATTCTTTCCAATGTCGATATCTGCGATGTCAATAGAAAGTATTTCAAAGGCTGTACCTGCATCAAGTCCTTTAGCTAGTACTGTTTTTGAAATTCTATCCGGATTTTCCAGTACTTCTTTATGAGCTCCGGCAGAACCGATGGTGGTTACAATACCCTCGCCAACTCGGGCAAGAATGGTCTCCTCTCCTGCTCCACCGACTAGTTGGTGAATATTAGCACGAACAGTAACTCTTGCTTTAGCGATAAGCTGAATACCATCTTTGGCAACTGCAGCAACCGGTGGAGTATTAATAACTCGTGGGTTTACAGAAAGCTGCACTGCATCGAATACATCTCTTCCGGCAAGGTCAATTGCTGCCGCCATATTAAAATCAAGCGGAATGTTTGCCTTATCGGCAGAAATTAATGCCTTGATTACTGTATTTACATTACCTCCGGCCATGTAATGGGTTTCCATTTCATTGGCGGTCACCTTTAAGCCGGCCTTCGTTGCATTTATTAATGCATTTACTATCAGTGCAGGTGGAACCTTTCTGATTCGCATTAAAATTAGCTGAAGAATTCCAACTCTAACACCCGACACTACGGCCGTGAACCAGAGGTTCAAAGGAATGAAATAAAGAAAAACGACAAGTAGAACTATAATTACTACTATGCCTATGGCGAGACTTAATGGATCCATTTTTTAATTTTTGGGTTTGACAAATATCTTATTGTTTACGACTCTATCTACTAAAATTTCAGTATTTGGTTCAATAAATTCACCGGTGGTTGATACTTCATATCTTTTATCTGCAATGAGCGCAGTACCTGAAGGTCTTAATGCACTTAGTGTTTTTCCTTCCGATCCGGGTTCAAAACTGTATTTATCCGAGGAATTTGCTTTTCCTGTAATTTGATCATGGAGGGCTAAGCGCCTCCAAAATCCGGACCTTAGAGTAACCACAATTCCGGTAGAAAGTAATGTAACCGTTACTGCTAATGAAATATGACCCGTATTTGTTCCATAATTCGTATAGGTCATCCAGACCCCGGCTGCTAAAAAAAGCATACCAATGATTCCAATAATAAATCCTGGAGTAACAAATAGCTCTAGGCCGATTAAAGCAAAGCCTATCGCTAACAATACCAAAACAACTGCTAGTGTCATTCGGTGGCTAATTTATACTAAAATTAGAAAAACTAGCCTCAGAAAATCGATTAATGGCTACTTTCAGCCAGATATTCTCCAACCGGAAGGCAGCTACACACCAAATTTCTGTCTCCATAGGTGTTATCTACTCTACCTACGGATGGCCAAAACTTGTTGTGTCTGAGGTACTCAATTGGGTACGCAGCTTTTTCTCTAGAATATGGTTTATCCCAATTATCCGACATTACTGAAGCAGCTGTATGAGGTGCATTTTTAAGCACATTGTTATCCGGATCTGCATCACCACGTTCAATTTCAGCAATTTCTTCGCGGATTGACAAGATTGCATCGCAAAAACGATCCATTTCATCTTTGCTCTCACTTTCCGTAGGCTCAATCATCAATGTTCCGGGTACCGGGAAACTCACTGTTGGAGCGTGGAAACCGTAGTCCATAAGTCGTTTGGCAATGTCCTCAACCTGAATATTTGCAGATGCTTTATAGGGTCTCGGATCAATGATCATCTCATGTGCAACAGTGCCATTAGCGCCTGCATATAGAACGTTGAACTCTTTCGAGAGTTTCATTCGCATGTAGTTGGCATTGAATATTGCCGTAGCAGTAGCTCTTTTCAAGCCATCTGCACCCATCAATTTTATATAGGCGTAGCTAATCAAAAGAATAGAAGCACTACCGTAAGGAGCTGCAGCTACAGCGCTCATCGCCTTATCTCCGCCGGTCTTCACCAACTTGTGACCCGGCAAGAACGGACTTAAATGTGCAGCCACACCAATTGGCCCCATTCCGGGTCCACCTCCACCATGTGGAATACAGAAGGTTTTGTGAAGGTTCAGATGGCACACATCTGCTCCAATATTAGCAGGATTAGTGTATCCAACCTGAGCATTCATATTAGCACCATCCATATAAACCTGTCCACCATTATCGTGAATCAGTTTAGTAACTTCCATAATGGACTCTTCATAAACTCCATTAGTAGATGGATAAGTCACCATTAATGCTGCAAGATTTTCTTTATGCTGCTCTGCCTTTAGTTTTAAGTCTTCAAGATCTATATAGCCGTTTTCGAGACATTTAACAACAACTACTTTCATTCCCGCCATTACTGCACTTGCAGGGTTTGTGCCGTGTGCAGATTCAGGAATTATTGCAATGTTTCTATGCCCTTCGCCTTTATCTCTAAAATACTCTCTGATCACCATTAAACCGGTATACTCTCCTTGCGCACCGGCATTAGGCTGTAAACTCACCTTATCGAAACCTGTAATTTCAGCAAGATCATCGGCCAACTCATTAATAATTTGCATGTAACCTTCAGATTGATCCAATGGTGCAAAAGGGTGAATGGCACCGAACTCAGGCCAGGTTACCGGGATCATCTCTGAAGTTGCATTTAATTTCATTGTACATGAACCCAGAGGAATCATAGAATGAGTTAAAGACAAATCTTTATTCTCAAGATACTTGAGGTAACGCAGCATTTCGTGCTCGGTATGGTAAGTATTGAACACTTCATGCTCTAAGAAGGTAGTTTGACGATTAAGTTCTTCATCCCAAGATAAATATGGGTTTGCTTCAAACTCTACTTTATTTCCTGTGGCAAGAGCAAATATTTCAACCAGGTGTTCAACATCATAAATACGAGTGGTTTCATCTATAGAAATCCCAATAAAATCTTCTTCGTATCTGAAATTTATACCTCTTGATTCTGCTATGCTTCTCACTTTGCGAATCATCTCCTTGTCGGCGGGAAGACTCAATGTATCAAAGAAAGAAGGATTT
This sequence comes from bacterium, assembly GCA_018223105.1. Taxonomy (GTDB): domain Bacteria; phylum Bacteroidota; class Bacteroidia; order NS11-12g; family UBA9320; genus JAAEYY01. The sequence goes on along the minus strand of JAAEYY010000018.1, from coordinate 9,147 downwards.
AATCGATCGAAACCTAGTTTAGCCAGGTTGGAAGCTAAAATCGAAGTAAGCTGGTTTATTCTTCCTGCGATTTGCTTCAGACGATCCGGGCCGTGGTAGGCCGCATACATTCCCGCCATTACCGCAAGAAGTACTTGCGAAGTGCAAATATTACTTGTAGCTTTATCTCTCTTTATATGCTGTTCTCTAGTTTGTAATGCCATTCTGTAGGCATTGTTACCTTCACTATCAACGGAAACCCCAATAATTCTACCCGGCATTCTTCTCTTGTGTACCTCTTTGGTTGCCATGAAGGCTGCATGAGGTCCACCGAATCCAACGGGGATACCAAATCTTTGACTAGATCCTATTACAACTTCTGCTCCCCATTCTCCCGGAGCTTTAATCATGGTAAGAGCTAAAAGGTCGGTTCCTACAGCTACTTTTATGCCGTGTTTATCTGTTTCTGAACAAAGACGAGTGTAATTGGTAACCTCACCTTCTCCGTTAGGATATTGTAAATATGTACCGAAATACTCTTCATTCCAATCGGTTTTAAGAGGATCTCCAAGCACAATCTCAATTCCCATGGGTTCAGCGCGTGTCATTAAGACATCTATAGTTTGAACAAAAGCCTTGTCTGACACTAGGAATTTGTTGCCATTAGCTCTTGGTTTAGCGCTGTATAGCAAAGCCATTGCTTCAGCCGCTGCAGTTGCTTCATCCAATAAGCTTGCATTGGCAATTTCCATTCCGGTAAGATCAATTACCATAGTCTGAAAATTAAGGAGAGCTTCGAGTCTACCTTGGGCAATTTCAGCTTGGTAAGGCGTATATTGAGTGTACCATCCCGGATTTTCAAGAATATTCCTGAGAATCACTTTGGGGGTATGGGTATTATAGTAGCCCATCCCGATATAGTTTTTAAAGACCTTATTTTTCGCAGCAATTGCTTCAATATGATCCAGAAACTCAATTTCCGATAAATTTTCCGAAAGATTAAGGTCTGATTTCAACCTAATCTCAGCGGGAATAGTTTTGTCAATTAATTCATCAATAGAATTTAACCCCATGAATTTGAGCATGCTTTCTTGCTCTTCATTACTCAATCCATTGTGGCGATCTGCGAAATGTTCTTTATACATAAACCGTCTTCAAAAATTGCTGCAAAAATATAATTAATAGGTATGTGAAACAGTGCTAATTACAAGTTGTTTTGGCACTATTTTAAATCTCTGATAATCTGCTACTTACATTTTAATATTTCAGCTCTAAAATAGGCAATTTTTAGGAAGGTTCTAAATAAGAGGCTGTCTTTTGATTGAAGACAAGATTCTAGCGCTTGATATCCTGCACTTTATACACATTCAACTCCTCAAATCGAGCGCTAGCTTAACAATAATATAACAAGGTTAAATGTGGAAAATATTTTCAAATTCAGAATTTGAACTTATATTTGCACCTAACTACTACACTTAATCTGTATTGCAATGATGAAATTTTTAACCACAGCTTTAATGCTGTTGCCTACTTTAGTATTTGCTCAAAGAGGTTTACAGTATCCCTACTGGTCAGCTAAAATCACAGCTTCCCCCAGTTTTTTCCTCAGCGATCTTGGCGGTAAAAACGCAGTTGGTACCAATGACCCTTCTGATTTGGATTTATCCGAAACCAGTATAGCGGTTGGATTTGGTTTGCATTACAATGCCGGAGCTTTCGGTATTGGAGCCAATGCCCTTTACGCAAGATTAAAGGCTGATGACGCTAACACTCAAGCGCTGCGTTCTATTCGACAGCTGAGTGTCTTTACCGACATTGTTGAAACCAATGTTATCGTAGAACTTACTGTGCCTCAAAGAGTGCCAGTTTTAGGTAATTTCTATGTAAACTTTGGTGGAGGTTTTGTCTATTATCAACCCAAAGCAGAACTCAATGGCGTAGTGTATAAACTGCGTTATTTAGGTACTGAAGGTCAACTTTACCTACCCGGTAAATCTCCTTACAGTTTATTCTCTCCGGTAATTCCTTTTGGATTTGGTAAGAAAATTCCAATGGCAAATGGCACTAGATTATGCCTTGATGTTTCATTGAGAAAAACCTTTACCGACTACCTTGACGATGTATCTACCGTGTACGCTGATCCCGCTAGAATAGCGGAACAAGCAGGTCCTGCAGCTGCAGCACTTGCCGACCGATCAGTTGACGGAAGAGCCGTGGGTTCAAGAAGAGGTGACCGAAGCGACATGGACAATTACTTTATGATTGGATTCCGATACGAGGTTCCGCTTACTGTTTTTGCCCGCGACTTTAACACTACTTGTGCTTTTGCAACAGGTTGGACAAATTACAAAAGCGCTTCTCCAAGAAAATTTAACAGAAGAGGAAGAGCTAGAGGTAGAAGGTAGTTTTGTACTACTATATACCTTACCTTTGTAACCACTTTCAAGGGCCTCTTTGAAAATGCTCTTGAAAACTGTTAACTTAGAAGGAAGAATTGTCGTGAGAAATCAAAAAACACCCCAACTGACAATGGGGGCTATTAACCTATGAGGATACTCACAATCATATTGTTAATGATATGTGGTGTTGTATATGCTCAAGATTATACGCCTCCTCCACACTTATCTGTAAAGGTACTGGCCTCTACAACCAGTTTCTTATCGGACCTAGGTGGAAAAAATGCCAAAGGTTCCAATGACTTTTTAGACATGGACCTTAGCCAAACGCGTGTAGCATTTGGTGCCGGCATGCAATACAACCACGGTTTTGTGGGATTAGGGGTTAATTGTTTCTATGCTCGTCTCTCTGCAGACGACCGACTCACTTCAGAAGAATTTAGGGCTGCTCGAAGAATTTCTGTAAGGACAGATATCATCGAAGCAAACTTCATGTTGGAACTCACTGTACCTCAACAAATTCCAATTATTGGCGATATTTATGCAAATATTGGCTACGGTGTTGTTTACTTCGAACCTAAAGCAGAATATAATGGCGTAATGTACAAACTGCGCCCTTTTGGAACCGAAGGCCAAAATTATTTACCTAACAAAGATCCTTACGGTCATTTTGCACCTGTATTACCTTTTGGTTTTGGTAAAAAGTTTCTTTTAGAAAATGGCTCAAAACTCTCTTTAGATATCATGTTTAGAAAGTCATTTACAGACTATTTAGACGATGTATCAACCACCTATGCAGATGTTGAACTCATTAGGGAAATGGATGGTGACGTTGCGGCGCATTTTGCTAATCCGGGCTTTGAAGACAGAAGACCTGGTTCTGGAAGAGGTAACCCCAACAATTTCGATAGTTACTTTCTCATTGGATTTAGGTACGAGATACCACTGATTGCTTTAAGCAATCGAAATGGGAATACTACCTGTATTTATAGCGGTCAGGGCTGGTTTGGCAACTCTGGCAAGATGCCGGTATTCCGCAAAGGAGGTAAAACTCGCAGAAAGATATTCAGATAAATTCATTTCTTTGCGGCTATGCCTGAATCAAATGCCGCAGATGTTTTAATAAGTAATGATGCCGTTGTATTTGGACTCTTAAGTGCTGCTCTGGCCTTTGTCTTTTACACTTCAAGCAAAAAGACCGGTTTCTGGTCTAAGTTCTATAAATATATCCCGGCATTACTCATGTGCTATATGATCCCTGCAATATTCAATACCGCAGGTGTGATCTCTAGCGACCTATCAGGCTTATATGGTATGGCTAAAACCTACCTCCTCCCTACTTCCCTGGTATTACTTACTTTATCTATTGATTTAAAATCTGTATTCAAGCTTGGACCTAAGGCACTCATCATGTTTTTTACAGCCACAATTGGTGTTGTAATTGGCGGTCCTTTGGCAATTCTGATAGTTTCGAGCTTTTCTCCTGAAACCGTAGGAGGAGTTGGAAATGATGCTACGTGGCGAGGCTTATCAACTTTAGCGGGATCCTGGATAGGCGGCGGCGCGAATCAAGCTGCCATGTTGGAAATGTACGAATACAACGACGACAAATATGCAGCCATGGTATTGGTAGACATTGTTGTGGCCAATATCTGGATGGCACTTCTTCTACTAGGAGTAGGCATTAATGACAAAATAGATCGATGGCTTAAAGCAGACTCTTCTGCAATAACAGTGCTCAAAGAAAGAGTAGAGAAGTTTACCGCAAGCGTAGAGAGAAAAGCTACTCTGGGTGATATTATGGTGATATTAGGAATTGGCTTTGGTGCTACCGGAATATCGCACTGGATCTCGGGCGGAGCAAGCAGCTACTTTGGATCTATTGATTCTTTAAAGGAATCTATCTTGGCCAATGACTTTTTCTGGGTGGTTGTAATTAGCACAACTATCGGTTTATTGCTATCCTTTACTAAAGCCAGAAATTATGAAGGAGCGGGTGCAAGTAAAATTGGATCTGTTTTCATTTATATCCTGGTTGCAACAATTGGTATGAAAATGAATATACTTCAGATTCAAGAAAATCCACTGATTATAGTTGTTGGATTAATCTGGATGGCAATACATGCCGGTCTATTAATTACGGTTGCTAAAATTATCCGCGCTCCATTTTTCTTCCTCGCTGTAGGAAGTAAGGCCAATATTGGAGGTGCAGCATCAGCTCCTGTGGTAGCAGCAGCGTTTCACCCTTCCCTTGCCACTGTTGGTGTTTTATTAGCAGTTTTAGGCTATGCTTTGGGTACCTATGGCGCTATCGCCTGTGCTGAAATGATGGAATGGGCCAGCGGCTTCTTCTAAAATTTAGACTATTTACATCCTTATCTTAAAGTTCGAAATAGCAGTATACTGTACATTTCATTGACCCTATTTAGTTAAAGATTGTGTTTTTTTTATTATCTTGCTGCAACTATTTACTACTGCATCCGACTAATAAAAAAAGATTATGGCTATAGCAAGTAAGGCTAGAACTCATTCCGGATTGGATCCCTACACGGGGACCTGGGATGAAGCGGCGGTATTACACCTATTAAAGCGCACTATGTTTGGTGCCACTGTTGAAGATCTTCAGTACTTCTCAGGTAAAACATTAAATCAGGCTGTTGACGAGATTCTTGATGTGGATTACAATCCGCCCTCTCCTCCCGTAAACAACTATGATGCACAAATGAGTGACCCTAATATTGTTCCGGGCCAGCCATGGGTCTATGACTACAATGCGTCATTAAACAACCATAGAAACAGCTCATTTAAGCGATGGTGGATTGGGAAGATGGTGGGTCAGGATCGCACTATCAGAGAAAAAATGGTGCTTTTTTGGACCAATCATTTTTCTACTGAAACCAATGTTTTCTATTGGGCAAATTTTGCATACAAGCAAAACGCCATGATCAGAGCAAATTGCTTGAAGAACTTCAAGACTTTGGTGCATGAGATCAGTAAAGATCCGGCAATGTTGATTTATCTCAACGGTTATAGAAATACGAAGTCTGCACCGGATGAAAACTATTCTAGAGAACTACAGGAATTATTCACTCTAGGGAAAGGACCTGATTCTAAATACACCGAGTCTGATGTGATTGAAGCGGCGAAAGTCTTAACAGGCTGGAGAATTAATACAACAAACGGGAATGTATTTTTCGATCCGGCACAGCACGATACCAGCACGAAGCAGTTTTCGGAGTTCTATGGAAACAAAACGATTACCGGACTCTCTGGCACCTCAGGAGCAGATGAGTTAATCGAGCTGATAGACATGATCCTATTGCAGGATGAAGTTGCTAAATATATCGCCAGAAGAATCTATCGTTGGTTTGTTTACTACGATATAGATGAAGCCACGGAGGCCAATGTTATTGCCCCAATGGCTCAGATATTTCGCAACAACAATTACGATATCAAGCCTATGATGGAAGCACTTTTCAAAAGTGAGCACTTCTTTGATGTGGCAAATAGAGGAGCTATAATTAAAAGTCCGATTGATTTCCTCGTTGGATTTATTAGAATGTTCGACATTGCAAACAACAATTTCCAGCATCCGAATAACAACTCGAAGAATAACATATTCCCGGGAGCTTCAGACTACGTGGAACAATATCACATGTGGTACTTGATCCACTATTACGCCTCCTTGCATCAACAAGACATAATGGATCCACCAAGCGTTGCCGGATGGCCTGCTTATTATCAAATCCCTAATTTCCACGAATTATGGATCAATTCCGATACTCTTCCTAACCGAAATGAAGTTACAGACTATTTAACCATTGTGGGTCTAGGGTATCAGGGTTTTAGGCTTCAGGTAGATACTGTGAGGTTCGCTGAGAAATTCAGTTCTGTTTCCGATCCGGGAGCGTTTATTGATGATGTTCTGATGTTGATGCATACTGTAGAGGTATCTCAAGATCAAAAAGATTATATGAAGAGTGTTCTTCTGTACGGTCAGTCTCAAGATTATTACTGGACTGATGATTGGAATGACTACATCAATGACAAGAGCAGTTCTTCTAAACGAGATGCTGTAGAAACCAGACTCAAGCTCCTATTTAAATATCTTATGAACTTAGCCGAATATCAACTCTCTTAATAGCAACACCATGAAAAGACGTGATTTTATAAAAGGACTCGCACCAATGTCGCTCTTACCCTTTGCGATTAATGGACAACCCATTAGAGCCTACGGTAATATTCTCGGTGCTGCAAGCGAAGATTTTGTAGATACTGATCGAGTTTTAGTACTCATACAAATGAACGGAGGTAATGATGGTTTAAATACTGTGATTCCATTGGATCAATACAGCCAGTTAAGTGCTGCAAGATCAAATGTACTCATCCCTGAAAACAAAGTGCTAGGTTTAGACGGATACTCAGAAACAGGTTTACATCCGGCAATGAGCGGTATGCGAAACATGTTTAATGATGGAAAAGTAAATATTGTTCAGAATGTAGGATATCCAAATCAGAACTACTCTCATTTCAGATCAACTGATATATGGTTAACCGGTGCTGATTGGAACGAAACACTAGAATCCGGCTGGATCGGAAGATATCTCAGTGAGGAATGGCCAAATTACCCCAATGGTTTTCCAAACGACAAGATGCCGGACCCACTTGCAATTCAAATCGGATCAATTGTATCACCTGTTTGCCAGGGAATGGCGGTTAATATGGGATTCGCAATAAGTAATCCTAACTATTATTATCAGCTACTCACCGGCGACTTCGGCGATCCGGGAAATACTTGGGCAGCTAAAGAACTTGATTATGTCCGCAGGATTGCTCATCAGGCCAATGAATATACAGAAGCCGTAGGTGCCGCAGCAGATAAAGCAGATAACATAAGTACCTTATATCCCGAAACTAGTTTAGCTAGACAATTGAAAATTGTAGCTCAACTTATTGCGGGAGGACTCAAAACCAGAGTTTACGTCTGCACTATTGGTGGCTTCGATACTCATGCCAACCAGGTAGATATGACCGGAGGGAATGAAACAGGAGCCCATGCTTCTCTCCTTCAAAATCTTTCAGATTCTGTTAATGCCTTCCAAGACGACATTACCAAATTAGGTGTAGCAGATCGAGTATTGGGAATGACTTTTAGTGAATTTGGACGAAGAATTGTTTCTAACGGAAGTACCGGAACAGACCATGGTGCCGCAGCACCCTTATTCTTGTTCGGGAACAAAGTGAAAAGTGGCATTATTGGCGACAACCCGCAGCTACCTAATGTGCCAACGGTGAATGACAACCTTGAAATGGAAACCGATTTTAGAAGTATCTATAGCACTATACTCCAAAACTGGTTCTGTTTAGACCCCCAGACCACGAACTCTGTAATTCTGGATAATTTTGACCGATTGGATATTTTAAACTCTGAATGTCAAACTTCTTCCATAGCGAAAGATCTCAACAAAAGAGCCGGTGATACGTACTTGATAAACTACCCTAATCCGTTTAGCTCCTACACCACGATTCGGTACTACTCCGAAGGTGGGCATGTACAAATGGAGATTATAAACACGGAAGGTAAAAGAGTTGCCTTACTGGTGAATGATGTTATGCCGGTAGGCGAACATCAAATCAACTTCGATGCATTTGATTTAGCACCGGGTACTTACTACTGTAGATATCAGAATCAGAGTATTCATCACACCCGAAGCATGATCAAAATATAGATTAAAAGGGGGTATTAAAACTTGAAAAAGGCTCGGCTACCTGATCTTTAGCGGATAGGATTGGATTTTCTATCCCCCAATTTATATTGAGGTCAGGAGAGTTCCACAAAATATCACCTTCAGATTCGGGATTGTAATAATCCGTGCATTTGTAAGTAAAGATGGTCTTGTCTTCCAAAGTTAAAAAACCATGGGCAAAACCCGGAGGAACCCAAAATATAGTTTTGTTATCCTCATTCAGTTCAATGGCATAATGTTTTCCATAGGTTGCTGAGTTTCTTCGTATATCTACTGCTACATCTAAGACAGCACCTTTAATTACCTGAACGAGTTTCCCTTGAGCATAAGGAGGCTTTTGAAAATGGAGTCCACGAAGAATGCCTTTTGCACTCATCGACTGATTATCCTGAACAAAATCCTGATGCAGTCCATGAGCTTTAAGCAGATCCTTTCTATACGACTCAAAAAAGTACCCTCTTTCGTCTCCAAATACTTTAGGTTGAATCACGAATAAGCCTTCTATATGTGTGTGTTTAATTTCCAATTGAGTGCAATTTTAAAAAACTTATGAAAATGTGGGGAATTAGTTTGAAAAGAAAACCGGATTAAATGGTGCTCGTTCTAATTTTGAAGGCCTTAAAATGAGTACTGAACCTGTATATTTACAGGGGTTAAATCCCCAGCAAAGAGAAGCGGTTTTGCAAACTGAAGGTCCTGTCATGATTATTGCAGGCGCCGGATCAGGCAAAACTCGAGTTCTTACATTTCGAATTGCACATTTGATCGATAAAGGTGTAGATCCATTCAATATTTTAGCTTTAACGTTTACAAATAAGGCTGCTCGCGAAATGCGCGAGAGAATTGAGTCTGTGGTTGGACCGGAAGCAAGAAGCATTTGGATGGGAACCTTTCACTCTATTTTTGCTAAAATATTGAGAATTGAAGCTGATAAGCTCAATTACCCTCGAAATTTCACAATCTACGACTCAGACGACAGCAAGACCTTGATCCAATCGATTGTGAAGGAAATGAACCTCGACGAT
>JAAEYY010000017.1:26458-61700 GCA_018223105.1 bacterium | reverse complement strand
GCCTAAAGGTGGTGAGCTTAATTGGTTCAACAGAACTACACCTAACATGCCGGATGAAATCAAAAACATAGCTTATAGCTTAGAAGAAAACGGAGATTATTCCAAACCTATTCAAACCAGATACGGTTGGCATATTATTAAACTGGTAGACCAAAAAGAGATCGCATCATTTGAAATGGTGCGCGAAGCGCTGAGAAGAAAAGTTGAAAGAGACTCAAGAAGTGAACTAAACAAAGCTGTTGTAGTTGCTAGAGTTAAAAAGGAGAATAACTATGTTGATCGCAACAAATTATCTGAGATTCAACCTTTCTTCGACAGTACTCTCCTCGACGGAAAATGGAAACAACCTAAAGATGCTGTAAAAGACTTAGTCTTATTCACTATTGCAGATCAGGAATATACTTCGGAAGACTTCTATAATTATGTAATAAAGCATCAAAGCAAAAGCCCAAAGAATATTGCTGCAAGCCTCAAAGATCTTTATCTCGAATTTGTAAATGATGAAAACATGAAATATGAGGAAGCTCATCTGGAGGAGAAATATGATGATTTCAAATACATCATGCAGGAATATAAAGATGGGATCCTTTTATTCGAGCTTACCAACAAAGAAGTTTGGTCTAAAGCAGTTGAAGATACTTTGGGCTTAGAGCAGTATTACAATGCTCACAAAAGTGAATACATGTATCCGGAAAGAGTAGATGCTCAAATCTTCAGCTGTGTTGATGCCAAAACGGCAAAGAAAGCCCGTAAAATGGCCAAGAAAGGAAAATCTGTAAATGAAATATTGGATGCTTTAAACACGGAGGATGCACTTGCAGTTACAGTGAATGCCATGAAATTTGAGCCGGGGGTGAATGACGACATCGATTCCCTTCCTAAGGAAGCCGGTATTTATGAAATTCCCGAAGCTAACAACAGAATTAAGTTTGTGAGAATTCTGGAAATCTTACCTCCTGAGACCAAGCCGCTAGAGAAAAATCTTGGCCAGGCTACTTCAGATTATCAGAATGAATTGGAAAGTTTATGGTTGGAAGAACTGAGAGCGAAATATCCAATTCAGGTGTTTGAAGAAAACGTTCAAAGACTCTATAATTAAGTTGAGAATACTCTTTATCATAGGACTCATTAGCATAATTCTTTCAGGGTGTAAAGAAAGCCCTGAAGAAGAAGTTGTGGCTGAGGCCTTTGGTAATAAACTTTATAAGTCAGAATTAGATCGACTCTTCACTAAGAATACAAGCTCTGAGGACTCTGTTTTTATTGTAAAAGAATATATAAACTCTTGGGTAACACGACAGGTAATTCTGAACGAAGCCAACACTATTCTGAGTCCTGAGGAGCGAGACAAAAGCAGGGAGCTGGAGGCATATAAAAATGACCTTATTAGCTATGAAGTGCTTAACAAATTAGCTGCACAACAGGTAGATTCGAATTTCACTGAAGAAGAACTTAGGAATTATTATAATTCCAACATAGAAGAGTTTGAATTAACAGAGAATATTGTAAAGATTATGTTCTTCAGAATACCTGAGGAATTAGAAAAAGAGCAGGATCTATGGCTCGATTTCAATAGGAATGATGAAGATGGAATGAAAGAGCTAGTGAAAATTGCCAAAGAAAAGGGCAGCTATTTCACAGACACCTCCTCATGGCTATTTTTTGATGATATTTTGAAGGAGATTCCAATCAACACATACAATCAGGAACATTTCTTAAATAATAACACCTACATCCGAATAAATGAGGGTAATTATGTGTATTTCGTAAAAATTCACGATTTCAGAATAAAAAGCGGAAACTCCCCGTTTGACTTGGAAAAGGAACGTATTCGAAAGATACTTTTTGTACAAAAACAACAAGAAACTTTAGCAGAGATTGAAACACAATTGGTACAAAAAGCGTATAACAACAATAAAATCACAACGAATTGAAGAAGATATTATTCATATTTAGCATGTTTTTGTCCCTTGCTTCTCTTGCACAAAATGGAAAAGTGCTTGAAGAAATTGTTGCAGTAATTGGGGATAATGTGGTGCTTAGAACCGACCTTGAAACTGAATACCTTCAGGCAAAAACTGAAATGGAATTTTTTGAAGGTGACCTTAAATGTGCCATTTTAAATGAGCTCATTATTCAGAAATTGTATCTGCACAAAGGAGAAATTGACAGTATCAATGTTACTGCAGATCAGGTGAATCAGGAAGTAGATAGAAGAATAGCGTACTATGCTTCTCAAATCGGTGGAGAGGCAAATCTGGAAAAGTACCTAGGAAAGACCATTGCAGAATATAAGGAAGTTATGCGTCCCAGAATTAAAGATCAATTGATTATACAACAAGTTCAACAACAATTGATTCGGGATGTTACAGTTTCGCCAACGGATGTAAGAAAGTTTTATTACGATTTCCCTCAAGACTCATTGCCTCATTTTGATATGGAGGTTGAGTTAGCACAAATTGTAATTGAACCGGAGCCCAATCAATATGCCAAAGAATATGCCTTGGAAAGTATAATCAAAATTAAACAAGACATACTTGCAGGAAGAATAGGATTTGCTCAAGCGGCTAAACTTTACAGTAAAGATCCCGGAAGTGCAATTAATGGGGGTGAACTTGGCTATTTTGGTAGAGGTCGAATGATGCCGGCTTTCGAACGTGCTGTATTTAAATTGGAATTGGACAGCATATCTGATATCGTAGAAACACCCTACGGTTATCATATCATTCAGCTGATTGATAGAAAGGGTGAAAAAGTAAATGCAAGACATATCCTTATTCGTCCTGTAATCGTGGAAAGTGATTTTGCAGCTGTACGAGAAAAGTTGAAAGATATAGTATACAAAATACGGTCGGATTCTGCGGGTATCAATGCAGCACTATGTAAATACGCATCAAAGTATAGCACAGATGATTATACCAAAGATAATTGCGGTTTTTATACCGATCCATCTACCGGCGCTCAACAAATTCCGGTAACCATGCTAGATCGGGAAACCTTATTGCTTCTAAGAAACATGGAAGAAGGTCAGTGGTCTGAACCCATGTTGTTTGAGCAATACAACGGAACTAAAGCTTATCGCGTTTTATACCTTAGGAAGGTTGTTCCTGAACATACTGCGAACATGAAAGATGATTACCAGAAAATCCAAAATATGGCCCTTGAAAAAGCTCAAGAAAAGGCAATTAAAGATTGGGTTTCGAGTTATAGACAAGGAGTACATGTTTGGATAGACGACAAGTACAGAAATTGCAGTGAACTTAGCGATTGGCAAACGGCCACAGAATAATATGATTGATTTCAGTGATGATAAAGCGGCAGCTGACGCCCTAAGTCAGAAGGTTAAAGATTTAAAGAAGGAAATATCAAAAGTCATTATCGGCCAGACCGATGTTGTCGACGGAGTTATTTCATGCATAATCAGTAACGGACACGCTCTTTTAGTGGGTGTTCCTGGCCTGGCAAAAACATTACTTATCAAAACCATATCTGAAGCCTTGGATATGAGTTTTAATCGAATTCAGTTCACGCCGGATTTGATGCCATCTGATATTACAGGAGCTGAAATTTTGGATGAGAGTAGAAACTTCAAATTCAACAAAGGGCCGGTTTTTGCCAATATTATTTTGGCAGATGAGATAAACAGAACCCCGCCTAAAACTCAAGCCGCTTTGCTCGAAGCAATGCAGGAAAAAAATGTTACGGTTTCAGGTCAGAATTACAATCTACCATTACCGTTTTTTGTACTAGCAACACAGAACCCGATAGAACAAGAAGGTACATACCCACTGCCAGAAGCGCAGCTGGATAGATTTATGTTCAACATGATTTTGGACTATCCTAGTACTGAGGAAGAAATAAGCATCGTCATGGCAACGACAACGGATGTTAAAGAGAAAGTTAACCCAATACTGAGTAAAGAAGAAGTACTGGGCTTTCAAGCGCTGATTAGAAAAGTACCCGTTCCGGATAATGTCTATGAATATGCGGTGAAGTTAGTAGGTAAAACCAGAGCAGGGCGTGAATTAGCAACAGAGAAGGTGAATGCTTATATTGATTATGGTGCAGGACCAAGAGCATCTCAATATCTAATAATTGGTGCAAAATCCCATGCATTGATGAGAGGTAAGTACAGTCCGGATATAGAAGATGTACAGGCAGTTGCTCCTTCAGTATTGCGTCATCGTATCGTTCGAAATTACAAGGCTGAGGCCGAAGGAATTAGTACAGATGACTTAATACAAAGCTTGTACTGATACTGATAAATTTGCATTTTTGATATATTGATCTATTCAATTGTTGATATTGAAACCACCGGAGGGTCTAATGGTAATCGAATTACAGAAATAGCAGTCTGTAAAACGGACGGACAAAAAGTATTAGATACTTACGAAACCTTAATTAATCCGGGTACCTATATCTCACATTCCATCAGTTTACTTACAGGAATCACGAATTCAATGGTGGAGCACGCTCCGCGATTCGAGGATCAAGCCGAGACTTTACTTGAATTTCTTGAAGGAACTGTGTTTGTAGCTCATAATGTAAGTTTCGACTATTCAATTATTAAGAACCATTATTACGATATAGAGCGTACATTCAACATGAAAAAGCTCTGTACCGTTAGATTGGCCAGAGGGATATTAAAAAACCAGGCTTCGTATTCACTCGGTAAATTGTGTCATGCTTTAAACATACACAATGAGAATCGACATAGAGCGATGGGGGATGCTGCTGCTACCGCAGAGCTTTTTCTTTTGCTTCTCGAAAGAGATGAGGAAGATTTTCTAACACACTCTTTAAATCAGTTAAACAGAGAAGCTGTTTTACCACCAAATCTGCCTAAAGAAGAATATGATGAGCTGCCAGAAACCCCAGGAGTATATTACTTTTTCGGGAGTAAAATGGAGGTGCTATACATAGGGAAGGCTAAAAATATCAAGAAGAGAGTGGGAAGCCATTTCTTGGAGAAATCTCGAAAAAAATCCGAACTTTTGAGAAGAATCCATCATGTTACATTTGAGTCTACAGGAAATGAACTCATAGCACTTTTGCTTGAATCTGCAGAGATTAAATCTCATTATCCTCCTTATAATAAAGCTCAGAAATCCAAAGCTGCGGCGTACCATGTAAGCTACTATGCCGGGCAAGATGGAATATTGAGATTTGATATCTTTAAAAAGCGATCTGCGGGGGTGAGTGTAGCAAATTTCACCTCTGTTGTTATGGCAAGAGACTTCCTTTTTCAATTGGTAGATCAACATGGACTCTGTCCAAAGTATTGTGGCTTAGAAAGAACAAAGAATAAATGTTCCAAAGGACCCCTATGCGAAATTTGTAACGAACTGATGGACGTTGAATCTTATAATGAAAAAGTGAGAGGTCTTAAAATTGAAAAAGAAAACTCAAATGTTTTGATTATTGGTAAAGGCCGTTCACCCGAGGAAAAATCGGCGGTTTATGTACAAGACGGAAACTATATTGGCTATGGTTTCTTTGAAACACAGCAAATAAGAAACGAGACAGAGGTCTTAGATTCAATAAAAAGACAAACTGCGAATGCAGATACAGCACGCATCCTTAAGCAGTTCTTAAAAGGCCCGGGCTTAAATTCCTACGATCTTATTGACTTAGACCAACAAGTTACTCAGAACTAAGCTTGCAATTCTTGCAGCTCTTCTTTTGCGTAGGTCTCTAGAATTTCAAAGAAATTGAGGATGTCCTCATCCTTGTTTGTAGAGTTTACGGTAACCAGCCTAATAAACTCTTGTCCTTTGAATTGACCATAGCCTACAACAAGTTTAGCCTCTTGATAAAGCTTTGTGCAAAGTGTTTGTGCAGGAATATCCTTGTAATTGAAACAAATAGATACAGAGTCTTCAAAGCTGTACAAGGTATAGTTTGGATTCGATTTTATGTAGTCTCTCGCCACATCTGCTAAGTGAAACTGTTGATCTACTATTTCCTCTAAGCCTTTTGTTCCAACAGATTTCCAAAGGGTCCAAAGTTTTAATGCATCATTACGTCTACCGCATTGTAGAGATGTTTTACCTAGATTGAAGTCATCCTCATCGGTCTGATATAAGTAGTCTGCTTCGTTCGAGAATGAGGTGTAAATACAGTCTCTGTGTTTTGTAAGGATGATGGAGCATGTTAATGGGGTGCCAAGCATCTTATGTGCATTCACACTGAATGAATCGCTTAAATGCAAACCATCAACTAAATGTCTATACTTATGGCTGAAAATTACAGATCCACAATACGCTCCATCAACATGAAGCCAAATATTGTGCTTTTTACATATTTTGGAGATTTCCGGTATTGGATCGAAGGCCCCGAGTACCGTGGTCCCGGCTGTGGAGTTTACGAAGAATGGTGAATGTCCGGCCTCTAGGTCTTCATTAATCATTCGATCTAATTCTTCTGGGATCATTCTTCCCTTATCATCACTTTTTACATAGCGAACCTGTTTTCTACCAATTCCAATAAAGGCTGCATTCTTCGGAATACTGTAATGTGAATTTTCACTGGTATACAAGGTCATTTTTGAATTTACACCATCTATTCTGCTCTTTGGATCATATTTATCTCTTCCCATGATCATAGCCATTAAATTACTCATACTGCCGCCAGGAGCAATGGTTCCAACGCCGGCGTCACCGTAGCCGCATAGATTGGAAACATTCCGGATAATTTCCTTTTCAACACCAACTTGTGGTCCCGCAACCTTGTACGTGTACATGCTGTTATTGAGCATTACTGCAAGTAAATCTCCCAATACGGCCTTGCCGATTCTACCACCAAAAAGCTGATTGAAAAATAACTCTGTTGCAGTTCTTGGAGTATTCAGAATTAGCTTCCTAAGCTGATTTGTGAATTCCTCGTCTAGGGTTGGCTCATCTCGGAGCTCTAAGTCAATTTTCTCAAATAGTTCATTTGAAGGGATAGCTTCAACTGCACCCTTTCTGTTCTCGTGTTCGAGTAACTCTTGAGTAAGTTGTATGAATAATTCTAGATCTTTCTGCATAAGATTTGTCAGCCAGCCGGCCGATTGATTGTTGTCGATTTAGGGCTAATAAAGGCCTCTCAGTTTGGATACGCAAATTCTAAGTGGTATTTTTAGCCTTTCACGAAAATTTACGTTAAATCTCTAAATAAAGAACAGAAAAGGCCTTAAAAGGTTAGTAGGTTGTGCAAAAAATAGATTCATTAAAAGCATTGTTAGACGAATTGCCGTTTTGTTCGGCAAAGGATTATGTTAAGCTAAGCGAGCAGATGGAGATTGATCCCAATGACTTCAAATCCTATTGGTTTTGGTCGGAAGAAGGGTATACTCGAAACTGTGTAGCAAGAAACGAAAATTACGAACTGATCTTGCTATGCTGGGAGGAAGGTCAAGGCACTCCAATACACGGGCACAACGACCAGGAATGCTGGGTTTATGCGGTGCAAGGTGAGTTTCTTGAACGCCGATATGAAATGGATGATGATGGAAATTTACATTTCGCAGAAGAGTCTGTTTTTACCCAAGGGAATAAGTCGTATATGAATGATGAGATGGGATATCATGAACTCATTAACAATACAAAAGGAAGAGCTATGAGCCTACACTTGTATGTTAGCCCAATTGAGCATTGTGAAATATATGATCCGGAAGCGGAATGTATGATAAATAAGGAGTTGTTCTACGACTCCATTCAAGGCGTCTTATTACAATCTGCAACAGCAGAATAGTAATTACTCATCTTCTTCTTCGGCCGCCTCTTCAATGATTTCTAGGTCTGCTAAAAAACCTTTGAGGTTCATTATGATAGGCACTTCATCCAGGTTTGCACCCAATTCTTCTGCCATCATAACACTTACCCAGTCTAAACGATAGGTTAGATCAAATAATGAATGAAAACTAAAGCTTGGAATTACCAATGGCATCACTTTATTATTCTCCATTTCCAAATGAGAAATTAGAAAGTCAAATCTAGCAGCAACTCTTTGGTGGTCTTCACTGAAGATCATAAGGAAATTGGTTGGCAATCGATTGGTATAACTCTCTAAAACATTGTGATTAGCCTCAGGTATTGGATGAACAAAGGCTTCCAGTTTTGCATTTTCATTTACTTGCTGAGCAAATCGCGTTGCTAGCGGCAAGTAATTATTATCAGCCAGTATTACAAACTTTTGATTTAGACTACTTGCAAAATAATTGAATATCTGACCTGCACTTTCAATTTGAGATTCCTTTTCAGAAGCAAAACGATCTCTACTCTTTTCAAGCTCTGAGCGTGTATCGTCGCCCATAAGCTCGCCTAAGATCATCAATAAAAAACCAAGACCCATTCCATAGGTCATTCTGGGTTGATATCCCGTAGGCATCTCAATAAAGTATCGTTGATCCTGCTTTGCAATTTCAGCTAACTTCCCACCTGATGCTATGAGTAAAATTATAGAATTCTTTGCTTTAGCTTGTTCATACATTTCCAGAGTCTCCTCTGTATTGCCTGAATATGAATTTAATACAACAAGGCTTCGCTCATTGATATAGGCAGGTAAAGTATAATTATGAACAGTTTCAATGGGTTTAGGGCAAGATGTAAAGTACCAGGATTTTGCAATCTCTGCAGTGATACCACTACCACCCAAGCCGCCAAGAACTATGTTGTCGATTTGGTTCATTGAAATTCCATGCTCTTTATACTGTTCGAGCACGTAGTCAAATTGCTGTGTGAAATTGTGCAAGGATTCTGCGTATGGCATCATGTCTTTTTGCTTACTTTTGGGCAGACAAAAATAGGCTTATTCTTTACTTAACAAGCCTTTAAACACAGAGAATGTCTGAAAAAAACAACGACAAAGATCAAACCAAAGAACAAAATGAAGGTAATTTTTTAAGATACACCTTTGTAGCGGAGGAGGGTCAAAAACCACTTCGAATTGATAAGTTTTTAGTGAACTTCATTCAACATGCATCCCGCACCAAGATTCAACAAGCAATTGAGAATGATCAGGTGCTGGTTAATGGACAACCTGTAAAATCAAATCACAAAGTGCGAGCTTTAGATGAAGTGAAGGTGGTGGTGAATGAAGAACCCGAAGAATTAGAAATAATTCCTCAAGATATTCCATTGGATGTTGTTTATGAAGATGATGACTTATTGGTGATCAATAAAGCGCCGGGTATGGTGGTGCATCCGGGCTTTGGGAACAAGTCGGGAACGTTGATGAATGCCCTTGCACATCGCTTCAATATCACACCTGATTTTAAAGGCAAACGCCCGTGGTTGGTACATCGCATTGATAAAAACACTTCAGGTCTTCTTGTGATAGCAAAAAATGATAAGGCTATGAATGGACTGTCTTCGCAGTTTAAAAAGCACAGTATTGAAAGAAAATACGTAGCTCTTGTGTGGGGTGTTCCTGAAGAAGAAGAGGGCACAATATCTACACAAATAGTACGAGATCAATACGATCGAAAGAAATATACAACTACAGACGATGAAACCAAGGGAAAACATGCAGTTACTCATTATAGAGTGCTTGAAGATTTCATGTTTTGCAGTTTGATCGAATGCAGACTTGAAACAGGCCGAACGCATCAGATAAGAGTGCATCTTAGACACTTGGGACATCCTTTATTCAACGATGAAAAATATGGCGGTAATCGGATATTAAAAGGGGTTGTATTCAGCAAGTACAAGCAGTTTATAGACAACTGCTTCTCTATCTTGCCCAGGCAGGCATTGCATGCTCAGACCCTTGGATTTAAACATCCAATTAGCGGTGAAGTACTATCCTTCACTTCAGAATTACCCGAAGACTTGAAACAGGTAATTGAGAAATGGCGAAGAATGCATAGCAGTAAAAGCTTTTCAGCTTAATCGGAGAGATGGTTTCCGATGAAGAATGCCGCTCCGGCCAATGCGATTTCTTTTAGTAGCATTCCCATTGCATTTTCTACTCCGTTCATCACCATTGGGATGTATATCGTGAAGATGAATATGGAAAGCATAATACCTAGCAGATAACTCGCAGTTCTGGCTTTTTTATTCATAATAATGGCCACAGTTGCAAGAATTAAAGCAACACCTACCAGATACACCCAAAATATTCCACCGGGAATAAATTTTGGCACCATGTCTACCATTTGTGGTCCATTCATAAAATGAAATAAACCAAAAACACCCATGGGTACTGCGTATAAAATTCGTGATAAGGCTTGAGGAATAAATGCTTTCATTGTTTTCGTTTTTATTAAGCACTTAATATACAAAAATTATTGAAAAACAGCTAATTAGCTTTGCTCTTTGGGTTCTTTACCCAAGAAAGATTGTGCCAGAGCAGCCACAAGTAAGACGATCATACATGCGATGAAATTGTACCATAAAAAAGAAATTTCAAAAGCGAACATTTCGTTTATTTCATCTTTAGCGAAGTATACTAGAAAGATGAATAACTGAGCAATTGTAGCTCCAATAAGGACGGCTTTTGCTCCAATCCATTTGATGAAAAGTGCAACGAGAAAAACACCTAAAATGGTTCCGTAAAACAGAGAGCCAAGGATATTGACGAACTCTACCAAATTATTCTCGAAAAGCGAGGCTAAACTTGCGAAAATTATGGCAATAATACCCCAGAATAGTGTGAAAAGCTTAGACCAGCGGACCTCTGATTTCTTATCTTTGAATTCTGGTCCCAAGGGTTTGTAGAAATCGACCACGGTAGTTGTAGCTAGCGCATTTAATTCAGCAGCTGTACTCGACATTGCAGCCGAGAATATTACAGCGAGTAACAAGCCCACTAAACCTACAGGCAGCCATCGTAATACCCAGGAAATAAAGACGTAATCCGTGTCTTTTACCTTCGTGCTAAACTCTCTTTCTTTTACCAGTCCCTCAACTTTTTTATCAAGTAAATCTTGTTCAAACCGGATGCTTTCCAGGTCGGCTGGGCTCAAGCTTGCTTTTTCCTTTTTTCTGTTGATATGCTCTTGCCTGGCAGCAAATGTCTCGTAGTACGAACTTTCGTTTTGTTTGAGCCACTCCATTTTAGCATTGTTAAAGCTTAATGGCTTTTCGTAAACAGTGTAAAAGCTGAAAACAAGCACTCCTATAAACAATATGAAAATCTGCAGGGGAATCTTTAATATGGCATTGAAGTATAATCCAGTTCTGATGTTTTTCAATGATTTACCACTGAGGTATCGTTGAACCTGACTCTGATCTGTTCCAAAGTAAGAGAGCATGAGAAATGTACCACCAATTAACCCCGACCAAACATTGTAGCGATCCTCCAAATTAAACTTGAAATCCAGGGCATTTAGCATATCCCGTTTCCCGGCCATATCCAGTACAGCTGTGATCGTGGTTTTTTCTTGGATGTAATAGAGTAAATAGCCAAATGCCACAAACAAACCAATGAAGATTACCGTCATTTGTTGCTTATGGGTCTGAGTTACGGCTTTTGTTCCGCCGCTTACAGTGTACAGAATCACTAAGATTCCAATGAACCAGATGTTGAATTGCAAATTCCAACCTAAAATTTCCGAGAGAATAATGGAGGGAGCATAGATGGTGATTCCCGCAGCTAAACCGCGCTGAACCAGAAATAGAAATGCTGTGAACAGCCGTGTATTTCTATTGAACCGTTTTTCCAGGAACTCGTAGGCTGTAAATACTTTTAAGTGAAAATATCGCGGAGCAAAAAACAGTGCAATAATTACCATTGCTATTGGCAGCCCGTAGTAAAACTGAGCAAATCTCAATCCGCTGTCATAGCCTAATCCCGGGGTGGAAATAAAGGTTATAGCACTGGCTTGTGTAGCCATTATAGAGAGTCCGATAGCCCACCAAGGTGTTGATCTGCTTCCCGCGAGATAGTCTTCCAGATTCTTGCTTCCACGCGTTTTCCAAATTCCGTATATCACGATACCGAATAAGGTAAGAAGCAGTACAATCCAGTCTATACTATGCATTATCGGGCGTAGAAATCACTTCTATTCGCAAAGATTTTTCCGAAAACGTAATCCTGCACGGTTACTAATTCAGGGAAATCTGTAAAAGTCGCAAAATAACGTTCCGGATCGTAAGCCAGAACATTTCCTTTTCTATCAACAAGCGATTGATCTTCAGAGTTCATCTTAGGGTACACTTTCATGGTCTTGGATTTACCATCAGTATTCACCACTGTTACTGTGATGAAAGGTTGAGATCTGAGAATGCTATCTCTGGTCTGCTCTTGTAAATATTCCGGAAAACCCTCGAAATTCTTAAACTTAAAAAGAGTGAAATAACTTTTGGCAATAGTCTGATTTACAGGCTCTCCATCAATGTCAGGGCTAATGAAAAATTGATCCCCTTCCTTCTTGATTGAAAAAGATTCTTCCGGCTTTTCTGTATAAACTACATCTACTCTTTTAATCTCATCTGCCTCATAATCAAATATGGTTCGCTTATACCAGTCTTCTTCCACCATATGAAATTTTGGAGTAATATATCCGTCAAGACCGGGAATAAATGCAACATAGGGAGTTTCAGCTCCTTCAACGTACATGTAGGTGCCCTTTTGAGTGTTGTCGGGCCCACCCACATAATAAGAATTGATGAGTTTTTTCCCCGAGTAAATATTTACTTTCACCGCTGTGGAGGTCATTGCGCGGATCACATTTTCTCTGGCAGGTTTTGGAACCGGTCCCTTTACCTCAATTTGAGTTAAGGTACGATTGAAGAATAAATCAATAGCTGGTTGAAATGCCGGATATTTATTGTTAACCCACCATTCATCTCCTTTCTTTTCTAAGATGATGTGCTTACCATCGCGATTTTTCATTTCAATTTTGGTCACATTTTCAGGCTCTTCAACAGAAAATTGAATATCCTTCTGCTCTACAGTGCCGGATTTGTCTTGTTTGAAATAGAGTATTCCTCCAATCACAAGGGCCAAGGCCAAAATTCCAATGATTAATCGCTTCATGGCTTCAAATTAATACCTTTAAATAGGATTGTTTACAATATTACTTGAGGAATGTCGGTTTTACTTTTACTTCGTAAATAGTGAAAAAACTGCTGAAAATATTAAAGAGTCTACTCTATACCATTATAATCCTATTAATAATGGTTGTGGGGTTTGTTTTGGTGAGTGGGCATTATTACTTATTCTTCCTTTTGAAGAACACAGTTTTTAAAGGAAGACTGGGCCCGGATATAGATGAATACGGAATCTACCACAATAGAAAAGTAGAGACTGCAGAAGGCGAACCCTGGCCGGTGAACTGGATTGATACCGACCTAACAGAACAGGAACTTCAATACAATAAAGAAAACGGAACGGAAGCTTTTTTGGTGATTCAGGATGATAAAATTCGATTTGAATACACAGACCCGAATTACAATGATACATTTCACTACAATATTTGGTCTGCTTCTAAGTCCATTGTTGGTTTACTTATAGGATGTGCTATTGACGATGGCTTTATCCCGAGTTTAGACGAGCCTATTTCCAAGTATTTCCCGGGGCAATACGAAAATTCGGGAATCACAATCCGGCATGTCTTAATGATGAGTAGTGGTATCAATTTTACAGAAAGCTATATCAATCCATTCTCATATGCGGCCAGAGGTCTGTACGATGAGAACCTTGCCGAATTGAATAAAGAATATGAGCCGGTTGTTGATCCGGGAGTTTATTTTGACTACCAAAGTGGTAATAGCCAGCTCCTCGGTATGATTCTTACCAAAGCTACCGGCAAAACTGTATCTGAATACGCTTCTGAGAAGTTGTGGAAACCTATGCATGCAATGGAGCCTGCATATTGGTCCTTGGATGGGGAAAATGGCATGGAACGAAGTTTTTGTTGCTTCAATACCAATATCAGAGATTTTGCAAGATTTGGTAAGCTTATGCTGCACAACGGAGTATGGAATGGAGATACATTAGTGAATCCGGAATATGCCAAACTCAGTACTCGTCCCGCCGACCTTAAATACCCGGACGGTACAGAATGTAAATCTTATGGTTTGCATTGGTGGACATTAGACCTACCTCAGTATCAAGGTTTTTACGCCAGAGGACTACAAGGGCAATACATCTTCGTTCTTCCGGCAGAGAATTTGATCATTGTTAGAATGGGGCACGACAGAGAAATTGTACCCGATCGAGGGCATATAACTGATGTGTTTAATTACATAGATATGGGTAGAAGAATTGTTGCCCAGGCTGCCAATTAACAAAGATTATCTTTGCTTCCTGTTGTATGATCAATACTGAAATTATCCCGGTAAATCATATTCGTGATTTTGCTGATCTTCTGGATCCCGGGAGAGATATCATCCTTTGTGATTCTAATACTGCGGAACACTGTGTTGCACCTTTGCTTAAGGAAGTGCCGCAATTGAGGTATATCAGTTTTGAAGCTGGAGAGCAAAATAAAACCTTGAAGACCTGTGAAGAGGTTTATTCCAAGCTTATCGCTTTTGGAGCGGATAGAACTAGCAGACTCATATGTGTTGGAGGTGGGGTAGTTTGTGATATGGGAGCCTTTATTGCTTCAACATATATGAGAGGTATAGATTTTATCTCGGTCCCAACAAGTTTATTGGCTATGGTAGATGCTGCGATTGGCGGGAAATGTGGGGTAGATTTTATGGATTACAAGAACTATATCGGCTTCATTAACAATAATGTCCATCTATTTCTTTACTTAGGATTCCTAAGTACATTACCTCAAAGAGAGTGGCTAAATGGAAGAGCTGAAATGTTAAAACACGGCTTGATCGCTTCTAAGAGTCATTATATTTCGCTGCTTGAAAACCTGAAAATTGCCGAGAATAAAATCTCACTCCAATTGATCACAGATTCAATAGAGATCAAGAATAGTTTTGTTGTAAATGATCCATACGAAAGAGGGGAGAGAAAGAAGCTGAACTTTGGACATACTATTGGTCATGCTATCGAAAGTGCAGCATTGGCAGAAGGCAAAGCATTAGATCATGGTTTAGCGGTTGGGGTAGGCATGATAGCAGAAACCTATTTGTCGGTACTAAGCAACAATTTGGATAAAGATATTGCAAATTCAATCTATCTTAATCTTGAAAATTACAATTCGGAAGCCGTTTCCCAAATATCGGATTTTAATACCTTATGGACGTTCATGCAAAAGGATAAGAAAAACAGAAATGGTAAGCTCATGTTTACTTTACTTAATGATATTGGCTCGGCAAAACACAATTGTGAAGTGGAAGAAGAACAAATAAGACGAGCTGTAGAATTTATCGCAAACGGATGATTAAGGTCTCACATCCCACCGGCATTCTCAATGCAGAAATTCAGCTGCCTGCAAGTAAAAGTATCAGCAATAGATATCTTATTCTAAAACATCTTTATGCTCCTGATTTAACCGTCAAAAACTTGTCTGAAGCAAATGATACTGAGCTTATGCAGAAAGCATTACTTGCTCAGGACCTCATAAATGTTGAAGATGCCGGGACGGTTATGAGGTTTGTACTGGCTACTTGTGCTAGCAGAGAAGGGATTAAAACGATAACAGGCTCTCCGCGTATGCTCGAAAGACCGGTTGTAGAGCTGGTTGATGCGCTTAGCACCTTAGGTGCTGATATTGAGTATCTTGAAGAAGAAGGACGACTGCCCCTTGAGGTGAAAGGCGCTCCTTTGAAATACGATGGCGAGCTTGATCTTAGGGAAGTAAGAAGCAGCCAATTTGTTTCTGCTATTATTATGATTTTGCCTTTAGTAAAAGGCGATATCACAATTCGGATTAATCCTGCAATGAATTCTTTTTCTTATGTTCAACTTACTCTGGATGTAATGAAAACCTTAGGATTTCGATTTGAATTTGATTCGGAAAATATCAAGTACATTGATCGTACTGATCGTCCGGCAGAAGTTTGGGTAGATTCTGATTTTAGTTCATTTTATTACTGGTTCAGTGCCGCTGCTTTATCGAATGAAGCAAATTTGAGCTTTGGAGGATTCACTAATCCGGAATTACAGCATGAATGGTCTTGGTTAAAAGATTTAAAGTTTGAGGGATTAGAAGTTGAATGGGAACAGGATACAATCTTTCTTAGAAAGCATCAGGGCCAACAATTTAAATTACCTCAACTTTTAGAATTTAAAAATGTACCTGACTTGGCGCCTACGTTCATTTTGCTTGCTGCTGCAGGATTAGAAAATGAGTATTTAATTAGAGGTATTGAAAGTCTGAAGTACAAGGAAAGCGATAGGGAAGCCGTACTCATATCCTATCTAGGGGTATTGGGTTCCGAGCTTCAAGCAGCCGGAAATAACTGGCTGTTAAGTGTAAGTAGTTTTCACATACCTCAAGGCCATAGGTTTGAAGTGTATGAAGACCATAGAATGGCAATGTCATTGGCACCACTTGGATTAATTTCGATGATTAGTGTTGAAGATCCCGAGGTGGTTGTAAAGTCATATCCCAAGTTTTGGGATGATCTTAAAAAGGCGAATTTTGTAATAGAAGAACAATGAATACATTAGGCGAGAAACTTAAACTTACTTCTTACGGCGAATCTCACGGTGAATCTGTGGGGGCTGTTTTGGATGGATTTCCTTCCAATTTCTCGCCTGATTTGGCATTTATCCAAAAACAACTCGATCGCAGAAAGCCCGGGCAATCACACCTGAGCACGGCGCGAAAAGAAGAAGACCTATTTAAAATAACCTCGGGCTTGTTTGAAGGGAAAACTACAGGAGCACCCATTCATTTCTCCATAAAGAATAAAGATAGTAGACCGGAAGATTACGATCACTTGAAAGAAGTTTACCGTCCTTCTCATGCCGATTTCACTTACGAAAAGAAGTACGGACATCGAGATCATCGGGGAGGGGGTAGAAGTTCTGCGCGTATCACTGCTCCATGGGTTGCAGCAGGTGCTATGGCTTTGGATTATTTAAAATCGCAGGGAATTGAGATCTATTCTTATGTGGCTCAAGTAGGCGATTTGTCTATGGAAGGTTTTTTTCCCGAAATCGATCCCAAATCAATAGATGCTTCTTTTTTAAGATGTCCGGATAGCGAACTCGCTGAGCACATGTCGGTGCTGATAGAAGAAGCAAAAGCCGAGAAAGATAGCCTCGGTGGGATTATCGCTTGTCAGGTTCATGGGGTAGATGCCGGTATCGGAGATCCCGTGTTTTCCAAACTAAACGCGAAACTCGCACATGCCATGTTTTCTATTAATGCCGTGAAAGGTTTTGATCTTGGAGGAGGTTTTGATATGGTATCTAAGCGAGGTTCTGAAGTGAACGATGCTTTTAGCTTTGATCAAAAAAAGCACAGGACTAGCTCTAATTTCTCCGGTGGAATTCAAGGAGGGATAAGTAATGGAATGCCCATTTTTTTCAGAGTTGCGTTTAAACCAACAGCAACAATTGGGAGGCCTCAAAACACAACAGATAAAGAGGGAAATGCAATAACCTTGGAGGCGAGCGGAAGGCATGATCCATGCGTGCTCCCTAGAGCAGTACCTATTGTAGATGCAATGACTGCCCTTGTTATCCTCGACGCTATGCTTTAAAATTTCGTGTATACTTGTAGCCAATGCGAAAATTAGCACTTCATTGGCAGGTGATTATTGCCTTAGTTCTGGGGATTATTTATGCAGTAACTGCAGTTAATTATGGCTGGCAAGATTTCACACTGTCTTACATTGACCCATTTGGTACGATCTTCATCAATATTTTAAAACTCATTGCGGTTCCCCTGGTGCTTTTTTCCATTATCACGGGAATTAGTTCGTTAAAAAATATTAAACAGCTAGGTCGTGTTGGCATAAAGACGCTTCTAATTTATGTTGTAACTACAATGAGCGCCATTGCCATAGGCTTATTGCTTGTGAACCTTTTTAAGCCCGGTACAAGCCCGTCTGATGAAGCAAGGCTAGAGAAAAGAATAGAATATGAACTTTGGCAGCAGGATAATAAGGCGAGTGTGCCCAAGCTGGATGAAATATGTGCAACTTGTGATCCTGAAAATGCAGAATTAGTAGCAGCCGTAAAGGAGCGAGTTCAAAGAGAAGGAATAAATCCGGATGTACAGGACAAAATAAACAAGGCAAATCAAAAGAAAGATGCCGGACCATTGCAGCCTTTGGTGGATGTAGTGCCTAATAATATCATATTAGCTCTGGCCGAAATGGAGATGCTGCAAATCATATTTTTTGCCATTTTCTTTGGTTTGGTTCTGATCATGATTCCACACGAAAAAGCAGCACCGGTAAATACCTTAATGGAAGGCTTGAATGAAGTGTTTCTTCAAATGGTAAACATCGTAATTAAATCCATGCCCTTCTTCGTTTTTGCTCTAATGGCGGGGAGTTTGGTTAAAGCCGCCGGGGACGATTTGTCTAAACTTGGCGAGCAGCTAGTCTTCTTGCTTAATTATTCTCTGGTGGTAGTTCTTGGACTGTTCATTGTAGCCTTTTTGTTTTATCCAACAATCATTCAGTTGGTAAGTAGAAAGCTTGGAGTAAAGTCTTTCCTAAAAGGAATTTCAAAAGCGCAACTAACAGCATTTTCAACAAGTTCGTCTATGGCAACTCTCCCGGTAACCATGGACAATGTTCATACCAACTTAAAAGTTCCAAAGTCCATCACGAGCTTTGTTTTGCCCATTGGTGCCACTGTTAATATGGATGGAACCAGTCTTTATCAAGGGGTGGCTGTTGTTGCTATGGCTCAGTTTCACATGGTAGATTTAGATCTTGCTCAGCAATTGGTGATCGTCTTAACTGCAACTCTGGCCTCCATTGGAGCTGCCGCAGTTCCAAGTGCAGGGCTTGTGTTAATGATTGTAGTTTTAGAGAGTGTAGGATTAAACCCTGCATGGATTGCTCTAATACTTCCGGTAGATCGAATTTTGGATATGTGCAGAACCGTGGTAAATGTCACAGGAGATGCTACCGTTGCTACAGTAATTGCGCACACTGAAAAAGAATTTGACGAAGAGCAAAACTAAACTTGACCTAAAAATGTATAGATTAATATATGTTTGCCGCCCTTTTGCGGTTCTATTTGCGACGCATTTTTATTATGACTATAAGTAAACAAATCCTTTTAGCAGCAATTTTATTCGTTTTTCAAGCCCCTGTTTGGGCGCAGTGTGGAACGGATGAATACATGGAAGAACTCAGAAATACAGACTCGGCTTATGCAAAGATGTATGAGCGAATTATGAATAATGAAGTTCCTTCTTACATTGAATATTCAGAAGTGAATAAAAAAGCGACCCGAATAATCCCGGTAGTTTTTCATGTCATTCACGCCTACGGCGAAGAGAATATTTCCAAAGAACAAATCGAAGATCAGTTGAGAATTATAAACGAAGATTTTCAACGATTGAATCCCGATACGGTAAAAACACGCTCACAGTTCAAATCTAGAGCTGTAGATATGGACATCGAATTCCGATTGGCCAGAAGAGATCCTTTGGGACGATGTACAGAAGGTATCACCAGAACCTACAGTCCTTTAACAGATGGAGGTGATGAAGCAGTTAAAGGCTTAATTCGATGGGATTACAAAAAATACCTTAATATTTGGGTGATTAGAAGAATTGAACGAGGCGGTTTCAATGGGGGAACGGTGCTGGGATATGCTGTCTTTCCGGATCAGACCGACGCACAAAGAGATGGTATCGTAATTAGAGCAGATAGAGTTGGTTCTATTGGTACAGCGGTATCAGAAGGAAGGACTTTAACTCACGAGATTGGCCATTGGCTAGGACTTTACCACACCTTTCAAGGAGGTTGTACAAACACTGTGGCATGGACAGATCGAGTAGGAGATACTCCTCCTGTTGATGGTCCGTCCTATGGATGCCCAACAGGAAATAATACTTGTTCAAATGACAATCCGGATGAGGTAGACATGGTAGAGAATTACATGGATTATGCCAATGATAATTGTATGAATGCCTTCACTCAAGGTCAAAAAAACAGGGTAGATTATTTCTTTTATACTACCGGCGACAGAGCTTCAAACATCTCTGCAAGTACCTTAAGCTCTACAGGTGTAAATACAAATCCATCATGTGGTCCTATTGCTGATTTTCATGTTGAAGATTTGAATACTATCATTTGTCAGGGTACCGGTACAATCCACTTTATGGATTATAGCTACAACGGTGAAATAGAAGAACGCGAATGGATATTTGAAGGGGGAACCCCAAGTGTTTCCACTTTTGAAAATCCCGCTGTGCAATACACTACTTCAGGGCTTTATTCTGTAACGCTTATCGTTAAGAATAGTGATGGTGCCGATACTATGGTACGTCAAAAATTCATCACGGTTCTACCGGCTACTGCAGAAAGAAAAGCTCCATTTGGCGAAGACTTTGAGGATGCAAATTCAACCATTGGGTGGCAGTTGGACGAGTCGAATGGCGATGGCTGGGTAATTAACGATAATGAAGGT
Organism: bacterium; assembly: GCA_018223105.1. GTDB lineage: Bacteria > Bacteroidota > Bacteroidia > NS11-12g > UBA9320 > JAAEYY01. Next base: position 41,258 of record JAAEYY010000017.1, on the reverse strand, counting down.
TTTAATTCACCCACATGTGTTGAAGCTGATATTGATCAATCTACACCCAATAATTCGAGATACTCATTGATTATGCCTCCGGTAGATATCAGTGGACATGGATCTCCGGTTAATATTACATTCCGTCATGCTTATGCTCGCCGATTGTCAACTACAACCGAAGTAATGATAATTCAAGTGTCTGAAGATTGCGGCGAGACCTGGACAACGATTAAAGGCTTAAGTGCCAGCAACGGATTAGCTTCAGTTCAAGGTAATATACCCGGCTGGACACCAACCAGTTCTTCTGATTGGGGATATCAAAGTGTGAACATAGATCAGTATTCAACTAGCACTAATTTAATGGTGAAGTTTGATGTGATTTCTAAGCAGGGAAATTCTGTCTTTTTAGATGATATAAACATCGGTCAATTTGGCCTGAGTGTAGAGCCTACAGCATTGCAGAATAAAGTGTCGCTTTACCCAAATCCGGCACAAAATGAATTGACTGTGGAGCTCAATATAGATGTGCAAGATGCACAGGTTCAATTGAGAGATCTTTCAGGAAGGTTACTTTTGCAGCAAGAAATTGGTCAGGGTCAAAATATAATCAACACTTCTGATTTGAGTGAAGGGATGTATATCGTTGAGATAAAAGTGCAGGATTATATTTGGTCGCAGAAGCTGATCATTAATGAATAAAAATGTCGAAAAACCTCGTTATAGTTGAGTCGCCTGCAAAGGCGAAAACAATAGAAAAATATTTAGGGTCAGATTATACCGTTAAATCTTGTTTTGGTCATATAAGAGACCTTCCCAAAGACGATTCGGCGATAGATGTAGACAAAGGGTACCTTCCGAAATACGAGGTTACTTCAGATAAGAAAAAGGTAGTTAGCGAACTTAAAAAATTAGCAAAGAAAGCTGATACAGTATGGCTTGCTTCGGATGAGGATCGCGAAGGAGAAGCTATATCATGGCATCTTAGCGAAGTTTTGGATTTGACCAAAGACAATACTAAGCGTATTGTTTTTAACGAGATCACTAAAACTGCCATCTTAAATGCAATAGATAATCCTCGAACTATCAATATTGATCTTGTTAATGCACAACAAGCACGAAGAGTATTAGATCGTCTTGTGGGCTTTGAATTATCTCCCGTTTTATGGAGAAAAGTAAAGCCTAGCTTATCTGCCGGAAGAGTACAAAGCGTTGCAGTAAGGTTAATTGTTGAAAGAGAAGATGAGATCAACAAGTTTACTCCAGAGGCTAATTTCAGAATTCTGGCAGACTTCCTCGCTTCCGGAAAAAAACTGAGTGCAGAACTAAACAATAGACCTGCTGATGTTAAAACAGCTAAGAGTTTCTTGGAGTCTTGTATTGGTGCTAAATTCACTGTGGGTAAGGTAACGGTTAATCCGGGTAAAAGAAATCCGGCCCCGCCTTTTACTACTTCTACTTTGCAACAGGAAGCATCACGTAAATTGGGTTATTCCGTTTCGAAAACAATGACTCTGGCTCAAAGATTATATGAAAACGGGCATATCACATATATGAGAACCGATTCTGTAAATTTGAGTGATTTTGCCTTAGCTACCTCTAGAAAAGTGGTAGAGGAGGAGTACGGAGATAAATACGCTCATACAAGAAAATACGCAACTAAATCGAGTGGTGCACAGGAAGCTCACGAAGCCATAAGACCTACTAATTTTGAAGTTAGAGGTGCAGGGGCTGATGATGGCCAAAAAAGATTATATCAATTGATATGGAAAAGAGCCATTGCCTCTCAAATGAGTGCTGCGGATTTGGAACGTACTACAGTTGATATTGAAAACGATAAGAACGAAGGCATCTTTAAGGCTAAAGGTGAGGTTATAAAATTTGATGGATTCCTGAAAGTATATCTGGAGGGAACGGATGATGAGGATGAAGAAGAAGCAGGGTTGCTTCCCAAAGTGAATGAAGGTGATGTATTAGACCTTCAGGATATTACGGCAACAGAGCGTTATTCCAGACCCCCTGCTCGATATACAGAAGCAAGCTTGGTTAAGAGACTTGAAGAATTGGGTATCGGAAGACCGAGTACTTATGCACCAACCATTTCAACCATTCAGAAGAGGGGTTATGTTGTAAAGGATCCTATCGAAGGTAAACAGCGTGAAATTACCACCCTTTCACTATCTAATAAAGGAGACATAAAGGAAGAGGTGAGTACGGAAACCTATGGTGCTGAGAAGAATAAACTTCATCCCAGCGATATTGGTAAAGTAGTTACGGAGTTTTTAATTTCTCACTTCGATAAAATTATGGACTACGGCTTTACAGCTTCTGTAGAAAAGCAATTTGATGAGATAGCACAAGGAATGCAGAATTGGTCAGATATGATTGATGAATTCTACAAGCCATTTCATAAAACTGTAGAAACCACCCTCGAAACTGCAGAGAAAGCTACGGGAGAGCGCCTTTTAGGTGTTGATCCTAAATCCGGAAGAAATATTTATGCGAGAATCGGACGATTTGGACCCATGATTCAAATGGGCGAGTCTAGCGACGAAGAAAAGCCTCAATTTGCCAGTATGGTTAAAGGTCAGAACATCCAAAATATTACGCTGGAAGAAGCTTTGGAGCTATTCAAACTCCCTAGAAACCTGGGTAATTTTGAGGATATGCAGGTAGATGCCAATATCGGTAGGTTTGGTCCTTATGTTCGACATGGAAAGAAGTTCTACTCTTTGGGAAAAGAAGATGATCCAATGACAGTAGATTTAGATAGAGCTGTTGAGATCATATTAGAAAAGAGAAAAGCAGATGCTAATAAGACCATAAAAACCTTTGATGAAGATGAATCAATTCAAGTGCTGAATGGTAGATACGGTCCATACATTAAAGCAGGTAAGAAAAACTATAGAATTCCCAAAGGGGAAGATCCCGCTGCACTTTCCTTTGATCAAGTAAAGGAGATCATGGAAAAAAGTAAGAAATAAAAAAAGGGGCTTTCGGCCCCTTCTTTTTTTAAATCATTTCAATATTAATCTGTAAATACGTAATCATTATTGTCTGCCTGTGAGTGGCATCCTGTGCATGCTCCTCCCATTAGGTCAGTGCCTCCTCTTGAGATAATCTCTGAGTTTTCGTCGAGTACAAAGAACTCCCAGTTTCCGTAGTTCGGATTGAAGTCATTACCTCGCTTCACCATACCTGTATATTCATTTACTGTTGAATCATTAGAGCTGTGCTTAACAATAACAGTTCCTACAGGGAACATACTATCAACTCGCATAGCATCATCTTTAAAATAAATGCTTCTGGTTACAGTAGAATCGTTTCCATGGTGTGCGCTTCCCAATGCAGGGTCAGGACCGGTATTAGTATCTGCTAATGTCCAGTTTTGCCAGCCCGCAAAAGTGCTGTTGTCTGCTATAAATTCTTCTGAATCAACTGGCGGATCAATTGGTGGATCATCCGGACCGCAAGCTTGTAAAAAGATTAAACCGCCAATGGTGGCAATTAGTAAAGTAAATAATGTAGTTTTCTTCATATAAATTATTGGTTATGTGGATCATAGCCAGAACAATCGATCTAGAGTTATTCCATAGGCTTTTGATTCCGGCAGAGCCGAATTTAAGGATAAAAATTGACTTCTTCTCTAAATTAATTGCTTTGGGTCTCATCTAAAACCACTTTAGACTCTTGATTAATACTTGAGAAAAGATAAACACTATACTTTATTTTTGCCGGCTTATGGGAGCTATTTCAGAATTCGTAGACAAGTATTTTTTACATTTTAACGCAGCCAGTTTAGTTGACGCTGCAGACGAGTATAATGCACAATTAGCCAAAGGAAATAAGATGATGATAACTCTTGCAGGTGCTATGAGTACTGCTGAGTTAGGCAAGATATTGGCGGAAATGATTCGTCAGGATAAGGTGCATATTATTTCATGTACCGGTGCCAACCTTGAAGAAGATGTAATGAATCTTGTTGCTCATGATCATTATGAAAGAATCCCAAATTATCGTGATCTTACTCCGGAACAAGAACAAGAACTTCTAGATCGTCATTTGAATAGAGTAACGGATACCTGTATCCCTGAAGAAGAGGCATTTAGAAGGATTCAAGGTAAAATACATGCCTTTTGGTCTAAAGCCGAAAAGAATAATGAGCGTTATTTCCCGCATCAATACCTTTACCAGCTATTGTTAAGCGGGGATTTAGAAGAACACTATCAAATCGACCCCAAAGACTCTTGGCTTCTTGCAGCTGCAGAAAAAAATATTCCAATAGTAGTACCGGGATGGGAAGACAGTACACTCGGAAACATCTTTGCCGGATACTGTATTAAAGGCGAACTCCACGCATCTACCATGAAAAGTGGAATTGAGTACATGACCTTTCTTGCAAAGTGGTACATGGAGACGAGCAAAGAGTCCAAAATCGGATTCTTCCAGATTGGTGGAGGTATCGCGGGTGATTTCCCAATATGTGTGGTTCCTATGCTTGAACAAGATTTAGAAATTGAAACTGAACTTTGGAGTTATTTCTGCCAGATTTCGGATTCTACTACCAGCTTTGGTTCTTATTCTGGTGCTGTTCCTAATGAAAAGATAACCTGGGGTAAGCTGGCTATTGATACACCAAAATTCATCATTGAAAGTGATGCTACTATAGTGGCACCTTTGATCTTTGCGAAAGTATTAGGCTGGTAAATCTTATTCTTCCAAAATATTAAGCAGGTCTTGTACTTGCTCAAGTTTTAAGGGATTGGATTCCTTTTCGTAGGCAATTAATAAATTTCGGAGGACTCTTTTAATTATCTCAAGATTGCTGCAGGCTTTGAAATAACTGTCTTTTGGCTCAATGTTTAATTGCTTTAAGAACTGTATAATATTTTCTCTGGAGAATATCAATCCGCTATTAAAGGGATTGATATAAAACATGATCTCGGCACCTTCTTGATCGCTTAATATCGATTTATCATTAAACCTTTTAATGGGCTGCCATTCCAAATCTTTGATATAACCCAAAACAAAGTGTTGAGGTAAATTTACACCGTATACCGGTATATTCAAGCGCTGGGCAATGATGGAATAAATAATCGCTAGAGAAACGGGATTCCCGGATTTGGTCTCCAGGACCTGACTTATGAAAGAATTTTGAGATTGATGGTAATTTTCAGTATCACCCTTAAACTGATGGACATCAAAAAATATATGATTAAGAATTTTGACCTTCTCAAAACTGGTGAGGTCGTAATTAAGCTCCAGCCAAGCATCCAGCTTAATTTTGTCTAGTTTATTCTCTATAATTTGCTTGTCAACTGCCGGATTGTGCAGTTTATCCAGAATCAGAACTCCATCCAAAAGATCTTGTTCATTGGTGTTTTTCCAATCTAGAAGTTCATCACAAAGTGCGCGAGCTTTGATCTTTTTAATTACCTGTAATACCGACTCCTGCCGCTTAGCATTCTCCATTAATGGCCATTGCTCCTCTAAGAAACCTAAAACCTCTCTTCCTAAATGAAGTAGTTGAGCCTCAATTTCTTCCACAACTCTTTCGTCGGAGTCGTCGAGCAAATAAAGCATAGCCTGTATGTCCTTTTCGTCTGGCAAATCAGAAATCAAATATATAACGATCTAGCACATTGCTTAGTTTCAGTGAGATTAATTTCCCCAATTAATGTCCTCATCTTCATACTTTACTAGAAATTATCTCTCAAAGAGCTTTCTCCCATTAGCCACTAGATCCCCAAATTGCAGAACCTACCTCTGTGGGTACTACCTCTGCGCACCCTGTGCCTCTGTGAGAGCTATTCTACTTCGCTATCTACTACGCGAAACGCTCCGTAGATCACAGGAAAGCTACGTAGAATGTCGATTCTCTGTGTCTCTATTTCTCCGCGAGCTTATTCTTCGTGCCATTGCGGCTTTGTGAGCCAATTTGCTAGACGTTTCCATTTCTCCGCGAGCACTACCTCTGTGCATCCTGTGCCTCTGTGAGAGCTATTCTACTCCGCTATCTACTACGCGAAACGCTCCGTAGATCACAGGAAAGCTACGTAGAATATGGATTCGTGAGTTCACCTTCTCCTTTAGCCAACGGATTCGGTGGATATAGATCCACCTGCGCTGAAGCTTCGGTGGATATAGACCCTTAGTGGCTTGGTGTCTTCGTGAGAGACTACTCACCGACTTCGCGAGAAACCACTATATCTAAAATTTATTCTCATTTATCTATACTCACATCAACTGAATAAACTACTAGGTAACTTCGAAACAAAAATCATGATCACAACCAACACCGAAACCATCCCAGGAAAACAAGTTACAGAAATCTTAGGCATTGCCAGAGGAAGCACAGTAAGAGCAAGAAACGTAGGTAGAGATATCTTCGCCGGATTTAAAAATCTAGTGGGTGGTGAAATTTCAGAATACACCAAGCTTCAGGCCCAAGCTAGGGAACAAGCTATCCAGAGAATGGAAGCAGATGCAACAAAAATGGGTGCAGACGCAGTAGTGAACGTTAGATTTACTACCAGCATGATCATGCAAGGAGCTTCAGAAATTCTCGCCTATGGTACAGCAGTTAAATTAGGCTAATACCCTAAAATATTCAGCATTGACTCCGGGCTTTGTTCTTCGCAATAGAGCTCGTCTTGCAGATTACCTTCTTCATCCTTCCAGAGTAATATTTTCTTCGGAGATGGAATTAGACAGTGCTTTAAACCTCCCTGTCCACTTAAGGTTTCCTGATATGCGCCGGTATTGAAAAAGCCGATATATAGCGGGTCTTCAGGATTAAACGTAGGCATGTAAATAGCATTCACATGTTGTTCCGAATTATAGTAATCATCACTATCACATGTTAAGCCTCCAAGTAGGATTCTCTCGTATTTTTCATTCCAGTGATTCAAAGGCAGTAAAATAAATCGATCGCTAATAGCCCAAGCATCGGGTAAAGTGGTCATAAATGAACCGTCGATCATGTTCCATTTCTCTCGGTCGTTTTGCCTCTTCTGATGAATCACTTTAAAAATAGTACCGCCGCTTTCGCCTACAGTAAATGAGCCAAACTCAGTAAAAAGATGAGGTTCAGGAATATTATTGCTATCACATTCACTCTTGATCTGAGAAACGATCTCTTGAATCATATAAGCATAATCATACGTGAAGTTTAAGTTCCTTTTGATTGGAAATCCACCCCCTATGTTGAGTGAATCAAGAGTAGCACATGCTCCTTTTAGTTTGGTATAAACACTGAGACATTTATGCAATTCGTTCCAGTAATACGCTGTATCTCTAATACCGGTATTGATGAAGAAATGCAGCATTTTTAATTGCACATTAGGCAGGTCTTTGATCTTTTCTTCGTAGAACGGAACAATAAAACGATATCCAATGCCCAATCTAGAGGTATAAAACTCAAACTTTGGCTCTTCCTCTGCGGCAATGCGAATTCCAATTTTAATGGTCTTGTCAGTGCGGTCTTTAATTAAATCTAATTCGCGGGTATTGTCTAAAATTACATAGAGATTATCAAATCCCATTTCAATGAGTTGAATGATCTTATCTACGTACAAATTAGTCTTAAAGCCATTGCAAATAATGTACTTCGACTTATCAATCAAGCCGTCTTTTTCCAGTTTAAGTATAATGTCCAGATCAAAAGCGGAAGATGTTTCGATATGAACATCGTTTTTTAGAGCTTCTTCCAGAACATATTTATAGTGGGAACTTTTAGTACAATAACAATAGTTGTAATTGCCTTTATAGTTGTTGCGTTCAAAGGCATCTGCAAACCAGGTCTTAGCTTTTTGAATGTTTTCAGAAATCTTGGGTAAATACGAAAATCGGAATGGAGATCCATATTTCTCCACGAGTTTCATGAGGTCAATTCCCCAGTATTGTAATTGTCCTGCTTCGTTAGTTTCAAATTCTTCGGTTGGGAAGAAGAATGTCTGATCTATTAAATCTGCGTACTTGTTTTTCAATGTGATTTTAAATTACAAAGAATGATAAAAAAATAATGCGAGAAGCGAATTAATTCATTCGATAATGAATTTGCACTAAACCCGAGTCAAAGTTGCGAGTTTCTACCAGTTCGAGATGTTGTTCCGGCGTTCCTCCGGAGAATAACCGGATGCCACTTCCAAGCGTAATTGGAATTACATTTACGATCATCTCATCTACTAATCTATTGCTCAATAATTGGTGTATTATATTAGCACCGCCATCGCAGTAAATATCTTTTCCTTCCAGGTTCTTTAAGGTCTGAACCAAATCAATAAACCCTTCCTTATAAAAGATAACATCGCCTTCCGGATCGCGGTTTTGACTGGTGATAACGTAGGTGGTTAATCCTTTATGAGGAGGCTCGCCCGTTATTTCTTTAACCTTGTCAAAGGTTTTTCTCCCCATAATTACAGTATCAACCCCACTCATAAAATCTTCATAACCATAATCTTCACCTGCGGCATGCATCTCGTCAAGCCAGTCTAAGCGATGATCCTTTCGGGCTATATATCCATCGAGGCTCATTGCGATATAGATTAAAACTTTTCGCATGCTTCGAAGTTATATAATCTGTTTTAATTCATTATGAGAAAATCTTTATTAAGATGATGAAGTCTTTCCCAATCCCGTGATTAAAACTAACTTCGCAAACTTCAATTTTTAAAGGCGTATCAAAGAAAACGATTCAATACAGATTCTCGGAGCAAGAGAACATAATTTAAAAAATGTTGACCTCGAAATCCCTCGCCATAAACTGGTGGTATTCACCGGCTTAAGTGGAAGCGGGAAATCTTCATTGGCATTTGATACCATCTTCGCAGAAGGCCAAAGAAGGTATATGGAGACCTTTAGTGCCTACGCACGACAGTTTATTGGTGAGATGAAAAGACCGGATGTCGATAAGATAGAGGGACTTTCACCTGTAATTGCAATAGAACAGAAAACCGTGAGTAAAAACCCGCGATCAACTGTAGGGACAATTACCGAGGTCTATGATTTTCTCCGATTGCTTTATGCCAGAGCCGGAATTGCGTATTCTTATCTCAGTGGAAAGGAGATGCGTAGATATACGGAACAGGAAATTATTGATGTTGTTAAAGATAAATTCAGCCTTAAAGAGATTGTAATTCTCGCTCCACTGATCAAAAGCAGAAAAGGACATTACAGAGAATTATTTGATCAGTACAGAAAAAGAGGATATACCAAAGTAAGAGTTGACGGCGAAATGCTTAACCTGGATGTAGGTATGCAGGTTGATCGTTACAAAATCCACGATATAGAATTAGTAATAGATAGAATAGAACCTGCAGATGCCGGAAGTTTCAGATTAACAGACTCCATCAGAACTGCGCTGAAAATGGGCAAAGGAAATATCTCAATCTGGACTCCTTCAGATGAGAGTATTACCCATTTCAGTAAGTATCTTATGGACGTTGAAACGGGTTTGTCTTATAATGAACCTCAACCAAATCTTTTCTCTTTTAACTCTCCGTATGGCGCATGTTCAAAATGTGATGGTTTGGGAACGATTTCAGATATTCTGGAAGAACATATCATCCCGGACCCGAAAGTAAGTATAAACAAAGGAGGACTTGCTCCTTTAGGCGAGGCGCGTGATAACTGGACCTTCACTCAGCTCAAGGCCATGGCCAAGAAATGGAAATTTTCTCTAGCAAAACCTATTGCCGATCTGGATAAGGATGTTCTCCAAGCTATTCTTTATGGTACGGACGAGAAATTTGAGGTGCAATACAAGAGTGGCTCGGGCTTCAAGCAGACCTATGAGACTCGTTTTAAAGGTCTGATGCCAACGGTGATGTCGGCGTACATGGAAAAAGATTATGGAAACCTCAGCAAATGGGCGGAGGAGTTTATGACTGTAATTGATTGTCCGGAGTGCAAAGGCGGAAGACTGAACAAAGAAGCACTTTCATATAAGGTGGATGGTAAATCCATCGCGGAGCTCTCAAACAGAAGTATAGGAGATCTTCACGAGTGGTTAAAAACTGTAGAAGAGCGTCTGTCTGACCGTCAACTTCAAATTGGCTCAGAAGTGCTTAAAGAAATAAGAGAAAGGGTGAAATTCTTAGTGGATGTTGGACTCTCTTATCTCAGTTTAAACAATCCGGCACGTACTTTAAGTGGGGGAGAGGCACAGCGTATCCGACTAGCAACTCAGATAGGTTCGCAGTTAGAAGAGGTGCTTTATATATTAGATGAGCCGAGCATTGGGCTGCATCAAAGAGATAATCACAGACTTATTAATTCTCTTAAAGACCTTCGCGATTTAGGAAATTCCGTAATCGTAGTAGAACACGATAAGGACATGATTATCGAAAGTGATTTTATTGTAGATATTGGTCCAAAAGCAGGAGCAAAAGGCGGAGAGATTGTAGCTTCAGGGCCTTGGGAAGAAATTCGGGCGAATGATTCCATGACCTCGAAATACCTGCTTGGAGAAAAACAGATTGCAGTTCCGGAGAAAAGACGAAAAGGAAATAAGAAAAAGATCAGTTTACACGGCTGTTCCGGTAATAATTTAAAGAACGTAGATGTGGAATTCCCACTAGGGAAACTCATCGTGGTTTCAGGGGTTTCGGGAAGTGGAAAGTCGAGTTTGATTAACGAAACTCTACATCCTATCCTTTCTGAATATGTTTATCGCTCAAAGAAGAAACCGCTCCCTTATAAAACGATAAAAGGGATTCAGCATATAGACAAAGTAATCACCATTGATCAATCACCAATCGGGAGGACTCCTCGTTCTAACCCGGCTACCTATGTTGGTTTTTTCAGTGATATCAGAAACCTATTTGCCGAAACTCGCGAAGCAAAAATCAGAGGCTATAAACCCGGCAGATTTAGCTTTAATGTTAAAGGCGGAAGATGCGAAACATGCGGAGGTGGAGGGCAGAAAGTAATTGAAATGAACTTCCTTCCCGATGTTTTGGTGGATTGTGAAACCTGCCAGGGAAAACGTTACAATCGAGAAACATTAGAAATTAGATATCGAGCAAAGTCCATTAGTGATGTGCTGAATATGACCGTAAACGAAGCGGTTCATTTCTTTGAAGCCATTCCTTCAATTCATCGAAAAATAAAAGCTTTGCAAGATGTTGGTTTAGGGTATATCACGCTCGGACAAAGTTCAACAACCCTTAGTGGGGGAGAAGCACAAAGAGTAAAACTGGCTTCTGAGCTTTCCAAAGTGAGTACGGGTAAGACATTTTATATTTTGGATGAGCCTACTACAGGACTCCATTTTGAGGATATTGATATGTTACTAAATGTATTGAACTCACTGGTAGAATTAGGTAACACAGTTTTGGTGATCGAACATAATCTAGATGTTATAAAAGTTGCCGACTGGATAATAGACCTAGGCCCTGAAGGTGGAGCAGGTGGAGGTGAGATTTTAGCTACCGGAACTCCTGAAGATATTGTAAAACTGAAAGAGCAAAGTCATACTGCTCGCTTTTTAGAGGCTGAACTCAATCAATCGGCGAAATTGAAGTCATAGGATTACCTTCCATCTTCTTTTTACTATTGGTGTCTTTATATTTTACAAGGTTCGCGATGCGATCAAAAATCCTATAGCCCGGATTGGAGATTTGAATTGCTCTTTTTGCCGAAACTCCAAATGACCACAATATCAAGAAAAGCGGGAACTCAGTTGCTGCATTGGTGTTTACTGCAATAGATCCAATACTGTAATTGAATCCACTTTCTATGAATTTTTCATTATGTGAAGCTCCATAACATGCGGTAGAATAAAGCAAGTTTAGTTTAGAAGAATCCGTGTTTTTAAAGAGGTCTTTCTTGATCTGATCCATAGGAATAAAATCTTTATTCTTCTTCTTTTCGGGATGATAGAAAATGAGTTTATTTTCTACTCCATGAATCATGATAAGACAATCGATTGATTTTAGCTCTTCGTTCTCGGAAAGCTGATTGAATGTGGAGATAAAGGAGTCGTAATCAGCACCTTTAAATTTCAGGGTCACAATTCTTTTATACCTCCAAAACAGAAGTAAACTTGAGGTCCACAGGCCAAGTATCTCAACCAAACTATAAAAGTTAATCTTCCCTACAGGAGAAAGGAAAGAAACTCTTACCAAAGCTCGATTAGATCGTTTCATTGCAATTTGATACTCTGAATATCAGCAGAAAGTAAATCCAGAGCTGTTTTCATTACTCTGTCTGCACTTCCGGTGTCTTTAGTGGCTAGAAAGTCTGCTTCAACTCCTCTATGTCTCGTTGCATCGCGTACAGCTACAGTATATTCAGCGGTTGTCATCGACAATATTATTCCGGAGTAGGGCATTTGAATCGATATCGTCATTCCACCGGTTCCACTCTGAGCAGTGCCACTTTCCATACCTACAATAAAGGTTTCATGTAGCTGTAAGTCTGCAACTTTTGAAGCGAAAATGCTGGCTGAAGAGCGGGTGCCTTCATTGATAAGAATAATAGTCCTAAACCACCTGTTCTCTTCTCCTGAAGCACTTGCGGTGAGATTTGGATAGTTCTTCCATACTAAAGCAGAATCACTTGATTCTATATTCATACTGTCATGCAGTGCTGGTTTTTCTATTAATAAGGCTTGAATTGGCTCGAAATTGATAGTGTTAAAGCGCACTGATTGTATGTAATCGGTTCCCGATCCGGGCTTCATTAGTTGTTCTAAAAGATATTTCCCATTGGCGGTCCAACCACCGGTATTGTCTCGTAAATCTAGAATAAACATTTCCGGTTTTTCCGATCTGCATATACGAAAGACTGAATCTGTGAATTGAATAAAGTCTTGGTTTGATTTGGCAATAATTTCATTATTGAAGCTGTTGATTCTGTAGCGTAAAACACTCTTTTCCGGCCTAGAGAATGTAAGTGCCTTATCTTCATCTTTTATAGATTTCGTATCGTATTCCGCTTTATTTATGCCTCGAACGCTTAGAGTTTTAGTTTCCTCACCATTTACTTCAAGCTCAACTTCGAACTCATTGCTTTTATCTATAAAGTTTTGATACATTGGAGAGAAGAAATGCTCAATATCCCATAAACACGCTCTGTCGTTTAATCCATCTTGATAAGCATATTGGCGCATTTCGGTAATAATATCAGTTGCATATCTTCCTTGAATCTTAACTATTTCTGTATTGTGTTTGATGATAGTGTCATCTCCAAGATACGTATTAACGAAAAGCCGATCTTTAAAAACCGTAACCGTAAATGGAAAAAAACGTATTTCCCGATTTCTTTTATCGAGGTAGTCTTGTCTATGCCTCCATGTGCTGTGCCCACACGCTATAAAATGCTGAATAGAAGCATAGTTTTTTAATTGATCCTGATAAGAGGTAGAATCGCTTATGCTGTTAATAACGGAACTGAAAAAGGTGTCAATTTCCGACCTACTCCTATATCTGTAAAGGGTAGTTTGATATTCCTCAAGAATGCGCTTGTAAATTTTAAGTTCTGTTTGGGCTTGTTCTTTGCTTAGTTTAGTTCCTAGTTCTATCAAATTACTATGTTCTTGAATCGAGTCGAGATAAGAACTAAATTGACTCAGATTTAAATCTTGAACTTCAACTTGTTTTGGCTCATTAGAACAGGCTAAAATGAAGATGCAAAAAAGGAAGGTCAGAGACTGTTTCATGTTGGCGAATATCATCTTCACCAAAATAGTATAAAACAAGAAGATCAAATTTCTTTTATTTGTTGAACATCAAATTAATAGCACTATGGGAATTAATATCAGCGGAGTAATTATTAAAAAAGACTTCAACCAAAATATAAGTGAACTACAGAAACTTCTGGGAGAAACCTTAAAGGAAACCAAAAAAGCAAAGTGGGAAGACTACGAACCCATTATGCCAAAGGATGGGGAAGTAGTAGTATACTCAAAAAATGGTGCTTCAATTGTGATCAGCAATGACCATAATGTAGATTTAGCATTCAAATTGCCCTTGGAGAATGATTGGGTTATTTATTCTGCCAATGAAACCGCGATGGCATTTAATTTGATTTCTAATATAAATGGAGAAACCGAGCGAGATACTTATTTGCAACAGGGTGCTTTCACTCAAGAGGGACCCAATGTTTTCCAATTGACCGAGGAAGACGATATTGTGCATGATGGTATTTTTAAAATACAGAATGACTGGTTGGGCGGAACGGATGATGGTGATGAAGTGACAGTGTATTCTTACAAAAGTCAAGATAAACCTACTGCATCTCCTGTGAAAACAGAAGTGAAATCAAATGGAACTCGACCTAAACCTAAAAGTTATTCAATGCCGGATGATAAAGATGATTCAGTTCTTTTGTTGGGAATTGTAACCGTTGTCATTATCATTTTTATCATAGTAATTATGATATAGGCACCTAGTCTACAGTTATTTGTTCTTCAAGATATTCTGTGATCATCTCGTCACTTGGTCGAAGAGCATCTCCACTAAGGATGATTCCCTCCGGATTAATTAATAGGAAACGAGGAATAGAGTTTACCTCTAAGGATTCGAAGAAGGGGTGTTTTGCTCCGGAGTGGTATGCATGTGTCCCATTCATTTTCAAGGCATTTACCATTTTAGCCCAGGCTACACTATCCGTGTCTATACTGATGCTGAGAAAAACCAGGTTTTCCGCGTCAGCAAAATGAGCCTGAAGTTCTCTCATGTCGGGCATCTCGGCCATGCAAGGTTTGCACCAAGTAGCCCAAATATCGATGTATACAAACATTCCTTCGAATTGATCGAGAGATACTGTATTTCCATTTATATCGACAAACTCAAAATCAGGACATTCAGTATTATCC
>JAAEYY010000017.1:7641-26448 GCA_018223105.1 bacterium | reverse complement strand
GTATTATCCCATTCTGTTTTTCGGGTGTTGATTCTCTCATTTTCAAGCATTAGTACACCTTCGAGTGCAGAATCGACAGCTGATTTTGGTTGACTCTCAATATATTCAATTTTGGCTTCCAGGTCTTGTTTATACCTGCCATCTTCTATTGAATCTTTGAAAGCGGTGAAGATATTGATTCGTTCTGAGGGAGGACCGAGAGTATACTCGCAGAAGAGATCCAATACGTATTTCCCGATTTCAGGATGTTCAGGATAGTAATTACTAATTGCGACCAAATTCTTATAGGTATATGATCCGTTTTCTATTGCCCGTGCCTGTTCTCTGAGGTCTTCTAATAAAAAGGTGCTATAACCGTCTAGACTAATGTAGTCTGTGCTAAGAGGCAATGGATTCAAGTCAGGATCGGTCTGTACTTTTGATTTGTAGGTGCTATCTCGCAAAAACTCACCGCGCTTTTTGTTATAGGCTTTAACCATGAGCTCGCGCTCTAGTTTATTCTCAAGGATAGCCAGCTGCTTAAAATCTGTGTCGAGGTAATCGTATTTAGATAAAAGCTCTTGTTTGAGTTGGAAAATAGAGTCCTTCAACTGCTCGAAGCGCTTTTCTTCTAGGTCGATCTGGTAGCTGTATTCGTTGAGGATTCCAAGCGATTCTGCGAGGAGGTACTTTTTAATTAGATAATTATTATCGTCTTGTCCTGTGCCTCGGAAACTTAGAGTCTCATCAAACTTTTTGGTATGGATAAATATTTTGAGATTATAACCGGGTTTCAAGTACATCCGGGCATACTCTTCATTGTCGGTGATGTAGTAAATTCCGGGACCTTGATCAAGACTGAAGGTTTGAATAAAATCTCCGCTAGGTTTTAAATGAATGACTTCTATGACCTCTCTATCAGAATTTAGAATAATCAGAGAGTCTGAATTAGGTTCAAGAATTTTTCCCTTGAGAGTAACCTCAGTACTTGAATCGGAGAATGCTAAAAGTGATAGAAAAATAAAGTAAATACAGAAAATGCTGTTTTTCATAGATCTTTCAATTTTAACCATTAATCTCTAAACGATCTAAATGAAAGAGCTGTTGTCTGATGAGTGTGATTTTAGCCTAATTCTCCCCCTTCGCTATCTCCTCTTCACACTTTCTTCTTTGTCTGCTTGTCAAAGCAAAATAGCGACATGGGTTGGCTTCAATATCTGAGATCAACGACTCTAATTCCTGTACAGTTTTGTTCAGATTGTTGTAGAGATCTTCCTCGTTCATCAATTTACCCATAGAGTTATCGGTGCTATTGAGTGAAGCGCTAACCTCATTTAATTCAGTTACCAAAGAATTAACACGCTCTACAGTTGCTTTGAAGTCGATTTCTGCAAGATCCCCTGAAGTTTGCTCCAATTGTTCAGCTATTGCATTTATTCTAGGAGTGAGGTTTTTGAGATCTTCACTCATAGCTGCAACATTGCCGAAGATTATATCGAGCTCTTTGTCTTTGCCTTCCAAAACTTTGTTGATCTCATCGGTGGTCTTTCTGAATGCAATTATTGCTTGGTTCGTAGACTCAACAGTTTCCTTCAATGTCACCCCTGAAATTGCAGTATCAATATCTCTGAGTATCTCAGCTATAGATTGTGATAGTGGAGTTACCACCTTGTTAATCTCGTCTATAATATTCGCATCTTTTACCCCTTCTAAAGTGCTGCCATCCGGAGCAATAGATTCCGATTCACCATAGACAATCTCAATCGCTTTAGACCCAATCATGTCATTGTTGATAATCTTGATCTTGGAATCATCCGGAAGAGGTATGTCTGATGGAATAGCAATTTCCACCGTTAGTTTGAGTGTCGCATGGTCCATTTCAACATTGCTTACCTGGCCAATTTTATATCCATTTAGCAATACCGGATTTGATTTAAAGAGGTTGTCTACTTTCTCAAAATCAGCGTAGTAGTGATTGGTTGAAGTGAATAAATTCTCACCTCTTAGAAAGTTATAACCCACAATAAGCATTGTAATGGCAATGATTGCCAATACTCCAACTTTTACTTCTTTTGCAATTTTCATTAATAGATGTTTTGGCTTTGTAGTTTATAGTAACGTTCGCTTAGCCGCTTCAAATATAGTAAGCACATTTGTGCTCCCCATCCACATAACAGATAAAGTAGCCTAAAAAACAGTTCGGTCTTGAATTTTGCCACTTTTAACCCCTTGATTATTCACTTCGTCCGTTCCTTGCAACATTTCAACTTTTTCCACTTCAAACCACTGTTATCAAAAAGAATTAAAGTGTTCATTTGCAGTTGCAGTCTTCTGACTTTTGTTTCGCCGGAATTCTATATCTCAGTTGTTGATGCTTCAGCGACTTACTCTGCTACTATTCTTGGTGCAGTGCTCTTTCTTGCTTTTTGGGCAAATCGATGGATTTAAACCCGGTTCAGACTCTACTTCACAACGACCTTTTCAAGCTTCTGATAGCTCTAGAAATGATTCTATTACTGTAAATTATCAAAGCAAATCCGGACTTGAGTCTAAAGTGAGTTATGCAGGTGATTCTATCTTCTTGAAGATGAAAGAACGAAAAGCTTACCTCTACGGCAATGCTTGGATTACCTATGAAGACATTAAACTGGAAGCAGATTATATTGTTGTAGATTTTGATAAAAAAGAGGTCTATTCAAAGGGGATTATTAGTGATAGTTCTGGCTCGTATGTTGGAAGACCCAATTTTACAGATAAAGGAAAAGTCTATGAAGCAGATACAATGAAGTATAACTTCCAGACTAAAAAAGGCCTTTCTTGGGGCGTGCTTACCACAGAAAAAGACGGTTATATTCACGGCGATAAGATTTTAAGAGATAGCAATGAAAATATATATGTGAAAGATGCTCGTTTTACGACCTGTAACTTACCGGACCCACATTTTTATATCGCTGCAGATAAGATAAAAATCATTCCTCAGAAGCAAATTGTTACAGGCCCCGCAAACCTTGTTGTTGCGGATATACCAACACCTCTTTTCGTTCCTTTTGGGTTTTTCCCAATTCCCGAAGAAAAATCGAAAGGCCTCATCTTTCCGAGTTTTGGAGAGGACCCTACTTATGGTTATAGAATCAGAGGCTTGGGCTACTTTATGCCGATCAATGATTATTTCGATATACAGGTTACAACAGACTTATATTTTAGAGGACGATATTCTATTGCAGCAAGGTCGAACTATCACAAACGCTATAAATACAGAGGTAATGTAGGTTTTCAATATACGGTTTCGCCAATTGGAGAAAGAGCTTCCCCAACCTTCAATAAAACTAAAGATTTAAAAATTGATTGGACATTTAACCAGGATAATCGCGCAAGACCAAACAGTAATTTCAGCGCAAGTGTAAACTTTGCCACAAGCCAGTACTACAAGAACAATGTGATAAACTATGAGGATATTATTCGTAGTAATAATAACTCTTCTATCAACTACGGGCGTTCTTTCTTTAGAGGTAAACTTAATCTAAGTGCTAACTCTACAATCTACCAGGATTTAAGTAAGGAGCAGGTAGATGTTACCTTGCCGCAGTTAACGGTTAATGTTTCAAGACAACTACCGTTCTCAAATTATCTAGCGCCTAATTTTAAGAGCTTTCAAGGGTTTATGAGAAACCTGGGTGTGGCATATCAGGGGAATTTTAGAAATGAGGCTTCCGTTAAAGAGCAGACTTTCTTAAGTACACAAGTATTTGATAGTTTGAGAAATGGTATTTCTCACTCAGTTCCAATATCTACCTCTTTTAAAGCACTGACTTGGATTACAGTTTCCCCTGGATTTACCTTTAATGAGTATTGGTATTTTAAAACCACGAGAAAAGAGTGGGATGAGTCTAGCGATTCCTTAATTGTGAATGAAAATATCGCAGGTTTTGAGCGCGCTCATCAGTTTTCTGCGGATATGTCTATGAGTACCATTCTTTACGGTATGTTTAAAAACCCATTTAATGGTCCTGTTAGGGTCGTTCGACATGTTATGCAGCCTAATATTGGAGTTTCCTGGAATCCCGATTTCACAAAGGGTGTTGCAAGTGGATATAGGGATGTTCAGGTAGATACTGCAGGAACTATAAGGCAGTATTCCATCTTCGAAAATGGCAATGTTGGACGACCTTCTTTAGGGGCAAGAGCCGCGATCAATTTTGGTATGGGAAACAACCTGGAAATGAAGGTGAGGTCAGAGAATGATTCTACGGGTACGGGCTTGAAAAAGATAAAATTAATTGAGAACTTGAGATTATCCGGTTCTTATAATTTCTTGGCCGATTCAATAAAACTTTCAAACCTTAACGTAAACGGGAACACTACTATTCTCAATAGAGTTAGAATAAACTTTAGAACGGTGCTAGACCCTTACTTTTATGATAGTGTGGGAACGCGAGTATTTAAAGTTGATGAGTACCTTTGGGAAAAACAACAGAAAATCGCCTGGTTTTCTTTGTTTAATATCCAATTCAGTTTTGCCTTAAACCCCAACGCATTTAAGAAGAAGGAGAGTAGCAAGGTAGACCAAACAGAACTTGATTTTATTAATAATAACCCTCAATACTATATTGACTTTTCTATTCCCTGGAATATATCTTTAAACTACAACTACAATATAAACCGAGGTTTTTATGGGGATAATAATGTAACCAATACAATACGTTTAGGTGGAGATATCAATTTAACAGAGAACTGGAAAATGGTGGCTAATACCAGTTATGATATCGAAGAAAGAAAAATAAACCTTACCTCTTTCGAGTTTTATCGAGATTTACACTGCTGGCAGTTTAACTTTAAGTGGTTTCCCATTGGAAGACAACAGTTCGAGTTTGGTATCAGTGCCAAATCAAGCACACTGCAAGATCTTAAATTAAACCGAGTTAGAAACTGGTGGAATTAATAAGCCAGTAGCTTCAAATCGATAGGGTCAATAATTTTCTAACCAAATATCAGGCCTGAGCTTCGCTCATTTGAACGAGCTTTTTAACGATTCCCGGACCTGAATAAATAAATCCGGTATAAATTTCAATTAAATCCGCGCCTGCGTCAAATTTAGACTTTCCACCTTCTGCATCTTCAATTCCTCCAACACCGATGATGGTCATATTGGATTTTGAACGAATATGCTGAACAAACCGGTTACTTGCTTCCAAAATCGGCCTTCCGCTTAATCCTCCATCGCCAATATCATTCACTTTTCGTGCTTTTGTGAATTCTAGTGTGTCACGATCAATACTCGTATTAGTAGCGACAATTCCTTCAAACTGAAGCTCTTCCTGAAGCGAAATAATTTCGTCCAGTTGACCTTCGTTTAGATCCGGTGCAATTTTCAAATACAAGGGCTTTTGTCGATCCATATGTGATCGAATCTCCAACAGAGCGGAAATGATTTTTCTTAACTCATCTTTATTCTGTAACTCTCGTAATCCGGGTGTGTTAGGTGAGCTGACATTCACGACAAAAAAATCACCTAAATCGTACAGCTTTTTATAACAAAAAGTATAATCATTTACAGCTTCATTATTAGGTGTAAGCTTGTTTTTGCCAATATTGATTCCAATCAGCATGTTCGAAGCTCTGTTATTCTTTCTGTACTTGCTCAACCTTTTAATGAGAGCATTCACTCCGTCGTTATTAAAACCCATCCTATTGATCAAAGCATGATCTTGAGGAAGCCTGAATAGACGGGGCTTTGGATTTCCACTTTGAGGTTTTGGAGTAACTGTGCCAATTTCCATGAATCCAAAATCCAAATAATCTATTTGTTGAAGAAACTTGCCGTCTTTATCAAATCCCGCAGCTAAACCCACCTTGTTTCTGAATGTGAGGCCATCTTTTGTGAAGGGTTTACTTTCAATCTCAAATAAACGCTCTGTTCCCGGCAGGGCAATAAACCAACGAAACAGCCTCATGGTTAGGTAATGAGCTTTTTCAGCAGGTAGTAGAAATAATAGATTCTTTATTAGCGTGTACATTTTTGCGAAGCAAAGGTTATTTAGAACAGTTTTAATGTCCAAATAAATTTATCCTGATCCAAACTACTTGCTACTTTTGTCGTTATCTAAAAAACAATGTCGGAAAAAACAACTTTAACCAGTTCGAGTATCGGCAGAAAAGTAGTGATGGCGCTTTCAGCCTTATTCCTGATACTCTTTCTTCTTCTGCATTTCTCAGTGAACTTCACCTCAATTTTTAGCGAAGATGTATTTAATGTCGCTTCAGAATTTATGGGAACTAACTGGATTGTGCAGTTCATTATGCAACCAATTTTAATCCTCGGCGTGTTGGTGCATTTTATCATGGGATTTTATCTCGAGATAAAAAACCGCTCGTCCAGACAAGTGAAGTATGCTCAGTACAACGGAGCTTCAAATTCCTCGTGGATGTCTCGAAACATGATCATCACAGGAATCGTAATTCTCCTTTTCTTGGGGCTTCACTTTCTAGATTTCTGGGTTCCCGAGATGAAGTATAAATATATTGAAGGGGGTACAGATGCAACGAGATACTACGAAGAGTTGGTACACGAATTTTCCAATCCATGGAGAGTGCTCGTGTATTGCCTTTCTTTCGTATTTCTTGCACTGCATTTGCTGCATGGTTTCCAATCGTCCTTTCAATCGATGGGATGGAACCATCCAAAATATACTCCAATCGTAAAGCGTTTGGGAGATATTTATTCCATCGTGATCCCCTTGGGATTCATAAGTATTGCTTTGTTCCACTTTTTTATTTCAAACTAATATGAGCTTTGAATCTAAGACACCGGAAGGTCCATTAAAAGACCAATGGACGAATCATAAGAATAATATAAACCTGGTCAATCCGGCCAATAAAAGAAATATTGATGTTATAGTGGTAGGTACCGGTTTAGCGGGCGGTTCTGCTTCTGCAACTCTCGCCGAGCTAGGCTATAACGTAAAATCATTTTGCTATCAAGATTCACCAAGAAGAGCGCACTCTATTGCGGCTCAAGGTGGTATAAATGCAGCAAAAAACTATCAAGGTGATGGTGATTCTACCTATCGTTTGTTTTACGACACGATTAAAGGAGGTGATTACCGCTCCAGAGAATCGAATGTATATCGCCTTGCGGAAGTAAGTGCCAATATCATTGATCAGTGCGTGGCTCAGGGAGTCCCTTTTGCCCGTGAATATGGTGGTTTATTAGACAACCGATCTTTTGGTGGTGTTCTTGTTTCGAGAACATTTTATGCAAAGGGACAAACCGGACAACAATTACTATTAGGTGCTTACTCTGCAATGAACCGACAAATTGCGAGAGGAAAAATCGAAATGTTTAACCGACACGAAATGTTGGATGTTGTTTTGGTAGATGGTAAGGCTAGAGGAATTATCGCAAGAAACCTGGTAACAGGAGAGATAGAAAAACATTCAGCTCATGCTGTAGTTATTGCATCAGGTGGTTATGGAAACGTATACTTCCTTTCTACAAATGCTATGGGCTCAAATGCCACTGCAGCTTGGAAAACCCATAAAAGAGGAGCGTACTTTGCTAATCCTTGTTTCACTCAAATTCACCCAACCTGTATTCCACGAAGTGGTGAATATCAATCTAAGTTGACTCTAATGTCGGAGTCCTTGAGAAACGACGGAAGAATTTGGGTTCCAAAGAAGAAAGAAGATGTGGCAGCAATTAGAGCGGGTAAATTAAAACCAACTCAAATTTCAGAAGAAGACCGCGATTACTATTTGGAACGAAGATATCCTGCCTTTGGAAACCTCGTGCCTCGAGATGTTGCTTCCAGAGCTGCTAAAGAACGATGCGATGCCGGTTACGGCGTGAATGCTACCGGTGAAGCGGTTTACCTCGACTTCAGTTCTGCTATTGAGCGATACGGTAAAGAGCAAGCTCAAATTAACGGAGAGCCAAATGCATCTAAAGAGAGAGTACTCGAACTAGGTAAGAAAGTGGTTGAGGCTAAATATGGCAATCTCTTCGAGATGTACGAAAAGATCGTAGATCAAAACCCTTACGAAACTCCGATGATGATCTACCCTGCAGTGCATTACACCATGGGTGGTATTTGGGTTGACTATAACTTAATGACTTCCATTCCAGGTTGCTATGCAATCGGGGAAGCAAACTTCAGTGATCACGGTGCCAATAGATTAGGTGCTTCGGCCTTAATGCAAGGCCTTGCTGATGGATATTTCGTACTTCCTTATACCATAGGAGATTATCTTTCAAATGATATTCGAACCGGTAAAATTTCAACCGACTTACCAGAATTCGAAGCGGCCGAAAAGGAGGTAAGAGAGCGCCTCGAGTTTTTCGTAAATAACAAAGGGACACACTCCGTAGATTATTACCATAAAAAACTAGGTAAGATCATGTGGGACAAATGCGGAATGGCTAGAAATGCAGAGGGCTTGAAGGAAGCTATGCAGGAGATTAAAGAGCTTCGCGAAGATTTCTGGAAGAACGTGAGTGTTCCGGGTAGCATGGATGAACTTAATCCTGAACTTGAAAAAGCCGGTAGAGTAGCAGATTTCTTAGAATTAGGAGAACTATTCGCAAGAGATGCACTTGAAAGAGAAGAAAGTTGTGGAGGTCACTTCCGCGAAGAATACCAAACAGAAGAGGGTGAAGCTTTGAGGGATGATCAGAAGTACACGTATGTAGCAGCATGGGAGTACACGGGAAATCCAATGGAGTCTATTCTTCATAAGGAAAACCTTGAATTTAAAGAAGTTGAATTGAAAACGAGAAGTTATAAATAAAAAGAGTGATGAATCTAACATTAAAAATCTGGAGACAAAAAGGGCCTAAAGACAAAGGCAAGATCGTAGATTATAAGGTGAACGACATATCAGAACATATGTCATTCCTCGAGATGATGGATGTGCTCAACGAGCAATTGATTAACTCCGGTGAAGATCCTGTTGCCTTTGATCACGATTGTAGAGAAGGAATATGTGGCTCGTGCTCAATGTTTATCAATGGTAGAGCTCATGGTCCGGCAGAAGGCACCACTACCTGTCAGTTACACATGAGAAGTTTCAGTGACGGAGACACTATCTATATTGAACCGTTTAGAGCCAATGCTTTTCCTGTGATTAAGGATTTGGTAGTAGATCGCTCAGCCTTCGAAAGAATTCAACAAGCCGGAGGATATATCTCGGTTAATACTTCGGGTAATACACAGGATGCGAATGCTATTCCTATCCCTAAAGAGGATGCGGATATGGCAATGGATGCAGCAACTTGTATTGGATGCGGAGCTTGTGTTGCAACATGCAAGAACGCGTCTGCAATGCTTTTTGTAGGAGCTAAAATTTCTCAGTACGCATTACTGCCGCAAGGAAGGGTAGAAGCAGAGAAAAGAGCTAAAAATATGGTGGCACAAATGGATGCAGAAGGTTTTGGTAACTGTACAAATACCGGCGCATGTGAAGTTGAGTGCCCCAAAGGAATTTCCTTGAGCAATATTGCCAGAATGAACAGGGAATTTCTTACTGCAAACCTTAAGAAATAATGTTTAGCGGCATCGTCGAAACTTTGGTTCCATTGGTGGGTATGACCTCCGATGGGAAGAATGTCAATTTTGAATTTGAAACAGAATTGGCAGGAGAGTTAAGGGTTGATCAAAGCATAGCCCATAACGGTGTTTGTCTTACAGTAACTAATATTGATGGTAATCGATATAGTGTAACTGCTATCGATGAAACTTTAAATCTTACCAATCTTGGGGATCTTAGAGTAGGGCAGAGGGTGAACTTTGAACGTTGTCTAAAATTATCCGATAGATTGGATGGCCATTTGGTTCAAGGACACGTTGACGGGCTTGGAACAGTAGAGCGTATTCATCACGCAGACGGTAGCTACGAGTTTACCATTGCACACGATCTAGACCATAGATTGGTATTACATAAGGGGTCAGTTACGATTAATGGTGTGAGTTTAACTGTTACTTCTTCTGAGAAGGGGAGATTTTCAGTTGCGATCATCCCGCATACTTATGAAATGACCAATTTTCACTCGTTGATAGTAGGTACTCAGGTTAATTTAGAGCTAGACGTAATTGGCAAGTATGTTCAGAGCCTTTTACCTCAGCAATAGCTTTTCTCTATTTAACTATTATTAAACATACTGTCTTTTACATTTGTTGTTGAAACATGAAGACAGAATTTCACTCCGCTCAGAGAAGGGGCCATGCAAATCACGGTTGGCTCGACTCCTATCACAGTTTTAGTTTTGCCGGATTTTACAATCCTGATAAAATGAACTTCGGTGCATTGCGAGTATTAAATGACGACACCGTTTCAGGTGGAATGGGTTTTGGCGCTCATCCACACGATAATATGGAAATCATATCGATTCCCTTATCAGGAGATCTGGAACACAGAGATAGTATGGGAAATGTGGGTGTGATTAAAGAAGGAGATGTTCAAGTGATGAGTGCTGGTACAGGTATCGTACACTCGGAATACAATAAGAACAAAGATAAAGAGGTGAAGTTCCTTCAAATCTGGATCATTCCAAACCAAAGAAATGTAGAGCCACGGTATGATCAAATAACTTTAAATGCCGCGGATTATCAAAATCAAGTAAAACAAATAATAAGTCCTGAGAAAGGAGGTGAAGATTTGTGGATTCATCAAGACGCATGGTTCAGTTTAACAGAAACTGAGGCCGGTAAATCTCTTAGCTACAACTTACATAAGGATACAAGCGGGGTTTACGCTTTTGTTTTAGATGGTGAGGTTCAAATTGAAGAGCATACTTTAAGCCGCAGAGATGCTTTGGGGATTCAAGAAACCAACAGCTTTGAAATTAAATTCAATACGAAGTCCAAGGTATTAATCATGGAAGTCCCAATGAAATTTTAATTAAACCAAAAGGGCACAGCCTCTGATGTCTGCATCATCTAATCTTCCTTTCACAGTGAATCTTCCATCCGGAAACACTTCACCAATATCGTCTGTGGCAATAAATGCACAAGAGTCCTGATTTGCCAGGTCTATGATATTTAATGCGCCCTTTCCTTCGGTCTTCACCACAAAGGGATCTGATTCATCCCGAATCAGCACTTTCATCCAAGGAGGGCAAGTGAAAATTCCTTGTTCATCAGAATAGGCCTGGCTCAAAAGCTCCGTCATGCCGTATTCCGAGATTATTTTTGCATTGGGAAAGCCCTCGGCAATACCGGCATAAAGCTCATCCCTGGTTATTTCCTTGGCTCTACCTTTCATTCCTCCGGTTTCTATAATGACAAGGTCGTTCTTCTCACATCGGTTTTGTTCTGCGAAATCGAGCAATGCATAGCTTACACCGTAAAGCACTGTGGGCCCGCTTCGATCGAGGTCTTGAGAAAGCTTGTGATGATCTTTCAGATAAAAGCCGGAAGGTGCATTATTACAGTTTTCAATGAAGAAATTCACCATATCTACCAAAGACGATTCTCCTTGTTCTATATAATTGGGTAATAGACCCATAAAGCTAAAGCCTTGGATCGGACCCACTAATAGCTCAAAGATGCTTTGAGCATTCAATCGATAGGCTTCTGGGTCTGATACATAATGTTGAGATCTGCCCTTCCCGCTGGTTGAGCTACTTTTAAAAGTAAGTATAATAGTAGGCTTACCCGTTATTACCTCTTTGCTCTTAAAAAAATGAATTGGTAAAAAAGGGATATCCGTTATTTTATGAATTTGATCGTGGTTCTTGTCAATTAAGCGCAAGTATTCAGCGAAAACAAGGTTATTTTGTCTCTGATTGTGTAACAATTCATTTGCATACACGTTAAAGTTGTGCTTATTTACAGTTTTTAAATTGATGTTCAAGAACCCAAACTTTAGACTCGCGAAAATAGCAGTTCTGCTTATAGGACTGGCTATTTCAGCATGTCAAAAGGTGGAACAAAGCATTAGCGACCTTCCTGTGATTAATTTGGAATCTGTAGATCTTGAAAAAGATCAGATGGGGAATGATTCTGTAATACATATTAAAATTGGCTATACAGATGGCGACGGAGATATTGGTTTATCTGATGCCGATACTTTGCCACCATTCGACCTTAATAGTCCGTACAATCACAACTTGCCGATTAAGATATTCTACAAAACAGATACGAGTTTTAAGCAACTTCTTGATCAACAAAATGAACCCATAGTATTTCACGAACGTGTTCCGGTAATCACTCCTGAAGGGAAAAATAAAACGATCACAGGTTCAATTACAGTGCACCTTCCTGCAAATCCATTGAACCTGGAACCTAAAGAAATGAAATTTGAAATAAACCTAATAGATCGGGCATTGAACATTAGTAATACTGTGACTACCGACGATATATCTTTAAGCCACTAATGTATTCTAATCTAAACACTTTGTACCAGTCTAAAAATATAGCAGGAATCGTCTGCAGCAGCCAATTTTGGTTATGTTTGCAGCGTTTTCGAAAACCTCGCATGGTTTATGTAACGATATAAATAAGATCAAGAGAAATGAAAACATTAAAATTGATAGCTGTACTTGCCGTTGTTACTCTTTCACTTAGCCCTAAGATTAGCTATGCTCAGAAATGGGCATATGTAGATACAGAGTACATTCTATCGCAAATGCCGGAGTATCGTTCTGCCCAGAATGATCTAAATCAACTCTCTAAAGAATGGCAAGCAGAAATTGATGCCATGTTTGCAGAAATAGATAAGATGTACAAAACCTATCAGGCGGAGAAAGTACTTCTTACCAAAGACATGCAAACTAAGCGTGAGAATGAAATCATTGAAAAAGAACGCGAAGCGAAAGCACTACAAAACCAGCGTTTTGGTTATGAAGGTGATCTTTACAAAAAGAGGCAAGAATTAATAAAGCCAATTCAAGACAAAGTATTTGAGGCTATTCATAAAGTGGCTAAGAATAATGGCTTCGACTTTATTTTCGACAAAAGCAGCGATTTAATAATGCTGGTAGCGAATCCAAAATATGATCGATCGGATGAGGTACTGGAAGAACTTGGAATAGTACCAACAGATGATAAAGATACAGGTGGTGATGGAGATTTACCTCCCTCAAATGATGGGGATTTGCCGCCGGACAATTAACAAACAATTAGAACACTAAACATTAATATGAAAAAAGCACTTTTAGCATTAACACTAGTATTTGTAGCATTATTATCAAATGCGCAAACCAAAGTGGGTTATATCAATACCAACGAATTAGTGGCATTGATGCCGCAAACCGATTCAGTAAAGACCAAATTAGAAGCTATCAGAAACCAATGGATGGCAGAATTGCAGCAAATGAACTCTACTTACCAAACCAAAGTAACCGAGTACAAGCAATTAGAAGCAGCCGGCGGTACTTTACCTGCGAGATTGGAAATAAGAAGACAAGAAATTGCAGAACTCGAGCAGAAGATCAATCAAACTCAACAGTATGCACAGCAAGATTTGGCTCAACAAGAACAAGCCTTATTCCAGCCTGTGATCGATATGGTTTTAGCTGCAATTGAGAAAGTGGCAAAAGCAAAGGGGTACGATTTTGTACTTGACGCAGCAGATGGATATAACGTGTTGTATTCTAATCCTGAGCACAATCTTATGATGGCTGTAAGAGCTGAGCTTAAGATTCCTGTCGATGCTAAACCAATAGATTTAGGAGAAACAGTTCCTAATGCAGCGGGTGCTGGAGCAGGTCAATACTAAAAAAAATGGATAAAGCGTCTGCACCCATAGGCGTATTTGATTCAGGCTTGGGTGGACTCACCATCCTCAAAGCACTTCAAGAATATTTACCAAATGAGCAGTTCATCTATTTTGGTGACACTGCTCATTTGCCGTATGGCGAAAAATCAGAGGCTGCATTGATATCCTATGTAACGGATATTATGCATTATCTCAAGAGTAGAGGCTGCAAGCTAATAGTAGTTGCGTGTAATAGTGCCTCAACCGTCCTTACTAAAGCTCCTAATCTGCCTTATGAGAAAGATGAAATAATTGAAGTGATAAGTCCAATAGTGGATTTAATCTCCACTCAGAAGAAGTACCAGAGAATTGCTGTAATTGGAACCCGAAAAACCATAGATTCCGGTTTATTTGATAAAGAATTGAAGCAGAGAAACAACCAACTCCAAATTGTTTCCAGAGCCACGCCTTTATTAGTCCCATTAATTGAAGAAGGCTTTTCAGACGAACAAGCCTTGTTTCCCATCTTCGAT
Organism: bacterium; assembly: GCA_018223105.1. GTDB lineage: Bacteria > Bacteroidota > Bacteroidia > NS11-12g > UBA9320 > JAAEYY01. Next base: position 12,244 of record JAAEYY010000017.1, on the reverse strand, counting down.
CGCTATTTTAAGGATTTTGATGATGCTGAACTTATTATACCGGCCTGCACTCACTATCCGATGATCTATAAACAGATTGAATCCTACTTCAACCATAAATTGAAAGTGCTTCATACGCCTAAAATAATTGCCGAAGGTTTAAAGGATCTTTTAGACCAAAATCAATTAAATAATACAGGATCAAAGAACGAGGATGAATATCACCTTTCCGATCTAACGGACGGTTTCAAACGAGAAGCGGAAATGTTCTTAGGCCGCGCTATTTCTTTGTCTCGGACGCTTCTCAAATAGAAATTACCGCTCTTGGGCTAAAGTCATCCTTTTGTCAAAACCCGGAAAATAATCGGTAATTCTTCCTGAACTTAGTGAGAAATAAAAGCACTATGAACAGGAAACTTTTACTCTTAATCACCTTAATTTTTAGCACCTCATTTTATAGTTTAGCACAGTATGCTGATATCAGTGGGGTTATAAAAGATATCAAGTTAGATATTCCGCTTCAATCAAAAGTTACCTTGAAAAAGGAAAATGAAGCAGATAAGTCTGTTGTGACTGGATTCGATGGTAGATATCGGTTCTCAGGCTTAACAGCAGGTGATTACATTATAGAAGTACAAGCAGACGGTTATATAGAGTATTCCTCGGGATTTAGTCTAAGCTCTGATGAGTCTAGAACATTAAATATTTACGTCACTACAGATTTAAATAAGATCGATGCAGTAGAAGTTCGCTCTAACTTTCGATTGACAAAGAAACCCGGAGGTGAAGTTGGAGGTGAGACTTTAGTGAATGGTCCATATGATAATGTTGCTGATATTCTTGCAACAGATCCTGCTTTGATCAGAACTAGAAATGGAGTTGCCTTTGGTGATGCAAGGCAAGAACAGACCAAAACATTTCAAAACGGAGTTTCACAAATAGGTCCTTTGTCTCCTTTAACATTAAATGTTGCTCAAGCACGAGCTATTTCTAAAGGCGTTCCTGTAATGTATGGAGATTTCACCGGCGGTGTCTTGGAGATCACAACAGCTTCGAGCTTAGCATCCAGCTCATTCTTTAGATTTCAATTAAATAGCTCTCAACCATTTAATAGGTATGATCATAATTCTTTAGAAACAAGTTGGTACAATCCATTAATAAAAAATGATAGCGGAATAACCATTATGGGAATCACTCATTCCCTATACTTTGGTTATAAAAATGATCCAGACCCTTTTATTGTTCCATTATATAAGGTAAAACCCGAGATAGTGGATTCACTAAATGCTCAACCATTTGAAACTAACCGCAACGGAACAATACTACCTGATTACTTCTTCTACAATGATGCTGACTTCAATGAATTAAAAAGGAAACAGAATGCTCAGAGTTACAATGTTTACAACCAAATAAACATGCAGTATAACCCTAAGGATAATTTACAGTTCGCCCTTCAGTCTAGTTTTCAATATACCCAAAGACAATTATATAGCTTCAGCAATTCACTATTTAATTCCGAGCATAACCCTTTGCTTCAGTCTTTCACGGGGAAGGCAAATCTGCAAATGAGCCATCAGCTTATAAGACAATACGATTCAGATGGAAGAAAATTATATGATTCAACAAACTGGATTAGTAAGTTGAATTACAACCTGATCTTAGATTATCAGAGATATAATGCAAAGCAAACCGATCCTTTCTATGGAGATGACATTTTTAACTATGGTTATCTTGGAAAATTTAACACAAAAGGAGCAGATCAATATGAATTTAGGGAGAACTCCGGCTGGATAGAAGATCAGTATGGCAATGAAGTCTATATTGAAAACTACCATGAGTTAGCTGGTTACTCCGATACAGCATTATACTTTACTCCGGCAAATCCAAATGACCTTCGATCCTCCTTTACGAGGTTTGTTATGTCTGAGAACGACATAGCAAGTTATTCTGACCTGCAGGAGAATCAAGGTCTGCTCAACGGACAAAACCCCAGTAATGTTTATAGCATGTGGTACGCCCCCGGAACGGTAGTTAGCAACTACGCCAAAACCGATGTAGAGAAAGTAAGTGTGATGGCCATGCTTAATTTATCACTTCACCCAACAAAAGATTTCGGATACCAACACGACATTCAGTTTGGATTCTTATTTGAAAATAACAGAACCAGTAATTACAGCTTGAACGCAAACAGTATTTGGACCTTAATGCCTCAGCTTTTAAATAGCCAGTTTGTTAAATTAGATACCGATAATCCTTTATTGACCTATGATAGTAAAGGCACCTTTACCGATACAGTGAATTACAATTGGATTGTAGATCCTAATAGGCAGTCGCATTTCGATCAGGCTCTAAGAGCAATTGTTGATGATCAAAATGGTCATAAATCAGGTAATGCCCATTTTATAGACGTGCAATCTGTTGATCCAAGTCAGTTGAGCATAGACATGTTTACTGCCGATGAATTAATGAACAATGGAAATTCCTATGTGAGCTACTCCGGTTACGATTATCAAGGGAATCTAAAGCGCGGTAATGTGAGTCTTAATGATTTTCTTCTCGATCCTCAGAATAGAAGTATCGGTGCTTTCAATCCAATTTATACAGCACTTTGGGTGCAGGATAAATTCACATTAGACGAAATAGTGTTTAGAGCGGGACTCAGAGTGGAGCGCTATGATGCGAATCAAAATGTATTGCGAGATCCATTCAGTTTATATCCGGTAAAGACCGTTGCAGAAGTAACTAACCTTGGTGATCACCCCAATACTATGGGCGATGATTATGTGGTATATGTGGATGATGCACAGAATCCAAGTAAAATTACCGGTTATAGAAATGGTAGAACCTGGTACGACGCCAACGGTACTGAGTTGAACGGAGGAGAAATAGTAAGAAGCGGTTCGGAAAGTGGAAGAATCCAGCCTTATCTTGTAGATCCGTCGAATCAATCGCTCAGTGCGGAGTCTTTTGAGGATTATCAACCCCAAATTCAGGTATTACCCAGGTTAAGCCTTTCCTTCCCGATTACAAGAGAAGCAGTGTTTTTTGCGAACTACGATCAATTTGCACAACGACCTAATGCTGCTCAATCTTTTACACCAATCAGTTCTTATTACTATTTGCAGAATACAGCCAACCGAATTATTGCAAACCCTGATTTGAAACCTTCGAAAAGGACAGATTATCAGGTGGGTTTCAGACAGCTGGTGGGTAAAGCGGGTTTCCTCAGTATTACTGCAGGCTACGCCGAAATTAGAGATGATATCAATTTAGTGAGAATTGATGAGGCATATCCGGTAAGCTATACAACTTATGGTAACCTCGATTTTTCTACTGTGAAATCATTTAAAGTAGAATACGATACTAAACTCGAAAAGATATTCTTTAGAACAAGTTATATGCTTCAGTATGCAGATGGTACAGGCTCTAATGTGAATTCTGCTCAGGCTTTGATTGCCAGCAATCAACCAAACTTGAGAAGTTTATATCCTTTGGAGTACGATGTAAGACATAAAGTAAGCATTCAGTCTTCAATCGATTTGTTTGAATTGGGAGAGGTGCTTTGTTCACCGATATTTAGAAACATGCAATTTAATATGTTCCTAAATGCACAATCGGGCACTCCATTTACTGCATACCAAAATGCAGTTCCTGAAGCGCAAAATCTTGGGCTTGCCTCTAGAAGCCAAATAAAAGGAAACCCCTTTGGGTCTCGTTTGCCGTGGAATTACACCTTAGACCTTTCACTCGTGAAAAGGTTAGAGGTGGGTTCCATGCCATTTGAGATACAATTAAATGCAAAGAACATCTTGAATACCATGAATATTTTTAGCGCCTATCCTTATTCAGGACAAGCAAATAATGATGGGTATTTAAGTTCTCCTGCAGGACAACAACAATTAAATAATGAAGTGAACGCAGCGGCATTTGCCTATTTATATAGTTTGAAGCAACTCAATCCGGGTCACTTTGGTGCACCGCGTATGATCAGTATAACCTGTCGTGCAAGTTTTTAATTCGAGCGCGGAGCAGCATATTTGTAAACGCTATTTGCATGACTCCGCAAGAATTTCAAATATTGATTATCGATGAAGTGCACCGGGTGCTCCTGGATCAGTTGCAGGATTACAATGTAAACTACATGCCGGATATAAGTCCGGAAGAAGTAAAACAAAGCATACATCAATACGATGCAATTATTATGAGAAGCAAATTGAATTTAGATAGCACATACTTGGATAGAGCAGACCGACTAAAGCTGGTTGGTCGACTCGGGTCCGGTATGGACAACATAGATGTGAATCTGGCGGAAAAGAAAGGTATTTATCTGCTGAACGCTCCGGAAGGAAACCGAGATGCTGTGGCTGAGCAAACCATCGGTATGTTACTCTCACTCTTAAATAATGTGAAACAAGCTCAACAAGAGCTTGAGCAAGGAATTTGGGATAGAAAACATAATAGTGGCATTGAACTGAATAGCCTCACTGTTGGTATCATAGGTTTCGGGAATGTCGGTACAGCACTAGCGCAGAAACTAGAAAGCTTTGGCTGTAGGATTTTAGCAAACGATCTATATAAAAAGGACTTTGGTTCGAATAATATAAAAGAAGTATCGCTGCAAAGA
>JAAEYY010000017.1:0-7631 GCA_018223105.1 bacterium | reverse complement strand
GAATTTACGAAGAAGCAGATGTGGTGAGTTTACATGTGCCATTAAATGAAACTTCTGTGTATTTAATAAATGATGTGTTTATCAATAAAATGCAGAAACCATTTTACCTGCTAAATCTGGCAAGGGGGAAAGTTGTAAACACTCAATCTGTGATACGAGGCCTAGAGTCGGGAAAGATCTTAGGGGTAGCATTGGACGTGCTGGAAAATGAGAAACTTCATTCTTATAATAAGGAGGAGCAACAGCAGTTCAATTACCTGCTAAAGCACCCCAGGGTTATTTTAACTCCACATGTGGGAGGACTTACTCATAACTCATTTATTAAGCTATCCAAGGTTTTAGCAGAAAAAGTAAAAGAAAAAATTAATATTATCCTTTCGTTAACTGAAAACCGTCTGTAAATAAAATTAATTTGAATTATTCCAATTTTATACCAAATATTGAAGTCCGAAAATTGCGGGCTAAAAGTAGATTTATGAAGAGAACACTTACCTTATTTTCTACCTTTTTTATTGTCCTTTCTGTACTGGCACAATCCAATTTTGGAAAGATCCAGGGTACGATAACAGATGCTAAAACCAAGGCGCCTATTGCCTATGCAACGATTATTGTGCAGAAAGATGGAGTAAATAAAGGAGGAGCGTATTCTGATGCAGAAGGGAACTATGCGGTGAGCGCATTAGAACCAGGAGAATACTCAATTACTGTAAAATACCTTTCGTATACCGATAAAGTAGTTACCGGTGTAACAGTAAATGCCAACAGTATCACCTTCCAAAACATTGAAATGTCGGAAGGAGATGCAGAAAAAATTGGAGTAGTAACAGTTACTGCCGGTCGTCCTATGATTGAAAAGGACAAAAACCAAACTACATTATCCGGCGAAGAAATCAAGAAATTACCTACTCGAGATCTTAACGCTATTGCAGCAACTACTTCAGGTGTAACACAAACCTCATCCGGACTTTCATTTATGGGATCCAGATCTGATGGTAACGCCTACTATGTGGATGGTGTAAGGGTGATTGGTAGTAATAGTGTGATTCAGGCTACTCAAGGCCAAATCGACGTTATCCAGTCTGGTATACCTGCCGCATATGGTGACTTTACAGGTGGAGCGATCAACGTTACCACTCGTGGTCCGAGTAGATTCGTAAGAAGAACTTTTGAGATGATAAGCTCAAGTCCATTTGATCCTTATCACTATAATCAAATCGAATTATCGTCTACAGGTCCAATATGGGTAAAAAACAAAGGAGGGGGAGATGAAGAGTTTGTAGCTTTGGGTTACCTCGCAGCAGCAAACCTTCGTTATCAAAACGATCCGAATCCGGGATACGGAGGATTCTATGTTGTTAATGATGCTACTTTAGCGGAAATTGAAGCAAATCCTTTGGCTCCAAATCCTAGCGGTCCGGGCTTGGTTCCAAGATCATCCTTGGTTACTCAGGAAGACCTTGTTTTGGAGAAAGCAAGACGTAATGTTGCTCAATATGTGGGTAATGCTTTACTAAGACTTGAATATCAGCCAACAAAGAATTCTACACTTTCTCTTTTTGGTAGTTATACCGGTGCTCAAGGAAGTAATTTCCAGTACAATCAGTACCTTTTAAACTACGAGCAGAATAGTACTACATTCAGCCAGACATTAAGAACTTATGTGAAGTTTACTCAGCGTCTTCAAACTGAAGATCCTAATAATAAAGAAGAAGAAAAGTCGCTCTTTTCAGATGCTTATTATAACGTGAGACTCGATTACCAGAGCGTTTGGAACGAAACTCAAAACCCGGTACATCAAGATAATTTCTTCGATTATGGTTATTTAGGAAGATTTACTTCTTACCGTCAGCCGGTTTATCTATATAATAATAATGCTACAGACTTTGTAGATCAGAATGGTGATACTGTAACCAGACAAGGATTTTGGGAACTTGCAGGTTTTGGAAACTCTGAAATCACTTTTGAAAGAGCTGATATAAATACAGCGAGAGGAAACTATACTCAAAACTTCTTCGATGAAGCAGAAAGAACCGGACAGAATGTGTTCAGCTCTGCTCAAGTATTGAATGGTCTTGGCTTATTAAACGGTTTTAACGCTAACTCAACCTATTCTCTTTGGTCTAACCCTGGAACGGTTGCGTATTTCTACTCTAAGTCTCAATACGAGCGTTTATCAGCATACGCACAAGGTAACGCTACATTGAACCTTAAAAACAGCCACGATTTACAATTTGGTTTGTATTATGAGCAAACCTTCTCCAGTAGCTGGGCAGTAGCTGCAAATAACCTTTGGGTGTTAATGCCTCAATTGGCTAACCGCCATATTTCAAACCTTGATAAAGTTACTGAAGGAAATTATATCGTTACGGGTAATCACTCTTACGATGATAATGGAACATTTACAGATACAGTAAGCTATAATATCAGAATTGATCAAGATCAGCAAAGTACATTCGATAAGAATTTAAGAGCCAGACTTATTGAGCAAGGCGCTCGTGATGTTAATGGAGAGCTTTATACTGAAACATCTTGGATTGATGTTAATTCATTGAATCCGGATATTTTCAGTCTTGATTTATTTGGTCCGAATGACCTTTGGAATAACGGTAACCCTTATATCGCATACAGCGGATACGACTACCTAGGAAATAGAACTAGAAATAGATACGGTCTAAATGATTGGAGTGACGAAAGCAGAAGAGCAATCGGATCTTTCTCTCCAGTTTATAGTGCACTTTGGTTAGAAGATAAGTTTGCATATAAAGATTTAATCTTGCGTTTAGGTGTTCGTATTGAAAGATATGACGCGAACCAAAACGTACTAAAAGATCAATACTCATTATATCCAACATACTCAGTTGCTGAGGCTATCAATAAAACGAACGATAACCTCGAACTCAATAGCGTTCCATCCAATATTGGCGATGACTTTGTTGTCTATGTTGATGATGCTACCAACCCAACAAGAGTACTTGGTTACCGTGATGGAAGTACTTGGTACAATGCAGAAGGAACAGAGCTTACAAGTTCTGCAACTCTAGCGCAAGAGTCTAATAACGGTAGAATCCAGCCTTACTTGGTGAGTGATGATGAAACTATTGTGAGTGAGACTTTTGAAGATTACCAGCCACAGATTAATGTGTTGCCACGTGTATACTTCTCATTCCCAATTAACAATGAAGCATTATTCTTTGCAAGTTATGATGTACTGGCACAACGTCCTACCGACGGAGCTGTATTTGCATCATACAATGAATATGAATTCTTACAGTTTAACCAGGGTGGTGTGTTGTCTAACGCGGCACTTAAACCTCGTGTAACTACACTTTACGAATTAGGTTTTAAACAAACTCTTACAAAGAGATCTTCTCTTCAGATTATTGCTTCTTATCGTGAATCAAGAGGCGACTTCGGATTAGTAAGAATTGATAACGCTTATCCTGTAAGTTATAACTCTTACTCTAACATCGACTTCTCAACAATTAAAGCCTTTAGAGCAGAATACGAATTGAGAGGTGAAGGAAGAGTATCTTTAGGATTGAGATATAGATTGCTATTCTCAGACGGTACAGGTTCAAACATTAACTCTTCAGCAGCGTTAATTCAAGCGAACCTACCTAACTTGAGATCACTATATCCAACAGAATATGATGTTCGTCACCAAATTACTTCTGTATTAGATTACAGATTTAAAAACGGAAAAGACTATACAGGTCCGGTTTGGTTTGGAAAGAAAGTATTCGAAAACACAGGTGCTAACTTTATCGTCACAGCAAAATCTGGTGAGCCATTTACTGCTTACGCGAATGCTGTGCCAAGTGCATCCTCAGGTACTGCAACTCGTCAGCTTCTTGAAGGTAACCCTTACGGATCAAGAAAGCCATGGCAGTTCAAAATTGATGCTCGTTTTGATAAGAGCTTCAGATTTGAAAAGAGAACAGTGAAAGATCAATACAGATCAACATATACCGAAATGATTGTATTCCTTTGGGTTGAAAACTTACTAAATACTAGAATTGTTCGTCAGGTATATGGTTATACCGGACTTCCAAACGATGATGGATGGTTAAGTTCACCACAAGGACAACAACAAATTCAAAACGAATTAAACTCACAGTCTTATATCGATCTTTATAATGCTAAGGTGGATTATCCGTATTACTACGATACTCCAAGATGGATTAAGTTAGGTGTGAAGTTCCAGTTCTAAGAAAATTAAAGGAGAGATATTATGAAAAAAATATTAGGAATAGCAACGTTAATGTTCATCGCCGGTTTAGGCTTCGCGAAGGAAGATGTTCCTCGCCAGGATGCTAACGACGATGATCGTGATAGAACTTCGTATCGCAATGCGATGAAGTTTGGAAATGATTGTGAACCTGCTACTCAGCAAGCGGATCTCGATGTGAATAACGTGAGAACCAAAATTCTGAATGGTGGTGACATGTGGTGGGATTTAACTACTGCTAGATACGAAATTCCAAAAATTACCGGAGTGAATGCTGTAAGAAAGCACTCCATGTTTGCCGGTGCTATTTGGATTGGTGGATTGGATTTAGGTGAAAACTTAAAACTTGCGGCAATGACGTATCGTCAAAGAGGTTCTGACTTCTGGCCGGGTCCACTTGATGAGCTTACTAGTAATACTAACGCAAACCAGTGTTTGACCTACGACCAGATATTTAAAGTGGATGGAAGTAGCATTATTGAGCACGTTGAGTCTATCGAGAACGGGACATTTACAACACCTTCAACTCAGATTGCAGCTTGGCCTGGTAAAGGTAATTTCGGTGATAATATGACCGATCTTGCACCATTCTTTGATACGGATGGCGATGGATTTTATGAGCCTGCTGAAGGAGACTATCCCGTGCTTCAATCTGAATGTTTGGGAGAGGAATTGGACAATGAGCCTGAAGATCAACCTGATCAAATGTTGTGGTTTGTATACAACGATAAAGGAAACATTCACTCTGAAACTCAAGGAGAGCCAATTGGTGTTGAAATTCAAACAACAGCATTTGCCTTCGCTACAAATGATGAGGTGAATGATATGACCTTCTACACCAGCCGAATTATCAATAGAGGCTTTACTCAATTGAAACAAACATACTTTGGTCAGTGGGTTGACCCGGATTTGGGTAACTTCTCAGATGACTATGTCGGTTGTGATGTTGGATTGTCTCTAGGTTTCTGTTACAATGGTGACGATAATGACGAAGGTGTTTTAGGATATGGTTTAAATCCGCCTTCAATTGGGGTAGACTTTTTCGAAGGTCCAAAAATTGATACCATTATTGATGGAGTACCAACAAGATATGATCTTGGGATGTCGAAGTTTGTGTATTACAACAACAATACAAACCCAATTAACGGTAACCCAAATACTGCAATCCAGTTCTACAATTATTTGAGAGGTAGATGGATGAACGGTACGCAGATAGAATTTGGTGGAGACGGTATAACAGGTACAAATGGTACACCGGCAGATTATATGTTTCCATTTGATACAGATCCTGAACATCCAAATGAAAACTGGAATGAGAGATCAGCGGGCAACCAGCCATTGGATAGAAGATTCTTGCAGAGTTCCGGGCCATTCATTCTTGAACCAGGCGCAGTGCAAAAATTAACTGTAGGAGTGGTATGGGCACGATCATCATATGGTGGTGCTGAAGGATCACTTAGCTTACTAAAAATTGCGAGCCAGAAAGCACAAGAGCTATTCAACGCTTGTTTTGATCTTGTTGATGGACCGGATGCTCCAGAAATTGAAGTACAAGAACTCGATCAGCAATTGGTAATCTCATTAGGAGGTACCGGATCTGATAGGGTTGAGAAATATGAAGAGACTGTTATTAATGGTCTAGGTGAAGAGGAAAACTACACTTTCCAAGGATACAGAGTATTCCAGTTGAAAGATGCAACAGTAAGTTTGTCAGAATTAGGCGATGTAAACAAAGCGCGTGAAGTATTCCAGTGTGATATTGAAGACGAATTCGGCACAATTGTAAACCGGGTATTTGATCCCGATGTACAAGACTTTGTTCCTACTTTGGAAGTTAGAGGAGAAAATGACGGAATTCAACATTCAATTTCTTTAACTGAGGATGCATTTGCAACCGGTTCTAATAAGACCTTGGTTAACCATAAGACCTATTATTATATCGTATTGGCTTATGCAGCAGGTGAAAGTACAAATCGTACTTACCTTGAAGGACGTAAAGTGAAACAATTCTCTGCAATTCCACGTAAAACTGAGCCGAGATTAGGAGGTTCAAATACGCAAGCGAACTACGGTAGTGGTCCTAAACTAACAAGAGTAGCAGGAACAGGTAATGGAGGTAATGTACTTGAGCTTACCCCGGAATCAGAAGAGGCAATTCTTGCGAACAACCAACTATTGAATCCAACCTATATGAATGGAAACGGTCCCGTAAAGATTTCGGTGATTGATCCATTAAAGGTTCCAAATGGAGATTTTGAGCTAACTCTATTAGAAGAAAATATCACAAGAGCGGATAGCGGTGTTGAAGCATCAAAAACTAACTGGATTCTTAAGAGAATTTTGGAAGATGGTTCTGAATTGATTGTACGCTCTGATACTGAGATTAACTACAGAAACGAGCAAGTAATCCTGGCGAGTACAGTAAACGATACTAATGTAAACAATTCGAATATTGATTTATTTGACTGGGGACTTGCTGTAACCATAGAACAAGTTGTTCATCCCGGTGAGGATGAAGATGATCCAAATAATGGATTCATTTCTTACAATGTTGTATGGGAAGATCCTAGTAAAGAGTGGTTAACTGCAGTTGAAGATAGAGATGTAGCTACTGCAAATGCTTATGCTGTTTACGATTGGATTAGATCTGGTGTGCAAGGTGGACGAGAGTCTTCTGCTTATGGAGACCCAACCTGGCATGATTATGCCTTAGCAGGTGAACCTATCGATCCAGGACAAGCCTATGAAAGAATTTGGCCGGGTCCAAGTGGCGGTGGTCGAGTGGCTCCATACAGACTGGTAGCAAATAATGGTGAGCCTGCAACTCCGGGAAGAAATGACATCCTGGTACAGGCTATGGCCTATAACTTAACTGCAAATGGAACAGTAGGTATTAATAATATCGCAAGTATTGATCTAGTAATCACTAAAGATCAATCGAAATGGTCTGAATGTGTTATGATCGAGATTGGCGAAGATGATGCATTAACTGAAGGTGGAGTTGAGAAGTTTGATCTACGTGCCGGGCAATTGACTTGGGCAGGTGGTACTTTGCTTCCCGGTAAAACTATTTTCCCTGGTTATGCAATCAACCTGGAAACAGGAGAACGTCTGAACATCATCGTAGCAGAAGATTCTTACCAAGTTGGAGAAAATGGTAGAGATATGAAGTGGAACCCAACAGATAATGCAGGATTCTATAGTCAAACTTATCCAAGCTATGGAGGTCGTCATTACATTTACGTGATGGGCTCTCACGAAGGACCTGCGCCTTCATTGCATCCAAAGCTGCCGATTTATGATAAGGGTAATGAATATTGGAACAGGCTCTCTAATATGACACCTGCGAGCCGTTCTAGAGAACTTACCGCAGTATTCCAGAATTGTATGTGGGTAATACCTA
>JAAEYY010000016.1:55968-61997 GCA_018223105.1 bacterium | reverse complement strand
CTTTTAATTCTTTTGGTTTTAAAAAGTGGTCAACTTATTTCAGGCACTGACAAATCAAATATTGTTAATGCCTGAATAAGGTTGACCGTTTTATTACAGTTTTCTAATGATCATGGTCAGCATCACCCTTCTTCAGTTCTGCTAATAGATAATACGCATTATTCCATGCCACTTTCGTTCCTTCAGGTAAGGGGGCAAGTAATTTAACTTCAGTCCAGCCATTATCTCTGGCTCCAATAATTACCTCAATCGGTACAAAAGTCCATTGATTTTGCTCATTGTTGCCTTCTTGTTGGGTTGCGAAAATGAAATACTTATCACCTTCTCTCACTATCCCCGCATCAGGCATAGCATAACTTTGAATATCTCCGATCATGATTCTTCCCCTTACATACATGCCCGGAATCAACAAACCTTGTTTGTTTTCAATCTCTGCATGAAGATGAATTGCTTTTGGGTTTTGCTCAAACGATTTTCCAACATTGTAAATAGTTGCTTCAAGTTCTTTCCCCGGTGATGATTCCACAGAGAACCGCACTTTCTGGCCTTCTTTTACCTTATGGACATCTTTTTCGAATACCATTAAGTCTGCATGAATATGGTCAATATTTACGATTTCAAACATTTCGGTTTGCGGCTGAACATACTGCCCCATTTTTACTTCAACCAATCGAATATGGCCGGAAATCGGACTGCGAACCGGAACATACTCATAGATTTCACCATTTAACATATTATCCAAATTCAATCCCATCATTTTCAATTGGGCTTCATAGCCCTTAACCGTACCTTTCATCGATTGATAATCTGCTTGCGTTTTTTGAAACTCCTTTCCCGAACCTACTTTTTCCTCATAGAGTTTCTTTTGTCGTTGGTATTCCTTTTCCAGGTATTGCAGCTGGTTCCAGCTATTGATATAGTCAGTTTGGAGTTTTATTAGGTCCGGGTGACTCAAATAGGCTAGAACTTGACCTTTTTTAACTTTATCTCCTTCAATTACCTTGATGCTTGTAATATTTGCTCCAATAATTGCCGTAACAGTAGCTTCGTTTTGCGGTGGTACTTCTAGAAGCCCATTAGCTTCCACGAACGAAGAGATGTTACGCATTGGCATTGAGTCTATCTCCATTTCAAGAGATTTAAACTGTTGATCCGTTAAAACTATGACATCGTTTCCATGACCATGATGTTCTCCGGCTCCATGATCAGTACCACCGGATGATTCTCCAGGTTTATTATTTGTATCATTTCCACAAGCTGCTAGTAATAAAGCTGCTGTGAAAGCCAGTATATATGTTTTTATAATATTCGTTTTCATTTTTATTGGTTTTATGTCTGATTTTGCCAGACTGTCTATTGTCCTATTAGATATTCCAGATTAATAATTGCCTGGTTATAATCGTTTAATGTTTTGAGGTAATTGAATTTTAGCTCCAATGCCTGGTTTATATTTTGGAAATACTCTATGTAATCTATTGCACCGTTTTCCAAACTCTTTTGGGCATTATTAATGATCAGATCAGCTTGAGCAATTGCTATATCTCGATAGTATTTTAAACTACCTCCATATTTGATTACTTCTTGTAATTGTTGCTCATATTGTCCATGAAGAACAGTGGTATAGTAATTAGCATTTGTTTCTGCCATCTGTTCTTTAAGTTCAGCTGACTTAATGTTGGCCTTATAAGAGCCATAAAATATGGGAATAGTAATGCCCGCCTGTACACCCCAGAATCTGGGAGAAGTACCGGCAATATCTCCATTACTTGTAGGGTTTCCTATCATAGATTGGTTGAAATACCCAATAGAAAATCCCGGAAGTGATTTTGATGTTTGGACTGCAATTTCCGCATTGGCAATTTCAATTTGCTGCTTGGCATAAGCTAGTAAAGGATTTTTGGCCAATTGAGTTGAATCTTCCGGGCCGGTTAACGTCCTTTCAATATGAGACTCAGGTATAAAGTGGATTCCGGTGGTATCATTTAACAGTATCCGAAGTTGTTTTTCCTGAATACTAATGTCTGATGCTATGATCCTTAAACTATTTTGGATTTCCATTACCCTAGTCTCTGCTGCTGCTTTTTCGAGATAGTTGCTTGCTTCTGTTTCATAACGAATGGAAGCTGCATGAAGAAACCGGTTATAAATGGTGTCTTGGTATAACAATAATTTTTCTTTTTCCTTTAGATAGGCTAAGCGATACCAACTTTCACGGATGTCGCGTTTTAGGCTGGTTTCGGTAACAAGGAGCTGTATCTCACTTCCTAATGTCTTTGCTTCTGCCAGCTGGTGCTGATTAGAATATACCGTTGGAAAGTCAAATTGCTGGTTTAGGCTGAACGCTAAGTCGTTTTCAAAGCTGTTGTATTGTCCGTACTGAAAGCCTACTACGGTCTTGCCCGGATCAAAAGCTCCTTTTTTTCCCTGCTCTTGAAGTTCAACATTGGTTTGAGCTATTTGAACATGGCCATTATTGGCTAAACCAATGGAAATAGCTTCTTCCAAAGTTCGAATTGTGTTTTTATTTACATCCTGTGCATGAACTTTATGTGAGGAGAAGAGAGATAGTGCGGCAAGCAATAATATACTTACTGTGGCTTTTGGTACTGCTACTTTTGTACTTCTCATCTCAACCCATCGGTATAATATGGGCAATACAAAGAGTGTTAACAAGGTAGCTGTAATCATACCACCGATAACCACGGTAGCTAGTGGTTGTTGCACTTCTGCTCCAGCAGAAGTAGAGACCGCCATTGGTAAAAAGCCCAAAACATCAGTTAAAGCAGTTAAGAGGATAGGCCTTATTCGTCTTCTAGCACCAAGTCGGATTCTCTCGTCTAAGTCGCTTATACCTTCAGCTTTTAATTCATTCCAACCACTGATGAGCACTAATCCGTTCAAAACAGCAACTCCGAATAGAACAATAAAACCGACGCCTGCTGAAATACTGAAAGGCATATCGCGCAGCCATAAAGAGAATATTCCTCCAATTGCTGCCAATGGAATGGCCATGTATATCATCATAGATTGTTTGAAAGATTGTAAAGCGAAAAAGATCAATAGAAATATCAATCCGAGAGCAATAGGAACTACAATTTGTAGTCGTTTACTTGCTCTTTCCAGATTCTCAAAAGCGCCTCCATACCGGATGTAGTAACCGGGAGGTAGCTCAAGTTGATTATCTAACTTTTGTTGAATCTCCTCAACAAGGGATTTAATATCCCGACCCCTAACATTCACTCCAACATAGGTTCTTCTATTCGTGTTATCGCGACTAATCTGCATGGGACCGGGTTGATAGCTAATATCTGCCACCTCTTCTAAAGGGATCTGTGAACCATTGGGCAAATTGATATAGAGGTTTTTAAGGTCACTTATGCTTTTGCGATGCCGTTCATGCAGTCGAACAACTAAGTCAAAGCGTTTTTCTCCTTCAAAAATCACCCCTGCCTTGCCACCGGCAAAAGCGGATTCAATGAGGGTATTCAGGTCTGTTACATTAATTCCATATTGTGCCAGTTTATCCCGATTGTATTTGACGGTCATTTGAGGCAAACCACTTGTTGCTTCTACTTTCATATCTGCTACTCCCGGTACTTGAGAGATGATTTTTCCCATCTCTTCAGCTTTTGCCGCCAAAATCTCTAAATCTTCGCCAAATAATTTAATGGCAATATCTTCTCTAACCCCAGTGAGTAATTCGTTGAACCGCATCTCAATGGGCTGAGTGAACTCATAATTCACCCCAGGTACCACACTTACCGCCTTTTTCATTTTTTCAACGAGTTCTTCCTTGGTATCTGCTGATACCCATTCATCCTTAGGCTTAAGCAATACTATACAGTCGCCAACATCCATGGGCATAGGGTCTGTAGGAACATCTGCAACTCCAAATCGTGTCATTGCGTGCTCTATTTCAGGAAACTCATCAAGGATAATTCCTTCAATTTTAGTAGAGGTTTCAATCGATTCTGATAAAGAACTGCCTGGCTTTAGAATAATATGAAAAGCCAAGTCTCCTTCATCCAATTGCGGAATAAACTCTCCACCCAAACGCGTGAATGTAAATACCGCAATGCCTAACAGAACTACTGCAAAAACGATGATCCATTTCGCTCTTTTTAATGCTCTGCCAAGAGTAGGTTCATATAGGTTCTCTAAACATATTACGAAACGGTCGCCCCAAGATGTTTTATTCTTTTTACCCATTCTGATAAACAAGGCAGACATCATAGGAACATAAGTAAGACAGAGGATCATTACGCCTATCATAGCGAACATGAAGGTAAGTGCCATGGGCTGAAACATTTTACCCTCTATCCCCTGTAAAGCTAATATAGGAATGAATACAATGAGGATGATAAGCTGGCCGAAGAACGCTGCATTCATCATCTTACTAGACGCTGAATAAGCTACATCATTCCTAACCTTTTTAGTGATTTCTTGATTCTTTAATAACTTATCGTGTAAAAGAAATACAGTTCCTTCAACGATTATTACTGCTCCGTCTACAATGATTCCGAAGTCAATTGCCCCTAAACTCATGAGGTTGGCCCAAACATCAAAAACATTCATGAGGATGAAGGCGAATAACAATGAAAGAGGAATAGTGGATGCTACGATCAAACCACCTCTCCAGTTTCCCAGTAAGAATACTAAGACAAAAATCACAATTAGTGCACCTTCCATTAGGTTCTGGCTCAGTGTACCTGTGGTATCTGCAATTAAAGAGCTTCGGTCTAGAAAGGGTACTATTCTCACTCCCTCTGGTAGGGATTTTTGAATATCCTTCATTCGTTCCTTCACCGCTTCAATCACGTTATTAGAATTAGCTCCCTTCAGCATGAGTATCATGCCACCAACGGCTTCGCCTTTGCCATCCTTTGTGAATGCGCCATAGCGTATGGCTTTTCCAACCTGAACTGTAGCCACATCCTTAATAGTTATTGGCAGACCATTCATGTTGCTTACAACAATACTTTCAATGTCCTTTATGCTCCGGGCTAATCCTTCACCTCGAATGAAATTCGCATAGTGGTCTTTTTCTATATAAGCTCCACCGGTGTTCTGGTTGTTGTTTTCTAGAGCCGTAAATACATCGGAAATGCTGAGTCCAATTGCTTTGAGTTCATCCGGGTTTACAGCCACTTCATACTGTTTGATGTCTCCACCAAAAGCATTGACTTCTACTACTCCGGGAACCATTGCCATTTGCCTGCGAACAATCCAGTCTTGCATGGTGCGCAAGTCTGCGGCTGAATATTGGGAGAGGTAAGCAGAATCTACCTCTAAAGTATATTGGTATATTTCGCCTAATCCGGTGGATATTGGTCCCATTGAGGGTTCGCCGAATCCCTGTGGGATTTTTGCTTTTACCTCGGTAAGTTTTTCAGCGACGAGTTGTCTGGGCAAGTAGGTTCCCATGTCATCTTCAAAAACAATGGTAACAACGGAGAGCCCAAAACGCGAAATAGAACGTATTTCAGTTACACCCGGAAGATTTGCCATTGACACTTCAACGGGGTAAGTAACGAATTGCTCAATATCCTCTGTTCCGAGGTTAGGAGCTTGAGTGATGACCTGTAACTGGTTATTTGTGATATCCGGTACAGCATCTAGCGGAACTTTGGTTATACTCCATATTCCCCCGGCAATGAGGGCTATGGTTAGAAAACCAATGATCAGCTTATTTTTTATCGAAAACGATATAATTTGATTGATCATTTTAAAATTTTTATAAGAAATACAATATGAAACTACCTCTTCGATGATTCCGAAAAAGCATGTTGCCTGAGACCTCGTAAATTCTTCGGGCTAAGGACTTTTAATAAGAAAAAGAAGGAGGTCCCCGTTTAGAAGTATTTCCCGGAGGAGGGGAAGTATAAACTGCAACTTCCGCACAGTTGTGTTCTGTAGATGAACCTGTTTGTTCTAAAACATCTAAATCAAAAACTAAAATAGCAGCACTTTCTAATGATGCTTCTTCTGTTAAGCCGGTATTCAGTTTGCTAAGAACAATGTGCTTGAAG
>JAAEYY010000016.1:44807-55958 GCA_018223105.1 bacterium | reverse complement strand
AAATCGTATAGAAGGCAAACAATGAAATCAATGACGTTTTCATCATGATGCTGCTCATGAACAATGTGCTCATGTTCTTCATTACTCTCTACTTCAGATAAGTGCTCCTGATGTTCGTGGTGGTGGTGATTAGTTATTGCCAGCTGTATAGCACTTGGTTCAGGACAATGTGGAATCAAGTTATGGGCCAGCCCAAACGTGTAGGTTAGCAATAGGAGTAATGATATGCAATACCTCAAATTCCTCACTGCTGCAAAGATATTTGATTTTGTTGAAGAGATAATTGAGTACTCGAAGAAAATTATTATTGGATCTGATAAGCTTTTCATGTCATATGCCTCATTTTTACTTATTTACTCAAGGGGTTCAATCATTCATTATTAAAATTCCGATTGTGGTGAAGCTTTGATTTTAAAAGGCTGTAGACATTGAAGGTAAGAAGGAAAGCTTATTTATGAATGGGTATTGGTATTAAAAGGTTGGATTTATTTGGAATAATTTTAATTTTAAAAAATGATCATACAGGAACCGGTTAGGAAGTCCTTAATTCTCGCATTTATATACTTGATTTTTGGTATTACATGGATTGTTCTTAGCGACTTTATCACACTTAATAAATGGTTTGATGATCCTGAAAATATCACGCAAGTCCAAACCAAGAAAGGAATATTCTTTGTATTTATCTCTGCTATATTGGTTGGAGTTTTAGGATACTTTCTAAACTTTAGACGTTTGAAGATGATAGAGTTGAAAGAACAATTTGTTCAACAGCTTCAATCGGAACTTGCTCAAAAACAGCTCCTGTTGAATAGTACATCTGATGCTATTGTAAGCTGTGATAGCAATGGTATTGTTAAATTCTATAATCAAAAATTTTCGGAGTGGTTTCAGCCGGCCAATGAATTCAATATAGAGCACTGGCCAAGCGCTTATAATATGTATGCTTTGTTTGAGGAGAGACCATTAGATTCTGCAGAAGTTTGTTTGGCAATAGCAATGGAAGCAGGACATGTTGAGAATTATAAATACAGACTATTAAACAACAGAGAAGAGCGCGTAATTGAAGCGAATGGATCTGCTATAATTGGACCCGATAACAAACCGTCCGGTGCATTAGTAGTATTGCGAGATATTTCGGGCCGACTGTTAAAAGAGGATAAGAATAACAGCATCATTCTCGATGCAATTGACAAAGAAAGAGAAGGTATTGCTACTGAAATTCACGATAGTATTACCCAGCAAATTACAAGTGTCTATTACAATTTAATTAGCGTTAAAGCTCGGAATTTGGTTGACCAGAATGTCGAAGGCATCATTGATGATGTAACTCTACTTTTAAACAATACGATAAAGGACTGCAGGAACCTTTCCAGAAGTCTTATCCCGGTTTCCATACCGGAATTTGGTCTTGAAGAAGCGCTTAAAGGCTTGGCAGATCAATACTCTTTTAAATCAGATCTCAAGATAGATATAGATTATAAGCTTGAAACCAAATTGAGTTCTGATGCAGAATTACAGCTATACAGAATTATTCAGCAAGCTTGTATGAACTCTCTTACACATAGTGAATGCGATTCTATAGAAATTGAATTAAAGAGCGATGGGACAACAGCCATTATAAGTATTACAGATAATGGGAAAGGCTTTGATATAAAACAGACAGAAAAAGCAGGAATCGGTTTACTTACCATGAGAAATAGGGCAAGATCTCTGAACGGAACATTTGATGTTAGTTCTTCGGAAGGAAATGGAACGAGGATAGAGATCCAAATACCGCTGAAATAGGAACTCTAATCATAATGCCAAAATTTAACGATTTCAGTTACCTTGCCATCTTCATCAATTTGAAAACTGGCTTAATGTAAAGCGCCATACCCATTCCATAATAATAATTGCCGATATTTGAAAGCGTTGAAAATCAATTTAGTATATTTTGGGTAGACTAATTCTAATCACATTATTAATAGTCAACTTATTCTCGGAATGCATCATTGCTAAAGATACTTTAATACAAGCTCCTGTTTTAACTGATTCAGTAGTTTCTTCTTTTCAGGATTTTAATGAAATGGAAAATTTCTTTAAAGCATTTTCTGAATATCAGGAGTACACAATGCAAAAGCATATTGAGCTTCCGGAGTCCTACCCACAATCTGCTATGAACTGGGCTGCTAATGAGGGTAATGGCAAGTTTTATGCGAGAGCTAAATATTATTATTTCACCTGCCTTGCTAATAATCTGAACTTTTCTGAAGCTATTTTAACTGGGAATCAGCTGATTTCAGACGAAGAGTTTCAAAGAGATACCTTGTGCTTACACACTTTACTGTTCTTGAATGACCTTTATTTAAAAACGTTGCAATATGGAGAGATTATTGAATTATACCCTTTATATAGTCAACTATATAAACAAAGTAGCGAAGTAACTCTAAGACCCCGATTATTATATGATCACGACATGGGACTAGTGTATTTTAGACTTAGAAATTATGCTAAAGCTATAGAGTATTTCAGGAATCCAAATATAAGTTTAGAAGCCTCACACAGCACCTTAGCGCAAAGCTCGGCATTAAATAATATTGGCTTGTCATTCAAAGAACTGGGTAATTGGGATAGCGCAAAATATTATTTTGCTAAAGCAATTGAAAAGTTAAAAACCGGTACCTTAAAAGAACAACATATTTCAGGATATGGGCAATATTTTAGTAAAGTAATTGAAAGTAATATGGCGGAATATTACTTTGTGACCTCTCAGTATGATGAGGCTTTACCTATCTTTCTGGAGGAGTTGAGCTTAAGCAAAATTTATGGTGAAAATCATATTACTGCCGGTGCTGCTTTAAAAGTTGCTAGAGTGAAATACTTGCTCAAAGATTTTCAAACTTCTATAAATTATTTGGATACTTGCTTGGATGCGGCACAGACCATTAATCGTTTAGATTATCAAATAAAAGCATACAAATTAATGGGGATGTGTTACTCTTTTTTGGATGACATGGAGAAAAGCACTCAATTTTTTGCTAAAGAAACAATCTTGAGAGACTCAGTGGAAAGGGAAAGGATTAGACAAGATTATAATCTGTCATCTATAAAGTATGAAACAACTAAGATGAATGAAAATCTTAGAGCTAGCTTACATAAAGTTGAACTTGCAAAATCAAAAAGCAAATTACAAAACTTTGGAATGATCACGGCGTTCCTATCAGCAATAACTTTCTTCATATTTTATTTAAACATAAGGCGTAATAAATTGATAATAAGTGCTCAGAAGGAATCAATTCAATCGGCACTTTCTCAAAAGGAAGTATTATTGAGGGAAGTTCATCATCGTGTAAAGAATAATTTGCAGGTAATTTCCAGCATGCTGCAGCTTCAAGTGAGAAAGATAAATGATACGAAATATGAGCACATGGTTAAGGAAGCAAAAGAACAAATTGCTTCAATGGCGATGGTTCATGAAATGTTATATGAAAACAGCGATGTTTCTGCAATTCAGCTAACGAATTATTTAAAAGACCTTGCCTTGCATGTAGCACAGAGTCGGAACAACAATAAGGTAGATATCAAAATTGACTCAAAAGATATTGTGATAAATATTGAAAAAGCGATTCCTCTAGGTTTGATAACTACTGAATTGATTATCAACTCATACAAACATGCTTTTAAAAATGAAAAGGCCGGTGTTATTAATATTAAAGTAAAAGAAATTGAACATTTCATAGAGTTTAGATATGAAGATAATGGTGCTAGTGAAGAAGAAATTGAAGAGTATGATCAATCTGGAGGATTGGGGATTAAATTAGTTAAAATGCTTTCTGAAGAAATAAATGCAGAGCAGCAAACCTTAAGTTATTTTCCCTTTAAATTTCAACTATTAATTCCAAACAAATGAAATCGGGTAGACACAGAGTTTTTATTGTTGAGGACATGGCATTTACAAGAATGGAATTGGAAGCACAATTGACAGATGCTGGATTTGATATTGCCGGTTCAGAAGCTACTGCTGAAAAAGCATGGGAATTATTGAAATTGAAACCAAGTGTAGATATAGTACTAATAGATATAAACCTAGCTGGAGATAAAGACGGCATATGGTTAGCAAAAAAAATCCGAAAGTATCTTTCATTGGCTATCGTATACCTCACGGCATTTGGAGATGAAGAAACGATTGCGAAGGTACAAGATACACTGCCGAATGGCTTCTTAATGAAACCGTTTAATGATCCCACTTTGATAAACACTCTAATGATTGCTATACGAAGTTTTAACGCAAGGTTTAAGCTTACTCAAGAGTTAGTTTCAAGGGAATCTAGTATTTCACTTAAGGAAGGATCAAAGTATATCAGAATAGATCTGGATGATATCTATTACATCAATTCAGATGGTAATTATTTATTGATCCATACAAGTAGTAAAAAGCATGTTGTACGAATGAAAATGAGTCAGATTAAAGAAATGCTACCTCAGTTAAATTTTCTAAAGGTACATCGACGTTTTTTAATTAATATCAAGTATGTCAAAAGTATGGAGAAGGAAACTTTAATCATTGGTAATGATACCATTCCAATTTCTTCAACGTATAAAAAACGACTTAAGGAAATATTCCAAAACTCAGTTCATAAACATAGCTAAATCACAAAAAAGTACTCATTTTGTCACAATTATTCGCAAGGTGCTTGTCTAGCTTGTTAGGTTTGGCAAAAGTCTGAAGAGTATTCAGCACTAACCAAAACTAACTAAATCATGAGAACAAGACTATCTATCATTACCCTTTTTTTAAGTTTATTCGCTCTAGGGCAGGAACTTTCAAATCCCTTTGAGAAGCACAAGAACCAGTATAATAGCTTCGACTTAATAGCGACTTGGCTAGAACCAGGGACAGGAATTCAAGAACAAATTTTTGGTTATAATTGGATTGCCCAGTTAAACGAAGGTACCCCTTGGCAAACATGGACTAGGTTTACCGATTTATCTCCTGTTAAAACAGCTGGATCAGATGCAGGTGTTGAAATGATATACATTGAATCAGGAAACTTTAATGGAGATGAACGCGATGATATTTTTTACCTTATTTTAAGAAATAACACCTATGAAATTGGAGCATCGCAACAAACCACCACATATAATCGCACAGACAGTACACATGAATTTACTTTAAAAGATGCCATTTTTACTACCTCAAATATTGGTACAGCTTCTCTTCCGGATTTAGCAGTTGGAGATTTAGATGGTGATGGTATTGAAGAGGTTGTTCTTTGCGCAGTAGATAATAGTGGTCAGCTTCTTTTTGAGGTTGTAACTTTTACATCTTCTGGTGATAGTATAATAGCCACCGCTAACTTTACAGAAACCTATGATTACACTTATTCATCATGGAGTGGAACCCATAGTAATTCAATTTGCATAGTTGATGTAGACGGAGACGGGAATGACGAGATTTGTTATGCAGGTCTGGAGAACAACACCACAAATAGTGATGTGAAGTTTAATGTATTTCTTAGAGTTTTTGATCTAGAGAAAAACACAAATGGGGAATTCGGTAGGAAACGTGACTATAAGGTAGTAGTTGATGATACTTCTTTAAGATCAGACCCAATTAATACTGATGGTAGTTTAGGGTATATAAGAACAGCTATGCAAAATGTGCGTAGTTATCATCACATAAAAGATACAGGATCCGAATCGATATTTATTGCCTTTGCATTTGACTATACAAACGTTTCAGGCGGTTATAGTTATGATTGGTTGAGAACATATACCATTGATATAAACAAAACTTTCGACGCGCACGATGTAAAAAAAGGTCCTTTCACCTGGGGACATGATCAGAAGTTTGAAACCAATACTTCCTTTGAACTAGAAACAGGCGATGTAAATGATGACGGTATCGACGATCTCGTTCTTCTAACTTACGAGTTTTACGTCTATTCGTTTGATACAGCTACAGGGGCATTGCAAGCTACAGATGTAGCAGGAAGTAGACCAACAGGTGATTTGGAAGATGCAGGGCAAGAGTCCAATGATAGATTTGAAATTGGTGATATTGATCGAGATGGTAGAGACGATATTGTTTGTATGTCTAAAAGTTTTGATGGGGGTACAAGCGAACACGAAATATTCCTAGAAGCTTTTACGTTGGACGAAAATTTGAATATTGAGAGGCGAGGTCAGTATTCGAAAAAGTTTTACTCAGGATACACCTATTTACCATATGGATTTGATATGGGTAACTTAGATGGTACAGACCTTAAACTGGGAGATCCAGTTACCATCACAGATTGTGAATTTTATCGTCCAGCGGTAATAATGGATTGTGTACCTTACTTGTTTGATGAGATTGGCAATAAGGTTTATGATTTAAGTGGTTGTGGTCAATCTCCAAATACCTGCGGTAATGAAGTTAAAATAGAAAACTCCTCTACTCAAGGCCAATCCTCAGGAATCTTGCTTTCAACATCATACACAGAAAGTGAGTCTGCTAATCTTTCTTATGCATATGAAGGTATTGGAGGCGGTGCTTCCGTAGATCAAACTACAGGAAACGGTTTTGGACATAGTTCGGAGAATGGTATAGTTGAAAACTTCAGTTTTAATGAGAGTTCTAAATCTGATGACCGAATAAAGGGGCACGTGTTCCCATTCCGTATGATCGAATACCCTGTTTTAAACATGAGTAATGATACCACTTCTTGGATTATTACAGTAATACCGTCACCATTAATACCTGCCGGAGGAACTTTTGATGGTAGAGACGTTGTAAATTATATCCCTAACCACGAGGTAGGAAATTTGTTATCATATCCAAAATCAACGGATACAGAATCTATTTTTTATGATAGAATAAGTGATGTACCGAGCACTTTGCTTTGGACACCCAACCCTATAAGTGTTTCAGTAGCTGGTGCAGGTGGAGCAAACTTAGCCTCTGAAATTAATCAGAGTTGGTCTGATTGGACTAGCACTATGGAAAGTGGCACATTTGAAGCGAACGTTGGCGTGTCTGGTTTCGGTGTTGGAGGCGGTTACTCTCAATCTTCAACTTATAAATTTGAAGAAATGCAAGTGTATTCACAATACATTACCAGCATGGAAACTTTTTCAGTATACGCGGCTCCACTTTCTGAAATAGGATACAACTTTACTCTAACCCCTTATTTATACCTTACCCAAGACAGGGCAATTAGATTAGGTATGGCTGTTGATATTCCGAACAGTGGTGCAGAAAATATTGTAGACATCTATGGAAGCAAAGTTGACCCTGCACTTAATCTTCCATACAGACTCGATTCACTGAGAGGGGTAACTAATAGAATTGCAGAGCATTATAACCGAACAAAATCTATTAGGTTTAATTATGTAAATCCTAATCCGGGTGATACATTAACTGCATATATTAGAGTGTTTAATTATAGCCTTAAAGCCATGAACTCTGCAGTTCCATTTGAGCTTTATTCTGGCGATCCGGAAAATGGAGGAACGATAATTACTGATGTTAATGGAGAAACAAGGTTTAACTCAATTGAAGTTTTAGAGGGCCAAGGCCGAAATGTTGTTGATGTTTCTTTTGTAGTTACAAATCAGATGGTTCAAGGAGCAGATAGTAGAATTTACATAAAATTGGATCCAGACAACGAATTTGATGAAGTGCATGAAAGAAATAATATTGGATGGACCAACTTAGGCTATCCATGTAATATACCAAATGACACTGTTACAATACTCGATATTGAGACAGTTGGAGATAATTTCGAATTTCTTGTATATCCAAATCCAACAGCAGGTAACTCACATGTAAATTTCCAAAACACATTACAAAATCTCGAAGGGAAAGTAACCCTGGATATATATGATATTCAAGGTAACCTTGTTTACAGTAAACCATTTGTAAATAGAACCTATTCAAGATTTTCAGTTGATATTTCATCTTTACCAAGCGGTATGTTCATATTTCAATTAAAAACTGAATATGGCGAAATTCATAATGGTAAGATCATCGTAACAAAGTAAGCTTAATCAAACCTGTTGTAGATTATTGACACACACAGTTCTAGTATTGACTGTGTGTGTCTTTTTTAATAACATTCACCATCTTATTATAAAGTCAATATGAAATCAATTTTACCCATTACTTGCTTGTTATTTATCCTCTTTGCAATTTCTTGTAAGGATAAAGTGAACGAACCGGACATACCAGAAGTAGAAATTAGCTGCTATGTTTCATCAATAAAAGATAATGCATCCAATCTTACATTTGTTAGAAATGAGATGGGACAGGTGATAAGTGCTTACGGTTACTCCAAGCGATCAATTACACTAGAACCAACCGATTTCATTCAAACCTATAATTTCTCTTATGATACCGAAGGGCATATTGAATCCATTTATGGCGACGATATTGAACTGGATTTTTATGAGTATAACTCTACTCGTCCAGATTCTGCAAGTATGTATGTAAATAGCGCAAGCATGACTATTCTTTTGTACTTTAAATGGGAGGGTGATGAAGTTAAAGAACTTATTTACAAACAAAAAAATGGTCCTTTTCTTCTTAAACACAACTTCACTTATACCGATGGAAATATTGCTAAATGGCAGATATCTTCCTATAATCTCAACGATGATACTTGGGACGATGAAGGAGGAATTGAAGTAAATGAGTATGATACTATGCCAAATTTCGCAAAGAATGATTTAGCCTTAAAGTTTATGTTCTTTGATGCTATTGCTTTAGGAAATAACAACATTGAAAGCTATACAGGCAGTGGGTTTCTGATCAATGCTGATATTACCTACAATGAGTCAGATTTGATGGTCGACTGGGAAATTAGAGCTGAAGCAGATACATCCACTGTTTTAAATAAAGTGGAGATTGCGTATGAATGTAAATAATCGCAGAAAAGATAATCCAACCACATTTTTAATCCGCTGATATAGGTTATACCTGCCCAATTCACCCAGGGGTTTAAAAGTATGCTTTTGAGTCATATCTAGCCAAATGGTATTTGACCTCCCGATAAATACTGATTTTTTTCATGCAGTACTTTTTTGAGAAATAGCTGACCGCCTCTGCCTTCAATCTTTGGTTTGAATTTAATAAAATCGGTATGGTGAAAGATCGTGGTAATCTCACCATTTTGGTAAATAGTGAGATGATGATAGGGGATAGGCCATGCAAAATTGGTGTATCTATGACTGAAGTAGATAATGATCCCGGAGGGACGCAGTTCAATATTGCATTTGCTCAGGTTGGTCAAAGGCCCGGTATATTCTCTTAACTGTTCGTTTACATCGAGAACTGTATAAGGTTGTGAACCTATACCTCGTTTTTTGAGGTTTGCAATCAATCCGAATGGTTTGCCAACGAGTTTGTTGATGGCAGAGCTTACCTCTTTCTTTCTATCGTTATAGGTGACGTTGTAAATCACAATTCTATATCAATTAAAACTTCAGATTGTTCAAAAGAGTATTCTTTAAAATTTGTAAGAAAACCCCGCACTCACTGTACCAAAGTGCAACCAGTTTTTTACATAACCATCACTGGGGCCCTTAGGGTCATTTGATGTGCCAACAGCGCCTCCACCTAAGTATCTCAAATTGAGGAAAGCATCTACTTCATTTGTGATTTGTAATCCTCCTCTTAGACTAGCATCTAAAATAGCTCCAACGATTTCAGTTGTGCTTCCGTTCAAATAACTCACCGGTGCGTAGATACCATCTGCCTCTAACTCAGTATATGCGCGTTCATTGAATTGATACCTGCTCCGTACTTTTAAGGCCGGAACTATCCCCACATCTCGATTAGTTCTAAATCGAGTGCCATCTAATGACTCAAATGAGATTGTTGCATTTCGTATTTGTACGGTTCCACCAATTCCTAAACTCCACTTTTCTTTATTTGGCATTACCTCTCTTAAATAACTGAACCTATAGAAAGGGAAATTGTAGAGCAACTGAACGCTGCTAGTAGCCGGATACACAAGGTCGTCCACCACAATATCTTCTTCCAAATAGACTTTAGACTCTAAACGCAGTGGTTGTATCAAAAAAATGAACGTATTTCGTTTATTGAGCTCTAACTCCAATGAGGGTCTAATAAACGGGAAAAGCACATCCTGACCTCCATCTTCTTTATAGTCGAAATAAGTCCCATTATTTCCAAACTGAATCTTATGGTCAAATACCCCCACAAATCCGATCTCAGCCACCATTTTTAACTTGTAGTTTTCTTGTGACTTAATAGTTGAAGATTGACCCTTGCTCGATACAGCACTTGTTAGCAGGATTAGAAGAATGATAACTGCATTCAAAAGTTTAGCTTTTAACATGTTTATTGAACATGATAAAGGACTAAATGTTCAGCTCTCAGATAAAGTAAGTCCTGTATGCTCTTGCTCTCCACTCTTACTGTATGCTCTTGCTCTCTAATCTTGCTCAAAACTCTTGCTCAATTCATATGCTCTTACTGAATTTATAAGTTCGATTCCCATGGTTTTATGATATTAAAAGGCTTGAAAGGCCAATCAATACATAAAAAAACAAAGGAATTCCCGAAAAAATTCGCATCTTTGTTATCAAATTGCGACGTTCTAATTATTAACCACTTAGTAATCCGACTTTTAGAACAATAAACCACTAAAGTCAAATTTTCTTAGAAGGGCGCAATTATAAACTACTACGATTATGAAAAAGTTGTTGACCTTCTTTTGTGTCTTCTCCATGTATCATTCTGTTTTTGCGCAATGCGCTAATCTGGAAATTACAGCCAGTAAGAACATTGTATGTGCCCCGGATCTAGTGAACTTTCAATTATTGAATTCGCCGGATAGTGCATCGATTGAATGGGATCTTGGAAATGGCTTTATCAATGGATCCACAACTGCAGTGGGCTATTTTAGTAATGCCGGAACCATCGATGTAAGTGTGAGAATTACGATGCCCAATGGTGCCACCTGTACTCATACAGAACAGGATTTCATAATTGTTAGAGACAAACCCACTCCTGTAATTAATGCTGATAGTTTCACATTATGTAGTGGTCCCGAAGAATTAGTGTTTACTGATAATACCATTGCCGGGTCGAGTAGAAACTGGATCATAGACGGTACCAACTACAACGATGCTGCTAAATCCATCAGCCATAAATTCACTACTCCG
>JAAEYY010000016.1:42737-44797 GCA_018223105.1 bacterium | reverse complement strand
ACTGATTAGTGTAGACTCTTTTGGTTGTCAGGGCGTTACGCAATTACAAGATACCATTAAAATCTTTGAAAAACCGCAGTTTGATATTGAAGCTGGTGTGGTCAAAGGCTGCGCTCCACAAACAACAAACTTGAAAGTTGTTGATTTGGACCCTATTGCTTCATACTCCTTTGAATTTAACTGGAATATTGACGGTGCTCAAGAATCTAACTTTACAGGTAGTGAAATAGGCCCTTTGACCTTTAATAGTTCAGGAACTTTTGATGTAAATCTAAGACTCGATGTGAGTAATGGTTGTAGCTATAAACTCCAAGAAGTAGATTATTTCAAGTTTGGTAACACTTCAGATTTTGAAGTAGTGTTATCCGAAACTGAGATCTGCAAAAACAACCCAATTGAGGCTAGCATTAGTTCTACCAATGAAAATGGAAACCTGAGCTGGAACATTAAAGGAGAGAATACGACAGATATTGACAAATTTACCAAGGAATTTTGGCCTCTAAGTACCGGTACTTTGGAAATTAATGTTCAGAATAATGACAAGGGATGTGTGAGCAAAGAAACATTTGAAAGACCTATTGTAGTAAAGGAGGTCCAAGCTAACTTCAGTTCAGAAGACAATTACCACTGCAAGGTTCCACATACAGTTCACCTAGAAAACACCAGCGATCCAAAGGATGCTAACTCACTAAGTTATACTTGGAATATCTATGACAAGAGTAATCTTATTCATAGCTCAACTGCAGTGAATGACAGCATGACTTTTTACAGCTTACCCGCATACTACGATGTGGAATTGATTGTGGAAGGAGACAATGGATGCAAAGACACCTTAAAGAAGAAAAGGTTTATTCGCCAAGATAGCATGTATGTTCGCTTTAAAGCTATTCCGGAAATAGGCTGCATTGGCCAAGAAATCAAATTTAAAAACACAAGCAAACCAAGTACCTATGCCGAAAAAGACGCATACTTCTGGACCATCTATGACCTAGATATGCAGGTGCTTGACACCACTTCTGATGAAGATGCGGCGATGACCTATTACAAGGAGGGTATATACACTGTACAACTTATCGGCTACAACAGTCTGGAATGCCGTGATACTTTTGAGATGGAAGCAGTGGAGATTATAGATCCTGTGATCAACTTCAGTCTTACCGACTCAGTGATCTGCTTAAGTCAAACGATCACCGCAACTGCCCAAAACGATCCTCTATTGGATGAGATGGATCACAATTGGATACTGACCCATAAAAGTACTGAAAGCAGCACCACGTATAACGGCGCTCAAGTGGAAATCACACCTCAGGCCATAGGCGAGTATACTTTAACCTATAGCTTCGAAATTGAGAATGGTTGTTATAACGAAATGAGCCGCGATATCATTGTAAATGGTATAGAAGGTGAGATCGTAATGGACGACTTACAGCAATGTGCACCTTTTAAGGCTCAACCTGAATTTAACCTCGATGCCAACTATCATTCCGGTTCAAGCAACTCCGGATTGAACTACAGCTGGAACATTACTCCAACAGAAGATGTCAATGTAAGTAACAGTACCACGTCTTCACCTAGCTTTATACTCAACAAAGAAGGCAATTATAAAGTGATGGTGGAGGTCGAGAATAGCACAGGATGTACTGCCAATTTCGAGCTTGATAACATTCAGGCCGGAATAGTGGCTAAATTGATCATCCCGGACAATACTATTTGTTATGGTGACACGCTTATTGTAAAGAATACTAGCAAAAACACCAATACAAATTACAGATACGAGCTTAGAGAAAACTCAAACTTTACTACAAGCTCTTTGGGTTCTGATGATGGCATATTTTTATTAGACAGTGGTAGTTTTACTCTGGATCTCATTGCAGAAAAAGACGGATTGTGTGCTGACACAGCCACCGCTACTTTTGATATTATTAGAGTAGTGGCTGATTTCACGTCCAATGACACCTTTTTAAAGTGTGCGCCGGTTTACGTGCAATTCAATAGCCTAAGTGTCAATCAGGATTCCCTGTTTTGGGAGTTTGGAGATGGCAACACTTTTGCAACTACGG
>JAAEYY010000016.1:33726-42727 GCA_018223105.1 bacterium | reverse complement strand
GTTTATAAGAACAATACCGGAGTCTCAACAGGTTACAATGTTCAGCTTATAGCAACAAACTCAGAAGGATGTCGAGATACCTCAATGAAGCAGGATTTCATCCGAGTTAATGGACCGGTACCTGAATTTAAGATCAGTAATTACGAAGCATGCGAAACCACTGAAGTTGTATTTGAAGACCTAACCAAAGGTGCAGCTTACACGGTTATAGATTATATGGATGGTAGCGGACTTGATACTGCTTTAAGCACCCATGTATATGTGAAAAGTACAGATAAAAACATTGAAAAATTCTACCCAACCATTTATGTTGGTGATGATAACGGTTGTGTTGCGGAATACCGATCTGCTCAGCCTGTCATACTCTACGCAAACCCTACTCCAGAATTTGAACTTCCGGATCTAGAGCAGCTTTGTGTACCATTTGAACTTGAAGTCAACAATACATCCTCAAACATAAAATCATCGGAATGGCGAATAAATCAGGAGATTGTATCAACTAACAAAGATCTGAATGTGCTCATGGAGCAATATGGCCCGCATGAGATTCAACTTAGCGTGACGAATAAATTTGGATGTACGGACAGTATTTCTGAACTAATAGAAATTCAGGGTACACCTGAAATTGACATATTGATGGAAGACTCTATTTGTCTTTACAATACTTTAAATTTCAATGCCCTGATTACCCTAGATGATTTCATAGATACGACGGGCATGGAGATTAAGTGGAACTTCGATATGGAAGGACATCCGAACAATGAAATTACAAACAAATTGGATCCACAATTTGCCTATTTCGAACCGGGACAAAGAGAGGTTAAAATGCATATTACCTTAAACAATGGTTGTAAAGACAGTCTTGTTTACCCATTAGACATTAGGGGATTGGATGATATAGACAAACCCTCTATCAAGTACTTAAGCTTTGCCGAAGGATTTGAACTTGAATTGATACACGAGCAAAGCTCCGATAAGCATTTTGCCTCATATCAGTATAACAGATCAGACGGTACAACATTTATAAACGACAATCAAACCAAGTCCAACTTTGTGGATGCTTTGCTGGTTCAACCGGATTCTGTAATGTGTTATGATATTGCCGTTCAAGATCACTGTGGTTTAACGGGCGCAACATCTAGCTTACACTGCTTTATTTATCTCGCAGTTAGTTCAAACAAGAGTTTTAAAAACGAACTGGAGTGGACTCAATATATTGGTTGGGATAAGGTGGTTTCGTATAATATTTTCAGGAAGATATCGGGGAGTAAGGATTACGTGAAGATAGCGACAGTAGACGGTGCTACCACCCGATATGAAGATGGAGGACTCTGTGATAATGTATATGAATACTATGTTCAGGCTGTGAATGAGAAAGGTGAAAAGTCTAATTCTTTTAGAGTGATGAATCGTCCGGAGATCAATGAAAATACATTAAAGAGCTCTATTAAAAATGCCACAGTTCTGAAGGATGGACAAATTTCTGTATCGTGGAATAAGAGTACGTTTGATCATTTTGATCACTACCTTCTGAGCAAGTATGAAAGTACTACAAATCGTTGGGTAGAGGAAATAGAATTGACAGATACATTCTATCGTGATGAAGTAGTTGAGAGTGCTGAATATTCTTATATCTATTCTGTAAAAGAAGTTGATGTATGCGGACAAATCAATGAAGCAGACAGACAAGGCAAGACCATTCTATTACAAGCAGGATATGATAATGTGCTTAACAAAACCAGTCTAAGTTGGAGTAAGTATGAAGAGTGGGACAGAGGGGTTGACCATTATGTGGTGAGCTTGGAGACTTTGGACGGTGTTAAGATTATCGGGACTACCACAGCTGCGGACACACAACTTATTGATGAAGAGCGACACGATACTCGAGATGGAAACTATTGCTACATCGTTCAGGCTATCGGAGTAGATGGAGATACCTCAACTTCGAACATGGTTTGTGTCAATGGCGATCCTGTAGCATTTATTCCTACCGCCTTTTCTCCAAATGGCGATGGTTTAAATGACCAATTCCGACCTACCTGCAGATTTATTGATCATGAAGCTCAGCTCCGCACATATAGCATGGAAATTTACAATAGGTGGGGGGAAGTAATTTACAGATCAAACAACCTCATTGAAGGCTGGGATGGAAACTATGATGGAGTGGCATGCCCGCAAGGAACCTATTTCTACATGATACACTATAAAGGAGTGAACGGTTTTAATTACTATCACAAAGGCACAGTAACTTTGGTGAAGTGATGGAAGGTGTGGTAGTAAGGGCTGTCAGGCGGATTAAATATTCGCCCTTGTAAAACAGTTTGAGTTTATGCTCGTGTATAGCTCTCATCTTGTAGCTGTTGTGTGCTCACTACTCTTGCTCTTGCTCCTTTCTCTTGCTCTTGCTGATTTCGATCGTCCTTCTGAAATTGAGGTTTTACCTAATTCCAGAAATTGATCGTCTAATAGGCTGTTTGGATAGATCCCACCAACCGATCTATTTAGATTTCAATTGCAAAAGAAAAATCATCCTTTGTCTTTCCTTTATTACGGTGTTCATAAAATATTCTGTAATGATTACTGTTAATAGCTACATTTTCATTCTCAGCAATAATAAGAGGATCTAAAATAGCGCTGCTTCCCACCTTTACCTTCATATCGGCTTTATACGATTAAAGGCAAATCTTGAAACAAAAAAAGTCGCCCCGTTCAGAGCGACTTTTCTTCATTGCAGTCTTTTAAACTATTGTTGGATTCATGCATCATTTAGTGCCTTTTATTAAAAGGTATATACAAAAAGTTAGCTCACTAACAACAGCAGTTACGAGCATCAATACTTCGCTCAACATAATAAATTCTGGAAATAAGAAATTGGCCATACAATTAACAAAATACCCTAAAGAAGCTAAGCCAATCATTACTCCGATAGAGCGTGGAAATAATGCAGATTTAAACAATAAATAGCCCATCAAAGCGCAGTTCACAGAAAAGAAGACCCCACTGATGAGATAACCGATTTCAAACTGATTAATGCTTAACAGTATTTCTTGAGCCAAATTTTCGGATTGATATGCCGATGAACTATTGAGCATAATTACCGGATTAAACAGGTTGAGAAGATTAAGGCCTATAATACAAGACTGAATCATTCTAAAGCATAGAGCCAGTAGAGCAATAATCTGGTTTACATTCCTTAATAGAACAAAGAAAAGAACAGATACTATGACATCGCAGATTGCCATGAGCAGATCTGCTGCAAAGCCAAGCCTAAACTGAAAAAGATTGCTCGAGATTAAACTTAATGTCTCATTAGCATCTTGTGGATTTACTAATGCATCTCTTACCACAAGACCACTATAAAGACCACATACGATGATCATAAAGTAAAAGAGTCCGGTTAGCCTCGCTAGTTTCTTGCAACTCCATTGATGGTGTAAATTTTTCATTTGATAATTTTTTTGATGGGGCAAAAGTATTTTGGCCATTATGGTCAGAAATTGACTTTGGTTAAGAAGTCATGATTCATAAAGAATTAATCAAAAAGATAAATTTAACCTGACGTAATTGCCTTTTAATCAGCACTATATTGATTCTAGTTTCCCTTCTTAACTTAAGTCAATGATTTGAGGGCTGCACTGACTTGACTTTTGTGCCATCAAATTTTACAACTAATGAAAACTCAAAAACCTAAGCACTTTAGAACCTATAAATTAGGTCGTGTCTTTCGATTATTAAGTACAATTGTAGTTACCCTAACGGTGCAACTGTCATACGCACAGTCTTGCATTGTATCTGGTACTGTACAATCCAAGTCCTCAGGTGAAGCACTGCCTGCGGCGATGATCAAAAATTTAAAGTATCAAGGATGTTTCGCAAATCATGAAGGTAAATATCAGTTAACGCTTCAAGCGGGCATTCACACTCTTACTGCTAGTTACTTTGGTATGAAGGATTCTTCTATTCAAGTTGAAATTAAAGGAGATACTGTCATAAACTGGCTGTTAAATTCAGCCGCCACGGAAATAACAGGAGTAGTAGTAAAAGCAGACAAACAAATTGCTAATGTTCATGATCGACCATCGAGTGTAGTTGCTCTTGATATTGCTAAAATTAAAGCCATACCAGTGATTTTTGGTGAAGTAGATGTATTAAAAACAATTACGCTCATGCCTGGAATACAAAGCGGTGGAGAAGGAAGTTCTGGTCTACATGTACGAGGAGGTGCACAAGATCATAATCAAATTTTACTCGACGGAGCACCTATTTATAATGCGGCACATTTAATGGGATTCTTTTCTGTATTCAATGGTGATGCTGTTAAAGATATTGAAGTCTATAAAGGAGGTATTCCTGCAGCATATGGAGGTCGATTAGCATCCTTAATTAATGTTACAAGCACTGATGGTAGCATGACGAAGTTTAAAGGCTCCGGAGGTATTGGAACTATTTCAAGCAGAGTTGCAATTTCGGGTCCAATAATAAAAAATAAAGCATCGTTTATGTTAGCCGGTAGGAGATCATACGCAGATGTGTTCACTCCCTTGGCAAAACCTGAGATCATCAAAAAAAGTAAGCTTTACTTTTATGATTTAAACTTTAAAGCATTTTATCAGGTCAATTCTAAGAATAAAATTTATCTAAGTGCATACAATGGAAGGGATGTACTAGGCTTGGGTCAAATGTTTGGCCTTGATTGGGGCAACTCCACGGCATCGTTGCGCTGGAATCATATTTTCAATGAAAAATTATACTGTAATACAACTGCTGTAGTTTCAAACTTTAACTACGGTTTTGGTTTTGAGTTTGATAAAAATACAGCGATGAAATTCAAACAAACCATCAATGATATTAGCCTAACACACCAAGGCATGTGGTTAGCCAATGAGTCAAATAAATTAACATATGGAACCAAGTTTATTCTACATAGGTTTAATCCGGGAACATTTCATTTAAATGATGATGAAATGCAACTGGAACATAAAACGGCACTTGAACCAATAGTATTTGTTGAGCATGCAAACAAAATAAATTCAAGAATTAACCTAAGGTTTGGACTCAGGGCAGTTGCCTTTGCTAATATTGGGGGTACATCATTTTATTATTCAAGAGATGAAGATGGTGATCCGAACTTAGGAGAAATCCAAAAAGAACAATTCGACAAGTACAGTATAAGCAATTTATACCGAAGCGTTGAGCCAAGAATAGCAATGAGTGTAATGTTAGATAGTACCTTGTCTCTGAAATTAAATTACAATAAAACTTCACAGTTCATCCAACAAGCAAGTAATACTTCTTCGCCTTTTCCAACGGATCAGTGGTTTTCTGCAAATAACAATGTGAAACCGCAGTATGCTCATCAGGTTGCATTGGGATTGTTCAAGGATCATAAATATGGATTTGAAAGTTCTGTTGAGATTTACTATAAGAGCATGATGAATCTGATTGACTATCGCGATGGTGCAAACTTATTTGTAAATGAACACCTAGACGCCGAGCTGCTTCATGGCAAAGGAAAAAGTTTTGGGGCCGAATTCTACTTAAGCAAGACGGTGGGGAAACTCAATGGCTTTTTATCCTCTACGATATCAAGGAGTCTAAAACAAATTGATGGTATTAATTCAAGCAAGGAATATTCAACCAGCTATGATGTGCTTCACAATTCATCATTGGTATTGAATTATAAGCCAAGTGATAAATGGAGTTTTGGAGCTGCCTTTGTACTAACGGGTGGGAAACCAATAACAATTCCAGAAGCAAAATACCAATTCGAAGGGCGATGGAATAATCATTACGGTGAGCGCAACAGTTACCGCTTATCTAACTACCACCGCCTTGATTTAAGTGTGACATATAAGCCACAAAAGCAATCAAAGAGAATAAACGGCGAATGGAATCTGAGCATTTACAACGTATACAATAGAGCAAATACCTATGCTATGTATTTCCCACAAGCTTCTGAAAGTCAGGCAGAACGTTTAGGAGTGAAAAAAGGTGAAACGATTGCTGTAAATGTTGTTCTATTTAAGATGATCCCTTCTTTAACCTGGAATTATAAATTTTAAGAAAATGAAAATAATAAAAATCACCACTCTAATAGCAGCAGTTTTAGGTCTTTGTTCTTGTGAACAACTAGCTACAATTGATATTCCAAATTTATCTTCTTCTATTGTGATTGAGTCACAAATTACCACCAAATTGGAACCTTGGAAAGTAAAAATTAGTTCTACGCAATCTTTCAATGAGCACCATGAGGCTGAAACCATTTCATCGGCAAATGTTGTAATACACAATAATTTAGGTGACTCTGTTACGCTATTTTATCACGAAAGTGGCTACTACATGTCAGAAACCAATAGAGCAGCAATCCCGGGATCCATATATACGCTAGATGTAACTTACAATGGTCAAGTTTATTCTGCCACTGAATTATGCAGACATCAAATCCCCATTGATACTCTTGCCTACTATCAAATAGAATCCGATAATCCTTTTAGAAAAGCGGGATACTATGTATTTGAGATTGCTTCTGAGTCGGAAAACACTAATGATTTTTATATGTGGAAAGTATATAGAAATGATACCTTCTTAGATGAATTTGCCTATCTAACAGATGATGATGTGATCATGGATCAAGGATTCTTGAACACTTGGATGAAAGGTGAAGATATCATAGAGCAAATGCAAATGGGAAGAATACCAAATGCTTTTCCAAATACATTTCAAAAGGGAGATCATGTTCGAATTGAACAATTCTGCATCAATAAGTCGTACTACCAGTTTATAAATGAATTTACGGCTCAAATGAATAGAGGTGGAACTCCATTCGATGCGCCTGCGGCCAACCCTCAGACGAATTTATCAGGTGGAGCATTAGGTTATTTCAGTGTTGTAAATGTTGTGACAGCAGAAACCCACATTAATTAACTAAAGTCAATGTACAAAGTACAACTCAAAGAGAAGTTTGCCAAACAATTGAAATCATATGAAAGCGATAACCTATAATAAAAAAAGTAAAAAGAAATTTGACATCATTGAGCTTCCAAAGCCTAAAGCTTCAGAAAAACAAATGATTGTGAAAGTAGTCAAATCTACTTTGAACTCAGGGGATGTTGTAAGGATGAAAATGGGGCTACTAGATCGAAAGCTACCAGTAACCGGATCTGAATTTTCTGGTACTGTAATATATGCAGGTAGTGAAATTTCCAATTTTAAAGTGGGGGATGATGTTTATGGGTATAAACCTAAAAGCGTTCACGCAGAATTTATACGCGTGAATAATTCGGATCTTTTATGTAGAAAGCCATCAAATATTAGCCACTGCGAAGCAGCAGCACTTCCCAATGGTATGTTGAGCGCACTATACTTTTTAAAGAAGGCTAAAATCTCGAGGGGCCAGAAAGTGCTGATTAACGGAGCTTCCGGAAGTGTTGGTACCTATATGCTTCAAATGCTAAAGTATTTAGGTGCCGAAATTCATGCAGTTTGTGGTTCACAGAATGTTGCTATGGTGAAGGATCTAGGGGCTGAAGTAGTTTTTGATTATAATCAAGTTAACTTAAAGAATCTACCGCATTCCTATGACGTAGTATTAGATGCCGTAGGCAAAGCAAGCATATCCGACATGGCGAACATACTAATGCCACATGGACGAATAGTGACAGTTGCATTTACTTTTGGCATCATTTGGAGACAATTGCTAAATGTTTTTTATGCCAAAAAGCTATATGCGGGGATCGCAAAGTACACTAAAGAAGATTTTAAATCTTTGAACATGTTAGTTGAAAATGACCTCATAAAGCCATTCATTCAGGCTGAATTTGATAAGCAACAGATGAATGAAGCATTCAATATTGTTAGCAGTGGCAGAAAACGAGGAAATATTGTTTTAAACCTTGCGTCCTAAAAAATAATTAACCTTTTTGTGCAACCCGTTTCCTTATTCTACTGAGCGATTCGGGTTTCACGCCAAGGTAGCTTGCTAAAACATATTGAGGTACCCTGTTCATTAATCCTGGCTGATACTCTAATAGGTCTAAATATCTCTTTTCAGGACTCGAAGTAATGAACTTGGCCATTCGCTCTTGCTGCTTTCCAAAATCTTCCTCCATAGACATTCTACACAAAGATTCGTATTTAGGGTATCTGTCATAAAGCTCTTTTTCTTTATCAAAATTTAAGACAGCTAAGGTGCAGTCTTCAACACACTCCAAGAAATGTGAGGCTGGTGTTCGGTTCAGATAGCTGGTCATTGATGCTATGGATTGCTCTTCAATAAAGAATGCTGTGGTGTGTTCATCTCCATCAGATAAATAGTATTGTCGTACGCAACCCTGAATGGTGAAATAACAGTTATTAGCAACTTGACCTTCTCGGAGCAATATGTCACCCTTCTTGAAATTTTTTATAGGAATACATGCATCAAGGAAAGTAGCTTCTTCCGGGCTAACCTCCATTTCTTGGCTTATCATTTCGGAAATTTTCATAATGTATTTAAGAGCTTGAAATTCAATGTTATCCCGTTATGAAACGTATATCTCAACTCGATTGAAGAGCGAAAGATAGACTATTATTTTTAAAATGGTTTGATGTAATTCAATCTACTAAGAAATAGGAGAGTTAGACCTAGAAGAAAAAGGGAAATTGAATGGATATTTTGCCCGCCAGCCGGCGGATTGTAAATTGAGATTTTTCTGGAGCCTGCCTGTCGGCAGACAGGTTTGCCCTTGCCTCCCGAAACGAAGAGTAGGAAGGTGATTTGTGGGTTTGCAATTTTCGCCCTGAAGAAACAAAAAGCCCTCCTTCGCCAAGGCTTCGGAGGGCGTTGGTAGCGGGGAGCAGAATCGAACTGCCGACCTCCGGGTTATGAATCCGACGCTCTAACCATCTGAGCTACCCCGCCATGTTTTGAATAATCAATAATCAAATCCCAAATTCCAGAAAAGATCCAAAATTCAAGAATCAATGTTCAATTTTTTTTTATGAGCATTACGTTCAATACTCG
>JAAEYY010000016.1:4068-33716 GCA_018223105.1 bacterium | reverse complement strand
CAATACTCGTACTAAAGATGTTCTAAACATCTGACCTTGTCTGGACAACCAGAGGTTCGTCTAGACCGCCATTTAATGAAGCACCAATTCAAAAATTCCAAATTCCAAGAAAGATCCAAAATTCAAGAATCAATGTTCAATTTTTTTTATGAGCATTACGTTCAATACTCGTACTAATTCGATGCTCTAAACATCTGGCCTTGTCTGGACATCCGCAGGATCGTCAAGACCGCCAATTATTGAATAATCAAATATCAAATCCCAAATTCCAAAAAAGATCCAAAATTCAAGAATCAATATTCAATTTCTTATTTTCATGAGTATTACGTTCAATACTCGTACTAAAGATGTTCTAAACATCCGACTTGACTAGACAACCAGAGGTTCGCACCAGTGAGAACAATCAAAGAACCGTCTAACTTGTGCGGACATCCGAAGGATCGTCCGTAAAAGGAGTGCAAAAATAAAATTCTTTCCCAACTAGTATCATTGTTTTGTCTAAAAAATTAACTCAATTAAGGTTTTACCATTTCCAACGTATATTCCATTATGAAACAATGGATTCTTATATTCTCGGTATGCCTCATTTCCTTTACGGCATGTAAAAAAGACCTGGTAGATACTTCTACCAACGAAGTTGAAGATGTAAACGGGGAACAGTCTTTCGATGAAAAAATTGCAGAAGGAACCTCAATGGTATTCTTTCACGCTTCATGGTGTTCGAAATGTGCCGCTCAGCGACCTGCTTTCGAATCTGTTTCAAAAAATGCAGAATTGGCCTTTGCCGAATTCTATGAAGTGGAGCACGAAGACAATAAAGAAATCACGGAAAAATACGATATACCAGGCTTTCCAATCATTGTAATTTTTGTAGATGGTGAAGAAAAAGAGCGCTTTACAGGTGAGGGACATTCTGAAGAAGAATTGACTAATGCACTGAAAATGTATCAATAAGATCGCTCTTTGGCTCGATAAATCTGTATTTTTGAGCCTTCTTTATGATCGTAAGAAGTAGAGCTCCCTTAAGAATTGGCTTAGCAGGCGGAGGAACAGATGTTAGTCCTTATGCCGACGACTACGGTGGATCCATTCTCAATGCCACCATTAATTTATTTGCACATGCTACCATAGAACCTCTCGATAATGGCAAAATTGAACTTCGAGCATTCGATATGGATGAATACGAAAGCTTTGATGCTGAGGAGTTTCTTGAAGTAAATGGAAAATTAGCTTTACTTAAAGGAGTCTATAATCGCGTTGTTAAAGACTTCGCGAAAAAACCACTTTCCTTCCGATTATCAACCACTGTGGATGCGCCTCCGGGGTCCGGTTTGGGTTCATCAAGTACCTTGGTTGTAGCAATACTTGGAGCTTTTGTTGAATGGCTTAACATCCCCCTAGGGGAATATGATATTGCGCATCTGGCATATGAAATTGAGAGACAAGATTTAGGCTTGGCCGGAGGTAGACAAGATCAATATGCCGCTACTTTCGGTGGATTCAATTTCATGGAGTTCTATGCCGATGAAAAAGTGATTGTTAATCCTCTCAGAATCAAGCGTAAATACGTAGCTGAACTAGAGCACAACCTTGTACTATTCTACACGGGAACAAGCCGGGAGTCAGCTCAAATCATTGAAAAGCAGAGACAAAACATCAAACAGCATAACGATCAAGCGATTGAAGCTACGCATGCCTTAAAAAAGCAATCCATCTTAATGAAAGAGGCAATTCTAACCGGTAGAATGGATTCTATTGGCGAGATCTTGCATTATGGATGGGAGTGGAAGAAACAGATGGCTTCGGGAATCAGTAATTCAGAGATTGATGATCTTTATACCTTGGCCATGGAAAATGGCGCTACCGGAGGTAAAATATCAGGTGCAGGTGGAGGTGGATTCTTCTTTTTCTATTGCCCCGGAACCTCGAAACACAAAGTGCTCGCAGCTTTGAAAAAACGCGATATCTACAAGCAGCATTACCTATTTACTCAACAAGGGCTGTATAGTTATACTTTAAACTCTTGAAGTCAGACATCATCATATTGGCCGGAGGACTTGGAACTAGATTGAGGTCTGTTGTGCAGGATATGCCAAAACCAATGGCTCCGGTAAATGGTAGACCCTTCCTAGATATCATTTTAGAACGGATCTCACCTGAAATTTGCAGTAAACTAGTGCTTTCTATAGGATACCTCGGTGAGCAGGTTCAAGAATATCTTGGAAATGAATACCAAGGAATACCCATTGAGTATGCTGTTGAAAATGAGCCACTGGGAAAAGGTGGAGGAATAAAATTAGCCTTAGAAAAATGTAGCTCCGACCAGGTGTTTATTTTGAATGGCGATACCTTTTTTGTGGTCGATCTTGAAGAGCTGAGAAGAGAACATTTGACCGAAGAAAATGACCTGACATTAGCACTTAAAGAAATGACTAATCCGGATCGTTATGGTACCGTCGAACTGTTGAATAAACGTATAATCAGATTCAACGAAAAGATTGAGGGTTTAGAGCAAGGGGTGATAAATGGGGGAGTTTATTGCATTAATCGAGCGTTGATTATAGACTTTCCCCAAGCTTCAAAATTCTCATTTGAACAAGAAATCTTAGAAAAGAAACTACAGGACTGGAAGATGGGAGCATTTCTCTCAGAAGGACTGTTTATTGATATTGGAATTCCAGCAGACTATGAGCGAGCAGCGAGCATCTTTTCCTAAATCATCTGAATTGAAGGAGTATGTGTTGCTCCTTGATCGAGATGGGGTTATAAATGAGCCTAAACCCGACGATTATGTGAAATCTCCTGAGGAGTTTCTTTTTTGTAAAGGAGCAATCAAAGCAATAGAGACCTTTCAGCACTATTTCGATAAAATAGTGATTGTTACAAATCAGCAGGGGATAGGTAGGGAATTAATGACCGAAAAAGACCTTCAAAATGTGCATCTGAAGATGTATGATGGTTTGAGAGCCAGTAATTTACCTTATTTCGACCTGACATGTTATGCACCTTATTTGCGCTCAGAAAATCACGCTTGGCGCAAACCCCAAACCGGTATGGTAGATTATGTCCAATCTATACTGAGTTTTGGTCGAACTAAATACCTGGTTTGTGGAGATTCACCAGGGGATATGCAGCTGGGTAGAAATGTAGGCGCGTTCTGCGTAAACATTGCTAATCCACAGTTTGAAGTGAGTGATTTTGACCTGAGGTTTGATTCCTTGTCAGATTTCGCTCATTTCATTACACAAAATTGATCATAGCGGGTACAACTTTAACATACACTTGTACGTTTAAGAAATAGAGCGTATATTTTTGTAAATCAGTTTGCCGGCCTGAAAAAACTAATACTCATATCACTTGTACTTCTAGGTTCTGTTCTACAGAGCACTGCAACCCATTTGATTGGTGGGTATATGAGCTATAGTTTCGTAACCAAATTACCTAACGGGAATTACAGATATTTAGTACGATTAAACCTTTACCGTGATTGCTTTCAATCCGATGTACCTTTAGATGAAACTATTAGCATTGGGGTATATCTGGCAGGACAAGCACAACCAAGATTGTATACTGCGGTTGACTTTGATCTTGTAACAAAGCGTGAAGTTGATCCACCCGGGTCTGTCGATTGTG
Organism: bacterium; assembly: GCA_018223105.1. Taxonomy (GTDB): domain Bacteria; phylum Bacteroidota; class Bacteroidia; order NS11-12g; family UBA9320; genus JAAEYY01. Next base: position 30,083 of record JAAEYY010000016.1, on the reverse strand, counting down.
ATTTCTACGCCAAGAATGTGTGCATTGAGTTTGGTTACTACCAAGGCACAATAGACTTGCCACCAAGAGTAGATGGTTATGATATTGTATTTGAGCGTTGTTGTAGAAATAGGCAAACAAATATCCTCGATGATGGCTCAGATTATCCCGATCAAGGACAAACCTATACCTGTCATATCCCCAGTCACTTATTAGAAAACAATTCCGCCATGTTCTCAGGGGTTCCAAGCCCTTACATGTGTGCGAATGATACAACCACATTTAACTTTACGGCAATAGATCCGGATGGAGATGAACTAGTATATAGATTGGTTCACCCTTATCAAGGTGCTTCCATTGCTAATTCTGCTCCTGCACCCGAAGATCCCATGGAGCCTATAAAGAATGTGATTTACTCCAGTGCTCAGTACAATGCACAAAATCCTTTTGGTCGATTTAATGGAAGTATAGCAGATGTAGATGCTGCAACAGGTTTAACTACTTTTATGTCGCCAAACCAAGGTTCTTATGTCGTTGCTATTGAGGTAGCCGAAGTGCGGGATGGAGATACCATTAGTCGGGTTAGACTCGATTTGCAGATTTTGGTTTTGAATTGTCCACCCAATGAAAGACCAATAGTGAAGGCCTTAGATGGGGATGAATTTACCATTGAAGCAGGTTCAACCTTATGTTTTGATATCAGTGCTACAGATCCCGATGATGACTTCGTAAAGCTTACAGCTGAAGGTATTATGCTGGATGGAACCAATGGCTTTACCGGAACTCGGGCTACTTTTAATCCGGATAACGGGAGTCCAACAGCTACAGGTGAATTCTGCTGGGATACCGATTGCGACCATTTTAGAGACGAACCTTATATCGTAACGGTTCAGGCTGAAGATGATGGTTGTCCGCCAAAATTCAATACCATTGATATTCTCATCACGGTTACACCATTTGTGGGTGCAGACGAAATAGATTACGACCCCAGAGCGTGTAGATATAACACCTATACCTATTCCGCAGTTGGTGGTCAGCCTAATTCAACATATGAGTGGACCGTTCAAAATGGAACCATCATAGGACCTAATGATGAAGAAGATGTGCAAGTGCGATGGGATGGAGCTGCTTCAGGCTCAGTCTCAATGACCGAAATCTCGGAGCACGGATGTAGAGGAGACACTACTACCGTGAATATCACGATATCAGAAAGCCCCGAAACTCCGGAAATACAAGGAAAAGATACGGTTTGTATTAATGAGATGAACTTAGATTATTCTGTGGATCTCAATAATGGCAATACCTATGATTGGTGGTTAAACGGTGGAACTATTGGTAGTGAAAATCAAAATGAAATTGAAATTGGTACATATAACAATACCGGCTTTACTGTTTTTGTAACAGAGACGAACGATATAGGTTGTACCAGTGATACTGCGATTAAAGAGGTTTATGTAAGTAACCCACTTCCTAGCATTACAGGGCCTTTAACGGTTTGTCCAAATGCTCAAGATGTGATTTATCTCACACAAAATAATTCAGGATCTAATTATAACTGGACCGTTAGTGGCGGTACTATTTCCTCCGGAGATGGAACAAATGAAATAGAAATTGATTGGGGTAATGTTGGACCGGGTTCTGTTACCGTTTTTGAAACTGACAGACACGGTTGCACCGGCAATGCAACTATAGTTATTGAGAAAACCTATCAGCTGGATGCTGTGCCTATTTTTGGTCCTGATGAGGTTTGTGAAGACGAGCTCAATGTTCGATACTTTTCAGATGATGTAAATGGAGCTACCTATCTATGGAATGTGAACGGAGGAACTCAAACTTCCGGAGACTCAACCTTTGAAATTACCGTGGATTGGGGAGCACCAGGGCAGGGTAGCGTAGGTATTCAACAAAAAGCATATGATTTAGTAAATAACAGGGTTTGTTTAAGTCCTGTATTTACAATGGATGTGACCATTAACCCAAAACCTACTGCAGACGAGATACTTGGACCAGTTGAACTTTGTCAATATTCAGACAGTGCGACTTACACAATAAATGGCTTTGCTAATTCTACTTTTGAGTGGACCGTAGGCGGTGCAAATAGTTATACGGGCCAAGGAACAAACTCAATTACCGTGTACTGGTCAGAAAGTGGAACTTTTACTATTTCCGTGAAAGAAACAACGGATGCCGGATGTGAAAACCTCACAATCGACACTACAATACTTGTGAATCCCGCTCCTGTAACCACTGATATTGTGGGACCTACAATAGTGTGTCCTGAAAATGCTTTAAGTAATGTATATAGTGTTACAGGTTTTCCAACATCCACGTATACCTGGTTCGTAAATGGCGAAAGAACATTTACAGGGCAAGGAACAAATACAATTACCGTAGACTGGGAGCCTACAGTTCCATTCGGGAAAGTTAGAGTTGTTGAGACTACAGATAAGGGTTGTTCAGGAGATACATTAGAACTGGATGTGGAAATAGATCGTTTGGCTATCGATATGCGAGTAATTAGTGTTGGTACACCAGACAATAGAATGTATATCAACTGGCAGTTAACAGAACTCAGCACTTCTTCGGGCTTTACAATTCAGAAGCGCGTAAAAGGAGAGACCATCTGGCAAGATGTAATAGAATTACCGGGTAATGTATTTGAATATACAGAACAAGGAATTAATACCGATCTCGATGCATTTGAGTATCGCGTAATTGCGCTCAACAAATGCGGAAACTTGGTGAGTTCTGAAGAGCACACCAATATTTTACTTATTGGTTCACTCGATGAGCAATTGGATATTAACATTACCTTCTTCGATTATGAAGGTTGGGATAATGGCGTACGGTATTATGAGCTTTATGAAAGCACCAATGATGGTCCGTATTACGCGGTTCAAACAGGGGTACAACCGGAAGGTAACATCTTAGTTGAGAACGATATAAACGTTTACCGTCAGTGCTACCGTGTTTTCGCGACAGAGGAAGCCGGTGAGAATACAGTAAGTTGGAGTAATGAGATTTGTTTTACTTTCGATCCATCGGTTTATGTTCCAAATGCATTTACGCCAAATGATGATGATCTAAATGATCAACTTGGTGTTGTGGGACTCGCCATCAAGGAATATCACATAGAGATTTATAATCGATGGGGTGAAAAGTTATTTGAATCCGATAATATTGACGAAAATTGGGATGCCATTTACCGAGGAAATCCGGTACAACAAGGCACCTACGTTTATGTAATTACCTATACCGATTTTGAAGATAAACCTTACACCCGTACTGGCACTGTGCACGTTTTGCGCTAGTTTTTTTGCCTGTAATTCTACACCTGATAATACTCAAAATCATCCTAATCTCGACTTGAGTAAGGTGGTTAAAAATCAACAAGAGCTTCGTTATGTGATTGAAGAATTACTAATGGACAGTGCATTGTTTTCTGATACTGCATACTTTGCGAAAAAGGTCTTTCCGGTAATTGAGCACACCGAAAGAGCTAAAGATCAAGATCATCAGTTAGAACCTTTAACTGCAAATGACTCCCTGATTTTAGCAAGTTCAAACCAGTTGTACAAAGAGTACGAAGCATTATTAAAAAAAGACTTTAAAACTATATTTACAGCATACAGAGACTCTAGCTATGCAGATTACAAATCACTTAAATCTCAGAAATACAGTGAATTTGTAGAAAGTGACAGCTACAGCCGGGAAAATTTTAATCTTTATGCAAAAAAATACGGATTTGAATTTACCTTATTGCAACCAATAAGTATAAACTAATATGAAAGGAATCAACACACTACTATTATTTGTCTTTGTTATTGCTACAGCCGGCAAATGCAATGAAGACATCACAGAAACAACTGAAACAACAGAGGAAGCTACAGAAATTGTTTGCGATACTCAGGGCACTGTTGTAGATAAAACCGGTCTTGATGGTTGTGGAATCATGATTGATTTAGAAGATGGTAGAACTGTTGAACCTATTTGGGGGGATTTTGCAGTTCCTGCTGCAGGAAGTAAAATTAGTTTAGCTTATGAACCTGCTGAAGATATGGCCAGCATCTGCATGTCCGGTGAAATTGTGAACATCACTTGCCTAGAAGTCCTTGAAACGCCTTGTAAGCCTTTTGTATATGGCACAGACTTGGGAACTATGGAAACTCAAGATTTCACCTTGATGTCGCATAGGTTTGAAGGAAATAAGTTGTATCTGAAAATAGGGGTGAGTGGATGCGATTTGAATCGAAACTTTCAACTCAATATTTCTAAAGCTCAGATGAAGTCGATGCCACCGCAGAATGCCGCAATACTAAGTTTTACTCCGCAAATGTGCGAAGCATATTTCACTACTGAATTGTGTTTTGATCTTACTGAATTAGGATCTGAGACCGTACTCAACCTTAAAGTAGGAGAGGAAGTAGAGAAAATTCACTTTAAGCCTTAATATTACTCAGCTGTATTAGCTTTTTGGTTTCGAAGAATTCTTGATTGAAGTAATCTTTTAGCGGATATTCTTTCCAATTGGTTTGAAGGAATTCAGACCAGACCTCATCTCGTTCAGAAGTGAGATCGCCACCTTTTAGCAATAAATGTTCACCTCCTTTTTTAAGGCTCTTCCTTGAATAATGGATAAGCTTAATTGCAGGAGCAACCGCTCTTGAAACAATAAGGTCTACCGGTTTCTTAATGTTTTCAACTCGATCATTAACAGCTGTAACGTTTTTGAGGTTTAAAGCTGCAGCAACCTCTTTCACCACTTTTATCTTTTTGCCAATAGAATCAACTAAGATGAATTCAACATGGGGATAAACCAGGGCCAAAGGTATTCCCGGAAAGCCGCCGCCGGTACCTATGTCCATTACAGACTGTGCCTTTATTCCTGTAATCTTATGGATAGCAAGAGAATGCAAGACATGACGAACACTAAACTCATCAATATCCTTTCTGCTGATAACATTGATCTTTTGATTCCAATCGCGGTACAAGGCTTCCATCTCAATAAAGCTTTCCTTTTGCTTTGCACTCAAGTCAGGAAAGTGATCAAACACTATTTCCATGTTTTGTTTTTATAGAAGGGTTTTACAATCCCGAGGATCAATAGAATAAAGGTATAATAAAGATCATACAAGGGAAGAAGATATCCTATGGTTTTTGCATTTAGCATTTTGCTTGGCTTGTAAAATACTATCCACTGTATAATCCATTTAAGTCCAAGGATAGAACCTGCAATGATCCAGTTTTCTTTAAAGAAGATATTGAGAATCAGAGTGGTATAAAACATCACATGGCTGAAAGAGTAAAAGCCAAGCAAGAACTTGTATTTGAATTTGTATAAGTCTGATGTCGAAATATGTCGCTGCTTTTGACGAACCCAAGCTCCAAATCCCTTAGAAGCTGCAGACTGCATAAAGCTCTCAGGTTCAATACAAATCGCGACATTATCTTGGGTCGCTACCTCTTGAATAAAGAGGTCATCATCACCACTCAATAAATGCTGATGACTCGCGAAGCCTTTGTTCTTAAAGAAAAGGGTCTTGGGGTAGGAGAGATTACGACCAACCCCCATATACGGCATACCTTTCAAAGCATAGCTCAGATACTGCAAGGCAGTATGAAAAGTTTCATAAAACACCATAGCTCCCAAAGGAGTATTTTTTGTTTTATGAGGAGCGTAACCTAAAACTATCGGACGATCTCCGCGTTCCATCATACGCTTAATCCAAAACTCAGAAGCAGGATCACAATCGGCATCGGTAAAGAGCAATTGCTCGTGCTTTGCCGCTTTAATCCCCATGGTCAAGGCAAATTTCTTTCCTTTTTGGTATTGCTCTTCAAGATTTAAATCTACAGTTCTCAGTTTGCTGTATTGCAACTTCATTTCCTTGAGCAAATCTGAAGTTCCGTCGAAAGAGCCATCATTCACAACAATGACCTCAAATTCAGGGTAATCCTGATTTAAGATTTTGGGAAGAAATACCTCGAGATTCTTTCGCTCATTTTTGGCTGCAATAATTACTGAAACAGGTGGACAGTTTGAATCGGGTGCAGGTTTATACGATGCTAATTTGGTGAATATCAGCAAGTAATACAGTATAAGGACCAAGGCGAAGAATCCTACAGCAATAAGTAAAATAAGGTTAATCAAGATTCTAAAATACTGGCTTCAAATTAAAGCTTAATTACTCTTTCTAAAGCCCAGTGTGGGTAAAATGTCGGGTTTCGATTTATCTCGAATGTCAATTCCTTCAATGTCTTTTACGCTGATGGTTTTGATCATTCTAGGTGTTCTTTTCTCTGAAGGAAGGTCGCTCATGCGCAAATGCTGGTTGCGAATTGCTTCTTCCACGATTTTTCTCACAGATCTACCATTTCCAAAGTATTTGTCGCGAGAATCGTGTAAATCTTTGAGCATGGCTTTTAATTTATCGCTTGCTTTTTTATCTAGTTTAAAACCAAACTCTTTAAACTGATTTTCAGCGATTTCAAGCAACATTGGTGAATCGAAATCTTCGAATTCAAAGATCTTATCAAACCTGGATTTAAGACCCGGGTTAGACTCCAAGAACTGCTTCATATTGTCGGTATAACCTGCAGCGATCACAATGAATTTCCCGCGGAAATCTTCCATTCTCTTAAGGATGATTTCAATGGCTTCTTTGCCGTAGTCTGAGTTTCCACCTTCGGTGAGAGAGTATGCCTCATCAATAAAGAGCACTCCACCCATGGCTTTATCTATTATCTCGCCGGTTTTTATGGCAGTCTGACCCACATATCCACCTACAAGAGATTGACGATCACATTCAATAAGATTTCCTTTTTCAAGAATTCCAAGCGCTTTATAGATCTGAGCTAAAATACGAGCCACGGTGGTCTTACCTGTCCCCGGATTACCGGTAAACACAGCGTGAAGACTAAAATTATTCTGAACATCCTGTTCAGTCTCGCGGTAATAACGAACTAGTTTTACGAGGTTTTGAATCTCTTCCTTCACCTTATCAATACCAATCATGCCATTGAGTTTGTTTAATGACTCAGTAAGCAGTTCTTCGTCGATAGGGATATCCGGACGTTCAGATTTAATATTGATTGAAAGCTTCTCTACATCTTCCAAGGTAATCTGTGAAAGCTCTTCTACCGACAAACTCGAAGGATCTTCAGCACTCATCACTCTAATACCGAGATTGAGTTTACATTCTTCGATAAGGGAAACAACAAGTCTTGCATTTCCAAAGAACTTATCTCTATTTCTATAAGCTTCAACTACCTTTTTATAAAAAGCCTCTTGAGCATCTTTCTGGAATTCAATTCCTTTTTTCTTGGTGTTTCTCAAGGCAATTTCCATGAGTTCCTGCGGGATGTAATCCGGGAAATCATATAGCATTCGGAACCGCGATTTAAGTCCCGGGTTCGACTCCAGGAAGGTATCCATCTCATCCGGATAGCCTGCGGCGATAATGGCAATATCCTCACCATCAGAGAGTTCTTTCAATAATATCTCTATCGCTTCTTTACCGAAGTCTTTGGCATCGTCGTCTTTTCTAGCAAGGGAATATGCTTCATCAATAAACAGAATACCACCGGCTGCTTTTTTAATAGCTGCTTTGGTTTTTGGTGCGGTCTGACCGATAAACTCTGCTACCAGATCTGCTCTATCAACCTCGTGGACATGACCTTTGCTTAAAAGGCCTAATTGCTTGTAGATCTTACCCAGTTTACGAGCCACAGTAGTTTTACCGGTACCCGGATTCCCTTTAAATATAGCGTGGAGGTTAATTTGATCATCTTCCTCCATGCCCTTTTCCTTTCGAAGTGAGATGAACTCAAGGAAATTGGCATATTCTTTAATTCTATCTTTTACACTTTGTAAACCAACGAGTTCGTCGAGTTCGCTCAGAGTATCTCCAATATCAGCAGTTGCTTTAGATTTCGATCTCGCCTTTTTGGGTGAAACGAGTTCCAGTTTTTTCGGCTCGTCTTTAATAAGGTATTCTACAAAATCGTTTCCAATCGCGAAATCTTCTCGAAGAATCAGTTGATCCATAAAGAGGATATCGAGATAATAGATTCCTTTCGACCAGCTACCGGGCTTGTCCGCGCCCCAACCTACGGTTACCGTGAAGTTATCGTCTTGCTCATAAACAAAGACCAGTTTGGCCACAGAACCTTTCAGGAGGTTACTTTCGGTCATGAAGTTAAATACAAACTCACAACTCCAAAAGCTCATTTCTTTCACCTTGTTCGTTCCCGTGATTTCAGCCCAAATGTAGCGTGTATCTTGTTCTGCGAATTGTTCAAAGTATTTTCGGTTGTTTTCTTTGACATTGTCAAACGGACCCTCATAAAACTTTACCGCTTTTATATCGAAGTAGGGATTGGCCTCTTCGGTAACCTTTCCAATATCTTGTATGTAGAAGTTTCGCTCCGCGATAAGGTCGCCATCGATATAGGCCTCCCATTTATAGGTACCTGCTTTCCAGTATGAACCTTCATTTTGGGTTCCCCAACCTTCACGAACGAAGATGAGGTTATGATTAAGTGAAATTTTTCGATCGCAGTTAAGGTTGCAAATTTCATTGTTGTTTTGGTCTGTGCAGACCAAGTTTAGTTTAAGATCCCAATCTTTTTTCTTGAAATGGAGGTTAAAAAAGGAGAATTCGCAATAGATATAGGTGCATTCACTTTTATCGAATATGGTGCGGTATTTCTTTTTATTGTCCGCGAGCCATTCGGTGGACCCATATATCTTCATATTTCGGAAGACAAAATCTATGTTTTGCTTATTCGCCATACAGTTTTCAACGTTATAATATTTATTTGGATTTAGTAAGATGGTGAGGTAAAAATTATTCACTAATTTTTAGTTAAAATTTGATGAAATTTCGGTTTCATAGTTTGAATATTTAATTATTTTTGCGCCTCATTTACGGTGAGGTGGGTGAGTGGCTTAAACCAGTAGTTTGCTAAACTGCCGTACTCGAGAGGGTACCGCGGGTTCGAATCCCGCCCTCACCGCAGATTACGTTTCCGCACCAGCGGTATGATTTATTGAAGAAATAGAACAAAAACTGCTTTCCAAACGCTTCTTCCTCCGGTCGAAGGTTTGGACGTGCCTTAGCTTCCACCTACACCGTTTGTTAACGGTTTCGGCGGACGAAGGTTACTGGATATCGCTTTAGTGGTAGATAGTAGGAAATGTTCTTTAACATATACTGCTTCGGCAGGTTTGAATATTGAATTATTGAATTTTGGATCTTTCCTGGAATCAGCCAGTGGGCTGACAGGTTTGTAATTTGATATTTGAAATTTTATAAGTTTGGCTTCCAAACACTTCTTCCTCCGGTCGAAGGTTCGGACAAGCCTTAGCTTCCACCTACACCGTTTGTTAACGGTTTCGGCGGACGGAGGTTACTGGATATCGCTTAAGTGATAGATAGTAGGAATTGTTCTTTAACATACACTGCTTCGGCAGACTTGAATATTAAGTATTGAACTTTGGATATTTCCTGGAATTTGGTGCTTGATATTTGGAATTTAAGAAAATTGGCTCCTTAGCTCAACTGGATAGAGCAGCTGCCTTCTAAGCAGCAGGTTTCAGGTTCGAGTCCTGAAGGAGTCACGAAGTGCGACTGAAGGACGAGAAGCCTTGCCTACCGGCAGGCAGGTTTATCCGCCGACTGGCGGAAGTCCTGAAGTGAAACCCGAACATTTATGAAATAAATCGTTAGGGGAGTCACGATTCAGAGCGAGAGTGAAAAGTGAGGACGAACAGTACTTGCTCTCCGCACTCAAACTGATAAACGGGGTGTAGTCTAGCTGATTCTAGCCAGATAAACTCCGCCCGGTTATCTTTAAAAATAGATAACCATATTAGTAAACTTCACGGGGTGTAGCGTAGCCCGGTTATCGCGCCTGCTTTGGGAGCAGGAGGTCGCAGGTTCGAATCCTGCCACCCCGACACTGATAATCAATCACTTAAGCCTCTTCTGGAAAGAAGGGGCTTTTTTATTTGCATAGAATTTGCATAGAAATTATAGTTGTTTTCTTTATAAAGTGAATAGAATACTAACTCAAGTTCAACTTTTCAAATAGAACTCTATTTCTTTCCTTAGAATCATTCAAGACTTTGTCAAAGCTTAGTATTTCAATATACATGTTGTAATTGTCATTGAATGAAAAGTACCCATCTCCACTTGGCAGAAGCTTATATCCAGAGTCTTTTGCGAAGGATCTCAGTTTTTTAGTTAAGTCGCAAACAATATATGCATAAATAGGAGTATTATCGTTTAGGTCAAATTCCCTTTCATCCTTGTCTTTAGCCTCACCTTCAATAATTTCTCTAGCATATCTATTGATTTGGGTAATGGGGTTTTCTTTATCAGTATAATCGTCCCTCATTGGCCGCTTGAACTCAATTAGGACAATTGACTTATAAGGTTTGCTGTCATTTGCAAATACAAAGGGCCTGTTGAAAATAATTATATCAGGTCTATCCTTTGATTCAGAAGTTATCTCTGTAATTTTCTTGAAAGATTTGTCTGAGGCTAAATATTTATGATACGATAGCTTTTCATCCAACATCCATAGATTATGATCTTCAAATCCAATTTCATCTGAAAGCACTTGTAATGGAAATACTAAATTATGGACTGCTCGTTCTGTTGCTTTTCTTTTTAAGAGTTTTTCAAATAAATCCAATACTAACTTCCTGTGAATGACGTACTCAGAGAGTTTAGAATTTCCAACTTCAATAATTTTTGAATACAAATCTCTATGACTTTGAATAAACTCTTCCTTATCATCTTTATCATCAATAAATTGAAGCACGTGCTTGGTTTCCTTTTTTACTTCTAACTCAAGTTCTTGTTGGATCTTAAACAGCTCAAGTTCCATTTTCTCTTCTGATAAAGTCGAAGGTACCTTCCTGAGTTGTTCAGGTTTGTATTTAAGTAGTTGCTTATATCTTGGGTGTTGTGAAACAAATTCTCTAACCTTTGAAAGCCGATGCTCCGATAGCTTTTGAATTTGAGTTTGAAACTCTGATTGTACAATTTCAGTTATGGCAGACCTTAATTCATCTTGAGATGTTTCTTTAGGGTAGTCAATTTCACCTTTGCTAAAGTTAATGGTAGTCCGTTCCTCATTTACTTGGTCATTCAAATAGTCTCCTTCTACATAAACTGCGATTGAAAATGGCTTCCCATCCATGTCAGTTAAAAAATTATCAAGTTCCGGGATCTCAAGTGACAATTTGTCTGAGAACACTTCCCTTGTATTTGCGCAGTAATGGATTTTATTGTCAACTTTACTGCTATATAGTTTTACAATATTCAACTGAAATTCATTCTCTCTGATTTTCAAAGGCTTCTGATTGACTTGGCCATTTGTAAATGTCTTGAAGAGATCGTTTACAACAAATTGCTTGCCCTGATCTTTTAACAGGATCCTAGGGCATTCTTCACCTAGAAAGTAAATAAAGGTATGCTCAATAATCTTTAGGGCAATATCTTCAGCTTTACTATTACACCATTTACGGTAATCTTCCTTTAATCCTTTGAGTCTTACTACCGTTGTTCGATCTGCGGGCCTGTCAACTTGTTGAATGCTATGTTTTTCAATTCCTTTTTTAGTTGGTTCAAATTGGAATTTTCGAAAATTCCATACACCGTTCTGCTTGAACACACTTTCTATTTCTGCACGTTGAAATGCTCTCAACCAAGTAAATCGACCAATTCCTTTACCAGCTTTTTTATACGTTGAATGAGCATGATTGAAAGAATCATAATTTGCCTCATTGAATCCTATTCCGTTGTCTTTAACAACAAAGTCAATGATGTCTGGCAACGACTCTTGCCCGTCTAACGTCATGCCTTTTTGGTTGGAGCGGATTAGGTCAATTTCTATGATCCCAGGAGAGGTTGCACTATCCTCCTCTATAGCCTGAATGGAATTTACGACTGCTTCATAAAGAGGTAAGAGAGTGTTGCTATATGCAAGTTTCTTTTCGTTAATTTTTCCTTTAATGTCTATTTGCATATCTCAATCGATAAGGTTTGTATTTATTGACAAATCTGCACCTTTTGGTTAATACCAATTTTCGCTAATACTAGTGTTATCACAGTAAGTTAAAAGGTCTGCATTATTTACTTTATATGTGGTTGGCAAGTTAACCGAATGACTCAAAATTAATGCATGTTGAGTTGGTATAGATGGCATTCTCTTTAATAATACTGGATTATTTTAAAGCTTTATTAACTATATTTAAGCTTTTACGCATCCTTTTTATTCTCATTAGGCAATTCTAAAGCCTTAACAGATTGTACAGCATTCCCGGCTATGCCTTTAATTGAACCGTACATATCAATAGTATTAGTAATTACTTTGTCTATTTGTTTTTCACGTTCCTTCCAAATGCGATGCATGGACCTTTTTTCACTTTCCAAAGCTGTCTTCATAGATGAAAATCCTTCAACTATTGCCTCTACCTGCATACGAAAGGTGGTACTAGTCAGAAAGTCATAGAGCATATTCATTTTATCGCCTTTGTTTTCTTGAGAACTAATGGCATTACTCAATTGAATGACAGACTCACGTAATACCGCACAAAGTCCTTTAAACTCTTCATAATTACACACCCAGACACCATCCATAATCCCTAGTCTATCAAAGCTAGCAGGCATAGCTTCAGTAACTAGGACTCCAACGTCTGCCCCTTTCTCTCGCATATCGGCTTTAAATTTCTCTATCCAACCACTATGAAAATCTTTGGTTCTTTTACTCTCATAATAAATCTTACCACAGTTTTGACGAGTTCGAGTATTCACCATTTGAATGCAATCTCCTCCTCTTGCTCCTTTCTTTATTTCCTCAATGGTATCTAATGGAAATTGCGCCATAAGCCATTCTTCAATGGCGAGTTCTTGGACCTCTCCCTGAAGCTGCATGGAACCTTGTTCCTGTTTACGTTTCATTTCTTCCGTAAGTTTCTTTTGATCTTCAAGTTGCTTCTGAAGCTCTTTAAATTTCAATTCATTTTTATCTTCTTCCGCTTTTCGAATCCTTTCTTTTTCCTGACTAAGTATTTCATTGAGCTTCTTTTGAGCTTCTGCTTCTAAGGATTCCTTCAGTTCTGATTTTTCCCTTTTAAGAGTTTCAATTTCAGCCTTTGTCCGGTTGAGTTCTTTTATTTGTTCCGATTTCTCATTCAACTCCTTTTGCAAAGCTTGAAATTGCTCTGATTGTTCTTCTGTTAACTTAGATTTAAGTTTCTCCTCGATGCGTTTCCGTTCTTCCTTTAGTTTCGAATTAATTCGTTCCTGGAATACTTCGTCTTGATGACGTTTACTTGCCTCGAACTCCTGCTTGGCCTTAACCAATTGCTGTTGATCTTGCTCAAACTTCTTTTTCTCTGCAGCCAGTTGAGATTGATATTTTTGTTTGATTTCATCTTCCAATTGGTGAGCAAGAATGCCCTGAACATCAATGGATGTTCCGCAGTTAGGGCATTTTATTTGGTTTTGGTTACTCATTTTATAATAGCTTTTGTTGTTATACCCTTACAAATCTGTATTTCCCTTTGATGTTTTGTGCTAAGTATTTTCCATGAGAATCAGCTCCCATTAAGTCGTCATATATGGAAAAAGGAACATCAAAATATTGGTAAACTGCACCGTTGTGAAATTCAATTTCAAGTGTGGTGGATTCTTCATCGTAACCAATCGAAGATATGTTTGATGAATCTACTGCTATTCTTTCCATAATCTATTTCTGTTTTGATTTTGATTTAATAACTCCCTTCTCTTTTGTAAACACTCGAGACGGTAAAGGATTTTGACCTCTCCAAACCTCTACAAATTCTTCAAAGTTTGGATTTGGTTCCATCGGAATTCCCCATCCGCCTGGCTGTTGAGATTTTTCCCCTTGTTCTTCACTGTATATTGTAGGGTCTTGACTATCTGGTCTTTTATCTTTAGGAGGTACTTCAATTAAAGTTCTCATTGGGAGCTTTACAGCTTCACCAACAATTATTGCCTCTCCAGTTCTTAGTATAGGAAGCATGTTTGTAAGGCCGTCTAAATTGTCAGGTAGTGCTGCCGTTATATGTCCTCTGTCGGTTGCATTTGCAAGACGCATGGCGAAAAATGTTCCACACTGTGAAAGTATTGTTGAGTTTATTTCAGAAGGTCTTTGGCTTACAATCATTGCACCAATACCATACTTTCTTCCTTCTTTCACTATTCGCTGTACAACAGTTGAAGCAAGACCCTTAAAATTATCATTTAGATAGTTGTGAGCCTCTTCCATGACAATTAAAAGAGGTCTTTCCCTGCCACCTTGCGACAAACGTCTAGCCCAAAACATTCCCTCATACATTATTCTTAATACTATACCCACGATTGTATTTAGAATGTCTATTGGGACCCCAGATAAATCAAGAATTGTAATGGGCTTATCACTTCCAACCCAACTTTGAAAAAGCTTATCCAAGTCCTTGGTTATTTGACCATCTTCTTTAGGAAGCCAATCCCCCGGTTTGAAAATAAAATCATAACGAGGAACTCTCAGTTTAGCACCTAATGCTTGTAATTGTTGGCCTATATTCAAAGTATCAGGCAAGTAATTTACAATCTGTCCATTTGCTGAATTGGTATTAATTTTCTTAAATATTGGAGGTATTGCATTCAATGGATCACCCTTTATCTCGACACCTTTTAAATCAGTTTCATAGGCAATGTTGTCTTTTGGATTGCCCGGTTTTTTAGCATAATATTTTCCCAATGTTTCTGTATAAAGTTCATACCACAAGTGGTTTAAGCTAAATGGAATTGGTGCGTCAACATTCAAGTTGTTACTGGTAACTCCTTTTAATTTATACTTGGCAACTGATGCTCGCTTCTTTTCTAAAATCCTTTCAAGAACAATATTCCTATCCTTATCTGTATTAAAGCTGCCAAAACTAATTTCCGATAACTCCTCAAAGTTTAATGCCCAAAAAGGTAAATACAACTCATTTTCTCCTGATTTTACATTGGCATTAACTCTGAAAATATTGGCTTTGCCCTTGAATGCTTGCCCATATTCTCCATGAATGTCAAGAATTATTATTCGTGATGAAGGATAGTTATTTGAATCGGATAATGCGGAGATTATTCCTGCTACTGTAGTTGACTTACCTGCACCAGTTGTTCCAACAACTGCACTATGTCTGGTAACAAGCTTATTGACATCAACCAAAGCCGAAATAGATTCTGCCCCTGCTATATGTCCGACTTTTACGAAATAAGGTCTACTTGGCTGCCCGTATATTTTTCGTAAATCATTTTCTGAAACCAAATGAACTTCATCTCCTATTGTTGGGTATTGAGAAATACCTCTTTCAAATTTTCCAGTTCGCTGCCCTTCCCCAATAAGTTGTATCGTCAACCAACGATTACCGTAAGGTTGATTTATTGACTTATTCTCTGGAACAGCACTTGCACCAACTTGGGTAACGACTCCGAATAGATCAATGTAACCGATTGGAATTTTTACAAAGCTTCCAATCTGTCCGATACGATAACCTTCTCCATCAACATATGTCAATCCAGACAATGATTCGTTGGAAAGGGTCACACCAACTGTTGTTCCATTAACATCTTGAATTGTGCCCAAGTATGTTGACTTATTTTGAATCATCCTCTTTTTCTATTTTAAATTGGCTTTCTCCAATTAGAGCTTGAAGAAAATCTCCCAACTTAGCGAAATTTCCAAGTTCTAATTGATGATGATAAATTGTCTCATCATTCCCTTTAGCATCTTTTATTGTTTCAGGAATTGTAACTATAGCTTCTCCCAAATTTTCATCCTCTAATCCTTCTTGCCTTATTACCTTCCATTTTCCCTGTTGCCCACCTATTACTGCTTCGTCAAAAGTCCATGCGCTCAAATTGAAACGACTTTTGGCATAAGTAAATGCTTTTTCATATTTACTTGAGTATTTATCGTGCAATAATGCAATAACCATTGCAGTTGGATTCGCTTTTAATGCGTTTACTATTGTATCGTTCAAATGAGTATCCCCGAAGGAATATCCATTTGTAATTAGTAATGAAGAAGGTTGACGAAGAAATGAATTCAATCGGTCTATCAAGGCCAAATATGGCATTTTCCTACTTTGATCATACTTCAAATGTGAAGGGTCAATAATGCAGGAATTGTCTCCCTTTATTTCTGTAGACCTATATATTTCATGGTTTGAATTAAAATACCAGTTTATCGAACCGTGAACTTTCCAAAGTCGTGTCCAATGTTTTGGTATCAAAGAATCTTCTATTGCCCTTAAATCAAAGAACGGTTGCCTTGCTCCAACAAAGCCATCAAAATATGCTACACCTGTTTCTTCAAATGCCTGCTCCGCAAGCAAGTCGTAATTAGTTGTAAAACACTCAATAGGTGAATCTCCTCTGTCAATAAGCTGGATCCATTGTGCCAACTGATGATATGGGGTACCTTTATCAGGTAGAGAAACATTTGTTTTCTCTACTATTTTTTTGCAGATGTCTTTCTCCAAATCTATCAAGTCCGATTCTTTGAATCCTCGAACATCCTTTGCCCCAAGTGAAACTTGCTTTAAGCCACGAACAAAACTTAAAATATCTTCAATGTTAGGGTTTTTATTTCCTGTTTTGAAAAGTTCTTTTATTAGCAAATCGTAGTTGGTCTTTTTTGCTCCCTTTCCTTTTAATTCATCACTTACAAATTTTGTCAGTCCTGCAATGTCAGGAATTAGAGGAAACTTGCCTGCTGGCATTTTAACAGCCAAAGGGCAGCCTGCTGCAAGAAAAAAACCAAGTGGTTTTTTGTTTTGCGAAAGTGTTTGTCGTAAATATTTTAACTGTCGTATAGGATCGTGATATACCATATTCAATAACTTATTACATTTCAAGTTTCATTTTCGGCAACCCCTCCATAATCTCCAACGTCTGAACACTCATATTGATAATGCTCAAAAGCAAATCCAAAATGTATCGCGGATTACCCCCTTCTTCAGCACAATCTTTTTGTATTATCATTTTCATCATTTAACGATCGTCCTGAAGTTGAATGGAAGCTATCTACTGCTGCTTTGTTAATAGTCGCAGTTTCACCATTGAGTTTATATTTTATTGCCCAGAATTTACCTTCTTTATCTTCAGCTATTATATCAATCCCAGTATCCGATCCTTGGAGGTCCGAACGAAATGGAAATTCGGTCCATAGCCACACTTTTTGAAACTTAATGGCATATCTTGGGTCGGTAAGAAGAAAGCGCTGCATAAGGCGCTCAAAACGATTTCCTTGATCACGTTTATGGAAGGATTGTTCTTGGTATTTAGCTAGTATTGATTTTAATGTCATATTTAGTTTCAGTTTCTTTAATCAGAAGCCATTACAAGTAGACTCACAGCAATAATTCCTATGGCAAGGTTGGTTTTGCGTTGGGTTTCCTTTCTGTTCGCCCAAACACGGGCTAGAATCTCTTTTACTTTATGTAGGGCACCATCAGGTTTTTTTACGTCTATTACAACATAATCATGGCCAAACTTGAATCCAGAAATTTTATTTTCACTTCCTTTTTCAACCACAACAAGAGTTTGCATATTCTTGGCTGTCATATAACCAATCTCTTCCCTAACAAATCCGGAGGACATTGCTTTTTTCGTCATCAAAATCAAGCCAAATTCAGCTGCTTCAATCATATTAATTATTTTTTGAGTAATTGAATGGGAAGTTGAAATCTCATGTTCAGCTATGAGAAGCTGAAACCCTAATGGTCTTAGCATTTGGTCTATTTGGGCAAGAAGCTTTTGGTCTTCAATGGAATGACTAACAAAGACTTTCATCTGATTCTATTTGGTGGAGCAATATATTAAGTTTGTTCTAAGCATTTTGTATCTAAAAGAATACAAAACCAAAGCAGCCAAATATAAAAAGACCGAGTCTATTGAGGTTGAAGTCTTGTTATCTTGTTGAGAATTAAACAAGATATAATAGGTGTATGCTTGATGAAAGAAGTTAATCCTCAGGAATGCACATGTCAATCAACTTCCTCGTTCTGATTCCTTTGCTCCAAATATTCCTCATACGATACCTCTTGTTTTAGTATCAAGGTCCATATGACAAGAAATATACCTGCAAACGGTATGAAATAAAACAAAATATACCATCTACTTAATCCTACAGCTCGTAACCGTTGTAGCGTCGCCACAAAGAGGTAGAAAGCCGGAATTATATATAAGAAACGGTAAGAATCATGATAACCTATTGAAACCATCAGAAGAGCCCAAATGCTTACAGTGATACCGATTCTAATTGCGTATGTTTTACGGTCTATTGGACCATTTAAATTAAGTATCATATTTATATTATTATTGACGAGATTAGTTGCTTTTGAGATTATGTTTTAAGATTTCTACTCTAGTGCCATCCGATGTCTCAGTTATTACATATAAGTATTTCTCATTCATCCAAGTACCGGATTTTAACTTAACTGATTCAATTGATTTTAATTGGTCGAAGTATAGCTGTGAAAACGCTGCATCAATGAACTTCATTATCCTGACACATTTACCGGAGGACATTCCGAAGTTGACCATCAACCTTGTGTTACCCATTGACTTAATCCCATAACAGAAGTAGTGGACAGAATCAATATCAATTTCTTTCACTAGGTCATATTCACATTTTTCTGAAATGAACTGTAAGACCTTTGACTGGTCGGCACCTATCCAGACTTCTTCTATTCCAAAATTGGGTGTCAGAAAATCATTAGTTGTGTTAGAGTAAGTAGAGTGATTATAAAAAACGAGTAATGCTAAAAATGCTGATGTTTTCATGTTGGAATAATTCAACTTGACTGACCAACAAGTTGGGCTATAAACAAAAAAGCGTGGATCAGTAGCCCACTGCTGCTGCCTCACCACAAGGCTTCCCACAATAAGCACTGTCCACGCCGTAGCGTGAAGCATGCTTCTCTGTGGGATTGAATTGATGTGGTGATATTCAGCAAGAGAAAGCTAACGCCTCAATAATATTTTCACTTCAAATATAGTAATGAGAGTAATGGGATTTTCTAAATTCAGTTGATACAGGAGCTATTCAGTGCAAAAAAGAATAGCCCGTGGATTAGAGGCAAAGTGTAATAATATCATAGATCCTTTTCTATCCATTATTCCATCAAACCATGTCCTTTCAAAAACTCTGAAAGTTTGTTCAAATTTGATTTAACCATTTTCCTTATTTGACGTCTCTTGTAAAAGTTAATTAACCAATTGCCGATTGAATTGAATAATGAGAAGAGAAATCCCTTCTTTTTTGGTTTTGGTAATATTAATGCTAATGGGAAGTAATCCAATAGCTTATTCATTCTTGCAATCGTTGGATTTTCGAGATTGTCAATTTTTGATGGAGAAATCGTAGGAAGTTCCGGTATAGAATATGTTGATGCTTCAGCCTTACTATCTATATTCTTTAGCAGCATATTCATATCCGGAATGATAGGTAAGTATGATTTACCATTATTAAAAGTGATTTTGAATCTTTTACGCTGTTGATCAGTCCAGTTTCGATGTATAGGATGAATACCTTGCTCGCCTTTTGTTTCGTCATACGGCAAGCTAAGAAATGCTCTTACAAAATTTCTAGCATTGTTCCTGCCGAGATAAAAGTCATGATGGCGATAGGAAATATCTAGAAACCCGGAAAAACCGCTAAGGTGTCCTGTAGCTATTGGATAGTCAAGTGGTCTACCATCATTTAGAACATCATATTTTCTTGGATAGATTTGCCCTCGATACTCATTGTCATCGAACTGATCAATCATTTCTCTTCGCTTCACTTTTGATTGGTTCCATAATGTCTTTATTACCTGAGGGGTCAATCCAAAAATATTCTTTGGGTATTCATAGGAGGTAGCGGTTTCATAGAAATCAGGAAAAGGATCAATCATTACTATACCATATTTCTGGTATTCAAATTCATTTTCATACAAAGTTGCACCACCGCAGCGTCGCTCCATGATACTTTTGACCTCACCATATGGTTCGTTGTTGATTGCACCTCCATCTATTGAACCGGAGAAATAATCCAGAACGGGGCTGTCTTTCCAATCGATATAGTTAGCACTCTCAGGATTCTCCAAGCTAAAATCTCCTTCTAGCATTCTTGTGATCGAGGTTTTTAGATAATCTTCATTGAAATGATCTCTTCCAAATTCTCTATTTATTAGTCCGAAGGGGAATGCACCAGTTGCTTTAGCAGCTTCTAATAATTGTTTTCTGGATTTCTCATCGTATGGGTTAAGCCACATATACCTTTTGGGATCACAAGCATTACCATGGTTCAATTTAAAATGCGACATCAAGAAATGTTCATATGAAGTATGGACCGGAGGATCAGACAAGGTTGAGTTTTTGGAAAAAGCAACCTTCAATGGAATACCTCGTAACATTGCATGAGCTATCAACATCTCTAGGTCCGAGGATATATATTTAGGTAGTTTTTCAGTTGGATTTCTATCACTGTTTATTTCGCTAAGAGCTCGGTCTGCTATGCCATCAATGAAGTCTGAATTTAAAAGTGATCGTATAGCTTCATATCGAGTTAGATCATCTGTCAATAGTGCTTTTTCTAGAGTGGTGGATTTGTCATCATCCAACATATTTACCCAGCTATCATAAAAAATGTTATCTCTATGACCGCCAATTTTACCAGCGTCAGTGTCTTTGATGGGATTTACTTCATTTTTAATTGCATAATATGCCGCCATAATTGTGGCCATACCACCTGCGGAAGTACCACCCATGACATCAATTACAACATCATGATGAGGAACATCACTAAAATCAATTCCCTCCAATTTACCTTCTTTCGCAAGCTCCCATTTATGCAGAACTTCAAAAAGGTAGTCTAAAACTCCTCCAGTATAACTGCCAGCTGAGACCGCTCCAGCCATTGTTAATCCTAGATTAAATGTCTTCATAATATTAAATAATTGGTTTGCTTAATTATGGAAGTATTGGTTGATCTCGTTCCAGGTTTCTAGATAAACCGACTTACTTGTTTTTGAGTACCTATGTTCAAAATATCTACAATGCATTGTATGATAGTTGAAGTCAGCATCTGCAATAGCATTGCTTCCAAGTAACTTGAGCCTTTGCTCTGGCGTTCCAATCACCCAATCATGAGGGCTTCTGAAAATTAGCCACAACATTGCATCTATTGACCCCATTAGAGGGATTAGAATTTTAGGCGAGGTTAAAAAACCTTTCCAATCTCCGACCATTGCTCGATATTGCATTGGGTGGTTCGGTTGTGAGTTTAATATCTTTATAAGGTCAGGAGAGTTTGTCCTCATTGCTTCTAGTCCCGGTTGATTCCTAAACCTGTCAACTGAAAATTGAGCCAATGCTAGAGCAAAAGCCCAGCCCGAACCGGAGGCATATTTCTTTGAGATTGACAAAAAGAGATCAATGTTCTTGGCAGTAGTGAGGAAGTCACAACCAAATGCAGGTGAAAACATGAGCATTTTTCTCACCTTCAACTTTGAAGCCATCTTGTCATAGGCACAGATTTCTGCTCCAACCAGAGCTCCTCTGCTAGTAGTTATTACGTCAACTGGTTTATTAAAATTGAAATCACCAAGTATATCATATAGATATATTGTGTTTTCCAAAGGTGAATGTGAGGCAGTAGGATGATCAAATGCAACTACTTGCTCGTACTTCCCTGAGCTAAGTAGGTGTTGTAGGTAGCTCTGATCATTATCATAAATATGGTAGAACTCTTTAAAAGACTTTGCCGTGTCTGAGAAAGTTCCGTGAAGCAGTAGGAGAGTGCTCTTGTTTGGATTTAGGGATTGACTAGGAGAGTCTGCTATTGATTTAAAAGTCCCACCCTTGTCTTTATTCTTGTTCGGGGTGAACATCAAGAGGTCATATTTCGAAAGTCCAATTTTGTGAAGCTTACGGTCAACCCAGTCCTTCTTATCCGCTTTTTTATTAAACTTACTGAAAGCTTTCTTTAAGAATGATTTTAGATCACTTTCTTGTCTTTTGAAAGTAAGGATCTTTAAGACCGTTGCCACGCCTTCAAGCTTCTCATTGTCACATTGTAACACACCATCCACAACCTTCAAAGTCTTATCTAGAAAATAAGGAAAATAGTAGGTTAAAGTAAACCGATCTTGACTTCCATTCTCGTCAACAGGTTCTGGTGTGATGAGTTGAACTTCTGCTTGTTTTGAATTGAATTTGCCTTTAGGGTGGTGCTGCAGGTACACCAGTGCTCCTTCATCCTTATTTAGAAATAAATTAAACCGTAACATCAGTTGATCGATGGAATCAAACTTCTCAGGTGTATCACCAAAGTCTAATGTGTTCAACGTAATAAATCGTTCTAAGATATCCTTTGGACCATCAAGCTCTACATTCAAGTCTGCCAGATTCTGAGCTATTTCTGCTGTTACCCCTCTATGTCTTTTGTTACCTCTCTTTGAAAATTCAACATCACCTCCGAATCTCTTTTTCTTCTCATCTTTCCATCCTAACGTACCCCAAAGATCCTCAACTTTCCTGTATTTGGAAAGAGCGAAAACTTCATCGTTTAAAGACAGTTCATTGGCTTTTTCGCCAATTTTTAAAAACTCAACCTGACCTTTCTTATGAAAGATCTGATTCGTGGTAAACTTGATTGACATGACATTAAATTATAAGGTTAAGATATCGTTCTCCAGATTTAGTAAACCTCCCGTATTTTCTACGTCTACTTTAAATCTATGATATATAGTATCTCCGTTTGAATCTTCTTTCAAGAGTTCAGTGTAGTTATAATTTAATGGATCGTTATAGTTAAAACTATCTACTAGTTGCCATTGCCCGGCATCCGTCATTTTGTATAGATAGTATTTTCCTTGGTAGCAGGTCTCAGACCAACTCAGGTCTATATTTAAGAGTTTATCAGGGGATGAACTAGTTGAACCAATATTAGCATTAATTTCAGGTGGTTCAGGGTTAATATTATCAACAACTCTAGCTTTTATAACATCCGAAGGTTTGGATGGAATGTATTCCAATTCATCTCGTTCATTTAAAATTTCTCTTAATGCTACTACTCTATAGAAGATGTCTTGGTTAAAAGGTGGATAGCTGAGTTCTGAAAAATCATCTAAAATGTCGTTTTCAATAGTAATCGTTCCTGCCTCGTCCATTAATCTAACAGATGTTGCGAGGTTTTCATCGGTGGTCCGATAAATTCTAAGTGCTTTGACATTTTCATCTGGGAGATAAGGGTTCACTTTAAATCTTACCCCTGCACTAGTCTCTAGTACTTGATTTGCAAGTACAGTTTCAACTTTTCCTATGTATGGAGATTCTGCTGGGAAAGCATTAATTATCCGCACTGGTCCCAAAACTCCACTTGGTTCGCTCATTCTGAGCTCGCGTGTTACTTCTACTGCATAATAGAAGTATAAGTTTTGTGATGCACCTTCTAATTGATAATCAGTAAATCTCAAATAATCTTTTCCATTGACAGGAGAAGTATACTTTCTTACCATAGGGAATGGATCAAACTCAGGATCTCCTTGATTTAATAATTGTCCATTACGATCTCTGATTTTAGGAGCTTTAGATGATGTATTTGTTCCTATTTCCATGAAATCATAAATCATGGGCTGCTCAAGTATCGGGATGAAGGCTTTTTGAATTGCCGCTTTGAGTTTAGCTTCCTTCTCAGGTATTGTTTCACTACCTGTGAGTAATCCATCTAAATCTGCTTCCGGAAAACGATATCCATCATATTTTTTCCATGCACCTTCCCAGCCTGGCCATGTCGAAAGTACTACGTTTGCAAGATCATTGAAGCGATTTATTGTGCCCGTATTCGGATTAAGACTATCTAAATCATCTAGAATTTGTTCTACAGTTTCCGGAGCATAGATGGCATTCAATAGTGCCGTATCAAATGATCTATAAACTGCAATTGAAAAAGGAGGGGTTTGACCAATTTCAATGTTAAATGTATATGTACACTTACCAAATGTATCAGGTCTTGTTGAAAAGGCAGGGCCACCAGGCGTGTTTGGTTTGACCGGAGTTTTAGTGTAAAGCCCAAAAAATGTTACCGGTGAACAAAGTTCAGAATATCGAGTTGGGCTAGGGGAGTCATCTACTGCTCTTAAGGCTAAATAAACATCTTTCTTTGAATCTCCGTTGCTTGGAATAATAGTTCCCTTATCTAAATTATTAGAAGGTTCAGGCTCCAGATATACTTTATAACCTGGATGGAAATTTACTTCAATACTATTTGAAGCATGAGTCTTAATATCTGTGTTGTTAGAGCCATCTACATAATCTCCATCATAAACCCAGAGAGTAATTGGATTACTTGCTTCTATTTTCACAACTTGCACTGCCTTCATGGCCCCGCCAATTGTCTCTAATCTTGCTATTCCATTTTCCCAATAAATATGATCGCTTGTTTGGTCTGGATGATCACTTAGTACTGTTGAGTCAAAAGTCACCTTGTAAAGGCCTTCAATTGGGTTAGAACCGGGGTCATCAATTACTATAGCATCACCCTCAATACCTCCGATATTCAATGTAACTTGGTTTCCATCAGGATCAGTTTCTATTTCTGTTCTTGAACTAAAGGATACTAAATCAATACTCTTATTTAACTGAGTCCAATTTGATGGATTGGAAAGATTTTCAGTAAGCATAAAATATTCCCCTGCCTTAGGTTTGACCCAATCTAAAATAGGCTTATAGCTATTGGATTTGTTCTCGTCAATATTCGCGTTTAACTCAGCTACTAATTGAAGTTTGAAAATTGGACCAGGTGAATCTTGAGTAATATCTAATACTTCATAACCTCTTCCTTCAACATTTAATATACTTCCAATGAATTTACCTTCATCGCTAACTGAAATAGATGGATCAACAGATGGATTACCTGCTCTACTATTTTCATTGTAGCTTTCTGTAGCTAATAAAATCTGATGATTGTCATTTGCTACATCAGTAACGCTCTTTACTTTTCCCCTAATAACTAAAGGAGTTTGTTCCCTGTAGAAGAACTCAATCTTTTTAACGTCGTCATAGGCAATGTTGTGAATGTGGTTCCAATTAAATGTTACCCTTGTCCAGAATGGATAGACCGGACAAATTGACCAGGGCAAACCGTTTTATATTGACCAGGTTAAACCGGAGAAAACTGACCACCCCAAACCGGACGAAACTGACCAGGGTAAACCGGACTAAATTGACCACCCCCTAAATCATCATTTTTTGGCTGTTGGTTATAGCAGCATATTGCTCATTCAAAAGATGAGCATATGGCAAATAAACCAATAGCAATGAGTAAATTAAAAACACTGATAAGGCTGTATGTAGAATCAGCCTCTAAATCTAAAATAGCAAGGAGTACGGGGCTATCTCGTAATACAGTTAAGAGCTATTTACAAAAAATAACATCTCTTTCTTTAAGCAAGGAAGACTTGCTTGCTCTTAAAGAACAAGATCTTTCTAAGTTACTTCAGGAACAAGTTCCTCAACCCTCATCGGATCGAATAGGTGATCTGTACCGATTTTTTAGGTACATGGAAAAGGAGCTGAAAAAGCCGGGTGTTACACGAAAGCTACTTTGGCAAGAATACATCCAGCAGTTTCCAAGAGGCTATAAACTAAGTCAGTTCAACTATCACTTTGTCCGTTGGCGTGGAACAGAAAAGCCTTCTTTTAAGATAGATCACAAGGCCGGTGACAAGCTTTACATAGACTACACAGGCAAGAAACTATCCTATCTGGATGAAGAAACAGGTGAAGTGCTGGAAGCTGAAGTCTTTGTGAGCATACTAGGTGCGAGCCAGCTCATATATGTTGAGGCTTCATCAAGTCAGAAAAAGGAAGATCTGATAGATAGTGTTCAATCTGCATTTACCTACTATGGCGGAGTTCCACAAGCCATTGTTCCTGATAATCTTAAAAGTGCAGTTAAGAAGAGCCACAGGTATGAAC
>JAAEYY010000016.1:0-4058 GCA_018223105.1 bacterium | reverse complement strand
ACGATCAATGAAATGTTCCAAGACTTTGCAGATCACTACCAAACCGTGGTTCTTCCGGCAAGGGCATATAGGCCAAAAGACAAGGCTCTGGTAGAAGGAGCTGTAAAGATCGTTTACCGAGAAATATATGCTCACTTGCGTAACCGTGCCCTAAGCAATCTGAATGAGCTCAATAACGCAATTAGACCGCTATTAGAGCAGTTGAATGACCGCAAACTCACCACAGGCAACTTGTCTCGCAGACAGCTCTTTAATGAGGTTGAAAAGAAGTATTTAAAGCCCCTTCCACCTCATCGTTACCAGATCAAAGAAACCACATGGGTTACCGTCATGAAAACAGGGCATGTGCTCCTGCACAAAGACCGGCATTACTATAGTGTTCCTTACAGGTTTATTGGTAAGAAAGTAAAGCTGGTATGGAGTAAAGATCAGGTGAAGATATACTCTAAGTTCCAGTGCATTGCTACCCATAAGCGTAGTAGGTCAATATATAACTACACTACAGAGAAGCAACACTTGGCCTCTGCTCATAAGTTTATAACAGAATGGAATCCTGACTTCTTCAGAAGGTGGGCTAAAAACATACACCCACATGTAGAACAACTGATTATTGAAATCTTAGAAAAGAAGAAGTACCCGGAGCAGGCCTATCGCAGCTGCATGGGAGTCTTATCACTTGCAAAGAAAGTAGGCGAAGTTCGATTAGCAGCGGCCTGTTCTAAGGCCTTAGAGTATGACTCCTGCAATTACAAGACAGTAGCAGACATATTACAAAGAGGTTTAGACTTTACCCAAGAAACAGAGTCTAGTGACTTACCGCAACACCAAAACATTAGAGGAAATCAATACTACAAATAATCCAATATGAATAATCAAAACACATTAGAGAAAATGAAACAGATGAAGCTCTACGGTATGTATGAGGCCTTCACAACAGCAATCCAGTCGGGCATGAGCAACAGCCTAACTCAAGATCAATTTATTGCTCAACTAGTAGAACATGAACATGACGATAGAAAGCATCGCAAATACAAACGACTCGTATCAAATGCGAAGTTCAGGTATAATGCATCACTGGAAGATGTAATCTTCTCAGAACATCGGAACTTAAATAAGCTAGAGCTACTTCGGCTGGCAGAGTGTTCTTTTATTGACAAAGCAGAGAATGTGCTCATCACTGGAAGCACAGGAGTAGGTAAGAGTTACCTGGCCTCAGCCTTAGGCTATCATGCATGTAGTCTAGACTACAAGGTAGGTTACTACAATACATCTAGACTCATATCTTCTCTCAAGCTAGCAAGAGCTGCGGGAACATATCTCAGAGAAACAAACAAGATCCAAAGGATGGATCTAGTAATCTTAGATGACTATGGCCTGCAATCCCTTGATAAAGATGCAAGAATGATACTAATGGACCTGATAGAAGATCGCCATGAGCGCAAATCAACGATGATCACATCACAGCTACCTGTAGCATCCTGGTACGAAATCATCGGCGAAAAAACACACGCAGATGCTATTATGGATCGATTAACCCATCATGCACACAGAATTGAATTAGAAGGAGAATCTTTAAGAAAAAAATCAAACCAAAATACACTAGAAATTAATGCCTAAATTTGTTCATAATCCGCAGCCAAAAATGAAACTTTTTCGCCGCCAGTTTAGGTGGTCAATTTGCAGCGGTTTAGGGTGGTCAATTTGACCGGTTTATGCACAATGAATAAGTCCCATAGGATTTCACTTGCTGAAATAGGAATTGTTTCAATCTGTGTCAAAAAGGATTGAATTTGAATGTCTATCGGATCAGACGAATTGATAGCAATTGAGGGAGATGGACTATAAAAAGTGTTTACTTCGAATACCAGGTCTACCATTTTTGAGCTATCAATAAATTGGTCTAACATCAGATATATTAAAAAAAATTGATTTTGACCAATCAGTTGAAGCACTATGTCAAATAAATTGTTTGATGATTGTTCAATACTCCCTATCGGTGGTGTAGTAAAAGAGTATTTTTTAAAAGGTAAGTATGAACTGTATTCTATTTCAAAAGAATTAAGTAAACCAGGTCCCTCATCACCAATAGTTATTTCAAAGTCTTTTAAACCTATAGAATCTAACTTTAAATTCGAATAGAAAAGTAGCTCTAAAGACCCATTTATAAAGCTGCCATCAGCACTTTTTGAGATTTCCAAATTTCTATAAAATACCGAATCCAATATTGATGTCGCAGAAGATAATGGACTTGAAAAAGACATTCCATTTAGATGTAACTCAGAAGGAAGTAAGTCTTTGATTTTTGGGTAATTACTCATTTTTAATAGATTGGAAATATTTTAAATCTGTAAAGTTTTCTTTTATAAATTGGATATTACTAGAAGATACTTGTGTTTCCATTTGATATAATAGATCTATATCTTGATAAACAAACTTCCCTGGAAATACAACTGGCCTTATGTATTTGACAAAGGTGTGCTCTCGCAGTAATTTTAATTCTTCTAGATCAAATAAGTACAAGTATTGTATATCAATAATCAAAGTGTCAATAGGAGTGTTGAGTATGCATTTCTTCCAAGAATCAAATTTGTTCCTATCATTTTCATTGATTGAGAAATTTGAAGAATCAAATGGATTAAGACCAACACCCATTAAATTGTATTTTGCAATTGGATGTACTTTAAAACCTGAATCAGAATCAAAATTTAAAAATCCATAGCTGGTCAATTTGAGAGTTTTTAGATCTTTGGCAATGATTGAATCTTCTATGAAGCAATATGTAGGGTGATAAACTTCTAGGTATTCCAAATTGGAAAATTCAGCAAAGCCGGATGTTTCTTCAATAAAATACGGAAGACTCAATCGAGTTATACCTGGTGGAAGTTTGTCTCTAAATGAATTAAATTTATCTCGAGTGAAAAGATCCCTATTGATTTGTTCAATTTCGATGTAGGGGGTGTCAAATAAAAGAGGTGGAAGCTCCTTAGACTTTATACTGATCCTTTGTAAATATGGTGAGTTTATAACGAGTTCATTAATCGATGTATCAACTGAAAACATCTTAATTTCAATGTTTTGAATATTGGTGAATCCCCAATTATCCGTGTTTAAACAAATTTCATTATTATAAATCTCACTAGTAACTGTCAATGAATTCAATTGACTTAGGTGACTGAACATTTGGGAGTTTAGATTGAGGTAAATCAAGCTGTCAGTCGTATTTGTATAGTCTAATACAATTGTTTCTAGTTCCGGGTTATAAAGCTCAAAATCAAATTGAGACTTTTGTTCTAAGTAAAATCTTATATATAACAGTTTTAAACCTTTGAAGTAATTAATTTCATTCAGAATTAGGTTGGTATTAACTACATTAAGTTTATCAAAGAAAATGTACAGATCTTGACAGCTATAAGATTGCAGAAAGTACATTAAGTTACCTAGTGATATCAAATGCTCTTCTGCTAAAAGCATATTCCTATCATCAATAGTTATACTTGCATAAGACAACTCCACTTCTGCATTGAAATATCTAAGCTTATTGCGAAATATTTTCTTCCTGTTTTCTAGAGTTAATTTCAAATCAGACATTAGTGAGTCCGTGATATCATAGATACTGCATTTTTTTGAATATAGACTTACATCACCGAACCAGCATTCCCATCCATTTAAGGAATCAAAAACTAAATTTAGTTCCACGCTAGTTTTGATATTTTCTGCTAAAGCAGAGAAACTAAGAAATATATAAAACAGTATGACTTTTGCTCTTTTCATTCTATTGCATCATTCAACAAAAACTAGGACCATTAGTATTCTTAAGTGAAAGAAATTAAAAGTGACTCTATAAGGAGCAGCTGAAATATTTGTAGGAGCAGGATATCCAAAATTTGTAGCTTGAACAACTTCACTAGAAGTAGCTGGATGGCTAACCCATCCAGACGGTAAAATTTTGGGTACAACGTCAGTTGGAAAGTCAGGCGGGGCATTAGTTTGTGGATTTAAATCATAATCCCAAGAATAATCTGTGGTGCCATTTGCATTACTATTCCAGTATGTATGGC
>JAAEYY010000015.1:42138-63027 GCA_018223105.1 bacterium | reverse complement strand
CTTTTAATTCTTTTGGTTTTAAAAAGTGGTCAACTTATTTCAGGCACTGACAAATGACCAAAATAAATTTCAATACAACAGAATCTAGAATAAATCCTAATTTCCAATAGAACCATTCGTAATTCTACATTCGTAACTCGTAAATAAAAAGGGAGACGAAGGACGGGTGACGAGTGACCAAAATAAATTTCAATACAACTGAATCTAGAATAAATCCTAATTTCCAATAGAACTATTCGTAATTCTAAACTCGTAACTCGTAATTGAGCGGCCTTAACGGACTTAATAGACTGAACGGACGTTTACTTGATAAGTGCGACTTTTCAATGCAACGCGACACTAAATTAATTCTTTGGTCGTCCATCGCTGATTCTCTAATTAGGGTCCTCTACGAGAGACCCTAATATAGGTTTGCAAGACGCTCCAATAAGAGAATTATCTGAGATTTTCTATAAACTGTTAATTTTTCGAAATCAAACATAATTCATAAAGCAAGATTACTAAAGTAACGATATAAAGCAAGAGTTGGAGCAAGAGTATTGAGGTAATAGAGATGCTGTATGCTCCTTACTCTTGCTCAAATCTGATCTCAGTGGAGCCAATGGGACTTCCAACGGCTGCACTTCGTTTCGCGTCGGATAAACTTCTCGCCCATTTTTATTGCATAAAAAATCCCGACTTTCGTCGGGATTGTCTCCACTTCGTGGAGCCAATGGGACTCGAACCCACGACCTTTTGACTGCCAGTCAAACGCTCTAGCCAGCTGAGCTATGGCCCCTTAAGAATGCGACAAAAATAATCCTATTCCACAAACAACAAACTACTATCTCCGTAGCTTAAAAAACGATAATCTTCCTTTAAAGCATAATTATAAATCTCCCGCCAATTATTCTTTGTTACAGCGGACACCAATAATAAAAGCGTGCTTTCAGGTAAGTGAAAATTGGTAATCAATGCCTTTACACTTCTGATTTTATACTGTGGAAGTATCATAATTTCTGTTGAAGCGTATAAAGTTTCCAAGTCATGCTTTTCCATATATTCCCTGATCTTCATTAAGCTTTCATCAAAAGTCCAGGTTCCCTCCTGCTCATATGGTTTCAATTTTGGCAAAGGATTACCGGAAGCATAATGATCAATATCATTACCCATCCAATACAAACTCTCTAGTACTCGTAAGGATGTTGTACCCACTGCAATTCTACTTCTTCTGTGAATCAACGAATCCAGGCTGTGCATTGTTAATTCAAAATGCTCTCTGTGCATGGGATGCTTTGTAACATTTTCTTCTTTCACCGGTAAAAATGTTCCGGCTCCTACATGTAAGGTCAATTCAGCAGTACCAACTCCTTTATCCTGCAAGTCCCTCATTACACCGGCCTCAAAATGCAAACCGGCTGTAGGTGCAGCAACAGAACCGTTAATTTTAGCGTAAACTGTTTGATATGATTCATAATCCTCGGTTTCCGCAGTTCTGTTCATATATGGAGGAAGCGGCAATTCGCCCAAAGATTCAAGAAGCATGATAAATTCCTCTTTGCTTTCCCATGATAAACGAACCCGCTTTTCTTCTTTTGAAACAAGTGTTGCTGTTAGTTTAATTGTCTCGTCGTGAAAAACCAAATCCTCCCCTTCTTTCCATTTTCTGAGATTTCCAATCATGGCTTCCCATTCCACCGGCCCTGATGATCGGAACATTTCTTCATAAGAAGCAGGACTTACAGGTTCCAGCAAAAGAACTTCTATCATCGCTCCTGTGGAGCGTTTAAAATAGAGTCGGGCAGGAATAACACGAGCATTGTTAAAAATCAAAACATCATCTTTTTCCAAATACTGAGGTAAAAACTTGAACTGAGAAGTACTTAGGTTCCCATCTCTGTATACCAACAGCTTTGATTCTGATCTATTCTTCAGGGGATACTTTGCAATCCTATCTTCAGGCAGATCAAAATAAAAATCCGACTTTTTTATCTCTTCGTTCAACACAGTTTATATCGCTTTCCGGGCAGCGAAGAAATGCAATTTTTCAATTCTAAACTCAATAAGGTATTAGCTAATGTACTTAAAGTGAAATCTAGGTTTGCAATAAGCTGGTCTATCCCAATCTCTTCAAACTGACGAATACAACTCACCACTGCCTGTTCATTATCTGTTAAATCTACAAATAAGCTCTGTTGCTTTCCTTGCACAAATTGTACATCCCAATTCATTAATTCAATAAGGTCAGCTGCCGACTCCAGTAAATGCGCTTTGTTCTTTTTAATAAGGAAATTGCAACCCGTTGATCTTTCACTATTTACATTGCCCGGCACTGCCAACACTTCACGGTTGTATTGATTTGCTAATTCTGCAGTAATAAGTGAACCTCCTTTTCTAGCAGATTCGATTACAATTACTGCATCCACAAGACCGGCTACTATTCTATTTCTTTTAGGAAAATTTTCTCGGTCGGGCACAGTATCGGTTAGATATTCCGTAATTAAAGCTCCATTCTCACGCATCATCTGTTCTGCTATTCTTAAATGTAAGCTTGGATAAACACGGTCCAATCCATGCGCCATAACTGCCACCGTTGGAATATTTCGCTTTAGGCACTCCTTATGCGCCAAAACATCTACACCATAGGCCATTCCACTAAAAACAGTCACATTTAAACCTTCAATATCTTGAATAAACTGTTTTAAAAATTGCCTGCCGTATTCAGTAATTTTTCGGGTTCCAACAATGGCTATTGTTTTGGGTGATGATACCTTTCCATTCCCTTTTTTATATAATAGAATGGGACAATCTTGAATCTGCTTTAACCTGAATGGATAATCTTTATCAAGGAAAAATCGGGTTTGAATTCTTCGGTTCTCAATTTCAACTATTTCTTGTTCAACCCTTTCAAAATCTTTGAATTGCACAATAGACTTAGCCAACTTCAAACCAATACCCGGTATTTTGAGCAATAAGCTTTCTTTCTGCTTGAATACGGCTTCAACTCCGCCACAATAGGATATTAAATTTTTAGCTAAGACACTCCCAATTCCCGGAATTTGAGTGAGTGCAATCTGGTAATAAAGTTCGCTCGACATGAGCGACAAATACGGACTATCTATTGGCTTCTGCCAATGAATTTCGGGTAGCGATACCAATTAGTTCATCATAGCCGTAATACACGTTTCTATGGTATACTAATATCGTATAATCGTTCTCTGTTTCGTAGTGTGAACCCTCGGTGAAAGAATAATCTATATTCCCTTCTTTATCCTTCAACACATAGTGGTAGTTGTAATAACTCTGTTTGAGTAGAACACTTGCTTTATACATTCCTGTGGCAGAATCGTAATGCATTTTAAACTCCTCCTTACATTGCCAATCCGACAATCCACCGTAGATATAGATATCTCCTAATTTGCTTTTATCCCTGGTATCTAAAGTAAAATGAACCATGGCATAATCACCATCTTCCACAATATTTACTCCATCTTTGTTCTCCACCACTCTTTTACCATTATAATCGATCCAGCGCAAATAGGCCTGATGTGATCTAGTTTCGTCGGGCCGAAGAACAACATTCATAACAGTATCCATGTATTTATCTACCACCTGATTACTAAACGCTCTCAAGGTTCTTATATCAAAGAATCTAAACTCATGCGCACCATCAAAAAGGTTTTCCTCCTCATAGTTAAATGTTAGTTTATTACTATTTACGAACTGAGGTTTGAGATTGTATATGGCAGTGGTCCAGCTATTATTTTGAAGGATAGTAACATTCACATCCATAAATGGGTTTGGAATGTTAAAGTCTTTGTAATCTACTGTAAAATCTACTTCTTGTTTTGTAAACCTATATTCCGGACTTGTAGCGGGCTTCACATCAGCGCTAACTGAAGTTTGCTCATCTAAAACCATAAACCTTCTGGTTAGCACTAATTCTTCTTCATTAAAGTTTTTAAACACTTTCAAGAGGTAATTTCCAGACCTTGTAATTTTCATGTTTTGGGTTGGGAAGGTCAATCGGTAATGAACATATTGCTGATAGGTATTCGTAGAATAAGTAAAGTTGGTAATCTCTCCCATTGGATTACCCTGCAAATACTCCGATTGCATCATCTCACTGGGTTGCCAGTTTGCATCGCAGTGAACATAGGTGTAATTAAAGAATTCGTTTTGTCCCTGTAGTTGATCAAAACTCAATTTCAATGTTTCATTTGAATTAAGTCTGATAATGGGCATTGGGTCATAGATATCAATATTTTTAGTAAGCAATACTGTTGCGATATTGTCTATGTAATTTTTATTGTCGTACTCCAATTCTTGAGCGAAAGTAGAGTAGCTAAGTAAGCCAAAAATTATTGCTAAAAGGGTGTTCTTCATGTTCTAGTAGATTAACTCAAAAATAGGTCCAAACTGTATGTATGCTCAGGACTTCTTTGCCTTTTCCCAAATTTCATCCATTTCCTCCAAGCTTAGGTCGTTCATATTCCGACCATTTGCTCTTGCTACATCCTCAATTTTTTCGAAACGAGATCTAAACTTGTGATTGGTCATTTCTAATGCATCGTCCGGATTAATATTATTCCATCGGGCGTAATTGATCAGGCTAAACAGCAGATCGCCAAACTCCTGTTCTTTCTCTTTTCCATCAGCCTCCTTAAATTCGGCAAGCTCTTCTTCTACCTTTTCCCAAACAAGATCTTTTTTTGGCCAATCAAAGCCAACTTGAGCAGCTTTGTCTTGCATACGCATGGCTTTTACAAGACTTGGCAAAGAATTTGGAACTCCACCTAATACAGATTTATTTCCTTCTTTAAGTTTAATCTGTTCCCAGTTTCGTTTTACTTCCTCATCATCCTCAACCTTTACATCCCCATATATGTGAGGATGCCTTTGAATGAGTTTTTCGCAGACAGAGTTTAATACATCTGTTACGTCAAACGCATTTTTCTCTTGACCAATTTTGCTGTAAAAGACGAGATGGAGGAATAAATCACCGAGCTCTTTCTTTATTTCTTGCAGATCTTCTTTAAGAATTGCATCACTAAGTTCATAGGTCTCTTCTATTGTCAGATGACGCAATGATTCCAGCGTTTGCTTCCGATCCCAGGGACACTTTTCCCTGAGGTCATCCATAATATCCAGAAGTCTCTTGAATGCCTGAAGTCTAGGATCCATTAAAGAATATTTCCTGATTTCATGAGTCCTAAGAACCCATCTTTATAATTCTTACCGATAGGAATACTTACGCCATTCACTTCCACTTTGGAACCTGAAAAAGAAGAAACATGGTCTCGGTTCACGATATAAGATCGATGCACTCTTGAAAACATTTCTTCGGGCAGCTTCTTTTCCATATTCTTCATCGTTTGTAGAGTAACTATCTTCTTATCCTCAAGGAATATTTTAACATAATCAGCAAATGCTTCAACGTAATAAATTTCGGAATAGGCCAATTTTATTAGTTTTTGATTTGCTTTAACAAATATGTGCTCATTCTCTAAATCTGTTTCTGCAACTTCCTGATTTTGTTTAATCTGGAAATACTCCTTAGCCTTTTCAATTGCTTTTTCAAATCGGTCAAAAGCAATAGGTTTCAACAGATAGTCAATTGCATCGAGCTCAAATCCTTCAACGGCATAATCAGGATAAGCCGTAGTAAACATAAAAAGCGGTTTATGCTCTAAGGTCTTGATCAAATTCAAACCCGAAATTTCCGGCATTTGAATATCGAGAAACATGAGATCTACTTTATGTGTATTTAAAAATTCTTTTGCTTCAGTAGCATTATTACATCGAGCAATTAGCTCAAGGTCAGGGTGTTTAGACACATAGTTTTCGATAATGTCCAATGCTAATGGTTCATCATCTACTGCTATACATTTCATTTTCATATTAATTGAGATTTAGAGTTAGCGATACTTTAAATTCTTCTTGCTGGTCTCCAATAGACAATTCATGTTTATTTGGATAGAGCAAGTTTAGTCTTTTCCTTACATTTATCAGGCCAATACCCCCTGTATAGCCCTTTTCTTTCGATATTTCCATGCCATTTTTCGGTTTACTGTTCGCAATGGAAAATTCAAGTGTATTATCCTGAGTCTTTAGATTAACATTAACATAGCCCTCTGCCCTATCTTTTCCCAAGCCGTGTTTGAATGAGTTCTCTACAAAGGGAATAAGTAACATAGGAGCAATATCATAATGACTTAAGTCTCCTTCAATATTAATATGAAGCTTCATTCTATCACCATGCCTTATTTTCTCGAGCTCCAGATAGCTTTTTAAGTATTTAACTTCCTGAGAGAGATTCACTTTCTTTTCAGAACCCTCATATAAAATATATCGTAATATATCGCTGAGCTTCAATATTAGGTCAGGAGCTAAATCTGATTTCTTAAGGCTTAAGGCATATATACTATTCAAGCTATTAAAGAGGAAGTGCGGATTAATTTGAGACTTTAGATACTTCAATTCTGTTTCAGTATTCACTCTTTGAAGATCCTTGGCAAGTCTTTCATTTTCATACCAGTGTTTCACCAGCTTCAAACTCATGGTGATCGCAGTTGTATAGGTAATTCCCATCGCCTGGTTAAGGATAAAGGGCATTGAAAATAGCTTTTCCTTACTCAGGTCGGTTATTGTATCGAGGGTCATAAATACCCCAGCTATTATAAAAGCACCTAAGCTAATGGTAAGAATAATTGCTATGAAATAAGAAGTATAGTTTCTTCTACGGAGAAAATTAGGAAAGAGATAGTAGATATTAAAATAACTCACCATGGCATGTACCGTTACCATAACTAGTGAATTGACTAATATCTCAGTTCTGTTAATCCCGGGCTGGAAGAAGTACACCCAAAAGATGTAATATACTACCCATAAAAGAATATGATGAAGGTTGGTTTTTGTAAACCACTGATAAAGTTTATTGTCGATGAAAGCCTTCTGAGGTTGCAATGCTTGTATTAACCTGGGTGTCTAAAATATCGAATTAAAGTGTAGCTCCAATTCAACATATCAAGACCAGAATCCAAGTATGCATCGGAATCATCCTGCGCAGCAGGCGTTGAAAATTGGCTGGGAGACTGATTAGTAATTGCTGATACAGTGAAGAACGCAGTCACATTCAGTACAAACAATGTTGCCAGTATATAATGAATTTTTTTGGGGTGTTTTAAGATTTTCATATCGGTACTTACAACAACAGTACGAATATAGTGCCAAAATGTTACAGGCGACAAAATATCAGTCAGTGCTTTGTCACTTGTACCTGCTATTTAATCGAAAAATATTGTTGATTTTACTAGATAATACGAAATGGGCCGCCAATGCTGACATTAATTTCCAAAGTACTTCATAATAGTGCTATATCAGTTTTTTCTATTAGTGTCCTTCTCATTAATTCGTACCTTTGAAGCATGAATTTTTGGCTGATTTTAGCGGTTATAGTCACTATTTTTCTTATTGCTGTTTTAGGAATGGCGATCCGCGTGGTGCTGGTTAAAGGTGCTGAAGCTCGAGGCGGTTGTGCCGGCAAGAATCCACTTCTTGCTGATGAAGGTGTTGCTTGCGCTATGTGCGGAGCCAAGCCCGATGAAGCATGCAAAGAGGATCAGATGCCGGAAATTAAAAAATCCTGACACTTAAAAAACACTAAGTCACTTTCTCGAGGCTTATTTTTGAGTACGCCCATAATTATGTTTTCAAAAAT
Organism: bacterium; assembly: GCA_018223105.1. GTDB lineage: Bacteria > Bacteroidota > Bacteroidia > NS11-12g > UBA9320 > JAAEYY01. The sequence goes on along the minus strand of JAAEYY010000015.1, from coordinate 55,328 downwards.
CAAGCCCTGTCTTTCTGCCTTATTAAAAACATTCTTGTCTATTATTTTGGTGCAGTGTTGTGCACTAAACTTGCTAGCTCAGGAGCTTCCTGTTAATTGGCAAGCCGTGTTGAGTGGTAATGCCGAAAAATGGATTTACGAATCAAAATACGACGACGATGGGAACCTCTATTTGTACGGTTACTATTTCATCACCCTTTCAGGCTATACTGCAATAGACTTCGACCCCGACACAAGCTCTCTTACCAATGATGATTTGAACGCTTCTAATCGAGCTATATTTCTAATCAAGCTCAATCCTCAGGGGAAGTTAGAATGGGTTAACACTTTTAATGCCAGCGTTTCCGAAGAGATCAATGGGTTTACTGTGGATCAAAACAACGATCTGATTCTGAGTTTGACATTTGAAGGTACTATGGATATTGACCCCGACACGAGTGCTCAGACCATTGTTCAAAGTCAATTTGAGAATGGGATACTGATCAAGTACGATAACCAGCAAAATTTGCTTTGGTCGAAACTTCTGTATACCGGAAAACAAGTGACCGGCAATCAAAATATCATTGCCAATGCCATTGAAACTGACTCAGACAATAATATATATATCACAGGTTCATACGCCTACCTTGACTCTGTGATTAATGCAGATACCGCTTTCCCACTGGTAGATAGGTCGCAATATGGTCTCTATGTCTCAAAGTACAGTGCACAGGGTAAATTTCAGTGGATTCAAATTCCTGAGGGCACACTTATCTTTAGTTCCGGTACTCATATTAAAGTATCTAAAAACGGATATGTTCTGGCGGGTGGAGAAGCCGAACTAAACATTGATTGGGATCCGGGAGCGGATAGTGTAATAACTGAGCATCGGCTAAGCGCAGGGGAAGACGCCTGGTTTTGGTGTCTTGACTTAGAGGGTAACTTTCAATGGGTTCAGTACTTTAATTCAACGGCGCATCTTGCATCTGTAGGCATTGCGGATTTAGAAGTTGATCCATTCGGTAATTTTTATCTGGATCTGTCTTATGCGGAACCACTAAGATACCCTTGGACAAACCCGGTTAACCGTCCTGAAGGTGATATTCTTTTTGGAAATCAATTATTTAAATTATCACCGCAGGGAAACATACAATGGGCTCAATTTAGTCCCGGTTTTGAGATTGCAGTTGATAGCTTTGGCATAACTTCAGTAGGTGCTTCACAATGGAAACACGATTTTAACTTGGTAGATGGAATAGACATCATACCATCAAGAGCAAAGTTAGATGACTCCTATATCACTAGAATTACACTCGACGGTGATTACTTATGGACGAAAAGATTCGGTTCTAAGATGTATACTGCTCCAACTTCAGTAGCCATTGGACCGAATGAACAATTGCTTGTGGCATGTAAATCGAGTCAGGGTTATGGAGATCTGGGACTTGATGCTGACTCAGTTATAACCGGAAACTCTACCAATGCACTAGAATATATATTGATTGAATTTCAAGGTTCTAAATGTCATAATATGGGGATGAGATTAAATACAATCGAGGATCTATATTGTACTCCAGGTAAAATCCAGTTTTCCATGTTCAATTCTACAAGTTCAGGCAGCTGGACTTTGGAAGCAGATAGTTTGATTAATGACTCTACCGGCTTGTATTATTCACAGGGATTGTATTCTGTTGAATATCAAGATGATCATTGTTACTTTGAAAAAGACTTCTTCGTTCAAGGAAATCTAGAAATGGAAAGTCCTTATGTTGAATTTATAAAAACAATTTCTTATCCCGAGGGACTTCGTCCTGCTAGTGAACGTACAATAAATATAGAAGTACGTAATCTTTCTTGTACTCCGGCTGATGGTTCATTCTGGATAAGTATAGATACTAATGTGTCATACGTCAGTAGCTCTATTACTCCTTCAAAAACCTCCGTAGATTCATTGTTCTATGATTTTAGTGATTTCACATATACAGATGGTAAAATTGAGATTGAAATTACTATAACAACAGATACCAGTCTGGTTGATGGAGATAAGTTGGTATTTAATTCTGACGTTCGTTTTAGTAATATCGCGATAGATACAACTGCCAACGATGATTCGGATACAATTGTAATTACCACATCTTACGATCCTAATCAGCTTGCTTTATCACCCAAGGGCCTTTGTAATCCCAGATATATTGTAAATGATAGACGAGTTGAATATCACGTTGATTTTCAGAATGAAGGTAGCGGAAATGCCCTTTTGGTTTATCTAGAAACAGAAATAGACAGTAATTTAGATGTGAGCAGTTTGAACATATTAACAGCTAGTCATGAGATTACACGAATAGATGTTGAAGGTCAATTGCTCACTGTCTATTTTGAAAACATAAATCTGTGGCCGAAAGATCTGAATGAAGCTAGGAGTAAAGGCTATGTGACCTTTAGTTTAGAATTGAAATCAGGGTACCCTGCTGATACTGAAATCGAGCAATATACCGGCATCTACTTCGATTATAATGAACCCGTGCTGACTAATACTGAATCAAGGACTATTGTTCATCAATACCCTCAGTTAGATGTAAATATATTTAGCAGCGATTCAGGCTTAAGTGTATCCGAATTAGACGCTGAATACCAGTGGTACACTTGTCATGATGGACTTACTCCAATCGAAGGAGCTAAGGATCAATTTCTAGAAGTAGAAGCATCAGGAAGTTACGGTGTTGTTGTAAGTCGCAATGGCTGCTCAGATACTTCGGAGTGTATAACATTCGAGATTGGCGGTATTCCCGGTTTAACTCAAGATAAAGTATGGATAGGGCCCAATCCGGGTAATGGTGAGATTCAGATCAGAGGTAGAACAACAGCCCATGTTATTCAAGTATTTGATTTAGATGGTAGAGTAGTTCATACTTCAATTCCCAGGTCTGAAAATGTACAATTAGACCTTAGTCATGTTCAAAGCGGATTCTATGTGGTTGAAGTTATCCTAGATGGGCAGTCTTATCGCAAGAAACTTTTAATTCAGCACTAGGTTGGATCAATATACACTTTCTTGTAATAGGGATTGAAAAGGAAGACACTGATAAGCATTGTGAGAAGTGCTGCAGCCATGAAGTATTCTTCATCATTGGAGGAACGATCAAAGGATGTATCTAACATCAAAATAATCACAATCACTGGAAGATACAGCTGAATACAGATAGCAAGTGCACGTTTTAACCTAACTCTAGCTGTTACATTTCCAAAGGCAATAAGAGCGCTAACTAATAAAAGTAAGACCATTACAAGTTTAGCCATATCCGATTCATCGGGATCCATGGTACTTATTATTAAACCAAAAACAATGGCAAATATGGTAGGTATCAATGCCGCTGCAAGCATTGCCCAACCAAAGTCCCTTATTTCAGTTACACAAAGAATGTAAAGCAATAGTGATAGAATAACCGATACAAAAATGTAGGCTTGCCAGAATTCAAAGTCCCAAAAAATAAAGGGCCATCTACTTCTAATAATTTTAGACTCAAGTCCTTCCGTGTAGCGATCTCCTATACCTACTTTTTCTAAATCATAAAGGTAAGAGTCACTATTAGGCTCAATTCCTCTTTCAGTTATCTCGTGATTCACCCTTACTGCTGCTCCCGCACCTGCCAAAAAAGGAATAGCTGAAATACCCGTAAATACTACAAGAAAAACAAAGAAAAAAGCAGGTCCAAATTTATAAGGCAAAGTATGATGAATCCTCTTAGAATTAAACTTTACTTGTCTAATCACAAAAAGAATTGCGATTGCAATGCTGATGGAAACAGTTAAGAATTGAACGGTATAAAACTTGTCTGAATACTCACCCCAACTCATGGAAGGGTTAATGGGAAAAGCATAGCCCAGAGCAAATAAAATTAAGCCAATCCCAACCAGGAGCGGTACATAAATATGAGCTCCAAGAATCCATAGCAGAGGATACTTCCTCATAAAAATATGATCGATTTTATTGAAAGTTTCCATCATGAAAAGAGACGTTTAGTTGAATTGCTGATATTTCTAAAATACTTTATTTCAAAAGATTTTTCTATCACTGTTTTTATAAACTGATTAACACCTACTTCTTTTCCCAGTTCTACCTGAAAATACTCTCCTCTTTTACTGAATAATAATTGGTGTTCAGTTAGATAGAGTTCAAAAGCTACCGTGTCTGCCACTTGTAATTCCACAACATCATGATTCTGATTTTCAGAAAGCTGACTCACATTACCACTAAAAACTGACTTTCCTGATCTAAGGAATATCATGTGATCTGCAATTGTTTCTATTTCATGAAGTTGCTGGCTGCTTAAGATCACGGCAACCGGTTCGTCTCTGAACGTAAGAATTTTCTTTAGGTCGGATAAGAATTTTTGTTGTGTATTGATATCGAGGTTAGCTATGGGTTCATCCAAAACTAAAATTGAAGGCTTTCCTATAAGTGCCTTTGCCAATTCAAATCTCAATCTATAGCCAGTAGAAATTTCGGACCATTTTAAATCCTTGTACTGACTTAAATTTAGAAAATCGAGAATACCGGTCAGATAAGGGTCGATTCCATCACTATCAACCCCTTCAATTGCAGCTTTAAGGGTGAGGTTTTGATACAGCGTACCAAACCATCGGGGTATACGCTGTGGTATGAAGGCTATTGAGTTTTTTCGTTCCATCCATGAATCTGAATGATCACTGTATTTCAAGTCTCCATCTGCAGCTAGCTCACCGGCAATAATATTAAGTAGGGTTGTTTTTCCATTGCCATTCTCACCTACAACTCCGGTGATAGTACCGGGGTATAGCTCAATTTGTTCAACGTCAAGTTTAAAATTAGACCTGGAGTATTCTTTTATTAGGTTTTTGGCAGAGAAAACGGCATTCATGAACTACTAAACTATGAAAATCAAGCTATTAGTATCTTATTGAGGGTATGTATTCGATGAAGGGCTTGGAGTTAGGGATGTGTGGGGATTTCTTGCGGAGGCGCGGAGGAAAATAGCTCACAGAGAAACCAAGAAACAAAGAGCATATCATGACGCTTTCTTGTAATACTTAACTCTTACCGATCTCGCTCTCATACTGTTTTCTATATATACCGTAGCTTTAGCAAAGGAGAATCCTCATCCTACGTAGCTTCTGCGAAGTAGGACTCACAAAGTCACTAAGGCACTAAGCGGACATTAATACCACTGCCTAGTTAGTTTGACGTTACTTGGCACTCTACTGAGCAAAGTATAATCTCGCGGAATCGCTGAGAATCCTCATTCTACAAAGACGCCTTTAAGTCCACCTGCTTCTTCGTAAATGAAATAAGCAGATAGAGTCGTATCTTGTTCTACGATCTTTTTGGATGAGTCTAAGCCGAGAACCATGAAAGCAGTAGCATAAGCATCAGCAAATGAGCATGCTTCATGTATAGCTGTCGCGCTTCTTAATTCATTGTTGACAGGATACCCAGAACGAGGGTCTAGTGTATGTCCTAAAATACTATCTCCAATTTGATAGAAGTGTCGATAATTTCCGCTGGTAGCAAGCGCTTTATCTTCAAGTTCAATTACCTCGAAAATAGATTGTGCATCACTTCCTATTTCAGGTTTATTTACGCCGATGGTCCATGCCTTATTATCCGGATTTTGGCCCATACAAAGCACTTCCCCTCCAACTTCAACCATAAATCTATCAACGCCACTTGCATGTAGCATATCTCCAATAATATCAACCGTATATCCTTTGGCGATTGCATTAAAATTTAATTGAAGTAAAGAGTCAACATACTGAGGTAATCCATTCGGCATGGCCTTAAGTTTATCCATACCTACTCGTACCAAAATAGAATCAATCAAGTTTGAATCCGGCATTACCCCTTTCTTTCCTTGCACCTCCCATGCCTCAAATAAGGCACCGGCGGTTGGATCAAATGCTCCTCCGGTTTGTTTGGATAAATACGCTGACATATCTAACATATTAATCATATGCTGAACATCGCTGTAAGCATATTTCATATTAGATTTAATCTTCCAAATTTTATCGCTATTGGCATTAAAAGCACTTATCATTGAGTTCTCCTGATACGTAGACAGGGCGTGATTGATCCAATCAAATAAAGAATCGAGTTGAGCCTTTGTTACGCCTTCATCAGCATTTCCGTAATAGGTAATATGATATGTAGTACCTATAGCTTCACCTTCGAGTTTATTCCAGGTTTGCTTCGGTTGATTACAAGCAAATAAGCCAAGTATCAAAAAAGGGCAGTATACACTGCCCCATTTTATAATATTAAACTGTTTCATTAACCTCCAAAATCATCGAAGGAAACGTTTTCCGGTGGCACTCCCCAATCATCGCACATTTTTAGCACGGCCTGGTTCATTAATGGAGGTCCACAGAAGTAAAACTCAATGTCTTCAGGGGCATCGTGATGGCTTAGATAATTATCTATTACGGCCTGATGCACAAATCCTGTAAATCCATCTCCTTCTTTGTCGTTAATATCCTTTTTAGGTGTCCAATTATCTTCTTCCATCGGCTCAGAGAGCACAACATAGAAACTGAAGTTTGGAAATTCCTTTTCAATTTTTCTAAAATGATCGAGGTAGAATAACTCGCGTTTAGATCTACCACCGTACCAATACGTTACTTTTCTTCCTGTTTTCAAGGTATGAAACAAGTGAAATAGATGTGATCTCATTGGAGCCATTCCGGCACCACCACCGATGTACAACATTTCAGCATCTGTTTCTTTAATGAAGAATTCTCCGTAAGGACCAGAAATAGTTACTTTATCACCTGGTTTACATCCAAATACATAAGAAGAACAAATACCTGGATTAACATCCATCCAACGATTATTTTTTCTATCCCAAGGAGGAGTCGCGATACGAATATTTAGCATGATGATATTTCCTTCAGCAGGGTGATTCGCCATAGAATAAGCGCGGAAGATTAACTCATCATTCTTCATTTTAAGGTCCCAAAGACCATATTTATCCCACTCAGATTTAAAGTCCATTGGATCTCTTCCATCTGCAACCAATTCCGGGTGAGCGGTAATATCAATATCCTTAAAGTCTACATCGCAAGGAGGGACATCAATTTGAATATATCCACCTGCTTCAAAATCAAGATTTTCACCTTCAGGAAGTCTAACCACAAATTCTTTGATAAAAGAAGCAACGTTGTAGTTGCTCACTACTTCGCATTCCCACTTCTTAATTCCGAATACTTCCTCCGGAACTTCAACCACCATATCCTCTTTTACCTTCACTTGGCATGCAAGACGCCAGTTATCTTTTTGCTCTTTTCGCTTGATATGACCTGTTTCAGTTGGAAGAATGTCTCCTCCACCCTCGTGAACCTGGCATTTGCACATCGCACAAGTACCACCGCCACCACATGCAGACGGGAGAAAAAGTTCTTGCCCCTGTAAAGCGTTTAATAATGTACCACCTGCAGACACTTCAACTTCCCGTTCTCCGTTAATCGTAAGCTTAACATTACCTTGCTTAACAAGACGTTTCGCTGCTACTTGTAACATCAGCACGAGAAACAAAATCACTACTGTAAAAACAGCAGCTGCTGCGATAATTACACTGGTATTTATTTCTAATATCAACATAAATTTTTCTAATTAAAATGGAAGTTTGAATCCCATGAAACTTAAAAATCCAAAGGCCATCAAGCCCACTGTAATAAAGGTAATTCCCAAGCCCCTTAGTGGCTTTGGTACATCCGAATATTGAAGCTTTTCTCGAATAGCAGCAAGTGCAACTACGGCTAAAAACCATCCAACACCTGACCCTAGTCCATATACTGTGGCCTCTCCTAGAGCATACTCTCTACCCGGAAGGAAGAGCGCAGCACCCAAGATAGAACAGTTTACCGCAATAAGTGGAAGGAAAATTCCCAAGGCATTGTATAAGCTCGGAGAAAGTTTCTCAACCGCCATCTCAGTAAGCTGAACGAAGGCTGCGATAATTGCGATAAACACAATGAATTTCAATACTTCGAGGTTTACACCGGCAAAACTCGCATCAACCCAAGTTAATGCTCCTTCTTTTAAGAAGAATTCGTATACCAACCAGTTCAAAGGCACTGTAATACCCAAAACGAAGATCACTGCCATTCCCAGACCTACAGCTGTTTTAATCTTTTTAGAAACAGCCAAATATGAACACATACCTAAGAAGTATGCGAAAATCATATTGTCGACAAAGATGGACTTAATAAAGATGTGCAATAAATTTTCCATAGTATCTCCTTATTCTTCTTCGTAGTATCCGTTACGAGCTCTCTGAGCCCAAATTAATAAACCTAAAATTATACAAGCACCCGCGGTGTTGGTCATTACTCCGTTACCAACGTAGTTTATTCCAACCGCTTCAAACACTTTAAAGTTAAATACAGATCCACTACCTAGCAGCTCTCTAAAGAATGCCACTATTATCAGAATTGCAGCGTATCCAAAAGCATTACCTGTGGCATCCATGAATGAAGGCCAGGGTTTATTACCTAATGCAAATGCTTCAAGTCGACCCATTACGATACAGTTGGTAATAATTAAACCAACAAATACACTAAGCTGTTTTGAAACATCATATGCATATGCTTGAAGTACTTGATCTACAATAGCCACCATAGATGCAACTACTGCTAATTGTACAATAATTCTAATACGATTAGGAATGGTATTTCTGAGTAAGCTAATAGCCGTACTTGAAAACGCCATAACCACCCACACTGCAATACACATTACAATGGTAGGTTCCAATTTGATAGTAACCGCAAGTGCTGAACACACTCCAAGTACCTGAACCGTAATAGGGTTATCAGAATCTAGAGGATTACTTACCAGTTTTCTATTTTTCTTCGAAAAAAGCGGTTCACTTTTCGCCGCAACTTTTTCTACTTCTACTGTTTCTGTACTCATTAGTTGTTCTGCTTAAAGTTTTTAAAATAGCTCTCGTATAATTTCATATAGTCCAGCATCATATCATTCAGGCCATTTCCGGTAATAGTTGCACCGGTCATGCCGTTTACTTTATGCGGTGCACTACTGTAATCTGCACCTTCTCCTTTTTGCATTTGAACCGATACAAGATCATCTCCTTCATAGATCTTTTTTCCTTCGTATCTATTCTGAACTTCTGCCTCGGTGATTCTTGCACCTAGTCCTGGAGTTTCACCTTTGTGATCGAAAATTACTCCTTGAACCGTGTTCAAATCACTTTGTAAACTCACGTAGCCCCAGATGTTATCCCAAAGTCCGTTTCCGTAAACCGGCAATACAAAGTATTCAACTTCCTCACTGTTTTCTTTGCTAACAGTGTATACCGGTAGAACTCTTTCTTCTGCAGGTTTTTTAAACTCTTTAGAAACATTAACCGATTTAGCAGTCATTCCTTCTTGTTTTTCGCCATTAGCGTTCACTACAAAATTCTTAACTCTATTATCGTATAACGCTTCTACGTCTTGTCTGTTTTCAGCCACCATGGCATCAACATTAGCTCTACCCAAAGCAGCTGCCAGAATAAACTTCTTACGCTCAAACTCTCGCTCTGCTGCTTGTTTTTCTTTTAGGCTCTCTGAGGTAAATGCAAGTACTGAACCCAAAATAATGGTGAGCAATACAGCATATCCAAAAATGTAGCCTCCGCTATTTTTATCAAACTGTGACACGTTTCAATCTTCTTTTAATGTTAGCCTCAATTACGTAATTATCTATTAATGGCGCAAATACGTTCATCAACAGTATCGCCATCATTATTCCTTCCGGATATGCAGGGTTGAATACTCGAATAAGTACCGTGAGTATACCAATTAACAATCCGTAAATCCATTTTCCTGATTCTGTTTGAGCCGCAGACACAGGGTCTGTAGCCATAAACACAGCTCCAAATGCAAATCCACCTATAATTAGATGGTAATAGGCCGGCATGTCAAAATATGCATTTCCTCCCACCATATTCAAGATTTGCCCCATAAGGAACCCACCTGCAAATGTGGAAAGCATAATCTTCCAACTTCCTATTCCGCTTATAATTAGGATTACTGCACCAATTAAACACATCAAAGCTGAGGTTTCACCAATAGAACCCGGGATGAATCCCATGAAAGACTCCCACGCAGAAGCTTTAAAAACTCCTGGAGTGAAAGCCTCACCACCTGTACTTGCTTTGTAAATCTCCGCTAAGTTGGTTGCTCCTGAATAACCATCAGTCCAGTTCTCAGGTTTAGCAGCTACCCATACTTCATCGCCCGACATTGCACCGGGATAAGCGAAATACAAGAATACACGAGCAGTAAGTGCAGGGTTTAATACGTTCATACCCGTTCCTCCAAATACTTCCTTACCCACAATAACTGCAAAAGCTGTAGCTACTGCAACGTAGATCAATGGAATATCCGGTGGCAGACACATTGGTATCAATAAACCACTTACAAGGAATCCTTCATTAATTGGATGACCTTTAATTTGACAAAATGCAAACTCAATCCCTAAACCAACACCATAAGAAACTATGATAATGGGTAATGACTGAATTAGACCGTAGAAAAAGTACTGTAAATGAGTATCAGTTTGGCCTATTGCGTTGTAATACTGGTAACCAATATTCCACATTCCGAAAAGCAAGGCAGGAAGCAATGCAATTACAACGGTAAACATGGTTCTTTTTAGATCAATACCATCTCTGATATGTGATCCTTTCTGTGTTGTGCGATTAGGCACAAACAAAAAGGTCTCTATTCCATCAAATGTAGAATGGAGAAAACTCAACTTCCCTCCTTTGGAGAATGTTGGTTTAAGATTATCTAATGTTTTTCTTAAAAACTTCATTGTCGATTATCCTTCTTCAGCCATTAATTCAAGTCCTTCACTCAGTATTTGTTGTACCTCAATTTTGGAAGTACATACAAATTCGCAAAGCGCCATATCTTCTTCAATTACTTCGTAGATCCCCAACTGCTCCATTTTATCGAGGTCGCCTGCTAAAATCGACTTCAATAATTGAACCGGAAGGATATCCATAGGAAGTACCTGTTCATATTGCCCGGTAACAACAAACGCTCTTTCTTCTCCGTGGAGGTTTGTGTTTACTTTAAATTTCTTAGTTAAAAACTTAGAGATTGGTAAAGAGTTTGAGATTGTTGGCCTTGGATAAGAAGGAACCAACCAACCTAAGAACTCATATTCATCTCCTTCTGGGATTACAGAGATTAACTGATCAAAATACCCCAGATAACCTGACTTTTCGATTCGAGTTCCGGTAAGCACATCGCCACTGATTACTCTAACATTGTCTTGTTTTAAGTTATCTTTTAGAATGGTCTCCAAAGAGCATCCGGCAATGCAAGAATAATACGCCGGTTTTACAAGCTCTGATCCTGCAACCGAAATAACTTGCTTAAGATCAAGTTTACCTCCATTGAACAACCTTCCAATGAAAGCCAGGTGCTGTGGATTGATGGTCCACACAACATCACCTTTTGCAATAGGGTCTATATGATGTATCTGAACTCCCGGTAAACCACTTGGATGGGGACCTTCAAAGAAGTTCATCTGAACTCCGGTTAAACCTTTATAAATTTCGTGATCTTTTTTCTTATGTACATTCAGGTGAATAATACCGCTGCACAGTTTCGAAAGTACACGAATACCGGTTTGAAGATTATTTTCTTCCCCTTGCAGGCTGAAATTAAAATCAACCCCTAAAGGAGCAGAATCAAATCCCGAAATATGGATGGCTTTTGGCTCAGCATCTGTTTTGGCAATTAAGCCAAAAGGTCTTTGAACCAAAGTTGGCCATAAGCCACTTTCGAGGAGAATTGATTTAATTTCATCGGCAGACTTGTTTTCAAATCCTCCAACATTAAACTCCTTATAATTTGTTTCCTTATCCGCAAGAACTCTTACTTCCATAATTGCTCTTCGATCTCCTCGAACAATTTCGGCAACTTCGCCGCTAACCGGCGATGTGAAACAAATCTCAGGGTTTTTCTTGTCGTAGAATAGACAGTCACCTGCTTTAACTTCATCCCCTTCTTTCACATTCAACTTAGGAACCAGTCCTTTGAAGTCGTGCGGTTTAATCGCATACGTGCTGGAGGATGTTACGCTTAATATCTCATTGTTGGCCTGACCAACAAGTACGATATCTTTTCCGCGTTTGATCTTGATTGTTTTGCTCATCAATCGACTTTAAAAAATCGGTGCAAAAATAGAAAATTGCGATACATTACGAGGGTATTAATACAATAAATATCGACATCATTATTTCGCTTGGATTAATTACAAATTATGACATTCCTTTAGCGGCTGAAAGTCGCTTAGTTCTAATGAGATAGAGTAATGCAACCAAATTGGCAATAGTTAGAAAAACAAAGACCCAACGAAGGTTATCAAAAATATTGCCATATATCCATGCGCTTAAAAAAGCACCGGTAGCAATGCCAATCTCCATACTGATAAAAAGAGTAGCCATAGCTCTGCCCGACTTAACTCCATCTGCAATATCTACAACCCAAGCGAAGATCGCCGGAGAATTCATACCGGTTGCAGTCCCCATTAAAACCGCTCCGAGATAAAAGAGTTTAATGTTCAAACTAGCCAAACATATTGTTGTAAGAATCCAGAAGATCGTGCCAATGATAGAGGTTCTCAGCCTTCCTATTCTATCGGATAGTTTGCCTGCATAGATTCGCACAGCAACAGTAGAGATTGTAGCTATGGTGAGAAACAAGCCTTTATTCATAATTCCCAATCCCTTGCTATAATCCGGAATTAAAGTAAGCACGGTTCCGAAAGTAAGCGTCGTAAGAATCATAACGATAGCCGGAGAGATCACTCGAGAATCATAAATATCATCTTTATTAATCTTAAGATGCTTCCATTTCATTTTCTGCTTTTTCTCTATGGTCTCCGGCAACTTCAGCAGAATTGCAATCGACACTATTGCGATAATGCCACTGAAATAGAAAAGATTGTTGATACCATAAACTTCTGTGATAAGGGAACTAACGGCGTTTCCCGCCATAAACCCAATATTATTCATGATGCCGGCCACGCCCATGGCCTCGCCTCTTCTATCTGAAGGAACGATGTCTGCAATGTAGGCCACCGCTCCTGTGGGTAAAAACCCGGTAGAGAATCCGTGGAATACACGAATCATAAGAAATGCAAAAACAGTAGTAAAAATCGG
>JAAEYY010000015.1:0-42128 GCA_018223105.1 bacterium | reverse complement strand
AATCGGATAGAAGATAGCCGCTACTATACAAACGATTCCTCCGAAATACATCACCGGTAATCTCCCTATGGTATCTGCGAGCTTCCCACTTATTGGTCTCGAAAAAGCGGCCATAAGCGTAAACACACCTATAATAAAACCTTTATAATCCTCTCCTCCCAGAGAAGTAATATAATCCGGCAGTTCAGGAAGTATTACATTAAAACTAAAGAAAAATAAAAATGTACTGAGATTTAGAATCCAGAACGCAGGGCTGTATCTTTTGATCACAGCTTAGTCTAGATCGATGGGCTCGTACTCTTTCCCGTTCCAGTATCCCAGAACTTCAACTTTTTGCGGAGAACGAGCAATGAGTTGCTTAATTTCAGCAACAGAGTCTTTGGAGATCAGCACATCTGTACTGGTCGAATTCATGGAGTTCACCACTTTAACCGTAACATAATAAGCCTTGCGCTTGGTTACTGGTTTAGTGGGTGGTCTACCCATTTTTTTCTTATCTTCCGGCTTTTCTTTCTTTTTCCTACCCATTTATTAGTACTGAAAACGTTGCAAACATATCAAAGTTTGGAAAAAAACAAAGTAATTGTTATAGCGTAGTTTATACAGGCTTGTCACATTGCATAATAAATTTAGTTTATAGCGATGGAACATAGATCATTATACAGTTCTAAAGCTTTGTAATTCACCTGCACATCTTCTTTGCTCCTAGAGGCAAGATATGGTTTAGTTTCAACATCAAGATCTTTCTCTAAAAATCTAGATATTGCCTCAAATGATTCCTCTGGGTTGGTACAAAACCTTTCGTAACAAACAAAACAAACCCTAGAATTATCTCGAAAGAGTTCCAATAGATTGGAATAATAATAGTGCCAGTACTCTACCCATGTCTCCGTCTGATCCCAATCTTTATTAGGCATAAGTTCTGAATCATTGAAAATACTTTGTTTTCTGCTAAGGCCGAATTCAAAATGTACCAGCATGTCCATGTAGTCTTTTACAAAAGGATTTGACTCTTGTTCCTTAATCAAAAATTGATGTTGTTTCAAAAGCGAACTTGCTTGAGATGAAGGGTATCTAAACATTAAAATCACCTTATGGTTCACTCCATGCTTTTGATCAAGTTTCATTAAGTCATTCATTCGGAGAACATGGTTATTATTCTTTGATAGATAAATTCTACCTTTTGAATATGCATTTCTGAAGGCAGAATACTTTTTATAAATAGAGTCTGTTATTGCATGATTCTCGAGATAAGTATCATTAATATAAGCTGGACAATACACCCTCCAAAATGGCTCTTCCAACGCTTCATAACTACTCAAACTATGCGTAACTCCATCTTGATGAAACCTTTCTTTTTCTTCATTCTTGGTATTTAAAGAATCATTCATTCCCGGATAAAACAGCAGAGGAAGGTCTTGGTAGCGAATACTGTTAAACAGGTCTGACTCGCCCAGTTTCTTCATCATAGCAGTAGTTCCTGCACGGGCTAATCCTGAAACATATACTGCTTGATTTGAAGTATTTTTAGATTCTCGTGATTTTATCTTTTTCCAAATTATGAATTGAGCTTTAGCTATGAATGAATTACCCAGAAAAAAATAGTGTAAAAACTGAGCAAAAGCAGAGTAATCTTCAACATTCACCTTCTCATTTTTCTTTAGTCTCTTATGAAGCAGCACTCCGGGCCAAATACCAATAAAAGTTCCTAAAACAAAGATCCAGTCTGTAAACCACACCCCTATAGACAGCCAATCTCCCAAGAATAGGTAAGAAAGGAGCAAAATGGGCAATAAGGCTAAGAGCAAAAAAATGACTAAATTAATAATCAGATAGACCAAGCCTTTAAATACACGGAGAAACTGAGTATTTAATAATTTCTGCTTTTGTTCATCATCTAATCCGGGTAAGGTGGGGATATAGACGAATTTTCCCATTTGAATGAGGAATTGCTCTGATGTATGAATTATCGGTAATTTCAGAAAAAGTATAGTTCCCCAAAACCCGACAAAAACGCTGAAAAGATAAATCCCTATCAGCACAAAAATTTCCATAGTCTACTCATTGTCTGAGTTTTTCAGTTTTTTAATAAATCGTTTGATCGGGTAATAAAAGAATGTGAAGAGAAACACAAGGATTACCGCAATAATTCCAATGGCAACTAATATGGTACTAGTGGCTATCCCCGGTCCTAGATACAGAATCGTCATGGTTCGAAGGTAACAATTTCAGATTACACCAGCCAAGCATTGATAATTCCTCCGGACGATCCGGTCGTCTTTTATAATACATTCTTACATTCTCGCCTTCGATAATGTAAGCAATACCGGGGTTTGTTTCTTCTACAAACAATGTATTATTTGGAAGTAGTTGAGATTGCCCTTGAGCTCTTGTTTTCACTTCATACTCAGCTAGTATTTTATCTTTCACATTCGTGGAAGAGCTATCTCGAAAACTAAACACTTTAACGGAGTTATGCGGCTTTACCCATTTCTTATAATTATGACTGTAGTTATTAGAGAAAATAGATATCCTTTCATCATCAACAAAGTCTATATCGTGTTGCTGAACCCCCAGGGTATCGCACATCCATTTAATGTTATCAGTAATCGGATCATAAAGCATAACAAGGTTTGGATTTCTTAAAGAAACAAGCAGATCTGTACTGTCCCAATAATCGCTTTCAGTTAAAGCCGGTTGAATATCATTTAAATGGTAGATATCTCCTGTTTTAACAATATTTGAATGGGCAACTCGATTATATATCGTATTTCTAAGTATGAAACTTACAGATTGTGAATAAAGAGTTTCACCGGATTCAGGATTTATCTTTACCAAAAGGTACTGCAGATTGTTTAAAGAGTCTGTTTCGCGATTCAAACCACAAGACCATATATCACCATTCCCATCGAACTCGATGCTGTGATGATAAATATAGTCCTCATTTTTCCAAATCAAATCACCATCAAGACTATAACATAATAAAGGGCCGTGCATCAAATGAAAATATACTCTATCTCCAACAAATCGAAAGGCCATCGCACGAGTTTTCCTTATATCAAATTGATCTTTGATGATAACAGGAGCATCGTCTGCAGCATTAAATGCTGTATCGTATAAGTGTTGGAAAAGTTCGTATTGAGAAATACTAAGAGCTTTAAGTATGCTATCCTCCGGCACTTTGATTAATTCTGCATGAAAACTATCATTTCTGTAATACGAAAAAGACAAGAGATAATTGTCTTTTAAAAGATCTTTCACCATGTTACCAGCATGTGTATTATCGTAAAACAGGGGATGTTCACCTTTAAGTTTTTGCTTTACAACAAATGGAGTTTTTTCAATGGAATGTACCCACCACGACTCCGGAAATTTATAGGATAAATAAACTCCGGCACAGAATGTAATAATTAACAAACAGCAAATTCTTACTGTATTAATTAAGGTCTTAGCTTTCATTTTAATATGTAGCGAATTTACAACAATAGTGCAGACCACATTCCCTTAGGACATCTAGTTCACCTCTTTGAACCTAATAAATAAAAGTAAAGAACCATATTACTTCTCCAAAATCTTGACTATCAGGAAATAGCTTTATTTGGAGGATTTTTTTTTACTTTTGAAAGAACCTTTATGAAAAATAAATTATGAAAAAATCAGTTTACTTACTTCTATTTTTAATTTCAAATTTAGGATTATCCGCACAAAGTTTTCAATTTGACACCGCACTCGTATTGCATCTACCTCTGGATAGCGCTATAGATGACGCGACTTCAAACCACACCGTAACTAGTAACGGCCACAGCTGGACCACAGATAGATTTGGCCGAACAGCTAAAGCTGTAAGTCTCGATGGCAGCTCTGATTATCTAACTGCAGAATCGTTTGGCGATAATATGCCAAGAGATGAATTCACTGTTACCTTTTGGGCTAAAGCCTACGTTACTCGATCAATGAATATGTGTATGTTAATGCCTAATGATGAGTCTAACAGGTTTGCTGTTAGTTATTTCTACAAAAGCAGTGGTATATCATATCACTATTTCGAGTTTGGAAGCATCAGCGATAACAGGCTTGTCCTAAATAATGTAGATTATGATTCTGCATGGCACCTCATCACTTGTACAAGTTCTGAGTCTAGTGGTATTATGTCGATGTACTTAGATGACCAACTCATCCTTTCTGGAAACATAGCTGAGACATTCAGTAGCAATACCAAAGATTTAAGAGTTGGTGGAGGGAAAGACAACAATTTCTTTGGAGTAATTGATGATTTCAGAGTCTACGACTTTGCATTAGATTCATTTCAAGTAAAAGAGATTTACAATGCTAATCTTACCTCATCTTTAGAAGATTTTGAAACTATTACATGGTCAGCATATCCCAATCCTGCAACAGATTTCGTAAATATTTCGATCTCCAGAGACTACAACTTTGCAGATTTCACGGTTAATATTTACAATGCTATGGGACAAGTAGTTTACTCTGCTCCAATGACTTCATTCAATTCGCAAATCAATTTGGGTCTGATTAAGTCTAAAGGACTGTATAACATTGAGCTTATTGATCCTAAAAATAGAATTAGAGCAACTAAAAAAGTAATTCTTAACTAAATATTTCAGGGGAGGGGTACATTATTCATTATGATACTTCTCCCCTCTCATTATACTGAGAGCGCGATAAAGTTGTTCCAGGAAAAGAGTTCTGATCAGATGATGAGGGAATGTCATCTTTGAAATAGAAAATAGCATGTCTGCTCTAGACTTAACCTCTTCAGACACTCCAAATGCACCACCAATAAGAAAGACGATATTGGATTGATGGTTCATCCAGCTCTCTAATTCTTTGGAAAAGGCCACACTGGAAAAAGGACTACCATGTTCGTCTAGTAGTACTAGAAAGTCATGAGTATTCACTCTTTTTAATATTGCCTCAGCTTCCTGAGCCTTACACAGTTCTGCTTTAGTTTCACTTTTAGATGCCGGTAAATCGATGTACTGAAAAGAGATATACTTCTTTATTCTCTTTAAATACTCTTGCTCACTCGCCTTAAAATAAGACTCCCGGGTTTTACCTACCACTAAAAGTCGAACCGCCATAATTACGATTTCTCTAAATCAATCAATTCTGTATTTCTGTCCATGAAGTGGTACTCGAGCATACTGCAATTTGTGTCCTGTCTCAACTTAACCCAAACCTTATATCTCAAGAACCAGCGTTGCCTCATTGAAGGAATACCATCCTTTAAATAAGCAATTATATAAGGATTTGAGATTAGTGTGATGTTCTTGTGTTTAGCAGTAAGAATGAGATAATCTAAATGATTTTCAATCTCATCAACAATTAAAGAGCTAGAAGCAAC
This sequence comes from bacterium, assembly GCA_018223105.1. GTDB lineage: Bacteria > Bacteroidota > Bacteroidia > NS11-12g > UBA9320 > JAAEYY01. The sequence continues at coordinate 36,766 of JAAEYY010000015.1, read as the reverse complement.
GGTTCCCGTTCCGTTACATGTTGGACAAACCTCAGATGTAGTTATATTCATCTCAGGTCTCACTCTTTGGCGCGTGATTTCCACCAATCCAAACTTACTCATCGGTAAAATAGTATGTTTGGCATTGTCTTCGCTCATCGCCTTTTTCAGAGTATCAGTAAGTTGACGCTTATACGCCGGAGTTCTGAGGTCGATAAAATCAATAACCACTATACCACCCATATCGCGCAACCTCAACTGACGCGCTATTTCTTCAGCTGCATCCACATTGGTTGCAAGCGCATTTTCCTCCTGAGATTTACCTCTATTTTGCTTGCTTCCCGAATTCACATCAATAGAGTGAAGCGCTTCGGTATGTTCAATAATGAGGTAAGCTCCTCCCGGGCAAGAGACCGTTTTTCCAAACGATGCCTTGATTTGCTTTTCAACTCCAAACTGACTGAAAATATCTTCTCGACCCTTGTAGAGCTTTAATCGCTTAACAAGATTGTTATTTATTTCGCCCAGTCTGGTTCTTAGATCTTCAAATAGGTCCTTGTTATTAACGGTAATATTGCTAAAATCATGACTCAAAAGGTCTCTGATGATAGAAAAACTCCGCTTAGGTTCACCTAGAATTACATCTCGTGTCTTAGCTTTAGGGAGAGTTTGGAAGATCGTCTCCCAACGATTTTGAAGTTCGAGAATATCTTTATGAAGTTCTTGTCCTCCTTTTTGTTCTGCTGCAGTTCTACAGATCAGCCCCATTTTAGGGGTTTTCAAACTGCTCGCTAAAGTTTTTAAACGTTTTCGTTCCTCAACGGTACTGATCTTTTTCGAGACGTTGACAGTATCGTTAAATGGTACCAAGATAAAGTATCGCCCTGCAATAGATATCTCAGTGGTTAAGCGCGGCCCCTTAGAAGAGATAGGCTCTTTAGCTATTTGAACAAGAATTTGTTGATTTTTCTTTAAGACATCACCAATTTTGCCCGTTTTAAGGGTTTCCGGTTCCAGTTTAAAATTGGTGAGATCACCAGATTTTACACCACCGGCAAGGGATGCCTTAGCTATTTTTATCCAGGACCGTATGTACGGGCCTAAATCGTGATAATGTAAAAAAGCGTCTTTATCATACCCTACATCTACAAAGGCTGCATTCAGCCCGGGCATAATCTTTTTTACTTTACCAAGATAGATTTCACCAACTGAAAACTTACTATCTTGTTTTTCTTGGTGAAGTTCTACAAGTTTCTTGTCCTTTAAGAGCGCAATCCTATCTGATTCAGGGCCACTGTCTATTATTAAGTCGTATGGCACTGCGTTTAAAGGATAATATTATTTTTTCTTTTTATGTCTATTCTTTCTCAAACGTTTTTTACGCTTGTGAGTAGCGATCTTGTGTCTTTTTCTCTTTTTACCGCTTGGCATAAGTTTCTATTTTATGATTTGAATTTTATTTTTCTCCCAGTTTCTGAAGAATCTCATCATGTAATTTCTGATATTCTTCATTTGAGGGCTGCAAAAGTAGTAATTTTTTAGATCTATTTTTAGCCTTTTCAAATTGACCACTTTCCATTGATAAAAGAGTGAGATGATAAATTGCTCTAAGGTTATTAGAATCCTCCGCTTCGATCTCGCGCAACTTGAACACTCCGTTCTGCATCATTAGATTAAAATCGTTGGTTTCCCTCCCCTCCTTTATATTAGCAAGGGCTTGATCAATTCTGGCATCTACGCTCAAATTGTCTTCTGTAATTTCGTGATCCTGATGCAGACCTTTATCAGCAGATTCAATTGCTTCAGACTTATCCATACTCGCTTTATTACACCCTTTATTCGTAAGGATGAATGCGAGAGAAAAAGTTCCCAGAAATACAGCGATAAGTAAAAGAGTATTTTTTGTCAACTATCCGCAGATTACTTAGTAGCGTTTTTTACTTTAGCAACAAACGACTTTGAAGGCTTGAATTTAGGAATGTTGTGAGCAGGAATGGTAATCTGAGTATTCTTGGAAATATTTCTTGCCACCTTTTGCGCTCTACGCTGCAAGACAAAACTTCCAAAGCCTCTGAAATAAACATTTTCCTGCTTAACAAGAGCGCCTTTAACAACTTTAAAAAAAGTTTCTACAGTTTCTTGTACAACTGCACGCTCCACGCCTGTGCGTTCACTAATTTCGTTAACTACTTCTGCTTTAGTCATTTGTAATAAGATTTGGTTGCTTCGAGCAAAAATATATCTTTTTTAGTACAATTCAGTTTATTAGGCACTTTATTTGAATTTTAGAACGTAAATGATTTTTAATCAAGAAGTTGAAGCTTGGTACTTAGAGAATTTTCGCGATTTGCCCTGGAGGCGAACTAAAGACCCTTATCTCATATGGTTATCTGAGGTCATTCTACAGCAAACTCGTGTAAATCAAGGACTTCCATACTATCACAAATTTGCAGAAACCTTTCCAAGCATTCAGGATTTAGCCTCTGCATCGGAGGATGAAGTCTTGAAACTTTGGCAAGGATTGGGTTATTATTCAAGGGCGAGAAATTTACATACGGCAGCGAAGGAAATTGTAGCAAAATACAATGGAGTTTTACCAAAAGACAAAAACAAGCTCCTTGGTATTACGGGTATTGGTCCCTATACAGCAGCAGCAGTTTCGTCCTTTGCCTTCAATGAACCTAACCCGGTTATCGATGGAAATGTACAACGTGTAATAAGCAGATACTTCGGAATTTCTGAACCTATCGACAGAAAAAAAGGTCAGGATAAACTCAGCAATGCGCTTGAGGCTGTGTTCGACTACCAAAATCCCGCACTTTTCAACCAGGCTATTATGGAATTGGGATCTCAAGTTTGTCTACCCAAAGCTGCCAAATGCCAAGAATGCCCTGTGATGGAATCCTGTTTTGGATATCAGAATAATCAGGTTTACAACTTCCCTGTAAAATCAAAAGGAGCAAAAAGTAAAGAAATTAAAATGAGTTATTTCTTTATCAGAATGGGAAATAAAACCTTCATAGAGCAGCGCAAATCAGGATTTTGGACGAACCTGTATCAATTCCCTTTGATAGAAGGGAAAAACAGCATAAACGAGCTTATTTCTTTGCTGAGCGAACAATTGGAATTTGAAGAGGGTATAGAGCTGAACCACAGCTACCACACTACTCACGTGCTCTCGCATCGTAAACTGAATGTAGACTTTTACACAATTGATGTGCAGACTAGGCCAAAACTTTTAAATTCCGCTATATTTGAAATAGATTTCATCAGGCTCCGAGACCAATATCCGGTACCTGTATTAATTGAAAACTATTTAAAGAAGATTTTAGACAATGGTAAATAAAGTAATTTTGGTTGGGCATCTCGGTAAAGATCCCGAAGTTAAATACCTGGATCAAAATCGTGCTGTTGCAAATGTAACCATGGCCACCAATGAGCGATATACAGATCGTAACGGCAACAAAGTGGAACAAACCGAATGGCATAATCTTGAGATGTGGGATGGCCTTGCCAAAGTGGCTGAACAATACTTGAAAAAAGGTGCATTGGTTTACATCGAAGGTAAAATCAAAACCGAAGAGTGGGAAAAAGAAGGTGTTAAACAACGTACCACTCGTATTCGGGTAAATACAATGAATATGTTAGACCGTGCAAGTGATGGAAACAGTTCTAACCGACCTGCTTCTAACCAGCAACAAAATACAGGCAATGAAGCTGCTTCTAACGAGGAAGCTATCAATAGCCTAATGGATGATAGCGGGGAGGACGATTTACCGTTTTAATTAATTTAACGCGCATTGGACCCTGATCCTGAACCTTTTCAACAGAGCTTTATACTCGTAGACAGTATTCTCGCTCACGGCACCAGTGAATCACTCATTTATGGTTTACTTGGCTTACTTCTGATTGCAATTTTTATCGTTTTTTCAGGCTTGTTTTCAAGTTCAGAAAATGCCTTTTTTAGCCTTAATCCCAATGATCTGGTTTTACTGAATGATGAGAATAGTCCATCATCGCAAGTCGCTCTTGAACTTATCAATGAACCCGAACGGAAAATAGCAACAAGGAGACTCCTGGCTACAATTTTGCTCATGAACAACCTGGTGAATATTTTCATTGTAATATTCTCTTCCAGTTTGTTCGAATTCATTTTTGATGTTAATGTACTTGGACCTCTACTTACCTTCTTGATTCAAGTAGTACTCATCACCTTTATTCTGGTACTTTTGGGTGAAGTAATTCCTAAAATCTATGCTACTCAAAATAATTTGAGAATCATTCGTTTGATGGCCAGACCGCTCAAATGGTGTTATGTCATTTTCAAACCAATTATCCTCTTACTTTCCGGAAGCTCCACCTTGTTCGATCGATACATTAAAAAACGAGTGCACAATATCTCTATGGAGGAAATTAGCCAGGCTATTGACATAGCAGATGAAGATAAAGAGATAGAAGAAAAACACATCTTGAAAGGCTTAATCAGCTTTGGAAATACCAGCGTTAAGCAAATAATGAAACCGCGAACAGAAGTGGCATGTATTGAGATTCAAACGCGATCAGCAGAACTAATGAAGCTCGTTTCCGAATGGAGTTACAGCAGAATACCGGTATATGAGGATAGCTTCGACAATGTAAAAGGGATACTCTATATTAAAGACCTACTGCCTCATTTACACGAGAAAGAAGAATTTAACTGGCAGCAATTGTTGAGGCCCCCATTGTTCGTTCCCGAATTAAAGAAAATTGATGATCTACTGGAAGAGTTCCAGGAAAAACGTATTCACATGGCAGTTGTAGTAGATGAATACGGCGGTACAAGTGGAATTGTGACCATGGAGGATATTCTAGAAGAAGTTTTTGGTGAGATCAGAGACGAGTTTGATGAAGATGAGTTGGTATATTCTCAACTGGATGATACTACCTATGTATTTGAAGGTAAAACCTCGCTAAATGATATTGCAAAAATCCTGGAAATTGATGTTAGCAATTTTGATGACATACGCGGTGATTCCGACACTTTAGGAGGTCTTATCCTTGAAATTAACGGAGGTTTTCCGGAGAAAGGAGTAGAGGTAAATCACAATGGATTTAGTTTTATAGTTGAATCCGTTGATGATAGGAGAATAAAAAGAGTAAAATTAGAGTTTACCGGAGAGGATGAATCAGATGAAGATGAATAACTTATTGGCAATCCTAATCTTGTTGCTTGTGGCAGGCTGTAGAGACTATACACCTAAACCATATGCTTATCCCAGAGTGGATTTCCCGGAGAAAGAGTATAGCAGAACCCAAACTAATTGTCCGTTCTCTTTTGAGGCCCCGGCCTATAGTTCTCTGGTGCCGGTACCCGATAATGAGTACAACTGCTGGTACGACCTCAAATATCTTCCATTTAACGCCACACTGCATCTTAGCTACAGACCTTTCGAAAATCAAAGGGCCTTAGACTCTTTAACTGAAGACGCTTATAAAATGGCATTTGATCATATCTCTCGAGCTGAGGAGATTATTGAAAGAGAAGTTTACGATACTGTTAAAGGAATGTACGGAATGATCTATGATCTTGAAGGAAAGACGGCAACTCCCTTTAATTTTTATCTAACTGATCGAAAGGGTCATTTTTTCAGAGGATCCTTCTATTTCAATGTACAAACTAATCGTGATTCAGTTGCACCAATTTACGACTTCCTTCGAGAGGACATCATGAATACCATTAAGACTTTTGAGTGGCACTCTAACGAACCCGAATAGTTCGGCCAATTCTCAGGATTGTATTTCGATTAATACCATTTAACCTGCAAAGTGCAGTAACTGTTGTTCCTTGCCTTCTTGCAATATGAGAAAGAGTATCTCCTTTTCTGATGCGATAATACTTCGCATACTGCATTTGATACTTGTAAGGATCTACCAAATAAGGAAACCAGGTTTTATCGATACTAATTTCTTTATTTTTCAATGCGAATTCATCAAAATCAATGATAAGACTTGGATCAAAAGCTTGTCCTAAGAAACGCGTTTCAAAGTGCAAATGAGGCCCTGTAGAACGCCCAGTATTTCCTCCATAGCCAATTACGTCTCCGGCGCGAACCGTTTGATTAGGCAGCACATTAAAGCGCGACAAATGAGCATACAGTGTTTCTATACCATTGTAATGACGAATCATCACATAATTACCAAAACCGTAATAATCGTTCTTTACAATACGAACAACCCCGTCGAATGCCGCAACAATTGGATCTCCCATGTTAAGGTCGATATCCATGCCCTTATGCATTCTATTCCATCTCCATCCAAATTTTGAGTTTAACGGACCTTTATACGGATGAACATACTCGCAATCCTCTTCAACTAATTTAAGATCAAAAATTGTATCTAGTTTCGCAATCTCAAACCACGGGCTGTCTATGTGCAAAGAATCCCATTGTGTTCCGTAGATATCCATTGCAGGAATAAGCGACCTGTCAAAATTGTGGTGATTAACATACTTCGCGCTTAAACTATCGTCTTCAGTGCTGTCGAAAGCATCGGAAGTGAAACTACAAAATACAAAGAGCCCTAGAACTAGGCCTGACTTAATTAATGTTGAGAATTTTCTTGGCATTTATTTCGTCTAGTTTTAATTGTTGGATTAATTCTTCTTTAGAATTAAACTTCAATTCATCCCGCATTCTTTGAACAAACGCAATTTCAACGGATTGATTATAAATATTTTTATGAAATTCAAAAATATGAACTTCTATGCTCCAGTTCTTGTCAGTGAAAGTTGGATTGTATCCTATATTGAGCATTCCGCGCCATTCTTTGCCTAAAACCTTCACTTTCACCGCATAAACTCCATTCTTCGGAACGAGTTTATATTCACTTTCGATTTTAATATTAGCGGTAGGATAGCCTAAATCATGGCCTATATTCATTCCATGTACTACTTCACCTTGAAATTTATAGGGTCTGCCTAACCATTCCGAAGCATGATGCACATCTCCTGCAAGCAGCGCTTTTCTGATCTTAGTAGAACTTACAATACTCTGGTCGACATCCTGAGCAGATATTTCCTCTACAGTAAATCCATACTCTTTTGAAAAGCGGATCATATCTTCCAAACTCCCTTCTCTATTCCTTCCAAACCTGTGATCGTATCCAATAATTAATTTTTGGACATGCAGTTTGTTTACCAGAATGTCACGGACAAAAAACTCAGGTTTCAATCTGCTCAACTTTTTCGTGAATGGAAGGACCACCAAATGGTCTATCCCAATTTCTTGAACAAGTTCACTTTTTTCGTTGAGAGTATTGAGGAGTTTTAAATCATTATCAGCAGGATAAAGCACCAAACGAGGATGAGGATAAAAAGTAAGAAGTACGCTCTCCCCTCCTATGCTCTTGGCATCTGCTACTACTTTTTGCAAAATCTTTCGGTGTCCGAAATGAACACCATCAAAGGTTCCCTGAGTAAGTACAACAGGTTTATTGCAATTAAAGTCTTCTATATCTCGATAGACTTTCACTTTATCGACTGCAAATAAAAGTCATTCGTATCAGCTATTCCAGTAGGAGCATGAGCATCTTCTACTTTATAAGGTCCAATGGCAGTTCGGCGAAGAGAAATAAGATGTGCACCTGAATTTAATGCTTCTCCAAAGTCGCGTGCTATAGACCGTATATAGGTTCCTTTGCTGCAAACAATTCGGAAATCAACTTCAGGCAATTCTACCCGGGTTATCTCAAACTCTTCAATATGCACTATCCTGGATTTCATTTTTACATCCTCTCCTTTTCTGGCATGTTCATACGCTCTTTTACCGTCGATCTTAACCGCAGAATATATTGGAGGTACTTGCTCAATATCCCCTATGAAACCACTCGCAGCTTCTTCCAGTAACTCTAATGTTATATGGTCAGTTTCATAGCTGCCATCCTCTTCTGTTTCCAAATCGAATGAAGGTGTTGTACTTCCAATTTTAAAGGTACCGGTATACTCTTTCTTCAAAGCCTGAATGCCTTCTATTTTCTTAGTATACTTTCCGAAACAAACGATTAACAAACCGGTAGCCAATGGATCGAGTGTTCCAGCATGTCCCACCTTCTTTATTTGAGCCAGGCGCCTCATTTTCTTCACCACATCGAAACTGGTCCATTCCAGTGGTTTATCAATCAATATCATTCCTTGAGGCTGTTCTTCCATAACTATTTCTGAGCTGTTCTATAAAGTACGTAGGCGATAAGACTAAACAGAATATTGGGTATCCAAACTGCTAATGCCGGCGAAACAGCACCACTTGATCCATAGGCTAAGAAGAACTGCATTATGAAAATGTAGCTAAAGCTCAACAATAGACCAATCCCCAAATTAAGCCCTATACCTCCTCGGGTTTTGCGCGAGGATACACAGACGCCTATCACCGTTAATACCAATATAGCGAATGGAGATGCATAGCGTTTGTGCTTTTCAGTTCTATAGAAGTGGGATCGGCCGGTGCCTTTGAGATACTCAAGTTCAATCATGCGGTCCAATTCTTTCATGTCAAACATTTGAACATCGTCGTTTTGTCTAAAGAAATCTTCCGGCTCGAATGGTATCATAGTATCCAGCTCCATACCTTTTGATATTTCTTCACCTTCTTCTTTATAGTTTCTAATCCAGTAGTTTTTAACCTGCCAGGTCTCGTTTCTTCTATCCCAAACCAATTTCTCGGCGTACATCTTAGACTCTAGTTTACCTTCTTCAATATGTTCCAAACTGAGTCTGTATCCTACACTATCACTAAAGATAAAATTCTCTACCGTCATTACTACTCCCGGTTGAATTTGCCTTTTTATTCCGCGTTTAGTGAGAAGATGTCGTTCTCTGATATAGGTATTTTCAAAATCGACCCGCACTTTGTCCGTTCTCGGTATTACCCAGGCAAAAAGACTAAAAGACATGAAAGCCAAAAGGATGGAAGTAAGGACATAGGGCACAAGCAATCTTACATAAGACACTCCGCTAGCCAATATTGAGACGATCTCCGACTTCTGGGCCATTTTAGAAGTGAAAAATATAACCGAGATAAAGACGAAAACAGGGCTGAAGAGATTAAGTAGAAAAGGCACCCAATTCACATAGTACTTAAAAATCACATCCTTAAAGGGTGCGTCATGCTCAATAAAGTTATCAATTTTCTCGGCCAGATCGAACACGATAATAATTACCGTGAACAAGCCCAAAGTGAGCAGGAAAGCGAATAAGAATCGCTTAATGATATAAAAATCGAGCTTAGTGAGTTTCAACTTAATAATCGTTCGGACCTATTTTCCGAATCGCTAATGCAAATAAGTGTGAAATTGATTCACTTTCTTCTAAAATTGGATCAATTATGTGAGATTCCAGATATTTTTCTTGTTGAACTAATTCCAACCAGTAGGTACATGCATCTGCTGCTTCTTTGGCATCCGACAATTTTTGCAAGAAAAACTGCTGAGCCTGAGTGGTCATTAATCCTTTTGCTTTTACTGCAAGTTTTGCAGAAGAATCTACTAAATGACCTCGTATCAAGTTACACAAGGGTATTTCTGCAGGCAACACAAGTGCTATCTTTAAACATGTAGTGCTCAGCGTTTTACTTCTCGAATATAAATCGTCTTTCATAATCGGGTATTGAGTTTTTTCACCATGGATTCCTTCCAGGGTTTAAATGTATCATTTAGAATCTGCCTTCTGGCTTCGCGCACTAACCAAAGGTAAAATTTTAAGTTATGAATGCTCGCAATTTGCCCTCCCAAGTATTCACCGGCTTTAAAAAGATGCTTTAAATATGCTTTTGAATATTGAGGTGTATGTTCTTCATCAACAGGAGAAAAATCATTTTCCCATTTCTTATTGCGCATATTCATAGTGCCGTCCTTAGTGAAAAGCATTGCATTTCTGGCATTACGCGTAGGCATTACACAATCGAACATATCAATGCCACGGTCTATGCATTCCAGCAAATTAGCAGGAGTACCTACTCCCATTAAATATCTAGCCTTGCCCTCTGGAATAATGCCACAAATCTGTTCTGTAATGCGATACATATCCTCATGTGGTTCGCCTACAGACAATCCACCAATAGCAATACCGGCTTTACTTCTTTCCAGACAGAACTCCGTGCTTTCCAGCCTTAAATCATCAAAAACAGAACCTTGAATAATTGGAAACAACTCTTGTTCATAACCGTAAAGCGGCTCAGTTTCACCAAAACGACTAACACATCGATCTAACCAACGATGCGTAATTCTCATAGAATCAACGGCATAAGTTCTCGTTGCCGGATAGGGTGTGCATTCATCAAAAGCCATAATGATATCAGCACCAATAATGCGCTGAGTATCCATTACATTTTCCGGAGTAAAGATGATCTTACTTCCGTCGATATGACTTTTAAAATGAACTCCATCCTCCTTTATTTTTCTCTGATCCGAAATCGAATAAACCTGAAACCCTCCGCTATCTGTGAGTAAGGCTCGATCCCAATTCATGAATTTATGAAGCCCACCGGCTTGTTTTATTATATCATTACCGGGCCGCAAATAGAGATGATAGGTATTTCCTAAGATTATAGGCGCATCAATTTCATTTTTTATAAAACTCTGATCAACTGCTTTAACCGTTGCTTGAGTCCCCACCGGCATAAAAATCGGAGTTTCGATTTTGCCATGTGCTGTTTCTATGCTACCGGCCCTGGCTTTAGTGGCCTGATCTGTGTGTTCGAGAGTAAATTGCACTAGTTAAATACTATGCTAAATTGAAGAAGTTTGGGTAGTAATTTTTGCAAGCTGCTGGCAAAAATATATTGATCGGGAACCAAGTGATTACCCAAAGCATTACTCAGTCTGAACTCAGGTGAGATTTTGGCGAAATTGTGATAATAAGAAAACCCGAAACCAATTTCATACCCAAAAGTATTGGGATACAATGCCACAATAGGTCGGGAATTGCTTCTTTCAGTTTCAATGTCCGATATAAAGTCGTATCTGTAACTCAAACCTCCTATTACATATAGTCGCCAGTTTTTATGTCGCTTCGATTTATACTTGAGCAGCAATGGAAACTCCATGTAGGTCGACTCTATTTTAGCCGTAACTACATTATCTTCTCCTTTAAAATGATAATCTAAATTTCGTTGAACCAGTTGAAGATTGATCATCGCCCTTAGATCGAAATACTTACTCAACCTGATGTTCGCTAAACCACCTAAACCAATACCCGGAAATGAAATGGGTTCGATATATTGTAGAGTATCGCTTAATGCAAAACTCTCACTTGTGGTAAACTTCATTTTTGCCTGAATCCCGGTAATTGCAAATCCAAAGCGCACCGGTTTATTGTCATAGAGCGGATTGTGCTCTTGAGCAGATGCTGAGATCGTTAAAAGTAGTAGACCCAGAAATAGGATTATTTTTCTCCGATATAAATCGAACATATTCCAAAGGTTAAACGATGATCTTTCACGTTCTGGTATTTGCATTTGTTCAGTATCGCTTTAAAATCTTCTCCTTCGGGAAAGGCTTTAACGGATTCGGGTAGGTAAGTATATGCCGAACTATCCCCCGAGAAAATTTTACCCCACAAAGGTACAATTACACTTGAATAGATTTTAAACAGAATTCCAAAGAAGCCTCTGGGCTTAGAGAATTCAAGTATCATAGCTACACCACCCGGTTTAAGAATTCGGTTCATTTCACTCAAGCCTTGCTCCAAATTCTCAAAATTTCGAACACCAAAAGCCACAATAACAGCATCAAAACTGCCATCTTCAAACTGCAGTTCTTCGCTATCTCCTCTTTGGAGTCTGATATTCTTTATCCCCTCTTCTTTTAGCTTTTCACGGCCCTTTGCCAGCATCTGTTCTGAAATATCAACCCCAATTACCTCTTCGGGTTTCAACTTCAAGGTGGCAATAGCAAAATCGGCTGTTCCCGTGGCAACATCCAGAATTCGTTTGGGCTTATAAGCAGAAAGTAGCTTTATCGCCTTCTTCCTCCACGACTTATCTATTCCGAAGGAAAGGAATCGGTTCAAAAAATCATATCGATGTGCGATATTGTCGAACATTTTTTCTACTTGTTCTTTTTTCGAACCGGTAGCGGTATATGGCTTAACTTTGTGCTCCATTTTTAAAAGTCTGCAAATATGCCATTGCAATTCAACAAGGCAAAATTTACTAAGAGTTACAGTAATACTGAAGAGATAACAAATAAAGCAGTACCACAGTTTGCTTTTATTGGAAGATCTAATGTTGGGAAATCATCTTTGATTAATGCTATAACCGAAAGAAAAGATCTGGCCAAAACATCTTCAGTGCCCGGAAAGACTCAGTTACTCAACTTTTTCAGAGTGGATGATCAGCTTTTTTTGGTTGATTTACCCGGCTATGGATATGCTAAAGTTAGTAAGAAAAAAAGAGAGGTTTTCGAAGGTTTGATCAGTGATTACATCTTGAAAAGTGAACATCTTTTTGTTCTATTTATTTTAATTGATGCCGCTATTCCACCTCAGCAAATCGATATGGACTTCGTTAATTGGTGTGGATTCCACCGAGTTCCTATAGCGCTTATCTTCACCAAAACGGATAAAAAGAAAGCAAAGCAAACAGAGAAAAACATTAATGACTTTCAAATGGAGCTCTCTCAAGCTTGGGATGATATGCCTTTAATGTTCCAAACATCGAGTAAAACCAAAGCCGGGATTGAAGAAATCCAAACCTGGATTGAAGCTCAAATCTAAATTACTTTACAACCAGCCTTTTGGGTTCGTAGGAGTTTAAATCTTGAGAAAGACCTACATAATACACTCCGGAACCCACGGCAGTGAGGTCTACTCTGTATTTACGCTCATTGCCAATAAATTGTTGAGCAAAGACAACTCGACCAAATCGATCTGTAATTTCCAATAAAAATGGTCCGGGCTTGATATCAAAAGTAATTTCGATAAAATCCGAAGCGGGGTTAGGAAGTAAATCAAAGGTTAATCCATTCTCTAAATTATTAATTCCATTGATTAAATCTTGGTCGTACATGGCAAGCGCATATTGACCTTTTGCCGCATTTTCCACGGTTATACTTCCCCTTCGATCAAACTTAGAGCCCATGTTCTTGGTATAATTATCGGCAATTTGCCATAAGCTCCAGGCATTAGGTCTATACATCAAAACCAAAGAGTCTTCTGTGATTCTGATCAACTCATTATCTAAATACACATTTGCCAATCCATTGTATTCTAGAATTAAATCGGCATTAAAGCCATTGGTCCATAAACCGTCAAATGTCCAGTATCTCTGAGTATGCAGTGCAAGATTTGGGATATCCATATAATAGTGATCCGGCTGCACCCAGTGATGTTCTAATCGAACCAGTGCATCTGTATCAAGGCTATGAACTTCAATTTCTCCAAATGCATCACCTAGATTATAGGTCCCACTCGACTCAATTTCCATCATATTCTCGGTTACTGCATCCGAAATTCTTTCCTCGGGATCTAAGACCCAAAATGAAGGAGCAAAAGGAACATTAACATTGTACGTATTATCGTTTCCTCCTACTACAATCACAGTGTCGTAGAACCTAAAATCATCGGCATAAGCTCGTAGTGTATATGGGATTCCCTGATACTCAATTTCGTTAAAGCGCTGATCTTGTTTAATTCTAACGCTGTACTGTCCTTTACTTCCATCCGCAGAAAAAATATAATTATGACAGAAACCTCTGGTCTTAATCCATTGATCAAAGAATGGGTCTAAATCATATGATGTATGAGTTTCAAATACTTTCTTTAAATCTTCAGTACTCACGTTCTGAAATTTAAATTGCTCTTGAAAATCTTCACAGGCATCAAAAAATGCATCATCACCCATTATTCCTCTCAGAGTGTGCACCATATCTCCCCCTTTTTGATACACATGCATTCCATAAGTATGGGCATGTCCAATGCCGCTTACAGGAAGTGCTTCTCCATCTCGCAGCGGAGTATGAGCAAATTGGAGAACATTTAAATGGTTTGCCTTTATTCTTTTCAAATATTCTTCCTTGCCATACACTGCCTCTGCAAACAGGTATTCTGAATAGTTTGCCCAGCCCTCATTAAGCCACATGTCCTCTTGAGTTTCGCAGGTGGTATTATCGCCCCACCAGTGATGTGCAAGTTCGTGAGCATAAAGTCTTTCCTGATCTTTAGAACCATTCGCCACGGCGTTAATTGGATAGGCGATATTGGTGGCGTGTTCCATAGCTCCGGAGTTAAATGGAACTAAGCAATATCCTATTCTATCAAACCTGTGTGTTCCGTAAGATGCTACAAAACTTTGAATACAGAGTGGAAGGTTCTCAAAACTGGATCTCACATTAGCAGTATCAGATGCAGCAGCAGCAATTTTTACCGGTATACCATCTACATTATATCGAAGTTCTTCGTAATCCGAAATAGCCACTGAGGCTAAATAGGTTGCGATGGGTTGATCTAATTTCCAGTGAAAAGTATGAGTTCCATTTTGATGGTCTGTTACAGACTGTAAAAGTCCGTTACAATAGGCTTTTAGCGGATCATTCACCGTTACCTTAAACTCGTATAATGCTTTGTCAGTAAAGTTATCCAAGCATGGAAACCAAACTCTTCCGAAGTTATGTGGATTGGAAGCAAAGCCCACTCCCATATTGAATGCATATTCTTTCGTGAAATAAAACCCGCCCCAGGTTGGGTCTTTTTGTGGATTTCCTTTGTAGGCCACAACCACTTCAATTACGTCGTCTTTTTTAGCATTATCTAATGGGATATTGAGACTTGGACTGGAATACGTATGGTTCTTCTTCACCCCATTTACAGTCACCGAATCAACAGGTAAACCCAGTAAATCCAGGCTAAGTACAGAAGCGTCTTCCAGCAATTTAATTTCAAGGGTGGTCAATGCACTGAATGAATATGCTGTGGGGTAAGGAGTAAAATCAGCAACTATTAAATACTTCAGTACATCAAATGTATCTGCTCTTGGGTCTAATGTATTATGAGTTGCATGAGTACACTGATAGCTAAGGTATTCATCAAAAGATTGGGCAGTACTATTTTGAATACATGCCAGCGAGAGAAAGGACAAAAACAGGATATTGATAAATTTCATTTTCACTAAATTCGTGAACGAATATAAACTTTGAGTTATATGAAAAATAATACTACTACGATTCTATTTGTTTTCTTTTTTCTTTTTTCCACTGTTGCTCAGGCACAAAGCTTTTCAAAAAAGCGATCAGTTGAAGGCTATGCCACTATAAACTCAGGTACTCCGAGCATTACCTTACATTGGGAAAATGAAACCAAGGATAGCGCTTACAATATTTACAGAAGAGCACTTGGATCCGATAATTGGGGCAGCCCAATTCAGAGTTTAGCTTCAACAGCTTCTGAATACACCGACAATAATGTTGAAAAAAACAAGGTATACGAATATGCCATTATTCGAACCAACGACGAAGTTGAACCTTTTGGAAACGGAGCATTGCTCTCGAGTTTCAGTTATATTGCTGCAGGAATAGAGTTAGAAACTGTTCACCAAAGAGGTGAAATGATGGTTCTGGTGAGTTCTTTAATCATGGACTCTCTGGATACAGAAGTAAAGCAATTACAAATGGACCTTATTGGTGATGGCTGGAATGTGAATTTAGTAAAGATTAGTGATGAAGATTCTGTAGAATCAGTAAAACAAATCATTGAAGATCAATACAATTCTGACGCAGGGCTGGATGCCGTATTTTTACTCGGTCATATTCCGGTTCCCTATTCGGGGCAGTACTGTGACGACCCAACCTGGACGGTTCCACCTGATGGGCACGGTTCATCAGATCCTAACTCACATTGTGGAGCATGGCCTGCTGATGCATATTACGGAAGTTTTGGAAATGGCTGGACCGATGCCGGAACTTCGACCAAAGGAAAAAGAGAAGCAAACCAAAACTTTATTGGTGATGGAAAGTTTGACAACATCGTACTTCCGGATAGTATAAAAGTTGCAGTTGGACGTGTAGATTTAAGTAATCTTCCCACCTTTACTGAAACTGAAGTAGAACTTACCAGAAGATACCTTCAGAAGTCGCACGACTATAAATATGCAATCAAAATTCCCGAAAGAAAGGCCTTGATAGAAGACAATTTTGCGGGACAACAAGAAGGTTTTGCTTCCGGTGCATGGAGAGATTTTTCTGCTCAATTGGGTCCATCGAATATTATTGAAGCCGACCTATTCACCAGTACTAAAAGCACAGATTACTTATTTAATTATGTATGTGGTGCCGGAGGATATACCAGTTGCAATGGATTGGGAAGAACTGATTCGTTTAAAACAAATAGCCCGGCGGTATTCAACCATATGTTTGGTTCCTTCTTTGGTGATTTTGATATCGCCAACAATATTGGTAGAGCTAGTTTAGCTGCGCCAAATAACGGTTTAATCTGGATCTGGAGTGGAAGACCTAAATGGGTAACACATACTTTAGCTATGGGTGAAACCATGGGCGATTGTGCTCTTCGTTCTCAAAACAACAACTATGATTATGGTGTGAGCTTCTTCCAAAATCAAGCTCATATTGGACTGAATGGAGATCCTAGCATACGTTCTTCCATGTTTCAGCCGGTAAGCAATTTAAACATCACACTAAACAACGATAAAACAAGAGTGAATTTAAGCTGGGACCACTCTCAAGCTTCAGACGTCACAGGTTACTATGTTTATTGGTCGGATAGTGAAACCGGACCTTATATTCTTTTAAACCAAACTCCTGAGAGTAATAATAATTTCACACATTACACACCTGAGTTTGGAACCAACTACTACATGGTTAGAACCGAGCGTTTGGAAATTACTTCAAGTGCCACTTATTTCAATTTAAGTGAAGGTGTTTTTAATAGTATTGATGGAGTTGAAAGAACTGCTTCGGTACCTGAGCTAAGCAAGAACTATGAATTTGCAGTATATCCTAACCCTGCTCAGGATGTTTTAAAACTGCGCTTCGCGGACAATGAGCATAAACTGGTAGAGTTCTGCGACATACAGGGTCATGTTTTGCACTCATTTGAAACTCGCGAAGCTACCAAAACTATTCATGTTGAAGCTTACAGTTCCGGATTCTACATTATTAGAGTTAATGGTGTAGCGAAGAGAATTGTAATCGCTAAGAACTAGTTTTTCATTCTAAAAAACTCGCGATGAGCATCTTTGAAAAAGAGTTTCTCATAGGGCGAATTGCAAGGTCCTTTTAAATACTTTTCCAAGGGCAAATCATACCACTGCTCGCAAACTTTGGTAACAGAAGCTAAGCCATCGTAATAATTATAAAAGGCCATGCCCTTGGGTTGGAATAAAGTCCCATCATATACCGGGTCTAGATCGAGATTAAAGAGAACTTTGAGTGTGCCGGCAAGATCAAGCTGACTCACAACATGGTCAATTGTTTCATATTTTTTAACTACACCTCCGGTGAGCAGCATTGGAATCCTGTAATTCTCGCTTTCCGGGGCCGCCGCATGATTAGGTTGCACTGAACCGTGATCTGAAGTCACAATTAATAAGGTATTCTCCCATTTATTATTTGCTTTCAGGTTTCGCACAAAATCCTCTAGACTTCGATCGGTATAAGAAACGGCATTTAAATAAGGATCATCTACTTCATTGTATTTTGGCACATCATATGGCTCATGGGCGCTTATGGTGTAGATCGTTTGAAAGAATGGCTTTTGAAGCCCATTTTGCTGCTCCAGCGCTTTGTCGTAGATGTAGGGATCGTGATAACCCCAGGCGTTTTGTTCGCCTTGCTGAAAATCCTCTGAACTAATTAAACTTCTGGCATCCTTTGCCAAGACCTTGATATTGGCAAAGTTTAAGTCGCCACCATACACCAATTGACTTGAGTATCCCTTCTGGTTGAAGGAAGAAAACAGATTATCGCCCAGAAGTTCGGGAAAGTCTGCCGGATTAACTCTACTCACTGCCGGTAAACCGTGAAGAAGTGCAGCCAATCCTTTGTCCGACCTAAAACTATGGGCATAACAATGACTATAATTAAGGCTTTCTTCAGAAAGTTTTTCAATAAAAGGCATTGCTTTTACTTCTGAGCTCATCCATTTGCTGCCTTTGAGATTCACACTCTCGAGTACAACCAGAATCACATTGGTAGAATCGTTTACACTTAGGTACTCTTCAGGATCTATTGATTCCTTATCAAATGCAAGCTTGAATTCAGGTATCTCTAATTCTTCGACTGCATGAATAGCATCTCGGTTGATCTCATAGCTCACAAGATTCCAAACAGGATTAACTGCACAAGCATTAATTTCCGCTCGATTGCTGTAATATGCCGAAGAAACTCCAACGGTAGATTTATCGAAACCACCTCGTACTGAGTATACAATAAATGCACCGGCAATTACTATCCCAATCCAGGTGCCTGAAATTGGCAAAAATCTGAACTCTTCCGATTTTCTATAGATTTTTCGCAATCCCCAAATCAGAAACACAAAGAACCAGAAGTAATCCATAAAAGCGATACTGCTCCAGCCAGCAGCATCATCCGCATATTGAATGGCCATCAGGTTCACTTTCAGTCCAAAATATTTATAGTAGAAGGGGTCAATTATTAAAACAAGCCAAACCAGGCTAGCCAATATTTTAACATAGAGTCGGAGTACATCTGAGTTTCTGTTCTCAAATTTCGTAGCCACTGCAGCAACAATGAAAGGAAATAAGGTAAAGTATCCCATGACCGATAAATCCAGTTTCAATGCATGATATTGGATGATCGGAATTCGGAATAAATCTACCCAAAACTGATCGGAATTTACAATCAGAAACAGCACTCTCGACCAGATAAACAGGCCCAATAAAAAGAGGAAATATTTCAGTACATGTCTTATCATGCCGGCTTGTAACGAATTATATCTGCTTCGGGATGCAAAGGTGCATTATGTAAGATGGAATTAACCAGTTCAGTTGCCAGCACCGGCGCCATTGATGCTGCTTTGCTGCCCATCCCGTTAAAAATCCAGAGTCCTTTATGCTGTGGATGTTCGCCTAATAAAGGTCTTCGATCCAAAACTGCGGGACGTATCCCATACCAATGATCTGTCACTTCATAATCGACATACACCGTTTTTTCAAATCGTTGAATGAGCTCAGATTTTCTTTTTTCGGTAATAGAATCGCTGAGATCAAAATGATCATAGGTTGCCCCTACTTTAAATTTTTTATTCCCAACGGGAAGAATAAAAACAGATCCATTTAGGATTACATCCTCCGGCAATTCTTCAGAGTAAATCTCAAGAAGCTCGCCTTTATTAGGTCGGAAAGGCAAATAGTTAAAATAAGGATTGGAAGTTGCTCTATACCCTTCGCAAAAAATGATATGATCATAGCTTTTCCCTCGATACGATTTTGTGTCTGCTTCCAGATATTCACTATTGAATTCGTGATCAAAATACAAGTCTTGCGCAGCCAAGTGATGGTGGTATGCATCCATAAATACAGTAGTATCCAGATAGCCGCTATGTTCTATTTCGAGCAGTGCAATAGCTTGTTTAACCACCGGAAAATCATATTCATTTGAACCTATAAACTCCTTATACTCTTCCCTTACCTTTTTACTGAGCCAAGTATTTTCATCTCCCGGGGTATTTAAAATCCGCAATAGCGGCAATCCATGAAAAAAAGAGGAACTTAATTTCTTTTCAATGTTCTGATAATAGCTTGAAAGTTCAGGAAAAAACTCAGAGCTTCGCCAGCTTAACGAGAAATACTTACCGGTAATCGGATTAACGATACCCGCCGCTACTCTACTCGATTTGTTCTCTTTGGCCTTATCAATTAGCTCTACAGTAAAGCCTCTATCGCTAAGTTCGTTGTGCAGGATACAACCGGCCAGTCCGCCTCCAATGATCAAAATATCGGTCTTATCCCCCATGAGGTGCAAAGATACTATCGCTTTATTTTATGTTATTTGTAGTGATGAAACTGTTCAATATAACAATACTAAGTCTTGTACTACTCCTTGGTGCTTGTAAAGATGAAATCAACGACCCTAATCCGGATACGGAACCTGTCATCGACAATACAAAACCAACAATAGAGGTAATCAGCCCTGTTGCAGACAGCAACTACAGCTTTATGGATACCTTTCCTGTAAAGGTGATTTATAAGGATGATTTCATTCTGGAGAACTTGCAATTTGTGCTAGAACCAACCAATGTAGCCGGTGATCTAATGAATATTGCGATCCAAACGGAAGACAGTATGTTCACTTTAGATACCTTCTATATTCTTCCACAGAACGATACCTTAAATATGCGAGCTATTATTAAGGCGCGTGATTTTGCTCAGAATCAGGAAGAACTTAACTACAACTTTAACGTCTACAAGTAATTGAGATTTCATACGGCTTTTGTACTGATCTTTCTTTGGTGTACGGGATTTTCTCAAATCCTGGATACCTCCGGCGCACATGATTATAAGCCATTTGAAGTTTATCGCTATTCTGAATACAATCTCGACTTTCTAAAAGTAGATTCTCAGGCTTTAGACACTCAATTGCTCGGATTCTATAATTATTATCAACCTTACGATGATGCTTATCCATTTCTGGATCACGGATTTGAAGGGAGTCCGGTATTGAAATTGGGTAAAGGCCCACAGGAAAACCGACACCTCAGTATGGGAACAGAAGCATTGGAAGCATACTTTTACTCCGATACCATTTTTTCGCATCACACAAAAGATCCATTCACTCGCTTAAACTATTCGCAAGGTGCACCTGAATTGATTTTTATAGAAGCGAAACATGCACAGCAGATATCGAAGCGACTCACCTTTGGTGTTGATTATCGCCGACTCAAAAATCAGAACATCTATTATTCGAACTTGTTGGGAAGTGAAACTCAAAGATTCGCTAATCTATTCAACACTAAATTTTATACCGGCTTTAACTCGAAAGACCGCAGGTATGAGTTCTTATTCAGTTATCTCTGGAATAAAAGCACCAATATAGAAACCGGCGGAATTGGAGATCCGGAGTTCTTCAATTCGCTGGAAGGAAGAAGTAAAGAAAACAACAATGCTGTTAACTTACCCTCTGCCCGTAATTTGGATGCGGTAAACAGTTTCAAACTGGTTCAATATTATCGCTTCGCAAAAGAGCCGATGGATAGTGCTAATCCTCAGGATTTGAATCGCTTTAGAGGTCAGTTTATTCTTAAATCACAATATTTATCTAAAAGATTAGAGTATTGGGACGATTTCCCGGACTCTGCATATTACGGATTGCGCTTCCCTGAGCTTCACGATTCTATACAGCATCGCTTCTTGAGCAATGAACTAGACCTCATGCTGCAATTGAGTTCACTAGACTTAATAGCGGGCATAGAGCACCGATATGATTATGTCTATATCAATGGTTTTCCATATAGCTTCAACTCGGTATACGTAAAAGGGAAAACAGCTTTGGAGATCAAGGATTTCGACTTGTTTGCTGAAGCCCAAACAGGAGTTTTAGGTTATAATTTGGGTGATTACATTTTGGAAGGCGAGTTAAGTTATCGTAATAAATTATTCAATCTTGAAGCCGGAATTCATTCCTCATTAACGGAACCTACTTTTCTAGCTCAGCGACTCTCATCTTACCCCAGAACCTGGGACAATGATTTTGCTAAAACCAGCATCAATAGAATACAGGGTGAAGGTGGAATTCGCTTCGGTTTGCATAATTTCAACCTGCATTTCAGATTGAGCAATATTGCCAACTACATCTACTACACCGCCGAAGGGCAAGTAAATCAATACAGTCCGAGTTTTCAATACGTAAACGCCGGAATGGGCTACGCGTTTAAATGGAGACCCCTAAGTGTTGAATTGAATATAGACAATCAACAAAGCACGGCAATTCAGGTGTTTCCCAGACCGGAATGGAGTGGAACAGGAAAATTATATAGCACTTTTAGATTGTTCCAAAATAACCTGACCATTCAAACTGGAATAGAAGGCTTCTGGTTTTCTGACTTTAATGCACCGGTTTATCTACCCTATTTGAGACAATGGGGTGTTCAGGATACGAGCTTCAGCTCCTACCCACCTATTCAATTTTTCTTGAATGCCAAGGTCTTAAGCTTCAATTTTGGGATCACCTTTTTTAATGTTCAAGAAGGTTTGATGGGCAATGATTTTTACAGCGCTCCTTTGTACCCGATGAGGCCCAGAGTGTTGAGATTTAATATCCGCTGGGACCTTCGGAGTTAAGAATTATCTTTGATGCACTATGAAAAGTGTGATTCTGATAGTATTAGGGCTGATGTCATTTTCAGCATTTTCTCAGGAAAAGACTCAAATCACACTTAAAAGCAGTGATGTCGACACTGTTTATAGCACAGATAACATTACCATCGGAACTTATAGAGGCAATTTACTTAAATCCACTGAACAAGATACTGTTTGGAAGATTCTGGATGATGGACATTATGAGGTAAAATATTTGGAGCAGATTGATGCTGAACACTTACTATTTATAGACCAATCTAAAAACTTCACCTATAATCTAATTACTGAAGAAGTTATTCAGTTTAGTTACAAGCAGCCATTGGAAGAGTTTTTAGAATTTGACATAGAGAAAATTCTTTACAGCTCTGAGTCGGGTGGTTGTTTTGCTCCTACGACATATTGCAGAATTCAACTTAATAATATTGAAGGCACGCTTACTTCAGACACCCAATTTTATGATCAAAGCTATACAATTGAAGGTACAACGAAGTCTAATGAAACGGTCAAAACACGAATTCCGGAGCAGGATTGGAAGAATTGTCTTAATGCTTTAAACACTGACCCTTACTCTTTCCCGAAAGTACAGTACTTCAAACTAGATTCACTAGATAAGTCGATTTATCTAGAACGACTAAGACTACTTCAAACTTCTGATTATCAATTTAAAGCTGAATTACCTAAGCTGGTTGACACCATGTCGCAACACAGCCTGGAGTTTCACCTTATGGATTTTGTGCCGGTTTATTCCACTTCGTTTTATAATCAAATTTACTATTTGATTAATACCAATGGAGATACCTTATCTATGAAACTAAACTCTGCCCCCACTCCACAGCACTCGTATAATATCCCGATTTATTGTCAAATTCAAGATAATAAATTTTATACCTATAGCATTGAATTATCACTTCTGCTTAGAAAAATAAATAGAGAGTATTATTACTATCACTCTCATACCAAGGAACAATTTTTAGACTACATCGGGTGCTACTATTATCCCAACAAATATGAACACATGAGATGGCACCGTTAATTATCAATCCATGAAAAAAGCACTTTATCTAATCATCCTTATCACAATTTCTTCTACTGCCTCCGCCCAGTTAGATGATTTCCTGGAACAAGCCGAATTTAGACCGGCCTTAGAACAACTAAAACAAGGTAATACTGATTCCTCATTAAAACTGCTTGATCAATTTGAGGTGGGAACTGAAACTTATTATCAAAGCAGAATCGTAAAAATGATGTTGGTCACAGAAATGAGAGGTAAATTTTCCGACTCTACCATTCTTGCGGCTTACGCTGATGCAGAGAAGGCCTTGAAACACATCCCGGATCTAAATTCGGATGAATTCTATGGCAGCTTTTACAACTTTTATGGAATTGCACTTAAGTCTGCCGGGTATACTGACTCCGGAGTTGCCATGTTTAAGAAAGGCTATGAGCTGAATGGTGGAGAAATGCTACTCTCCAATCTGATTGGAACTTATGCTTCATTAGAGCAATATGATCAAAGTAGAGCTTACCATCAAGATGTGATGGCGCATCCCGAAATGAATGTCGCCAATATGCAAATGGCCAGAACTTATGTTGCGATTGGAATTCAAGACAGTGCTGTGTACTTTTTAGAAAGAGCCACTGCGAATTTTGATTTTGAAACCACCGGCCTCACCTTCTTTCACAATATCTTGGATGCTTATGAAGAGTTGGGTATGGCCGACAAGGTTTGCGAGCTCAGTACCCAATGGATGCAAAGCTTAGAAGGCACGAATTATCACCGAATAAAACCCGAAGATTTTGCATCCTATAAGAGTGAACATTGCCCATAATGTAATGTTTCAGGAAAGTATCCGTATAATTGGAATAGAATTTGACCTATTAACATCATGAACCTTAGAAGACACTTCGCCCTATTCAGCATCATTCTGCTTTCACTCACAAGTATGGCTCAAAGAAAGAACCTCACTTGCGGTGAAGAATCATTAAAAATCGACATGGTAAGGCAAGCAAATATGGGCAAAGTCTTCAGTTGTAATTTCAAGTTTGCAACGGGTAAAATGCCGGCGAATCTGAGAGAAAATGCAAATGCTCAAATGTTAGAACGTTTGGGTGAAGATCATAAATCAAAATTCAAGTTGAATTACTGGGGTTCATTCAATGTGTACGATGATGAGAATAATCGCAAGATAGCCGCAGCTTGTTGCTGTGACACCCTAGAGCGATATGCAGCATTCTACGAATACGAACCTTATGAGAACTTCAAGTTTACCGTTATTCTGATTTTTGATAAGAGAGGAGCAGTATTATCTGAAGAACGAATTCCTCTCGCAAATAACAGCGCAAGTTTTGCTCCTTCTATTACTCCTTGTGAAGCATGGGATATAGCAAAAGCGGATACAGAATACACCGGAAAAATCCACAGTATTACCTTGGATTATTCAGATAGCCTCGGTGCTTTTATCTGGATCTTTGAAAAAGACATCAACGATAATCCCGGTGCATTTAAAAACGGGGAAATTTACATCCATGCCAATACCGGTAAGATTGTAGGAAGAGACACTAAACTCTTCAGAAGCGAAAGTCTAAGTAATTAAGACTTCGGTCGAAACTGCAACTTTTACAAATCTTCTTTTCTTAGCTTTGGTCGATGGCCAAGCAAAAAATATACTGCCTGAGTGGTTTGGGTGCCGATTATCGCGCATTCTCTAAGCTCGACCTAGTAGAGTATGAATTAGTTCATCTCCCCTGGATTACTCCAAAAACAGATGAGACCCTTTCTGAATATTCATTGAGAATGATGGAAGGAATTAAGGAAGAAGAGCCATTTGCGATTATGGGAATGTCTTTCGGCGGCATGATTGCATCTGAAATTAGAAATCATATTCAACCAAAACATTTAATTCTTATTTCAAGTATTGCTCAAAGTGCTGAATTGCCTAAAGCCTTGAGAATTGCGGGAGAAAAGGGCCTACATAAGGTCTTTCCTAGCAAACTTATGATCGGAATTCCAATGGTATATCACAAAGTATTTGGTGTGACAGAAACTGAAGATAAGCAACTGCTAGATGCCATTATGCGAGATATGGACCCTCTCTTTCTGAAATGGGCAGTAAATGCAATTTTAAATTGGAACTTCGATTCTGAAGATAGATCGGTGCGAATACATGGAACTCGAGACTTGCTGCTTCCGGTGACAGAAAATATAGATTATGAGATAAAGGATGCCGGTCATTTTGCTATCATCACTCATGCAGATGAAGTAAGCAGCGCAATTAAGTCGACCTTAGCAGAAGAAGCTAGTACTGAAAACCAAGCCATTCCGTTATAATACAATGAGCTTGAAAAACGTATTCCGAGTCACTCTAGTATTGATGCTAATCTCTCTGATTGGCTTGGGCTTTAGCCCTACAATCAAAGCTAAGAAAATTGCTTCTTTCCAAATGGAAGAAGGTGATATTCTATTTCAAGGTATGAGTGCCGGACAAGGGCTTGCTATTCAAATCGCGACCGGTTCACCTTACAGCCATTGTGCTATTGTGGTCAAACATGAAGATGAACTCCAAGTTTTGGAAGCAGTTCAGCCGGTGAGAATTATTCCGCTAGATCGCTGGATAAAGCAAGGGGATGGAGGTAAATACGTAGTGAAACGATTAAAAGGAAAAGACAGTCTATTAACAGAAGATAAGCTGGCAGCAGTTCGCAAAATGGGAACGAGCTGGCTTAACATCAATTATGATCTATATTTTGGTTGGGGTGATGATCGCTTATACTGCTCAGAACTGGTTTGGAAGCTTTACGATAGAGCTGTAGGTGTAGAAGTAGGTAAACTCCAACAACTGAAAGAATTCAATTTAGATCATCCCATTGTTCAGGCCAAAATTGAAGAGCGCTATGGAGAAAATGTTCCGTATGAAGAAGAGGTTATCTCACCAAGCTCAATCTTTGATTCCGAGAAACTCGAAACGGTTTATTCAAACTAGATGGATCGAAGGCAATTTTTAAAAGCAGCAGGTATACTTGGCATTGCAGGAGGAGTTGCAGGCATCTATGCCTGGCAAATAGAGCCGTTCCGACTCGAGTTTGTGAGACAAAATATGCCAATCAAAGGTCTTCCGGATGGTTTAGAAGGAAAGATGCTCATGCAAATTAGCGATGTACATGTGGGACATCGTTTTGATTATAAGTACATCATCGAATCCTTTGCTCAAGCGCGTGCATTTAATCCTGAAATAGTGGTGTACACCGGCGATTACATAAGCTATGAAAACGGAAGTGAAATTGAACTTTTTAAAGATGTATTGAAGAACCCGGTTTTAGGTTCTAAAGGAACCTATGCCGTTCTGGGAAATCACGATTATGGAGTAGCCTGGAGCGATGCTTCTGTTGCAAAAGAAATAGAAGGAATTCTTCAAAATGCAGGGATACAGGTATTAAGAAATGAAATTACCACTGAAAACGGACTCCAAGTCGCAGGTCTTGACGATTACTGGGGATTAAACTTCGACCCGAAAAAGACCATTCATAAGGTGGATCCTGATCAAGCTGCGATTTTACTTTCTCATAATCCCGATACGGTAGATCTCGATATCTGGGGAGATTATTCAAGTTGGATATTGAGTGGACATACCCACGGAGGTCAGGTAAAACCCCCTTTTTTAGATCCTCCTATTTTACCGGTTCAAAACAAGGAATATGATGCCGGAGTCTTTAATCTCAGCGGGGGAAGGACCATGTACATCAATCGCGCACTCGGGCATTTACATCAAATTAGATTTAATGTGAGACCTGAGATCACATTGTTTGAGATGCAAAAGGCTTAAGGAGCTATATTCGTGTTAAATGCACTTGCGATTCTTGATAGTATGCTCTTTGGTTGCATTGCAATGCTCTCAACTAAAGGCACAATCAGGTTTCGTAGGCATGGAATTAGAACCCGCTATCCATCGCGGAAAGTTCGACCCGACCTTCTCCTATGGTACAGGGCTTTTTTTTAATCATCAACTGCAGCGCCCATTCGGTATTAGTATTGGAATTTATGCTTTAGACTTAAGGCGTTCCAAAAACTTAAAATGTGATGATTGCATCATCAATGAGTTATCAAGTCAGCACATCATAAACCTGAACCTCATGTTAGAGCTTTATCTTTATAGGGCTAAAAATATGCAGAGCTTTCGATCCTTGAAATTAAGTTCCGGAATTAGCTTCATGAAGCAATATGCTTACTATAAAACCATCAACATTAATCAATTAGGCATTAGAGAAACATTAGTTGATAATCACAACTTCCTAGAAGGACAGCATATGTGGTTTGCTGAAGGAGGAATAACGGCCACAGTTAAAATCAAGAAAAACTTCTATCAATTTGGAGTAATGAATCGATTTCAAACAGGAACCAGAGGTGGTTACTATTCGTTCTCAACATTACACTCCTTTCAAATAGGCCGTGTTTTCCGGCTTTATTAATATTACTGCACCAAGGTAATGGCCTTCCCTTTTCGTCCGGCTCTTCCTGTACGTCCAATACGGTGAATGTAACTGTCCATGGTCATTGGAACATGATAGTTAATCACATGCGTTATATCATCAATATCAATTCCACGAGCTGCCACATCAGTAGCTACCAAAACGCGAACTTTCCCTTCTTTAAATCGGTTCAGTGCATTCTGACGCTGGTTTTGTGATTTATTACCGTGAATCTGTTCCGTTGAGATATCGCATTTATTCAATTTGATAGCTATTCTGCTAGCCAACCTTTTTGTTTCTGTAAAGACCAAGACTTTAGAAAACTCTTTTTGATAAAGCAGTTCTAAAAGCACTTCAAACTTATCGTCCTCTTTCTTGATATTGATTACTTCCTGGTCGATATGATCCGAAGATGCCTCGCCACTCGATACTTTAACGGTAATCGGATTTCGGAGTAATTGGTGAATGAATTGCTTCTGACTATCATCTTTAGTGGCCGAGAACAGCATAGTTTGATCTCGATTGCCAATAGAAGCTGTGATTTTCTTCACATCGTTGATAAAGCCCATGTCGAGCATACGATCAAACTCATCCAAAATCATCACATTATATACATTGAGCTTTAATACACCTCTTTGATGTAAATCTAAAACCCTGCCTGGAGTCCCAACAAGGAAATCCAAGTTTCGGCTCAACCTTCTAATGTCATTGTTGATGTTAGTACCACCAATGAAGCAGGCACTGGTATAAGACATTCCGCGTACCAAGCTTTCCAACTCTTCCTTCACTTGCAAAGCAAGTTCTCTTGTTGGAACCAGAACGATGGTTTTTAGCTTTCGGTTCCCTGTAAGCAACTGCTCAATAATTGGAATTAAGAAGGCCCCCGTTTTACCGGTACCAGTCTTAGCGATTCCCATAATATCTCGTCCATCCAATAAAGGATGTAGCGTTTGTTCTTGAATTTCGGTCTGAAACTCATAGCCTTTGGAAAGAATATTTCTCAATAAATCAGGATGCAATCCCAGGTCCTCATACTTGCTAGAAGTAACGATAGAAGTCTTTTCGGAATGAACGGCATTTTTAACCAATAAATCCGGATTTAATTTAGACTGTTTTTTTGCGCTTGCAGGACGATTTCTTCCGGCATTGCGGTTTCCGCCTCTTGGGCGTCTTTTGTTGTTTGTATTCATAATAAATGCCGACAATCGGCAATGAACGGCTATATACTAGCCACTCTCATTTTGTGATAAAGCACATGTTTTCGTAAATCCGATCGATTTCATTCATGTGATTAATGAGATCAAATGCACAAGGCATTTCGTTTTACGAACAAATTCAATTAAGAATTTGAAGTTTTCACGGGTTATCATCCGTGTTCAAAAAGTTTAGGTACAAAATAGAATAAGAAATAATGCTGTTGAGTAGTAATCCTTTTGAAGGAACAAAAATAGTTCAATGTATGATCTAAACCTAATTTAAAATTATACGCCAGTTCTTTTCAATCATAAATTTCGTATTATCCACATACAGAAACTGAATGTCAGTGCGGTTTCAGGCTCATGTTATGCTTTCCCGAATGTCAATTTCATAGTGCTTGATAATCTTAAAAAGTTATTTTTGTCGCTTTTAAAACTCTTTATGGGTATACCAACAGTTAAATTTAATAGGGCTGATCGGCCCGAATTCATTCAGGTTCTCCGCAAAAAAGTTGATCAGTATTTCAGGGACGAGAAGATCTCCAAGCACGCAAATACCAATATGGTAATCAAAACTGTGTTTATGATTTTATTGTATTTCACGCCCTTGGTACTGCTAATCAGTGGAGTAATTACCAGTTTTTGGATGATGATGTTAATGTGGGTCTTAATGGCCGGCGGAATGTCAGGTATTGGTTTGAGTATCATGCATGATGCAAACCACGGTTCGTATTCTAGAAATCAAAAGGTGAATAAAGCCTTAGGATTTCTAGTTAATTTCCTTGGCGGTTATCATGTCAATTGGAAAATACAACACAATGTATTGCATCATTCGTTCACTAATATTCACGAATTCGATGAAGACATTGCCAGACCGGTAATGCGTTTTTCACCGGATCAGGATCATAAACCTATTTACAAGTTTCAAATTCTGTATGCACCCTTTTTATACGGTTTACTAACCCTTTTCTGGTTTACGGGAAAAGATTTTGAGCTAGTAAGTCGATATAACAAAGAAGGACTGTTAAAAACTCAAGGATTAACCTTTAGAAAAGCCTTAACGCAAGTGATCATCCATAAACTTTGGTATGTTGCTTTATTCTTGGTATTGCCAATGATATTTGTACCACTACCTTGGTGGCAAGTTCTGATTGGATTCCTTACCATGCATTTCTTGTGTGGACTGACCTTGGCATTAATTTTCCAACCGGCTCATGTAACTGAAGATACGCATTTCTTCAAACCGGATGAAACAGGTAGTGTAGAAAACAACTGGGCTATTCATCAATTACTAACCACATCAAACTTTGCAAATAAAAGTGTGGTGTTTTCATGGTTGATTGGAGGCTTGAATTATCAAATTGAACATCATCTGTTTCCGAATATTTGTCATGTTCATTACCGAAATATTTCGAAGATCGTAAAGAGTACAGCTCAGGAATACAACATTCCATACTACCAGAAGCGCACTTTTGCAGGTGCAGTTCTGGGACATTTCAAGTTATTGCATAATTTAGGAATGAATCGAATTTAGTGCTCGATTTAACCTTAATAAACTGATACAAAAAATATTAGAGCGGCTACTGATCAAGTCATTAGCCGCTTAACTTTTTAATATCGCTGTAATCTCATATTAAAAACCGACATTTGCAGCCATTTTTAATTCTCATCTAATACTTTCCCTTGACAACATTTGATCAACTCGGTCTTTCAAGCCAGGTTCTAAAAGCAATTGAACAACTTGGTTTTGAAAAACCCACCGACATTCAGAAAGAAGCAATTCCTGTTTTATTAAGCGCTGACCGCGATTTTATCGGCTTGGCTCAAACAGGTACCGGTAAAACGGCAGCCTTCGGACTACCGCTACTCGAACTCTTGGATGCCGACAATCCAAACACCCAAGGATTAATCTTAGCTCCTACCCGGGAGTTGGGTCAGCAAATCGCAGAGCAAATAGAACTTTACAGCAAATACCTCAAGAGAGTTAATGTCTTGGCCGTATACGGAGGAGCTTCTATTGTAGTTCAAATGAAAGCTTTAAAAAAGCCTCGCCATGTAATTATCGCTACTCCGGGTAGACTACTGGATCTCATTCGCAGAAAAGCGGTGAATCTGGAGCAACTTCAGTACCTCATTCTGGATGAAGCCGATGAAATGGTAAACATGGGATTCAAGGAAGAGCTGGATGAAATCCTAAAACATACCCCAGATGAAAAAATCACCTGGTTGTTTTCGGCTACCATGCCAAAAGAGATCAAGCATATTGTAAATAACTACATGGACAATCCCTATGAGATCCAAATCAACAGGGAAGATCGTGTTAACACCAATATTGCACATCAATATGTTCAGGTTGAGAATAAAACCAAACGAGATGCTTTAATGCGCTTTATGGATATTGATCCTGAAATGCGTTGCGTTGTCTTTTGCAGAACAAGAAACGATACACAAGAATTAGCAGAAGCATTGGCTCGCAAGAAATACAATGCAGATGCACTTCACGGCGACCTTTCTCAAGCACAGCGAGATAAGGTAATGGGTAGATTCAAAAATCATCAATTAGATATTCTGGTAGCTACTGATGTTGCTGCGAGAGGGATCGATGTGAATGATCTAACTCACGTATTTCATTACAGCCTTCCGGATGAAGCTCAGTATTACACTCACCGAAGTGGAAGAACTGCAAGAGCGGGTAAAACCGGAACTTCTATCGCTTTTGTGAACTCTAGAGACGTAAGAAAACTTAAATTTCTTGCTAAAGATCTTCAAATCGATTTCGAACAAGTACTTATCCCAAATAGCGATGCCATCGAAAGTGTACGTATCGAGAAATGGTGTATTGATGTACTAGCGAAACATCCTAAAAGTAACCTGGATGAAGAACTGCTTTCAAAAGCATTAATGATTTTTGGTAATCTCAGCAAAGAGGAGCTTGTTGCTAAACTAGTAGCAAGAGAGCTGGAGAAAGTAAATACAGGTGATAGTAAAGACCTGAATCAAGACTTTCACAAGGTTCAAACCGAACATCGCAGCAAAAGAAGAGCTCGAGGAAGAGGCCGAGGAGGAAGAGGCCGAGGCGACAGAGATCGCAACAGAAGCGGAAACTTCAAAGGCAAGTCTAAAGGCGGCCGTGGAGGTTCATATAATAAATCGAAGAGGCGTAAAGACTAGAGCTTCGATACTCTCATCAACAATTTTAAGTTTAGTTAAACAGAGCCGGGAAAAGGTGTGCCTCATCTTTTGCCAATTCTAAAAAGAGCCTAAATAAAAAAGTCCCGACCATATAGGTCAGGACTTAATTTCAAAGATAAAATACTAAACTACTACTTATGATGAAAATTATTAACCATGTGTACCTTGCGGTACATCTCTTTATTCGCTAAATCTGTGCCAACAGCTTCACTATTGATTACCAATGACTTACAACTTTAAGCCATATTATTCTTTCCCACAAAGGGAATATCAGCTCTAATAAATATTTTCGGGATTGAGAAACCGGATAATGTAGATTCTCGTATATGATTTTTGAGTTTAGGTTTTTATGACCGTGGGAGCTTGATTCAATCCTTTTGCTATTTTTGCAAATCGCCATAATAAAAAAGTCCCGGCCATATAGGCCAGGACTTAATTTCAAAGATAAAATACTAAACTACTACTTATGATGAAAATTATTAACCATGTGTACCTTGCGGTACATCTCTATAACAGCTAATACTGTGCCAACAGCTTCATCACTGATTATCAGACACTTAACTTTTTAAGCATCCGGGCTTTTTCCCGTATATGGAAAAACAATTCCATTTTCTGGAATTATGGCGCAATATAAGCTCTTGTAAATACCATTATTCTTCTTTTACTTTACATATATGAATAATCGTGTAGTATTTAGTTCACTCTTTCTTCTGAGCCTTGTTATTTCTTGTGGTCAACCCGCGAAAAAGCCCGACACCACAGACATTGAGACCGTTCAAAACATTCTAGCTGAACAAATTGATGCCTGGAACCGCGGCGACATCGACGGCTTCATGCAAGGGTATTGGAGATCGGATAATTTGCGCTTCTCGGGAAGAACCGGAACTATGCACGGTTATGAAACTTTAAGGTCGAGTTACCAGAAATCTTTCCCAAATCGGGATGACATGGGAAGGCTTACTTTTCAGGTGGATACCATCTATCAAGATCGTATTCCTTATTTACAAGTTGAGGGCGCCTGGACCATCCATCGCTACGACACAGTGCAAGGCCGTTTCATCCTAACATTTCAGGAAATTGAGAAAGATACCTGGAAAATTGTGGAGGACCACACCTGGTAATTAGAGCATCAAATTCCAGCCATAAGGATCTTCTACCTCATTATAGCGAATAGCAAATAATCGCTCCTTGATTTTCTTTACAGCTTCGTAGGAAGGAGAATCTAATTGATAATTATTCCCGTCGATTTGAACTTCGTTGATATAAGTAATTGCCGCTGCAGTTCCTGAAGCGAACATACAATCAACCATGTCTTGCTCCAAAGCATCCTCCAGCATTTCAGTCGGAATTTTATCCTCTATACAGGTATATCCTAAATCTCGGATAATCTGCACAATGCTTTTTCGGGTAATTCCCGCCAGAATACTATCGTGTAATTCCGGAGTATAGAAAACGCCGTCGATCACCATAAAGAGATTCGCAGAACCGAGCTCTTCAATGTTGGCATCCTCACTTCTATCGGTCCAGATCAACTGATCAAAGCCTTCTTCTTTTCCTAAATTGGTTGGCATAAAGGCAGCACCGTAATTACCGGCAGCTTTTGCATACCCCACTCCACCTTCGCTGGCACGGGCATATTTACGCTCGAGCTTCACCTTAATCGGTTCGGAATAATAGAATCCAACAGGTCCGGCAATCAAGATAAACTTGTACTCTTTGCTTGGAACCGCTCTTAACATCGATGAAGTCGAAATAACAAAAGGTCGTATATATAAGCTACCGTATTCTTTGCCCGGAACCCATTCTTTGTCCATCTCCAACCAATGTAGCATGGCATCAAGTACCTTTTGCTCATCAATCTGAGGCATAGCCATACGTTCTAGAGAAGTATTTAAACGAGCTAAGTTATCCTTCACCCTAAAGAGATTGATTCCCTTTTCAGTTTTATAGGCTTTAAGCCCTTCAAATACTGCTTGACCATAGTGGAACACATGCGTAGCCGGATGAAGACTAAGCGCTTCCACCGGTTTAATTTGAAACTTTCCCCACTTTCCATCTTTATAATCACACTCGATCATGTGATCTGTAAAAAGCATTCCGAATTCGAGATTTGTAAGGTCCATCTTATCAATTCCCGATTCTTTTATTTTTCTCACATCCAATTCCACGCTTCAAATTAAGGACTATCTGAGCAATTATGCTCATTCTCTGCTAATTTTGCTTCGTGGAACCATTAGAAAAAGACGATTTAGACCTTCTATTTAAGGAGTTGGTAGTGATGAAGGAAGACCGTGGAGAGCCCGAAAAAAAAGGGGACAAAGACACTTTAGCTCCCGAAACTAAATCTCAAGATCCCACGCCATCACCGGAGGCAAAAGCTCCTGTACCGGAAAAACCACCTGTAAAAGAAGAGGTAAAAGCTGAGGAAGAAGCTCCTATCCCATCGCCACCTAAAAAACAACTAGAAAAAATTCACCATTCCAGCATTGTGATTTGCGATGCTGCTATTTTACAAGACCTCACTCAAGATCAATCTAACTTCACCAAGATCATCGAGTCTTTAAACATTTCACATATGGCACAGCAGATTGTGAGCAGCAATGAATTGCAGAGGGGTTTAAACCTGGAACCGGTCAAAGCAATTTGGACCATCGGCCTCAACCAAGAAGACAAAGCACTATTAAATAATCTTCGTGCTAAGATCTTACATACCGGCAATCCGGAAACCATGCAGACCAAGGAAGAAAAGATCGCCTTGTTTACTCCGCTTAAGGCCTTCAGCAAATCGCTCTAAGCTGAATAGAAAGAGGCAATTCCTTCAATTCAATATTTCCCTGAAACCGTAAGGTCTTCAACCTAACAATTATGTATTTTTGTCGCCCTTTTTAAGCGAGGCATATGATTTCGAAAGACGACTTTATCCGATATAAAAATCAATCTTATTTCTTAAAACTAAAAGAGCTTGCTGCAAGCAAATCTGTAGATCCATACAGTTTCAAAATGATCTTCTTTGGAGGAACAGGAGCAGTTGGAGGTCAGGCTGTTATTGAGGTTTTACAGGGATATGAGTACATCCACCGAAATAGAATCAACCCGAGCAATAACAAGCCTGAGTTGGTGATCACCGGTGTGGATCTTTCACAAATCAATCAGTTTTTGTCGAAGTTGTTTCAGGTTTTTGGCCCGAATCAGTTTGTAAAGATCAATGAGGATAAAGACAATCCAACTTATGTTTTTGCCGATTTTGTTGAACTGAATTTCCAGTGTTTAATGGCGAGCCCGGAATTCAAAACCGACCTCAACAAGGCATTGAGCACTATGGAATCGGATGAAGAAAAAATTGAGTACTTAAAAAGAGAAGCTTCACAAATCACCGCTCCTTTTGAGGAGTTCGTTGAGAATTTCAAGAAGGAAAACGGACTAAAATCCGGAGATAAAATTAGAGCAGTATTCAGTGGAATTCCTATTCCATCGGTTGCTACTTATCATTTTGAGGCGATTGACCGATTGCTTGAAAAGCATAATTTGGGTCAGGAAGACACGGACAAACAAACCGAAAGAAGCATCAAGCGTGAGATCCTAAAAGGACTTGCGAAAGATTTTGGCGATATCAAAGAATGGCATGCGGATGAGGTTTTAATCGCCCATACCACTTCTGTTGGCGGGATGTATCAAATCATCAATGGCGAACCTGTGATTAAACTAGGTTATGCTCACTCTTCTCTCGGCGACCTATTGAAAGAGAAGCAGTATTACGCGAATGAGCTCACCATTCAATACTCTAATTTTGGATTGAAGAGTTTGGTTACTGCTGCTGCGATTGGGATTGATTATATCTACCAAAGCTCTACCCTACCCTTGAGTTCAGGGGTTAGTCGAAAGTTCAGAATGGCCAGCGAAGCCGGAAATCTTCCTTTCGATATTGCTTTGACCAAAGACAATAACTCGGGTAAGCTATTAAATAAAGTATTTAAGTCGGAGGCAATTCCGATGGCGCATCCTGTAACTGACATTAAAGGAAATGCTGTTTCACGACAAAGTATGGACTTTGGTCAGAAAGGCGATAAAGTGAAAACGCTTCAGGTGAATTATGCTCTTCGTTCTGGAGAAAACGGATTATTCTCTTTGGACAATGCCTATGCTTTATACCTGAACATGAAAATCGCTTCTCAGGAAGAGTTAGCGCATGTTTTGGTATACAACGCCTTCTTTGGAGATGATGCACAAAAACCTTGGTTCGACGAGCATGGAATCTGTTACTATACACAAACCGATAACTCTAGTTTGATCTTTGCCTTGTTGAACAACCGAAGAGAATTTAGAAACTACCAAACTTCTGCATTTTCGGTGAAAGCATTCCAGGAATTGGGAAGCAGCAAGCATCAGGGAGAATTGCACACCAGCGCTTTATACATTCTTCTTCATAAACTAAAATCACTCAGCGCAGCGTCCATCTCAAGAGAAATCACTTCGAAATACAATGCTGCGGAAGTAATGGAGTTTGTAGATCGCAACAGTCCGGAATTACTGTTGGAGGATGTGATCAAATACGGCCAGGATATGAAAGCACTCAGCGCCGATTTCTGCACCTTATTCGAGCTCGACTCTGCCGAAGATTTAGCGAAATTTATTGGCTTTGAT
>JAAEYY010000001.1:204272-297169 GCA_018223105.1 bacterium | reverse complement strand
ATTTAAAATTCTGTATTCAAACTGGGTTGATCCAAATACCCTAACACTGTTGTAATTTGGATTAGTTACTTTGAATTGAGTTGATTCCAAATCATCGGTTGACAAGAAATCGCAATCAAAATTAATTTTACCAAAACCTTCTATGGTATAGTATTCATCTAAACTCCACTGATAAAGGCAATATCGTTCTACCCATTCTCCCCAATGACTGCCTCCAGACAAATAATTTATTGGACTATTCAAAAGACCAAAACCTTCTATTACAGTATAGTTCTTCGCTTTAAAATAAAACTCTCTTTTTAAGTCTATATTTTGATTAGGGTCGAAAAGTGAAAAATGCTGTACTTTATGATAAATATTATTTATTAAGACATACTCAATCGCATCTAGCACGCTATATAGGCCTTTGCAAGATGAGTCGCTACATTGGTCTAAGTCAAATTCAAAATGATACAAAGTATCTCCAACATTAAGAGAAGTATTATATGCAAGATACCAATCTCCCTTAATGTACATCGCTGCATTATCAGCCTTAATTAAATACTTATTAATGTAAAAATTATCATTGTCATACCTAAAAGCGTTACGAATAGTTCCTTCAGACTTTTTACTCCATTTATCATATGTGTAGTAGTCCAGACCATAGGAAGTCCCTCCCACACCTGGCCAATTCAATGTGTAATATGTTACATCCCAGAATGCATCACCTCCTTCCCTATTAACTTTTTGAGTAAAATGATAGAATGGCGCACCTCCTTCAAAGTTGGCTGTGTCCTGACTATAAGATTCATGCACAATTAGACTCAGCATGATTAAAGCAATTATTCTTGGCAGATTCATAGGTTGTTTACCAAAATTACAATGACTTTGTTATTTTATCCTTATTGTAAGTGTCATTTCAGGGTCCTGCCTTCTATCTAGCCTTAAGATATCTATCCGTATATTTAGTATATTCCAAAACTATAAAAGAATTTCTATGAAAAAATGGTTATCGTATCTTCTTATTGTAATAGCAATCGTGATGATTGCACTTTCGTTTAAAGCTCAAATACTGCCGCCGGGCTTGACCGGGCTTGGATTTATTTTAATTGCCGTTAAGTTTCTGACTGAAGATTAGCGTCCGGAACTATGAATTTCCACAGTGTTTCTTCTGTAAAAACAGGACTAATGGTCCTTTTTATCTCAATTCTAGCATGCTCTGAGCCATCATCTAATACAAAGAATAACATCCAAGATTCTGATTCAAGTAAAACAAATGAGTTTCTGGGTGACTCTGTTCTTGTTCAGTTAGACACCACACTTCCGGATGGTCGAAATGTTAAATTCATTTGGAATAGATTTGAGTCGCCCGAAATATTTCAAGCACAAATAAATACTGGAAATTGGGATACTATTTTCAATATCAATCAAGAATTAGCTAAGGATCACAGTTCATTAAATCCTTTTAATCAACACAGCATCTACTGGTCAGGTTCGTCATTTATTGGAATTCGATCTTCTTGTGGTTCACCTTGTCATTATGATGTAGTGATTCCTACAATACCCGGTCAGCGTCCGAGAGGTATTAGCTTCCCATACACAGATTCTGATCCAGGAGTTGAAATGGAGGATAATTACATTTCATATTTGAGTGATTATCGCTCTAAAACTGGAATGCCACGAATTATAGTAGAGAACTTGGAGAATGGAAATAGAGATAGTATCGACATAGATGATAGCTGGAAACCGAAGGTGTCGTATTACGAAATGGTGGATACACTTTTTGTGGGTGCGGGTGAAGTTTTAATCGGGCAATTACAAAATGGGAAGCTTGTGAAACAAATGAGGATGGTTTTAGAGTAATAACCTTGACAGAAAAAATCTCGCGGAGACGATGAGTAAATCTCTCACTAAGACACTACGCCACAAAGAGGCCATCTATACTAATTTCTGTCTATTCAGGCACCTTCTGCACTTGCTAAGCAGAGTATTCTCTCGCAGAGAAATAGGATCAATATTCACCGGAGCTTCAGCGGAGGTGAATCTACATTCTACGTAGCTTCAGCGAAGGAGATATCTGCATCCAACGAATCCGCCAGCCGGCGGAAAAAATATAGCGAAGGTGAATCTATATTCACCGAATCCGCCAGCCGGCGGAGTAGGTGAACTCACAAAGACACTACGACACAAAGAGGCTTTTGATTATATTCGGCAAAACCAAACATCAAATCATGGGATCACATCCAATCAATCTAGGACTTCGATTCATATTGGAGCTTACAGCGCTCATAGCTTCCGGTATGTGGGCATGGCGAATCACAGCAAATTGGCCTAAATATCTGTTGGTGATCGCTGTTCCACTACTGCTAACTGTATTTTGGGGTGTATTTAATGTACCAGGTGATCCTAGTCGGTCTGGGAATGCCCCGATTGTGGTTCCCGGATTGCTGCGCATGGCGATAGAACTTGCAGTTTTCGGTTTCGGAACCTGGTGTCTGCATCAGATGGGATACAGCAAATTTGCTTTGGCCTTTGGACTCATTACCTTGGCTCATTATATCGTCTCCTACGACCGGATTCAGTGGCTCATCGCTCAATAAAATGAAAGACCTCTTATTTAAATTGCTTCTCTGGATTGTTGGTCTTACTATTCTTTCTCTGCTGATTTATTTGATGATCAAACCGAGTCAGTATCCTCAGTTCGGGTACGACATCCAAATTCACGATACTTACTACATTTCTAGTGGGGTGTTTGAAATTACCGTAATCGCACTCATTCTTGCTTTTATAAGTAGTTTCATCTGGTTGATTATGGGTTGGTTAAATCCCCCCTTGCGAATCTTAGGAATGATTAGTTCCGGACTGATTATTATTCTTTTGAGTTTAGCTTTTCTGAACCTAAACACGTTCTTCATTGAATCCGCAAAAGAAGGTTTTACCGTCTATCCTCCCCTTTCAGCTATCCCCGAAGCACTACCTGAAGCAAGCCCTGAAGATCATTCACAGGATACAAGACTCAATGGATTTGCTAAATGGGCACTGGGAATACAAATCGTTTTGATAATCTACATTGCGTTCTTGGCCTATTATCCGCATAAAACTAGAGAAAGACGATATACTTCAAGCTCATAAAGGGTGAATAATATTCTGACAATGATTTTAACGCTTTTCACATTGAAGTAAATTATCATTGTTACTTTTGGCTATGACCCTAAAACAAGCCCTCGCCAAACTAGAATCTTTCAGCAATGAAAAAATGAAGCAATACCATTTAAAAAATGGGGCTCATGAAAACTTGTATGGTTGTAACAAAGGAGATATTCGGAAAGTAGCAAAAGAGATTAAGCATGATTTCAACTTGGCGATGGAGCTCTGGGATACAGAGAATATTGATGCCCGATTTTTAGCGATTCTGATCATCAAACCGAAAGATTTAAACCTTGAGCAGATTGATAAACTGGTTCATTCAACAAACTATGTTTATGTAGCAGATTGGTTCAACAATTACATTTTAAAAACTCACCCGGACCGTGAAGCTCTGCGCGAAAAATGGATAAAATCAGAGCATCCAATGGCGGCAAGAGCGGCTTGGAGCCTTACTGCGGGTAGAGTGGCTAGAGACTCTGAAGGCATTGACATTCCGGCACTTCTTAATCGACTTGAAAACGAGATGGCTGATGCACCTGAAGAAATTCGCTGGAATATGAACATTTGTCTGGCATATATCGGAATTCATCACCCGGAACACAGAAAAAAAGCCTTAGAAATTGGAGAGAACTTAGGGGTCTACCGAGACTACCCTACGGCAAAAGGATGTGTATCTCCTTTCGCTCCAATATGGATCAATGAAATGGTGAGCAGACAGGTATGAACTTTCTCCCTAAATTTACTAGAGCTAATCTTGTCAGAGAAATTGAGTCGGGCCAGCACTTTAAATTCCTCTTCTTCTGGGGTCATCAAGAGCATTCAACACCAAGTAAAGCCAGTTTTAGTCAGTGGTATCCCGCCCAATTCAGCATCGATGGGAATACTTACTCCACTGCAGAGCAGTGGATGATGGCAGAAAAAGCAAGACTATTTCAGGACCAGGAAATCTATAGAGAAATTCTACAAACCTCCAATCCCGGGAAAGCCAAAGATCTTGGAAGAAAAGTAAAGAATTTTGATCAAGGAGTTTGGGAAGCCAACCGAATTCAAATTGTGATTAAAGGCAATCTCGCCAAGTTTTCACAAAACAAAGAATTAAAAGAATTCCTAGCAAATACCGGCGACCGAGTATTGGTGGAAGCGAGTCCGGTAGATTACATCTGGGGAATTGGTCTATCACAAGATGAAGAAGCAGCACAGGACCCCAGAAAATGGCAAGGGCCTAATTTGTTGGGATTTGCTTTGATGGAAGTGAGAGAACAATTGAAGCAAAACAGTTAAATTTACATTTTACATAATATGGAAAGCCCCTCCTCAACAACTGAACCAATAGAAGAAGCCCTCCCCGGCGTGTCAGACCGAGCTAGAGCAGCAATTACAGACGGAGTAATTTTAATTATTCTCCTCGTGATTAGCTCAATGATTATTTCAAGCTTCGAATCTGTGCCGGATTCGGTGCGAATGATTACTTTTATTTTCATCTTCGTGTTGTACGACCCTTTGTTTACCAGCTTGTTTGGAGGAACACTTGGACATTACATCATGGGAATTAAAGTAAAACATATTAATCACCGCGATAAGAATATCAATATTGTTTTTGCCATAATGAGATATTTAGTAAAAGCTCTTTTAGGCTGGATTTCACTATTTACAGTTGGTCAAAACAAATACCGTTTAGCCATTCACGATTATGTAGGACAATCTATTGTTCTCTATAATTCACCCAAGGATAAATAGGGCATTCACGATTCTCCTTGAAAACACTGAAATGGATATTACTATTCCTGGTTGCTGCAATAGGCACATTCTCGGCATACCTCCTTATTGATATATTCAAAGACTATTTCTTGGGTCAGCAAGCATTAAGCCAACCAAAAGAGTTTCCGAAGGTTTCATTGATTCCCTTCGGGATGGCTTTTCTTTCCTTTTGTAGCATTATGTACAACATCCGAACCTTTAAATATTATAAAGCTTTCCCTCACAATTCTGAACCGCATTGGCACTCCCCTGAAATGGATGCTATAAGACAAGAAAAAAACACTAAGGTCTTTAATGTTCTAAATATAATTTTCGGAATCGCTTTGATCACACTTGCAATATCAATATTGGCTCTGTTATTCACTCGACCTCCATCTAACACTCGTACAGTGAATGTCATTGTTACAGTGATCTCAGTAACTGTAACAATAAGCACCTTAGTTTTCATTGAATTTGCCGTCTACTTTAAAAAAAGGAAACGATACAAAAAGGAGAATTACGAACGTTTAATTTCTGAGATTGATCATAGCTAATTGGAATTAAGTCCTCTTTACTATCTTTTAATTATTAATCATTTTTACTACATTCACAATCAACCAAAAACAAATGAAACAAAGAGCACATATCATTCTTTCTCCCCTTTTCATTACGGCTTTGGTGCTTTTGTTCATCAACGACTTCTTTTTAAAGTCTGCTTTTCCCGGTGTGCTGACCGGTAAACTCAGTGATTTTGCTGGTCTTTTTATCTTCCCGCTATTCCTATTTTATATCATAGGAAAGAGGAAAAAAGAGATCTTTATCCTAACTGCAGTCACATTTGCATTTTGGAAGTCGCCATTATCTCAAGGATTTATCGAAGCTTGGAACAGCCTGGGTATTTTGAGTATTGGCAGAGTGATTGATTTTACAGATTTAATAGCCCTTTCAATTCTTCCATTCGCATATCATTACCGGCCCAAAGAAATAAAAGTAATTAGAAACCCGGTTTTCAAATTTGGGATAGCCGCTTTTACCCTCTTTTGCATAGTAGCTTCTGAATCGAATGCCATTCGATTTTCTAACAAAGCAAAAGGCTCTAAACCCTATAACTTACCCGGCGAGTATTGTTTGAAGTACTACAACAATGACTCCTTAATCTATGATACAATCACAATCAAACACCTTAAAAGCAAAGAATATTTAATAATACACCAGGCAGGCGACACACTGTTCTGTGGTGAGATTTGCAAAAAGAAAAACGACTATTTCATGAATCTTTGGGATGAGAAAAACCAAAGCTGGATGATCGGTAGTTTTAGGATTAGGGGTGATAGTATTTTTAATATATATCAGAGCATCTCCCACACACCGGAAAAACTTATAAGCGGTGGCTACTTCGAAAATTTTAGTAAGCATACAAAAAGTGAATACATAATGTATGTGATTGAAAATGAACGGAAAGAAACGCATCGTGCTTTTGCCAAACTTTTGGACAGTTGCCGAGGGTATTCCTTCAAAAGAATCAATGAATCTTTACCTCTTATAGATACCTCAGGGTTTGAGATAAATGAAGACAATCCGCTACTGTCGAAAACCAAAGTATATCCAAACCCTTGTCAGGAACAAGTATTCATAGAACAAGGAAGGTCTGAGTCTTACAATCTCAGACTGCTTAACATGAAAGGCAGTCCTATAAAAACTACCATGGTAAACACCTACAATTTTGAATGGGATCTGGCAGATGTTCCTGCGGGAAACTACTTTCTACAGATAAATTATGGAGATACGGTTGAGGCAGTGAAACTGGTAGTGCAATAAAAATCTGATTTGGCCATGTTTTCTTACTCGAAGTACCATCGACTGTACATGTAAGATGATGGTAGATCAAGTTTTACTTTTTGTCATGGTGA
Source organism: bacterium (assembly GCA_018223105.1). Lineage (GTDB taxonomy): Bacteria > Bacteroidota > Bacteroidia > NS11-12g > UBA9320 > JAAEYY01. Next base: position 290,396 of record JAAEYY010000001.1, on the reverse strand, counting down.
TTGGGTACTTTTGGATGAAATAAAAAAATCCCCTCTGTGAAAGATCAAATTTTAAAAGAATTAAATCGCCTCGAAAAAGAAAGAGACATTACAATCTTATTAGCTGTTGAATCGGGCAGCCGAGCATGGGGGTTTGAGTCGACCAACAGCGATTGGGATGTTCGATTCATTTACCTTGAAAAACCGGAGCAATATTTAAAGATTGACGATTTCAAAGACAATATGGAAGAAATGCGCCCTCTCGATATTGATCTTGCAGGTTGGGAACTGAGAAAAACCCTCAAACTTTTCAGGAAATCAAACCCTCCCCTTTTGGAATGGCTGCAGAGTCCATTGGTCTACTTGGAAAAATATTCTACAGCGGATGAACTCAGAGCTTTGAGTAAGACTTACTTCAACCTAAAATCTTGCAGTTACCACTATCTCAGCATGGCTAAGAACAACTTTGAACATTATCTGAGATCAGATGTAGTCCGACTCAAAAAGTACTTTTATGTACTCCGCCCGGTTTTGGCTTGCCGCTGGATAGAAAGCAAAAAAACTATGGCACCCATGGAATTTAACAAGTTGATTGAGACTCAAATTGATGATCCAAAGCTAAGAATTGAAATAGAGCAATTACAAGAAATCAAAATGTCGGGGAAGGAATTAGACAAAGGTCCGAGGATTGATAGAATACACGATTTTATTGAATCGGAGATCGAACGGTTTAGTGAACTCATTAAGACTTACGACACAAATCACGAGTTAAAAACAGAGCGTTTGGATGAAGTATTTAGGTCGGCATTGAAGGAGGTATATCAAATAAAATATTAATGTACGGTCATTTCATATTGGATATAGGCATCACCGGATTTGCTATTTACAGTATCATTTATGCTTTCATACCGAGAAATCGCCTAATCAGCTCTGACTTGCTCCGGAGATTCGACCAGCTGGCTTTACCAATTTTTATCATTAGTGCATTAGCGTATTTAATGTATAGTATCTGGATGAAGTCTGAAAATTTTACAGTGCACAACAGTGAATACGCACAACACTTCTTTCTGCAGGTTAATTTGGGTAAGTACTTCTTTTATACCTGGTTTGAAGAAATTGCTATTTCAGTAATTTGTACCCTGTTTGCATTCAGAGTCATTCGAAATGCCAAGGTTTTCAGATTTTTTGCCGGCGTTTTATTCTTACTTCACCCATTTGAATTTGTTCTTCGTGAGCTATTACCAAAACCGGAATTTTTAGCATTAACTTACACTATAGATGGATCAGTCTGGGTTTATATTTTATACTGTTTGTTGATGTTCCTAATATTTACAACTTGCATTGGCATTGCAGTATTTTCCTTAAATCGAATTAACGCTGCCAAGACTTAATTCATGAAAAACCTCGAAAAAATAATACTACTTATACTTTGGGTTCTTTGTGCAATCAGTTTCACTTTAACCACCTTTAAAGGCTATAGTTTTGAACTAGCAAATTGGTTGGGCTTAGCAGGCTTAGTGCTATCGCTTGTATTGTTCTATTTTTTCCCTCAGAAGAAGTTCGAAATAATGTTTGGGCTGCTTTGCATCGGCTCATTGAATATATTCTCTTTCTCCAACTTCTTTTTTGGTGGTTTCACTTTCAGGATTGGAAAATTAATGAGTCCGGGAATTCAATTCATATCTTTCGTTCTATTGTTGATCCTTATACTGAATAGACGCGAGGATTTCAGGTTGATGCTGAGCAAGATTATCGGGACTTCCGAAGATGATCAGGAATTTGCATTCGAGAATGAAGTTCGTTTATTTAAGAAGAAATTTGAGGGTTTGAGCACCGAAGCAATCCAAATTAAAATGGAGCAGAAGCTATCTCCGGAAGCACAAAAAGCGCTAGAACTAATATTAAAAGAGCGAGAAAATGAAGCCAAATAAAGTGAGGAATGACCGAATACTATTTTTAATCTTGATTTCATTATCTACCGGAATCGCGCAAGCGCAAATAAAATACCAGGCCTATTTCAAATATCTAGCCAATGATTCAATTGCATTGAACAATTGCGACATTTATTTGGGTGATAGAAGACAAGCTTTTCATGATTCATTCTTCTTATTGAAGGAAGCCGGAGAGTATCTAATTAATTTCACCGGGGAACATCAAATTAAGATTAAAATCGATACTACCCCATACCAAAGCGATACTTTTATTGCTCCCCAACTAGCTCCTCACCTAATAGATTCAGAAGTTCAATGGTTTTACGGCGATAAAATAGCAAATGGACCTATTACAGATTACCACCTCAATGGAAATAAGAGAATAGAAGCCACTTTTGAAGACGGAAGTCCAATAGATACGTTTTATAGGTTCTATGATGATGAGAATATCGAAGAGATTTCCATCTATCAAAAAAGAAACATACAAACCACAGAATATTACGCAAGTGGAAACCTTAAAACTGATTATGATAGAATTGAGAAGATCAGAAAGGATTATTATGAAAACGGTGCATTAAAAATAAAATCAAACTACAACAGAAAATTAAAGCAATCAATTTTCAGTATTGACGGCTCATTACTTTATAAACGTAAAGGACGTAGAGTTAAAACATACTATCATAATGGAACGATAAAAGACAAGATAGTTTGGCGCCCTATCATCAATCACTTCCTCGATTATTATAAAGGTGGAAATTATTATCGATGGAAAACATTTGATAGTACTGGTACAATAAAATCTAAGATTGAAACACCAATAGCAAGTGGCCACTTTAATATCTTACATTATCGGACATTGCCTGAAAACTTACACTTTGGAAATATTGGAGAAATCATTCTTTATAATAAAGGTAAGAAAAATACCAAGATAATAAGATCTTCAAATGTAGATGGGAAAGACACTGGTTGGATGTTCGCTGTATACACTAGAAAAGGTTTAGGTTGGAAAAAGACTCACTATATATCATCTTATGAACTCTACCAAATATTAAGTGAAGAATGCTACTAAATTTGAATGAAGATTATGAAGGATATAAGTGAAAGAAAAGACATTGAAACCCTAGTTGACGAATTCTACAAGAAAGTAATTCCCGACCCCGAAATTGGCTACATTTTCACAGAGGTGGAACCTTTAGATTGGGAGAAACATATTCCAATCATGTATAATTTCTGGGAGAGTATACTTTTAGGCAATCCGGTGTACAAAGGCAACCCTATGACCAAACACATTCAACTCAACAAAAAAGAGCCGCTAACTGCTGAGCATTTCCAACGCTGGCTGTATCTTTGGGAGGAAACCATCCATGCAAATTTTGAGGGTCCAAAAGCAGACGAGGCAGTTGCAAGGGCAAAGCATATTGCAGCATTGATGCGACATAAGATCAGTGAACCACCGATGAATATTGTCTAAGGGATCAAAGGAGAATAAATCATGAACAGATTAGGTCACTTTTCACTGCTGGCATTTATAATCTTTTCCCTAATAAATTGTGATTCCAGCAAAGCCATTTACGGTTTATATGAAAATGAAAATGAGCAGATTAGGGTATACAGCTACTTTTCGGGCTGTTGCGGTTGCAATGCCGTAGATGTCAGGGCTAAAATTGATCCAATCACTGAATATCAATACTTTTATCACTGCGATTGTGGAACAGGCATAGAAAAATGGATTACTACGAGGTATGAGGATAAAACCCAAAAAGTGGAGCACTATAAATCAAGTAAAACTGAGGGTACTTTTTCTCAGCACGACTCTATCATCTTCAATAAAATTCAACCTGCATTAGGCATAGGAACAGATTGTGAAACAGCTAAAGACAGTTTTGCCGTCGTTAAAGGCTTCGTTAAACAATCCGAAACAACAGAAAAACGAACAAAATCCATCTTTGACAAGAAATTCAGAATTGGGAAGGTGTACTGAGACCCGATAACGAAATAATTCCCGAACTTGCAAGTCGAGATGAATCCTCAGCCTAGAAAATATCCAATTTCTTTTATGTTTATTTTAAAAAGCTCGTTTAAATCCAAGCTCAATTACTTCTCCCCTTTTTTATTGCTGCTGCTAAGCCTATTAAGCATAAATAGCGAAGCACAAATACAACATAAAAATTCAAACGCGGAAAGCTTTGATTCCAGTAGATATTTAAAACTAATTGAAAGTCTAAATGAATCAGACCATAAGATCAACTCAATCATGGTGGTTCAAAACGGAACCATAGAAATAGAGCAATACTTCAATTCCAAAACAGAGGAAAGTCTGCAAGATATTCGCTCGGTCACCAAAAGCATTACAGCCCTGCTAACGGGCATTGCCATTGACAAAGGCATTATAGACAACATCGACCTCCGCATCAATTCTTTACTCGACATTAGTCCCACCAAAAACGAAAGTCCATCAAAGTCCAATATCACCATAAGACATCTTTTAACCATGTCGACCGGCTGGGACTGCAATGACTGGGACAAACGATCTAAGGGTCAGGAAGACCGAATGATCAAGAAAAAAGACCTGTATCAGTGCATACTAAATCTTCCCATGGAAGCAGAACCGGGCGACACCTCTTTGTATTGCTCTATGGCTCAAATTTTATTGAAACGGATTATTGAAATCCAGTCGGGTATGAGCATTGATTCTTTTACAAAAACGCACCTTTTCACGCCATTGGGGATTCAACATTATCAATGGGGCCATACACAGAAAAAAGAAGTACCAAGTGCAGCGAAAAGGCTCTATATGAAAAGTACTGATCTGGCAAAGATTGGTCAGTTAGTGCTACAAAAAGGGCGTTGGAACAAGGAACAAATCGTTTCCAAAGCATGGATAGAGGAAATGTTGGCGCCTTTTTCTGTAATTGGAGGAATGAAATACGGCTACTATTGGTGGACCGTGCCATTGAAAAATAAAGATAATATTATAGAGTGCAAAGTAGCTACAGGTAATGGTGGACAATATATATTTGTTATAGAGGAGTTGAAATTAGTAGCTGTATTTACTGGCAGCGCATACAATAGTGAAGAAGACAAACTTCCTTTTTTAATTATGCGTGATGTAAAAATACCTACTTTCAATTCCAATTAATCAACCTTGTACTATGAATGAGATCCAATTTCGTGCGGCTGAAGAAGGTGACTTAATGGACATAATTTCACTTTTAGCAAATGACCCATTAGGAAAACTACGTGAATCAGAAGGCATCCCTATTTCAGAAGCCTATTCCAAAGCATTCGAAAAGATTAAGTCCGATTCTATGCAAGAGTTGATGGTAGCGGTAAGTGCGCAAGACGAAATTATTGGCACTTTTCAATTATCATTCATTCAATACCTCACCTATACCGGCGGTTTGAGAGCACAAATTGAGGCTGTTCGAATAAAAAAAGGCTATCGCGGAATTGGTTTAGGTGAAAAAATGATTCGCCATGCCATAGAACGAGCAAAAATCAGAAAGGCTCATGTCCTTCAGCTAACAACAGATAAACAGCGCCCGGAGTCACTGGGGTTTTATAAAACTTTAGGCTTTAATAACTCTCATGAAGGACTTAAGATGCACCTTTAACTAAAACAACATATGCTAGCAGTCTTGTACTTGAGTCTTGGGCTCTTCACCTTTGTGTTGCTTACTTTAATCAGCACCAAGAGTATTAGAAAAACCTTTATTTCACCTAAAAAATCAGGGAGAAAAATGCTTTGGTTTTTCATCGGCTTATTAGTCTGGAACTTCTATCTATACCTTGTTGCAGAATCCGGAATTGTCCAGGATTTCACCTTGCCACCTAAAGGCATGATGGCTCTAATTCTGCCGGCTTTTATCTTCACCGGGCTCTTTATTTACTTCAACAGAAAAGAGGCATGGATAGGAAACATACCTCCACATTGGTTGATCTATTATCAAACTTTTAGGATACTGATTGAATTGCTTTTTGTAGCATCTGTTGCAGAAGGTGTATTACACTCTAACGTGACCATCGAGGGCTATAATTTCGATCTCATTTTTGCATGTACAGCTCCAATTATAGGCTACATTCTGCAGCAAGATTATATCAAGTATCGCAAATTAGCTCTGGCATGGAATTACCTCGGATTAGGAGTAATTGCCTCTATCATTTTTGTATTCATTACCACCATTTTCTTCCCCGGTTTTTACGGAAGCGAAACGCAACTCATGCCAAAAGCATTTGGCACTTATCCCTATGTAATTGTCGCTGGATTTTTAATGCCATCTGCGGTTTTTATGCATGTGCTGTCAATTGTTCAGTTGAATAAGAAAAAGAATGGATAAAGCGCTATTTAAAATTATTGAGCATGGTTCAATGGATTGGGAAAAAGCAGTTTCCCTACGGGAAAAAGTTCTTCGCAAACCACAGGGCGCTTTCTTTACAGTGGAAGAATTACAGAAGGAGTCGAATGACATTCAAGTCGCAGGATTTATAGAAGGCCGAGTCATTGCATGTGCTGTTTTAGTAGAAGAAGGAGCAATTTACAAAATGCAAAGAGTGGCAGTATCAGAAGAGCTACGAAACCAAAAAATCGGAAAGAAACTACTTGAGTTTTGTAATAGCTACGCGATTAAAAACGGGATCAGTTCAATTTACTGTCATGCAAGAAATACAGCAGTAAAGTTTTACTCTGAAAATGGCTATATTGCAGAAGGTGATTACTTTGATGAAGATGGAATCCCGCATCTGAAAATGAGAAAGATACTTATATGAGGTTCTTCACTTATATCCTTGTTTTTAGTCTAATCTTTATTGCCTGTAACCCTGCTTCAGAGAAACAAAATTCATCAGATAAACCGACTATGGTTGTAACTACCATAGATACATTAGATTCTCATCATACTTCAACGCAGAAAGAAAAAAGATATAACGAACCTGATTCCACCTGTAATTGTAAACAGTATCAGTATTATAATTATGGTATTAATTGTGACCCCCAAGTTTTAAAGAATGGTGCAAAGTTTTTCATATCTGCCAATTGTGATTCATTTTGGTATACAATTCAAAATCAAAGAGATGAGCAGTTTAAGATCAGCACTTTGCAATCGTATCAAGACGATGATTATTTGAGTAGAATTGGGCGGCATCTAATACAAGTCTATCCCAAATACATCCTCTTTTCCCGTCGATATATTGGTGGATGTTGTATCACTCCAGACTATTTACTATTTAGTCCTAAGGATGGTAGATTAATTCGCCACACAGCAGAATTCCTCACCATTTCCTATCTCGAAGAGCACGATCTGCTTTGCTATTTCCAAGACACTACCTTGAGAACAATGGAAGTCATGTCTTTAATTTCGGGAAAAACATTAAAAATTGATCTATCCGAATATGATATCATTCATGACGTAAGATTTGATGGGCCAAATTATCCTTCAATGTTCTTTACAGATGTTTATATCAATTCTGAGTTATTGAAATTAGAATTTAGAACCAATCAGAAAATTGAAATCAAGATTAACTCAATTCTATAGGCAATAAAATAAAGAAAGACACATTATCATTCATAGCATCATCAAATGAGTTTTATCAGACTAATATTCTTTATCAGTGCATATTTCTTGATAAATGCTTCATTAGCCCAAACTCACTTCGTATACGACCAAGACACCAATTACCTGCACAGAGATAAGTCGGGACAATGGACCTTTAAGCCGGGACTTGAAGATGGTAGATGGGTCTCATTACACAGCGCAAACGACACTAGCCATAAGAGCGTCATTGCCTATATCAAAAACGGCAAAAAAGAAGGTGTAGAGCGAAAATACTTGATCCTTTCAAGAGAACTTTTTAGCGAAATCCATTGGCGTAATGGCCTAAAACACGGGAAAGAGACCTTATGGAATTCCCGAAAAATATTACATGCCATCATCCACTATCAACATGGAGTAATGCACGGATATACTGAGGTGCGTGATTATGAAGGCGACATTAAATACCACGGATACTTCAAGCATGGAGTAAAAGATAGCTTCTGGACTCATTACGAACATTCCAGAATGGACACTAATTACCTACAGTATGACCAACCAATCAAAAGATACCGTTTAAAATATGTAAATGGGCAAGCCCTGATGTGGGATTATTGGGATGATGAAGGAAATGCCCTTGTTGAAAATGGAAATGGAACTAGTCGCAATCGAAATTATGACATTGAGTCAAAATCCTATAAAAACGGATTAGCAGATGGAGTCTGGACCACCTCTTATTTTGATCATACACTCAAGTCGCGAAGAACCTATGAAGAAGGCTGCCTGACTCAGAAAATCGTGTTTTCCCCAAACGGTGACACTTCCACTTTTTTCAACTACCACTGTACCGGAAAATCCTGGAAGGACACCACCTATGCTTTACTCCAACACGTTCATATGGACTACTTTATCGATGAAGATGTTCATTATGACAAACTGTATGATAGTACCTGTTTCAAGAAGTATAACAACGGAAACTATAAGTTCAAAGGAGAATACAACAAAGATCAAAAGATAGGGATTTGGAAATGGTATTATCCTTCGGGAGAAGGAAAGATTCAAGCTAATTTCGACAGCAATGAGTGGGAGCATTTTGACTCTTTAGGCAATAAACTAGAAACGAATTTCAAGGGAGAATACATCACCCAACTCACTTCCCGAAGATGGTTCATGAACGACAGTATTGGAATGGACACCGTGCTTCTAAGCAATCAAAACAAACACATGATTACTCCACTGTTGGAATTTGGTCACGATGGCACTTTAAAAGTGATACTATATCTTGAATGCGGTAAAAACACCCATGAGGTAGAGTCGACCTGGCAAATCAATGGCGACATAATCACCCTCATTTACCCGGATCCCTGGGTATTTGAGGAGCAAAAACATGAAACTAAAACCTTCAGGATTCATAGTACCGAAGAGCAGAAGATTGTTTTAATTAGCATAGATGAATAGGCTAAAGAAAAATTAGTTTAGCTTTGAAGTAGCATGCAACAGAAGTTAAAACTAATTAATATTTTAGGTTTAACCTTATTCCTCCCGGCAGAATTTGTGAGTTCAGAAATTCAGAAATAAAGCCAATATTTTATCCTGCCATTTCTCTCCCATCTTCGTCTTTAGAATCCAACAATCCTTTTAACACACCTATATTTGCTTCATGCAGCCCTTTCGGAGTTTTATTCAAGGCATTATTCACTTCTGGATCAATCTGGCCGGCAAGAAAGTCGACTACAATGTACAGCCTCATCTTAAAGGACCTGCAGCAGAAGATCAGCAAATCGGCGATCAATTCTATCGAAAAATTGCGAAGAATGAGGACTTAGGGATTCAAACTGCTGAAGATGCAGGCTTGATGAAGAACTTTAAGGATGCCTTTGATGCTAATAACCCTCATCTTCCCATTCTCGACCCTGCCGTAGCTGAATTTTACGAAAAGACCTCACTTTTCAAACTTGAAGTTTGGGCAAAATGGAAAGCTCCTGTAAGTTGGTTTGCAAAGCTCATTATTAAGACCTTGAGTTCAGAAATCATGCAACTCAATATTCCATTAGACCCTATGGACACAAGTTATGGGATGAGCAGTTCAGTGATTCACCTCATAGATTCAGAAGGAAATTTGAAATACGCTTGTTGGAACCGCAGTTCTAATAAAACATCTGAAGTAGTTTATGCAGGTCTTTATAGTCCGGTGACAATAAAAAACGAGCCCTATGTCAGAGTTGTATTTCCACTGCCCATGGGCAATGTTACCGTAATCTTGAAAGGCGTGATTCAAGAGGATGGTTCTATAAAACTGATCAGCAATCAAAATAAATACCCGCAAACCGGATATTTCAGGATACATAAGAATAAAAACGGCAGAGTTAAGGCGCGAAAGATTCCAATACACGAAGTGATTCATGTTTTTAGAGCAAAGGATGGTCAGCTTAGAACCGATCATACTTTTAGCTTCAGAAGTTTACAGTTTTTGCAATTACATTATAAAATTTACCGTTAAGCTACTATGTGTAAGACGCCACATATCTTGGGCATTGCGGCAATTATCAGTACTTTCTTCATTGGTATTGCATGTACTTGTGACCCGCTACCCCCAGACATGGAAGAACATGAACTTGGCAGATATAACAGAATAAACCAAGTCGACATCATTGCTTTTGATAGTGTATCCTTTTCTGAGAATCGAATAACCGCTGTTGTCACCAAAGCATATAAGGGAGCAGAAAAAGGAGACACTCTCTACTCATATAGTTTCAGAAATTCAAGTTGTGGTTTATGGCCTAAAGTTGGTGAATCTTGGATTTTATGTACTTATCTTGAACAAAACAATTTTATCGCTCATCTCTGCAGCAGAAGCAGCAAGACCAATTCATTACAAGGTGGTTTTGCAATTGAATTTCTAGATTCCTATTACTACCCTAAAGATAAATGACGACATCATCCGAAAAACAGATCAGCAAATTATTAAGTCTTGTACTTCGTCATTCCCCGGAGACGATTGGAATTGAACTGGATCAACAAGGTTGGACTAACGTAAATCACCTTATAACTAAAGTAAATGAGTATGGAACAGAAATAAAGCTCGATCAATTAAAAGCAGTTGTTGCCAATTCAGATAAACAAAGGTTTAGCTTTAATGAGGATGGAACTAAAATAAGAGCAAATCAAGGTCACTCTGTGCCCATAGACCTTGGATTTATCGCGAAAAATCCGCCTCCGTTTCTCTATCATGGAACAGCGACAAAAAACAAAGAGAGCATACTTCAGTTCGGTTTAAAAAAGCAAGCTCGACATCATGTTCATCTAAGCAAAGACATTGAAACCGCAGTAAGAGTGGGGCAACGCCATGGGAAGCCCATTATTTTTAAGATTAGCACTAAACTTATGCTTGAAAAGGGGCATGAATTTTATGAATCGGCCAATGGCGTTTGGCTTACCGAAGCTGTTCCGGCTGAATTTTTAATAATCCTCGAAAAAGACAATTGAATGCCCAAGCATTTACCTTTTTGTTTCCCGAAGTATTAATGAGTATGAAGATTCTATTTTCCATACTTACTTTTCTAGGTCTCCTCATTTTAGGGGATACTGATAGTCTGGATTCCGAAGATTTTAAGGCAGTATTGACTGTAAATCAAACTGAATTTGCTCGTGGAACAATGCCAAAGTTTAATGTAAGATTAGACAATCTCTCTGATCAAAGCTTGTATTTGCCCGGCAGTCTGGATGGTTCCGATGTGAAATTGAGGTACCCCCAAGTATATTTCGTTGTAGAAAGACCCGATACCAGCGCTCTACCTTTCATTGGAAGATGTGGCAACACTAACCCTATCAGACCTACAGATTTCATCAAGTTAAACCCGAAGGAGGGCTTTGACCCATATAACTCAGAGAACGGTTTCTTCTCTTCTTTTCAACTCCATCGACCCGAAGTATTTTCTAAACCCGGAAAATACAAGGTGACCTTTTACTATTCCACCAAGTCAACAGATATCAATGATTATGCAGGTGATCTAGGTCCTGACATCACAGACCCTCAACTTTTAATCCGCTTTAAGAAAATGCCGCATATTGAACTCATTAGTAATACCATAGAATTTGAAATTATGGATTAAATTGAGCTTGAAACATATTATGTTTGAGTTCAAAACGCCCACGTATGTCAAATAAAAAGGCAGAAACCTCGATTAGGAAAGCCACCTCAAATGATCATGAGCAAATACAGAGTTTGAGTCGGGAATTAGGATATGATTTAGATCCGGAAATTCAATCCCGACACTTAAACCACCTGCTTAACAACAGTTCTAATCTCGTTTTAGTAGCAGAAATGGAAAGTCAAGTTATTGGTTTTATTCATGCTTATGCCGCCATCACGCTTACTTCCACTCCTTTCATTGAAATTGCAGCTTTAATAGTAGGACAACATCACCAAGGCCAAGGTGTTGGCCGAGCACTTGTTCAAGCCATTGAAACTTCATTTCCCGGGTTCCAAAATTGCAGGGTGCGATGTAATATCAAACGAGAAGAAGCGCATCAGTTCTACAAAAATTTGGCTTACTCTTCAATTAAAAGGCAAGAAATCTTTCAGAAGTCACTTTAAGTCCTTAGTATTGGGTATGAGCAAGATTATTCCAAGCTTGATTATTCTCTTTTTTATTTCGGCTTGCGCTGATGAACCGGAACAGAATATCAATTTCAAATGGAACATCACCGGAGTATTCCAGAACGACACTGATGTGAGTAAAGATCACAATCCCTTTAACGAGCGTTACATCATACTAAACGACGATTCGTCTTTTGAATCAGGAGGTAGACCTGCCGGCAAAAACACAGGCACCTATGATTGGGATCAGGATCTTGAAACCTTGGTGCTCGACAGTGATGCCGGACCTCAAGACGACAGCAAGTGGAACATTAAAGTTAAAGGCGACACTATGGTCTGGACAGGATATGGCACGGAATGGGCAAGACAGTTTAAGCTTACTTTCTTAAAGGACCAAAATTGATTCTTTAACTAGAATAACAGCATTAAATCTCCCCTCCCAGAACCAATATGAAGCGCTTCGGGAAGCTGCTCAAAATAAAAGGTATAGATAACAACATATTCCAAACTCTATTGTTAATTTAGTGGCGGATGAGTCAAAAACGGATCGTCATAATTGGAGCGGGTTTTGGAGGACTCGCCCTTGCAAAAAATCTAGCACATTCAAACTTTGAAGTGCTACTAATCGACAAAAACAACTTCCATACATTTCAACCCCTACTATACCAAGTAGCCACCGGCGGATTGGAACCCGATAGCATTGTATACCCGGTGAGAAGAGTATTGCGTGGAATGAAAAACGTGACCTTTCGTATGGCGGAAGTGATCAAGATCAACGAGGAAGAAGCCAATATTGAAACCGATATTGGCCTTATACACTACGACTATTTGGTGATCGCCGCAGGCAGCACACATAACTTCTTCAATTTTGATGATATTAAAGAGCAATTGCTTCCCCTCAAGGGGATTAGAGATGCACTTGATATCAGAAGCTTTCTAATGCAGAATATGGAGAAAGCGGTCATTGCCAAGGAACATAGAGAGAAAAAAGAAATTGTAAATATTGCCATCATAGGTGGCGGACCCACAGGAATTGAAATTGCGGGTGCTTTGGCAGAAATGAGGGCTAAAGTATTGCCCAAAGATTATCCCGATTTCGATTTTGGCCATATGGACATCCATCTTTTTGAAGCCCAAGATGCTCTGTTGAATGGCATGTCGGAAGAGTCTTCAAAAGCAGCTTTGGAGTATCTGCACGAACTCAATGTGAGCGTGAATCTAAATGCAATGGTGAAAGACTTCACAGGAAATGCTGTTATTCTGGATGATGGAACTACATTCGACACGCAAACGGTACTCTGGACCGCAGGAGTGAAAGGTGCCTTAATACAAGGAATCGACTCAACGCGGCATGCTCCTGCTAATCGATTTGCAGTGAACGAGTTCAACAAGTTAAAAGGTTCTGATCGAATTTTTGCTATTGGTGATATCGCAGGTCATTGCACCGAAGAAAATCCTAAAGGACTACCCATGTTAGCGCAAGTAGCCATTCAGCAAGGAAAACATTTGGCGAAGAACCTAAAAAGGCAAGAAGCAGGTCAAGCTATGATTCCTTTTGAATACAAGAACAAAGGGACCATGGCCACAATAGGCAAAAACAGAGCAGTGGTAGATCTTCCGCATTGGAAATTTCAGGGAAGATTTGCCTGGATTATATGGATGTTTGTTCACCTTTTATCTTTGGTTGGTTTTAGAAACAAAGTGGTAACCTTAATTGATTGGATTCAGAATTACATCAATTACGATCGTCCGCTAGGAATCATTATCAGAAGGTATAACCGACCCATTAGAAAAAAGGAAATAGGAGTTTAGAAATACATTTTAGGAGAACTATTTCTCCGAAATAATTTATTTTTACCAAAATGAATCAAGTTGCCCTTCTGCTAAAGCCTAGCATAATCTTAATGCTAATTGCCTGTATTTCAATTGCCTTCACAACAGTTGAAGAACCAAAAATCAATGTAAACGCGAAAGGTGAGCTTAGTTTCAACGATATTGAAATTCTAGATAAGGCGATAAGTGAACTAGAAGAAACTATACAAAAAGCAGATCGTAAAAAGAGCTATCCGAATGGAGAAATAAGTCACTTCTACGATAAAACCGGCATTGTAATAACCGAAAAGAATGGAAAAATAAAAGGCTTAGGAATCAACTTTAATTGGGATGGTGATGATAAGTTTCCCGAGACCTCCTTTACAGGATCTTTTTCTATTGGAGAAGTAATCATAGACAAAAACAGTGGTCCGGAAGATTTTAAAAAAGTTACCGCATTAAAATATGATTGTCCCGGTACTTTGATTTGCATTTCTTCTGATGAAGGCATGGACATACGAACCATGGTAGCATTTAAAGAGGGTAAGATCACACAATGGGCCATATTGAAAAAGTAAACTCTAAATTCATCTATAAAAATTAAGATTATGCTCGGATTAATTTTCATCTATTTTGTAGGCAAGTATTACTACGATTTAGCAGACAAGTACGATCGTCCAAGGTGGGGCTTTGCCATAGCAGGTGTTGCCACATATTACGGCGGTATGTTCATTTTTGCGTTTCTACTGGGAATTATAATTGGAACAGTGAACCCCGGTTTTCTTGATAATACATCTGAAGCAGCTTTGGGCATCATGTCTATTCCATTAGGAATTATATCTACAGTAGTTTTATATCAAATATTAAAGCGCAGTTGGGCTAAGCAAGAACCGGTTTTTGACGACACTGCTTTACAGGAGATTGGAGAAACAGAGGTCTAACACCAGATCTCAACGGGTCTAAAATTAGCATTGAAACGATTATTGAAAATATCTTTAATAATAATCCTTCCAATACTATTATACAGTGTTCTTGCCATCATTTTGAGCCTTGCATCTCATATACCTGCAAGCACGCCGGGAGTATGCGAACTAAATAAGAAAGTTTATGTGAGTAGTAATGGGGTCCACCTCGACATAATTTACCCTACAGAATTAATAAATGGTGAATTCCTCAACCAATTGAGACCCATTGATCAGGCTAAATATGTGGCATTTGGCTGGGGCGATAAAGGCTTTTACATCAATACCCCCACCTGGGATGATCTCACCTTGGAAACCGCGTTTAAAGCTTTGCTTATAAATAGTGAGACTGCAATGCACACCACGTTCTATACTCAGAAAAGAAACAAATGGATTGAACTGGAACTTTGTGAGGCACAGTTAGATAGCTTGAGTTCTTACATTAAGAGCTCATTTAAGCTAAGCCCACGAGGGGATATTATGGAAATTTACGGTGCAGGATATACCAAGATTGACAAGTTTTTTGAAGCCAATGGTGACTATAATTGCATCAACACCTGCAATAGCTGGGTGAATAAAGCTCTAAAGAAAGCTAAGGTAAAAACAGCAATTTGGTCTCCAACGGACCACGGGGTACTTTATCATTTAAGACAACATTAGTATGGGAAGGCCTACGGTAATTCAAATGCTCCTACCTTTCCGAAATGAAGAATATCAATATACTTCAGTAATGGAGCCCGAGGAAATTAAGACATTACTTCAAAGTAAAACTAAAATAAACCGCAGCTTTTATTTCAGCTTTACGGATAAAAAATACATAGGCCATGTAGAGACAAATTATTTCAAAATCTCATCCTCTACATTCAGGCCTTATGGAATATTCTGTGTAGCTCAAGGTACTTTTTTGGATGAAAACAGATTGGATCTCAAGTTTAAGATTAATGACGCGTTTGAGTATCTCTACCTAATTTGGTTTATCGTCATTTTGATTTTGACTATTGTAGGCTCAATTATGCTTAAGAATTGGGTTTTTGTGATTGCCTTTCCATTAATGGCAAGCATTTTCAGACTCTATTTTATTGGTATGCACTACTACGTCAAAAGAAAACTAAAGAAGATGTTAGAAGCGGAGCTGGATCTTTCACCTCTTCATTAAGTTTAAAATTTTAGTTTAAACCTCACGAATCCATCCTAGGGTCTCACGCAGTGGACCCTAGGTGACCACCTGGATACGAATCGGACGGATAACAGTATCGGTCTGATTACACAAATCGGACGAGTCTCTCTTTCGGTCGAATACACCAAATTGATCTAATCAATCTAATAATGATGAAATTCATTTCACTATTTCACTTAATTTTGACTTCGTAATATTTTAAGAACACCCCTCAAATGAGAACCATCGTAATCGTACTTCTTTTCGGATTTATTGCAGCTTGCAGCTCAGAGCAGGAGCAAGAACAAAAAAGCAATGAACAAGAGATTACTGAGAATGAATCTACCTCATATCCTTTCCCCACCGACTTGGAAGGAGGGTTCAATATAAAATATTCTACTAGTGCAGATAGTTCAGGGGCTAAGCAAAAGCTTACATTATATAAAAACGAAACTGAAGTTCGGGTACTCAGTGAGACCCGAAAAGAGGCTAAAAGCGAAACTCTGGGTTATATAGAGCAAGAATTTGCGGAAAGCTTTCTATTTGTTCAGAAATTTGGCGAAGAGCGTCCGATCTACTTTAGGATTATTGAAAAAGAAAGCGGTGAAGAAATCAAAAAGGGGATTCTAGTCGATCACAAAAAAGAAGAACAAGTGATTCTGTATTTGCCACAAACCGGCGAGAACAGAAATAATCTCCGTTTATTTGATATCAAAAACAATAAAGACCAAGGCATAGGTAAATTCTTAGAAGAAGAATGCGGCCCCTACCCGACTGCTTCTCAATGTGTAGGAATCTCTTCTATCGACGAAAATGAAGTTATCATTAGTTACAAATATGCTTGGGATGAGACATTACAATCGGTAAAGAGATAATACATTTCATCTTTATTCAATTATACCTGAGCTCTACAGACCACTCAGGAACTTATTGAATAATTTTTCGTATCTTTCTTCCTCCTATGCCTCAGCCCAGACTCACCATTCCAAAACCTTGTCCCGCTTCTTTAGCCAGGATGAAAAACTTAAAATCAGAGTTTCACTGTAAAGCCTGTGATCGCAATATTGTTGATTTTAGAGGCATGAGTACCGAAGTGATACTGGAGGTAATACAGAAAGGCACTTGTGGCATTTTCACCTCAGATCAGCTCACTCATCAAAGTAAGCTTAAAGGTTATCGAAGACTACTATTTGGTGCTTTAAGTGTGCTTTCATTTCTAGGTTTTTCTGTGAGTCCGGTTTCAGCACAAGTAGAAATTAAACCGGAAATTGAGACGGATAGTATTGAAATGGAGGTCGTGAAGGAAGTACCTCCTGCTGAAACTCCTGAACCAGAAAAACAAGCTACAGATTCTACACCTCCTAAACCCAAGAAAAATAAAAGTGTTCCACCTCGATCCAGATGGATAGGTTGTCCTGATTTCTGAGATCTGTCGTAATCAAAACATATTCCTGAGGTAATATTCCGGATACATCAGCAGCCTAACCTTGTACCATCAAAAGCCAAGAACCTGTCTCAGGATTCATCATCTTAAAGAACACTTCGGCCAGTTAAACTGAGTTTCTATAGAGAAACTCGAGGCTAGAAGTTTTCAGCCCGATCTTTCGCGGAAGGTCGGGCTGAATTTTTATATGATGATTCCTCTTTTGGTAATATATTTAAATCAATACTTATTTTTGGGGTTCAAATTTACCCTATGAAATACCTTGCCTTTCTATGCCTATTAGGCATCAGTCTAAACTCACGAGCTCAATCCTTCTTTGAAAGTACATCGAATTTATCTCTTGAGTACACCCATTATTTCCCTGCAAAAAACATGAAACAGGTTGTTACAGGAGGAAATGGCCTTGAATTAAGATATGGAAGATTATCAGATGATCTACCATTGAACTTTATTATTGATCTGGGCTTTGCAAAATTCAACCAGATAGAAGAGCCAATACCTACCTGGAGATTCTCTGTTCGAGAAGGTATGTCAACTGACTCTGACTCAACATTATACCCTGGAGTAACTGCATTCACCTTTGGTTTAGGCTATAGATTTTACTTCACCGAATCGCAAATTGCACCCTTTACTGAACTGGGTTATTCTTTCCACCGACTCAGTGCGGAAGGTGGTGGAATATTACCTTGGAACAATCCCCCTTTCGCGGTAAATCACGCAGTTTATCTTGGGATTGGAGTCTGTTATGAGGTATTTGACTATACCCAAATTGGTCTTTCATTTTCTCGATCCTTCAATGTTAGCACCTCATTTCCTTTAGACAGTTATAAAATCGGTCTCGAGGTAAATTATAGCCTTTACTGATCAATTGATTCATGAACCAAAAGAATTCCAACGGGGATATTAGAAAGCTCAAATTCCGGAAGAATCTGTTGTCTTCGATATCCCCGGATCAAATCAAGATGCAATCGATTTAGTGAAAAATCACAATGGTGTATATCAATCAGAATTCGCCCGAATGTACACCGGTGATGGCCCACATCCTTCTATGGAAAATATATTTGGAAATACCAGTTTGAACCGGATTAAACTCCTAAAGTGTTGATTTAATGTATATTTGGTTACCTGATTAACCCGTTATGCATCAAATTAGAATTAAATTACTCTTTATAATTGTCCTGTCAGGCTTGGTTTTCACTGCTTGCAATCCATATACCTATCGCTACAAATCCGTAGCCCACAATCCTTACTTGTTCACAGAAAAAGGCGACTGGGAAGTCGACCTTCATACTTCTGCTTTAGGTGGAGTTCAAGCAGCATATGCCATAAGCGACAATATTGGAGTAAGTGCAGGCTATGTTTCAAATACGGACACCGATACATCAATGATGTTTGACTCAATGCAAGAAGTGATCAGCTCTGTACGCTATCGAAACCGGCAGTCTGAGATTAATCTCGCATTCCTAAATTTTGGCACTATAGGAGAAGGGAGTTGGTCTTACGAGCTACAAACCGGTTTAGCTTTCGACCGGAGAAATGCCAAGTCTGAGATCCTCCTAAATCGGAATAACGACAACTTGAACGTCCAACCAAACGAGTCCTATGCTTTATATAATCGATACTTCTTTCAACCAGCGATAGGAAGAACAGGACGTGTGTTCGACTTCATGTTCTCTACACGTTTTCAGCTCATTCATTACTTAGATTTACGCAGAGCATATCCCACAGGACAATACAGGAATTACACCGACTTTGTAGCAGAGCCTGTAATTACGCTGAGGGCTGGATTCCCTTACTGCAAGCTCATGTTTCAATTCGGAATTAGATTGTTTTCAGAGTCCGGACCTTACAATTACTTACCCGGCCACCTTGGAGTAGGACTAGCAGTTCCGGTGACTGCCAGAACTAAACCTAAATCATAAAACAATGAAGCTACAATACATTCTTATCATATCCTTTATCATTACATCTTTAGGATGTTTTAATGTCGGAAATTCAGAGATACCTACTTATGTTTTTGATCGAGAAGAAATTCTGAGCATCGAAGAGGAAATGACCTTAGATAGCATGTATCGATTGCATGAAAAAGAAACAGGCAATGAAATAGCGCTGATCACAACGGCTAATTATGGAGGAGACTCTACTATTTCCGACTTTGCTTTTGAGTTAGGCAATACCTTAGGTGTTGGAAAAGCAAGTCGAGACAATGGCTTACTCATAGTTTTTAGTGCAGCAAACCGCGAGGTAAGAATCGAAACCGGTATAGGTACGGCCAAAGTGCTCACAGATAGCATTGCTCAAGACATTATAAACAAGCACATGATCCCACAATTGAAACAAAACCAATACTATCAGGGAATTTATGATGGAAGTGTAGAAATCATTGAGTTTCTGTCTCGTCCTGAAAATCGCATTAAATAGATTTCAGTCATTTTACAATTTTCAAGATCTGATCTTTTAGTATTCCCCTAAATTTGGCTTCATGAATCCCGATCCATTTTTTGAAATCGCTTTGCAAGAGGCCCAAACCGGTCTCAAAGAAGGTGGAATTCCCATTGGGAGTGTAATTGTACATAACAACAAGATTCTTGGTAAGGGCCATAATCGCAGAGTGCAAAAAGGATCAACCATTCTTCACGGGGAAATGGATGCATTGGAAAATGCAGGTCGGCAAACAGCGAGCATTTACAAAAACTCAGTTCTATACACTACACTCTCGCCATGCCCCATGTGTACCGGAGCAATTTTACTGTATGGTATTCCCAAAGTAATTATTGGTGAGAATAAGACCTTCATGGGCGCTGAAGAACTATTAAAGTCAAAAGGAGTAGAAGTTGTGGTTTTAAATGATGATCGTTGTATTAAATTGATGGAAGATTTCATCCAAAATAAGCCGGAATTATGGAATGAAGATATTGGCGAATGAAGAATGCCTCTTTATTAATATCGCTTTTACTTATCATTGGAAATTCATGCACTAAACCTAAAATTTCAGCATGCGACACTCAAAACAACAAGCTGCATTTCAAATTTGATTTCCCCATAGGAGTCGCTGTAGATCACAATAAACTGTTCTTCCAGCCCGAATATGCAGAACTTTCCACGAGTCAATTCAACAGTTTCACTGCCGAAAATGCCATGAAAATGAGTCAACTTCAACCCCTTGAAGGACAATTTTTCTTTGATGATGCCGAGGCAATTTTAGATCTGGCTGTCGTTAACAGAATTCAGATTCATGGTCATACCCTTGTTTGGCACAATCAAATCCCCAATTGGCTTGAAAACTTTGAAGGAACACAACGTGATTGGGAGGAGCTATTAAAAAAACACATTCAAACAGTTGTCGGGCATTTCAAAGGCAGAATTGAAAGTTGGGATGTGGTTAATGAAGCATTTGAAGAAGACGGATCTTTGCGCAAGAGCATTTGGCTCGAACACATTGGACCCGATTATATCATCAAAGCTTTTCAATGGGCAAAGGAAGTAGACCCGGATGCACTCCTTTTTTACAATGATTTCAACCTGGCATTGAACGAAAAAAAGAGAAAAAAAGTAATTCAATATTTTACAAAAGCAGCAGCTCAAGGACTTCAAATTGATGGAATTGGAATGCAAATGCACATCAACACTTCCTACCCTACTACTACTGAAATCGGAAATTGCATCACAGAAATTTGGCAAGCCGGATTCAAAGTGCACATCTCCGAGTTGGATATTTCCATAAACCATAAAGGAGATGATATCGCTTTCCCGGGCACTGAGGCTCTAAAGAAACAAGCAGATAAGGCTTATGTGATCTTCAAATTGTATCAAAATCTACCTCCTGAATTTCAACATGGAATTACCTTTTGGGGATTGAGAGATAATGATTCTTGGATACCTTCAACCTTTAATAGAACTGATTTCCCTTTGTTATTCGACCGTGAATACCGACCTAAACCTATTTATTGTAAACTAATTCAAAGTCTATGAAGAAATTAATCTTTATTCTCCTATTAACAATTACACTTCAACCCGCGCTTAACGCACAATTCTCTGTAGGCTATTACCCTTTCAATTCGGTTTTAAGCCTTTCAAGTGATCCGCACAAAGCAATTTGGGGTGATATAAGGCTAAATACAAATACCTTTTTCGGTAACACCTACTTTGAACCCTGTATTCAATTCAACTTTAAGCAGACCGAAATGGCCAAATACTACCTGGGAGCGGGAGTCAACTTTAATTCCGGTTTTGATCTCAAAGAAATTGAAGCTCGACCTGGTTATGTACTCAATGCTGGTGTGAGGGTCAACCCAATTCAAAAAGCGAAAGCGCTACAATTTGCTTTTGAACTATCACCATACATTAATTCGGACTTGGATGGCGGCATGTTACGGACACATCTCGGTCTAGCTTATACCTTTTTCTATCACGATTAAATCACAACTCGATTAGACTAAAAATGGTCATTGCAAAACCGAATATTCTATCTTCGCCGGCATGTTAGATTTGATTAAAACTTCTATTGGCAGATTGAGAATTATGGGCTTTCTTGAAGGTGTTTCTCTAATCATCCTAGTATTTGTCGGAATGCCCTTGAAATACATGAACGATGATCCTAGTTTAGTAAAAACCATGGGACCTATCCACGGAGCTTTATTCTTGATTTACATCTTTGTCGTTTTCAGTACTGCCCCTGATTATAAATGGAAGTTTACTAAAACAACTTGGAAGCTGCTTTTTGCCAGCATTGTTCCTTTCGGTAATTTCTATGTGGATGCCAAGATTCTGAAGCCGGAAGCGGAAAATCAAACAGCGTAATAATGCGGTCGCTGATCATTGCTATAGCTGCACTTGCGTGGAACCTAAGCGTCCAAGGTCAAATCATTTTAGATGAGATCTCCACAGATCTCGGCACAGCAATATCATATCAAAAAAGTCAGTTTCTTGAAGCTCGCCCTTTAATCGGTCTTCATGCAGGCATAAATGCTGATTTCGAGTTTTTCAAGCAGACGGATATACGATTTAGTCTGCAATATGTGCAAAAAGGTAACGGCATAAAAGTCAATATAACCAATATGCTAGGTCAACCGATCAGTTCATTTGTGAGCTATAATTATTATTCCTATTTGAACACCGGAATTATCAACTTGTACAAGCTCGGACAGCAGGAACGTTTGAAGCTTGGAGGAGGTATTTTCTTTTCCTATTTGCTCGGAGTTACCCAAATTAATTCACCAGAGCAACCTAATGTCCCAAAAAAGATCAAGTACAATGTCGACATGTTCAAACGCTACGATTCGGGGATTTTAGCACATGCGGCATACGATCTCATTCATAAAGAATCGAGAGCCTTAAGAATAGGTCTCCAATTTCAATATAGCTTTATACCGGTAGCTGAAAACCTTTCGAACCCACAATTTAACAGATCGAACAGGAGTCTTCATGTCTTTTTAAACTACGCAATTCAGATGTAGCGTCTTTATCAGTTTACTTTTTAAAGTTTAATGTGTTTAATGCCTTAAAGGGTTTGATATAATTATGATTTATTTGTTTGTTACCTAGGTGGTGGCAATACCAAAAGACTCTGGTTCCAAGGTAAATTGTATCTTTGAGTTAATGAAAAAACTTTACATCATTGCAGGATGTAATGGTGCTGGGAAAACGACAGCCTCCTATACAATTTTGCCGGAAGATTGATGTTGAAAAGGATTAAAAGTCTTTTAGAATCCGGAGAAAGTTTTGCATTTGAAACTACCCTATCTACCAGGAGCTATGTGAATTTAATAGTAAAAGCGCGTAAAATTGGGTATCAGCTAACTTGTATTTTTTTTTGGCTTAACTCTGAGGAGTTGGCCATTTCAAGAGTTGAAACAAGGGTAAAGGAGGGAGGTCATTCAATTCCAGAAGATATAATAAGACGTAGGTATAAAAGTGGATTGAAAAATTTCTTTAATCTTTTTCTGCCTAAGGTTGATAACTGGCTTTTTGTAGATAATTCAGATGATAACTATGAAATTATTGCGGAAGGAGCTTTGAATGAAGAAAATATTTCAAATAATGAAAAATGGATTGAGTTAAAAAATAAATATTATGACAACTAAAGAACAGTTAAAAGAGGAAAGAGACAAAATTGTAAAAGGGCTTGAAGAGACCTATAAAAGGTTAGTGGAATATAAAAAACAGAAAAAAAGTCCATTGATTGTAGTAAAAAACGGAAAAATTGAAGCAGTGGACCCGTTTTCAATACTACCCACAACAATGTATAAACGCAATGCGGGCTAAACTGGTAAAGTTGAGCATTTCAGCTTCTTAAAACATTGCGGTAGACGAACAACGAATTATTATAAAACCCGCACTACGTTTATACTCAACTTGTTAATCACAAGCCCTTACACGTATCTATTCAAATAAAATCACGCGTGCTTTATGGTTTTCAATATATTAGTAAAAAATGATAAGGTCGTGAAAAGAAAATTATCGAAAGGGCAAAACAATACTCAAAGGATAAGAACCGTTGCCTGTCTGATATCATCGAAAATTACCTCAAAGTGCTTACGAAAGAGAATCGAAACGATAAAAATGAAAACCTGAATCCAATTGTGGAGTCAATGAGAGGATCATTCAAAACATCCAAAAAGTTTGATTACAAAAAAGAACTCAGAAAGAGAGTCGAGGAAAAATACTCATAAAAGCATGATATAGTGACTGAGAAGCTCAAATCAAGCATTCTCCCTATATTCCCGCTGAAACTACATCATTGCCAAGTCCGTTTAAAAAAATCGCCCAATTTCTGCGAATCACTTTAATTTTCGCTTTGCTCAGCATCCTGACCCAAATCGGTGGTATTCTGTACATCATCAATCGCTTCATCTGGAACAAATACATCAATAAAAGACGATGGCAAAGATCCATAAGCTTCATTGCGATATACAGCATTTTCACTTTTCTTATCACCCCTCCTCTTGCATCACTATTTGGCAGAACTAAAATTCAAAATTCTGCCCGACTCAAACCTGTTAATTTCATCACGGTTTTCTTCAATCGAAACTACGTAACACCGGAACTTGAGGGAGTTATAAATCAATGTCTCAAGGAAAATAAAGATCTCCACTTAGTCTACTTCGACGCTTGTTTCCCGTTCTTTGATGGATTTCCACTCATACCCCATCTTAGCCACAATGATGGCAAGAAAATAGATCTTGGCTTTCAATATGACTTCATAGATTCAGATCAATATGCAGCAGGAAAGGTACCCGGCATTTTTGGGTATGGAGCTTTCGTAGAACTCAAGCGAGAACCTGTTTGTCCTTCAACTAACTATCCGCTTTACAGTATTACTTCCATTTTTAGTCCGTTTCAGAGAAAAGACCTTCAATTCTCTGAATCAAAAACTAAAAAGCTTATCGAGACTCTCGCAAATCATCCAAAAACTGAGAAAATTTTTATTGAGCCCTTCCTGAAAGAAACCATGAATCTTACAAGCTCGAAAATTAGATTTCACGGTTGCCATGCGGTGCGTCACGATGATCACATTCATCTCCAAATCAGATAAAAGCCTGACCAATACGTTTTTTTGGAATTTCTTTTGTATCCTTCAAGTCTAAATGGACACACATGAAATAATTAGTATTGACATAGGAAACCTCAGAGTAGATGAACCCATAGCTACTCTTACCGATATTATTGTTGCTATTCTGTGCTTTATCTTCTTTACAAAACTTGTTCGCCAAGAAAAGCAGAATAAGTCCATCAAACTTTTCACCTACTACTTCCTCCTCATGGGAATTGCCACTCTCTTTGGTGGTGTTTTAGGTCATGCTTTCCTATATCGCCTGCCCGATTCCATGAAACTTCCTGGTTGGATAATAAGTATGCTCAGCATAATGCTGATAGAAAGAGCAGCAATCAACCATGCAGGTATACTATTTCCTGATAAAGTGATCAATGTCCTAGGTAAAATCAACATTTTGGAATTGCTCACCTTTATGGGACTGAGCATATATTACCTCGATTTCTTTTATGTCGAATTCCATTCCGGTTACGGACTCATGTTTGTCGTACTCAGCTTAGAAGGATATTTATTTTTAAAAACCAAAAATCGCGCAAGTGGTTTAATTTTGATAGGAATTGCATTTGCAGCTTTAGCTGCATTATTCTTCATGAATACCTGGATTATTCACCCATGGTTTAATCATCTTGCTGCAAGTCATACACTTATGGCTATCGCAGCTTGTTTTATTTACTCCGGGGCGAGAATTGTAGATTTGAAGAAGGTGCAACAAGAGCATGCTTAGATAAAATGAAACGCTCAGATTTTATAAAATCACTTTGCCTCGCACCATTAGCAGGACCAACTATGAAACTCAAGTCATTAAATTCCATACTTTCAAGTTTTGAAGACACTTCAGAAATGCCGGTAATGTTTATGGGGCATGGATCGCCCATGAATGCCATTGAAGAAAATGAATTTGTTAAAGGCTTTCGCAAAATGGGCGAAGGGATTCCTAAACCGGCGGCGGTCCTTTGCATATCTGCTCATTGGGAAACTCGAGGCACACACATAACGGCTATGGAAAACCCGAGAACCATTCACGATTTTGGTGGGTTTCCCAAAGAACTTTTTGAAGTTCAATATCCAGCCAAAGGCGACCCTGAATTAGCTAAATCAACGGCAGATCTCATTACTAAAACCGAAGTTGGCCTCGATCATAAATGGGGCCTCGACCATGGTGCATGGTCTGTTATAAAGCATCTCTATCCCAATGCAAATATCCCGGTGATTCAAATGAGTTTGGATCGCTATCAAAACCCGCAATATCACTACGAACTTGCAGCGGAACTTGCAGCTTTAAGAAAAAAAGGAATCCTGATCATTGGAAGCGGAAATATGGTTCATAACCTCGGAATGGTAGCATGGGACAAGTTAAATGAAGATGAATATGGCTACGATTGGGCATTGGAAGCATCCAATAAAATGAAGCAATTTATTGAGGATGGCGATCATAAATCACTCATAAATTATACATCACAAGGAAAAGCTTTTGACTTAGCCATTCCAACAGCCGAACATTACCTCCCACTCCTTTATACTTTGGCTCTCAAGGGCGGCCGTGATAAACTCAGCTTGTTTAACGACAAAGCCATCGGTGGTTCCTTAACTATGACCTCCATAAAAATTGAATCAGAAAAGCTAGAAAGATGAGCTTCGTGAAGCAACTACTTGAACTTCCCGGAGGTTATTACTATATTAAACACGCTATGAGGTCTATTAAATTAAGCGCTCTATTCATCTTACTGAGTTCTTTGCACGCATTTTCTTTTAATCAAGATTCTGCAGCTAAGCAAATAGACCAACAAGTTAAGCTCATCGACTCACTGCAACATAGATATACGGTCATCACTCTTAATGGTGAGTCTTTGCTTCATCAAGCTTTCGATCACGGTTCTGAAGTGTCAGCTTGGTTTCTGAATGATACTCTTGTAAAGATTATAGAATCGATAGGGGTTTCATATGCGAATCTTGAAAGAGAATATTACTATGTTAAACAGAGATTTGTTTATGCCCGCCACTCGGAATGGAACTATGCAGAAAAGATCGATTCTCTTGAAGGTTTCGTAGGATGGGATTATGACAAGCCCATGAGCAAAGGTTTTGAAGCGTCGGAGTATTATGTGAGCCACAAAGGTGTAACAACGGTTCAATTGTTTTACGAAGGCAAACCTCTGGTAGATAAAATCACCTATCGTCCATTTACAGACCCTGCTCAACATGGTCGGCTAATCGAATTCTTTGAAAACTATTATCACAACCTGGATATGAATAACCAATTACAGGGAAATTGGAAATCAGGAGATCAAATTTGGCATATTTCAGGTATAGACATTAAGCAAACCCTTGGCAATACTCATACTTTTGGAACAGTAATTGTTTTAGATAGTATGGTAACTCTAAAGACGACCGATTCGAATAAAAAACAGAAATTTCGAATTATCGCCGTCGATAATGAGATGCTTGAATTAGAGAATCAAAAAGACAAAACGATTCTTAAATTAACACGATATGATGGTCAAGACAGGATATAAATATTTAACGATTTTAACAATAATGCTCTTCATGAGCACTGAACTTTGGGCTCAGAACGCCTGTGAAAGCTACGCGAACCAAGTACTGACAACAGTACGACAAAAAGATTTCACCCCCATGAAAGGCTTACTCTTGCCTGAATCACAACATGAGATTTCGGGGGTAGATTCTGTGGTTGAAAAAGCTCAAATGTTTAGAGATTCATTGAGAAAGGTGTTCTTAGCTAAAGATGTGGATGTGGAACATATGACACTATTGCATTGCGAACGTTCCGCAGGTGTAATGTCTAGATATAAAATAGTTTTTAAGGCAGATCAACTCATAGATTCATTCTATGCTGAAACAATTCAGACTAATGCTATCTACGTTACCCGACTCCATTCAAATGACCAAGCTAAAATCAAATACCAAGGTACAACCGAAGTTCACGACAGAGTCTTTTGGGTGATTACTCCAAGAGAAGATGAGAAGAATAAGGCCACTGAACTTTTCAAAGAAAAGCTAAGCGACGAAGAGACTAGCGAAGATCAAATCCAAGTCATGGTGATTCGCGGACTCGTTAATTCAAACAACGAAACGGAGATTATGGCCATGGTCACTAAAATGACTAACGGCATTACTAAACCAATGAAGGTAAACCTCAGCACAGGCTTAGTGCTTGAAGTTGAAATATAAGAATTATTCATTACCAAACATTTTAGTGCGAGGTTATAAAGTCTGATTATCCCAGCGAATTAACACCTATCTTAGCCCCATGGCTAAAACCGCTTTAATTCTTGGATCAACCGGAATGATTGGACAAGGTGCATTACTCGAATGCATCAAAGACTCGAGAATTGATAAAATCAAAATAATAGTGCGTGAAGCTCCTGAACACATTGATCCAAAAGTGGAAGCAGTTACTCATACCGATTTTTTCAATCTCGATCCAATATCAGAACATTTTAAAGGCATAGATTTATGCCTGTTTTGTATTGGAGTTTCATCTGCTGGGATGAGCGAAGAACAATATACCAAACTTACCTATGATCTTACCATAAATGTTGCAAACGAACTAATTAAACAGAGTCCACAAGCACATTTCGTATTTATATCGGGCGCAGGATCAGATAGATCTGAAAAAGGCAGAACCATGTGGGCCAGAGTAAAAGGAAAAGCGGAAAATGTAGTTTTGAATATGCCTTTTGAAGTAGTGCACACTGTACGTCCGGGCTACATACAGCCCTTTGATGGAATAAAGTCTCGGACACCACTTTATCAAAAAATGTACTCCATTTTCAAATTTATTTACCCCTTAATCAAGCCGATTAAATCAGTGGTTACTGACACACAAACTTTAGGAAAAGCCATGATAGAAGTCGGTTTAAACGGCTATGAAAAAGATGTTTTAGAATCTCAAGACATTAACAAGTTCCGCGCCTAGTAATTTTAATATCACAAAATAGTTTTTAGATACTTCAAACCCGGAACTGGCGTTCAAACTTGTACCCAAACCAAATTAGTTTAAGCTATGAATCTACCCCGGGCTCGAATTCTGCTATTTGCCATCATCATCGGTATTTGCACCGACCTAAGTGCACAATCCTATTATATCGTTTCAGATAGCATTGAATACCAAGATATTGAGAACTCAACAAGTATCACAAATAACAGTACTTGGGATGACCTTGAATATTCCATTCCCATTCCATTTGATTTTAAGTTTTTCGGTGAGACAGCGAATGAACTCCACTTCGACCCCTGGGGATTTGGTGCTGAAATATTGGTTGAAACGGAAAATAGTGAGCATCCCGGTTTGATTTGTGTATTAAGCTCGGATATTGCTGATCGAGGGTATGATGAGATAAAAGGTACAAGTTCAAGCGGAGGCCTATCCAATGTTTCCTATAAGATAGAAGGGAACTTCGGAGACCAGATTCTTAAAATTGAATGGTCGAATGTGGGCTTTCTTGCGGAGCATCTTCGATATAATACCATGCAGGATTCTATTCATTTTCAACTCTGGATCTACGAAGCAGATCACAGCATAGAAATGCGCTATGGAAGCAACTCGATCAAACAACAAAACGCCGCTTTTGATGGACTAGGTGGACCATCTATTGGTATCTTCCCACAGATCAACCTTGACAGCTCCATTTGCATCGAAGACGGATATAACCTCGCAGGAAATTGGGCTTCACCTCAATTAAAGCAATCACCCGACTATATAGAATATCATATTTCTCCCTCAATAGCAGAAAACAGATTATTGCGCTTTCAGACCAGTGAACCTGCTTCCATCGACCCTCAAAAACAACTCATTCATTTCCGGATCTACCCAAACCCTGCAACCGATAAAATATACGTCAGATATAACCCTGCTCTTTTCAATGTTTATCGGTTGGAACTTATGAATTATCAAGGAAGATTAGTGGCCGAATCGGAGGAGCCATCTGAAATCAATATCTTAAATATTTCTTCTGGAATATACTTTCTTCAAGTGCACACCGAAATGGGGATCATTACGAAAAGAATTGTAGTTCAGTAAAAATGAAGACCAAGCCTTATTTTTGGATCAATCCAATATGGCCGACTTAAGAAAACCTGAATTCTGGACCAATCTCATTCGGAAGGTGCTGAAACAAATTCTTCAGAATGCCGGGATTCGCACTAGAAAGAATTCTCATAACCAACATGTTGTTCCTCATGAAGAGGCTGGGCAGTCAAGGGCGCAGGTAATGAGCGATATAGCGGCATTTACGATAATCAAGATGATGCGATTGACCGAGCTAAAGAGATTGCAAGGAATTATAAATCCACCGTTTTAATTCATAGAAAAGACGGAACAATTAGAGACAGCATTAGCTACAGAGATTGAAGACTTTCTACTTTCAAAATATTCGTCCCTACCTATCCCTGATTTTCCTATTCACACCGGCTCTAGCTTTCGCTTTATTTCTTTTTCTCTTTAAAAGCCATTCCAATCTTCAGCTCTCAGGAGTCTTTCCTTTTGTACCTCTCCCCTTCTACGGTATCGCGTTTTTTGGAATTATTGCCACCATAGGCGGCCTGCTCGACTGGAAATTTCATCGTGATCCTTTAAATCTTAAGATTCCGGTAAAAGAAAGAGACGCCGAAGCCCTTGCACTGGGCACTGGTGGTATTCCCTTATTTATTTTAATGGCGCTTGCTACGCTAAGTCCATCACCCAATATCTACCTCATTCCTATTCTTTTAGTGTTGATTTACACCGTAAGTATAATTTGTTATGATGAGTTTGTATTTCACAGAAAACGCTGCGGTCCAAAGGAAACAGCTTTCCACAGAATGTTAGTTTTTGGCAATGGACTAGCTTGGCTGTGTTGGATGTTTTATATCTATTACAAATGAAATTCGCGCAGTATTTTCATGAAGCAAGGTCAACATTGAACACTGAGTATGCTAGAACGGAGGTCTCCTTCTCAATTTTTGATAAAGGAGGAATTTGGATGCAGGAAAACCTCATCTCCCTTGCTCCTGAAAGATTTCATAAGGTGGAAAATAGCGTCAATTTCACAAGACTTGGAGTTCTAAAATATCTATTTTGCTTACTCCCCTCCTTGAGTCTTATTCCATTACTCAGCTATTTTCAAGTGCATGGATCTCTCATCTTCATTGCTTCTTGCGCTCTATTTTATCTAATTGAGGCTCCCATGGTTTTCCTATTTCCATTAAGCATCGAAAGAAACCGCCCTTCGTGGAGAGTATCCGCTACTTTGACTTTTAATATTGGTTGGCTTAAGGTAATTTTCACTGTAATCCCAATTGCTATTTTTATGGTATTTGGTCTACTCAATTTTACGAAGCCGCTTAAAAATTGGCATTTAGGTGCCCTTGTAATCTTAATTTGGTATCTCGATGAAACTTCAGATCGGACATAATGCAGATTTTGAGATACGATTGTATAGCCTCGCTGCGAAGGTCAGTAAACCTGTCAAGATCCTCTTTGCATCCGACTTTCACTGCAGAAAAAAGAGCAATTCTCTACTCGATAGAATTAGAGATCATATAAACAGGCTTGACCTTGATTTAGTATTACTTGGAGGTGATTATATCGAATCAAAGGCAGGATTAAAAGTATTCGAAAATTTCCTCACTGAGATTGACCCCTCTATTCCAAAGCTTGCAGTTTTTGGAAATCACGATCGCCGATATAAAAAATCGCTTCACAAAGTATTTGAGAATACAGGGGTACAAATCGCCAAAGCGGAAGTACTCGAAATAAAAGGAAATCAAATCGGCATTAACACTAAAGATATTGAAAACCTAGACTTCAATATTGAATTGCGACATGATCCTAAGCATCTGCAGCTCAAATCTGCTGATTTAGGATTTGCAGGGCATCTTCACGGAGGTCAGTTCATCTTATACAAGCAAGAAAATCTGATGTATCCACTAAAATGGTTTTACAAGAGTGGCTACCTTGATCAACTCATCCAAAATAAGCTAAACTTGATAAGTAAAGGGCTGGGCGACACACTTCCGATTCGCTTTAATTGCCCTAAAGATATTATACTTGTTAACCTAAGCCCGGAAGTTCCATGAAGTTATCCTTAAGCATCCTATACGCCTCGATATATGGTTTAAGCTCTCACCTGCTTTTTGGATTACTACAAGGTATTGCTGGGTTCATGAGTATTTCTTTCCTGTGCGTACTTCCTGTGATCATTGGTTTTGTTACCATTTTTTTCTCTTTCCTTCAGAATCGATATCGGAAAATATCGAGAACCATGGCCTTTGTTAGACCGGCATTGGTTTCCTTGGTTCTACTCACTGTTACGATTTTCTTAAGCATGGAAGGTGCGGTATGCTGGATCATGATTTTTCCATTGTTCTTATTAATGGCTTGGATGGGTGGTGCAATTGCGAGATCTTTTTTCAATAAGAAAATTAAAATCAAAGACCATGAAATCGACGATATTGGCAAATATCAAATAATTGTTCTTTTAGCTCTTCCTTTCATTCTAGGACCACTGGAAGGAGATAGATTACTATTCAAAAGGGACATGAGTATAGATCAAAAAATCGTAATAAATGCTAGTCCTGAAGTAGTTTGGAGCCAAATTATAAAGACTGATACGTTTTATGCTATAGAGAAGGATATGCCGGTGATTGAGTTCATGGGCTTTCCAAAACATCAATATACTGTACTTGATTCCGCAAAAGTTGGGGGTCAGCGCCTACTGGTTTATGATAAAGGCCTGTATTTTGAAGAAACTATTAAAGAAATCATACCCAACGAAAAACTGATTCTAGACCTCTATGTCGACCCTAAGAAAGTTCCACCTACGGTGATGGATGAACATATTGTGATTGGAGGCAAATACCTCGATTTATTAACGGACGAATATCACCTTAATATGACTCCCAAAGGGAAAACAGAGGTACTTTTAAAAAGCAATTTTTGGATTCGAACCCCGTTTAATTGGTACACTCAATTTTGGGCTAAATTGATGATGAACGATTTGCTGCAAGGCGAATTGGAACAGTTGAAGGCATCAGTGGAAGATGAACAAGATTAAAACTCAATATCTAATTCTAATACTTTTAAGTTTCGTCTGGAATTCATTTCTCGCTTATATCGATCCTCCGCAAGTTGACACAACCTATATCATTCAAGATTTTGACGGTGATAGTTTTATAGACACCTTGATCTGTGTCAAGGTTTATTATAGCTACACAATTTCGTATATCGATGGGAAGACGAATCAAAGCTTTGAGTTTGACCATGATTGGAACCGAGCCTCATTTAAAAGCTATGTTGCTTTTGATTCCAGCCTAATTGACAATCAAACATTAATCGACACGGTTCTTGCTCGCTATGCACTTGGATCGAGTCAAAGAACCCATCCTTGCCTTGCTTGGCAGGAGAATGTGTATCAAAACATCAATAAAGAGGGTGAACATTTTAAACTTGTTTCAAAACCGGATATTCAATGGTCAGACACTCAATTGCCTTTCCCGTTGAGAACTTGGAGATTTTTAAATCGTGATTGGGAGAACAACAACGGACTTTTTATCGAGATATACTCCAACGGAGCCCATTTCGATTGGAGTCCGGAAGCTCTTGCTGTAGATTACATCAATAAAGAAACTGAATTTGGTAAAGTCTATAGCTCCAGACAGGGTCTTTTTATTGAACAAGGTGATTCATTCAGAACTTTATTTATTAGCAACGGATGCCTGCCCGGACCCTCAAAACTGAGATGGAAATCCATAGATACATTTTTCATTTATCGCGATATTATCATCTTAGACCAAGCAGCACCCTTGTTTGGAAACAACAACTTGGTTTTTATTGATATCTCAAGCGGTACTATCGCTTTTGTCAAAGAAGAATTCTTGGTTCAAGATTACCCGCTCACCTTTTGTTTCGATTTGGAAGTTGAAGGAAGTAAGGCTTTAATCAAACCCTACAAATGCGGTGAATCCGGCGAAGAGTATCCCGAATTAACGGATGTCATGTTTGATCTAGAAAATTGGTACTCATTATTCAAAACAGAAGTGAACCGGCAATAAGCCGTTGGTCAATTTCTCGGATTAATCTGACATCTGGATAATAAATTAGCTCCATGGGCAAATACCTGGTATTCTTCTTGGCTCTGACATTATCCTTATCGCTTACTCATTCTTACAAAGCTCAAAAGAAAAAATGGACCATCCTTTACTATGCTGCGGGTTGCAATTCTTCGGAGTCGGATCTTATGTCGGATGTACAAGAAATGCTAGATGCTAAACAAGATGATCGGTACAATCTCATTCTATTAATTGACAGAACCGCTGGTCATTCAGAAGACTCCCTGGTTTTAGGTGAGAATTTTGAAGACACCCGGCTATACAATATCCAAAATGGTGAAGCAAATCGCTTAAATCCGAATTGGATGAAAGAAGAGGACTTAAACCTGGGAGATGCACAGGTATTGAAAGATTTTATTCAATATGGGAAAGCGACTTTTCCGGCTGAGCATTATATGCTTATTTTTAGATCTCACGGCAGTGGAACGGCGATGTGTGCAGACAATGAACAGGTGCAAGGCGACAAACTTTATCCAGCTGAGTTAACCGATGTTTTAGGACCATCAGAATCAGTTGACATTTTAGGATTGGATGTTTGCTCGATGGCTGGCTTAGAAAACATGTATCAATGGCGTCCCGGGGAATCTAAGTTTGGTGCTGATTATGTAATAGCTTCTGCACCTCTTTCAGGAGCATGGGCCTATGATCAAATTCTCGGACGTTTAGGAAAGGATGAATCACACTTAAACGAAGGAGAAGAGTTTATCGACCCAAGCACCGTAGGTCCAAAAAAACTTGCTACTGTGTTCTACGAAGAAATCAAGCAAAATCAAGTTTGGGCTTCTTGGGCCCTGGTAGACAATAGCTTTATAAAGGAAGTTAAAACTGCTTTTGATGCATTGGGAATTGCGCTTACTTTAGAAAATGACACCTTAGTCTATCAACATATAAAATCCACTCTAGCCTATCATCACAATACTTCGAATGATGAAGAAATTGCAAGAATTGGATTTCCGTATTTAGATGCATATCATTTTTGTTCAGCTATAAAAAATGATGTACAATTCAACAAGAACACAAGGCTAAAAGCACAACTATGTTTAAACAGTTTAGATCGTTTAACTATGGACTCTTACTATGGCCGAGGTTACTTGCCTGAAACTGAAAACTTCGAAGAAGGAAAGTCGGGTTTGTATCTCATTGTACCTTTAGGAAAAGAAATATTCAGTCAAAGCTCTAGGACCTATTGGACCCATACTTCATGGTACCATCCAAACGATCAATCGGAGCAAGGTAATGCCTATGGCAAATACGACTGGTGTATCGATGGTGCAATTTCCGGGAATAATAAAGTCGAAAATTGGTATGAGTATTTAGATTCATTGTTTGATGAAGAAAATGATGCGGGGGGGTGGAGTAAATCAATATCAGTGGTAAAATTATTTCCATGTAACAATTACAGTGATAGTCTGTTACTCTGTGAGTACTTATCATGAAAAAACAAGTAATACTCATCACAGGGGCCTCTTCAGGAATGGGGAAGCATGCGGCTTGTGAACTAATAAAGGCCGGACATATCGTTTATGGTGCTGCGCGAAGAATCAATAAAATGCAAGACCTCTTAGAATCCGGTGGTCATGCAATTGAAATGGACATTACCAAGCCCGAAGAAGTTCAACTGGCAGTTGCAAAAGTTATTAGCGAACAAGGAAGCATAGATGTGCTCATCAACAATGCAGGATATGCGGTGTATGGAGCCGTTGAGGATGTTCCTATTAAAGAAGCTAGAAGACAGTTTGATGTCAATATATTCGGTTTAGCCCATATTACACAAGAGGTACTCCCGTATATGCGTGAAGCTAAAAAAGGGAAGATCATCAACATCTCCTCTATGGGCGGCAGAATGTATACTCCGCTTGGTGCATGGTATCACGCTACCAAACATGCACTTGAAGGCTGGAGTGATTGCCTTCGAGTTGAACTGGAACAATTCGGTATTGATGTAGTAGTAATTCAACCCGGTATTATTAAAACAGAATTCGACGATGTAATGCTTGAACCTATGATGCAGCGTTCAGGCTCCGGTCCATATGCAGATCTAGCCCGTGCTGTGAAGAAAGGTTCAGAAAAAACGTACTCCGATAAAAACAGCTCACCTCCGGAAGTGATTACCAAATGTATTATTGACGCGGTAAATGCAGACCAACCTAAAACTCGCTATGCAGCGGGCAAAATGGCCAAGCTCACAATATATGCACGCAAGTTTTTACCCGATCGTGTCTTTGATAAATTTTTAAAATCGCAGATGTAAGGCTTAGTAAGCGCGCTTATCGCTGCCTTCCATGTAGTAGATATAACTCTGGTTTACAACCTTGTTTCCTCCGGGGGTTGGATAATCTCCGGTAAAATACCAATCGCCAAGGTGGTTTGGACAAGAGCCATGAAGACCTTCAACGGTTTGATAAACAATCTCAACCGTGGCTTTCATATCCGGAGGAGTTACGAGCCTGCCAATTTCAGCTTCAATTTCTGAATCGGTAAAGCGATCGTAGAGCATTTTCACTTTATTCTCCATCTCTTCTATCGGCTTCAACATTTCGGCTTTACAAGCTTCATAGATTTCATTCATGTAATCGCCATTTCCTTCTTTTTCCAACAAACTCTTTGCAGCTCTAAAGGCCACAAATTCGTTCATTCGGCTCATGTCAATTCCGTAACAATCCGGGTATTTGATAATAGGAGCTGAAGATGCAACTATGATTTTCTTAGGACTTAATCGATCTAATATCCTCAAAATACTAGTTCGCAAAGTTGTACCTCTCACAATACTATCATCTACAACAACAATGGTGTCCTTATTTGGTCTAACAACGCCGTAGGTAACATCATAAACATGTCCTACTAAATCCTCACGGTCTTTATCCTGGGTGATGAAGGTCCTCATTTTGGCATCTTTTACCAGAATTTTCTCTCTTCTGATTTTGATGGCAAGAATCCTATCAATTTCTTCAGGATCAGCGTTACCACCGAGCTTTATAAGCGCTTCTCGCTTGTACTTATCTAAGTAGCGATATATACCATCTACCAAGCCGTAGAATGATGTCGATGCTGTGTTGGGTATATATGAAAAAAGAGTCTCTCTAATATCGTAATCAAGTCGTTTTAGCACTTCACGCGCTAGCTTTCTTCCTAATTCTTTACGCTCTTCATGAATCTTGGCATCTGATCCTCTAGAGAAATAAATTCGCTCAAAACTGCACGACAATCTTTTCTGTGGAGCTAAGATTTGCTTCTCTTCAAATGACCCGTCGCGTTTAACGATTAAAGCACAACCCGGTTTCACTTCGTGAAGATCCTCCACCTGTAAATCAAATGCAGTTTGGATGGCCGGACGCTCACTTGCTACCACAATAATCTCGTCGTTGTAGTAATAATAGTTAGGTCGGATACCATTAGGGTCTCGAATGATAAAAGCATTCCCATCCCCTATCAATCCTGCCATATTATAACCTCCATCCACTGTTTTAAAGGAGTTTTTCAAAACTCTCTCTAAATCGAGGTTGTTTTTTATTTTTTCTGCAATGGAGTGACTATCTAATCCGGTTTGTCTGTACTTTCTGTATAAACGTTGGTTTTCCTCATCCAGAAAATGCCCGATTTTCTCAAGCATGGTTACGTTATCGCTGATTTCTTTAGGATGCTGACCTAAATCAATCAGATTGCGATACATCTCCTGAACATTGGTCATATTGTAGTTCCCTGCCAATACCAGGTTTCTACTCATCCAGTTGTTTTGTCTAAGAAAAGGATGGATATTTTCAATGCTGTTCTTACCGTGAGTAGCATATCTAAGATGCCCCAGTAATAATTCACCGGCGTAGGGAAACTCTTGCTTTAACCAAGCCGTTTCTTCTCGCTTTATAGTATCCAGGCTCTTGTAGCGCTCATCAATTCTTTCGAAGATAGCAGCAACTGCGTTTGAATCTTTTGCGCGTTCTCTTGCGATGTATCGATTCCCGTACTCCGGGTCGAGCTTGATAACGGAAATTCCCGCGCCATCCTGACCTCTATTGAGGAGTTTCCCCATTAAAAGCTGTAGCTTTTTAACTCCGTATAATGCAGAGCCATACTTTTCCTGATAGTATTCTAATGGTTTCCTCAATCGGATGAAAACCACTCCGCATTCGTGCTTGATGTTGTCGCTCATGAAATGAGCGGACAAAGTTATAACTTTGAATCGGAATAAAACACCAAATGAAATTCATCATCATTAACGGTCCAAACCTTAATCTTCTCGGAAAACGTCAACCTGAGATATACGGCGCAACTAGCTTCGAATCTTACCTCGATGAAATTAGAGAAGCATATAGCACTATTGAAATTACTTATTATCAAAGTAACGTTGAAGGTGAGCTAATCAATAAAATACACAGTGCAGACGCTGAAAATTTTGATGGAATAATATTAAATGCAGGAGGATACAGTCACAGTTCAGTTGCACTGGCCGACGCTGTATCGTCAATAGATATTCCGGTAGTTGGTGTGCATATTTCAAATATTTATGCTAGAGAAGAAGAGCGTCATAAAGAACTACTAGCTCAATATCTGGTGGGTGGCGTTTTTGGATTAGGACTTAAAGGATACGAATTCGCAATTCAATACCTTCTCCACCGCAATCAGACATCATGATGTTTTAAATCGCTGAATTTGTGCTTGCCCTGCATGAAATAGGTCCAAACAACAGACTCATCGTGTAAATAAATATTCTGCTCAGAGGATTCAACAATGTTGCGATGTTTCTTTCGCCAATACCCGAGTTTCCTCCAAATTTCGCCATGAGCTTTGAGAATGGCTTTCACCACAAACCATTTTCCTTGAGTAGCAAATCTCACGGCTGAAATACCATCTAATACCATTCTTCCCAACATCGCAGTAAACCACTTAAACGAGGGCAAGTTTTTAATCATCATGATCAAGTTGTTACGGTAGTTCAGATAGTACTTTCTTTCTGTTCCATTTGCCAATGTGCCTCCCCCCATGTGATACACCACAGAATCCGGACATACATAATGAACGTAGCCCAAACGCATGAGTCGCCAGCACATATCAATTTCTTCCATATGAGCGAAGAAATCGGGGTCAAGACCATTAACCTCTTTGTACGCTTTTGAGCTAATAAACATACAAGCGCCGGTAGCCCAGAAAATTTTCATTTCAGTGTCGTACTGACCCTGATCTTCTTCCAGCGTGTCGAACATTCTACCTCGACAATAAGGGTAATAAAACTTGTCTAAGAATCCGCCACAAGCTCCGGCATATTCAAACAAATTCTTCTGTTTATAATCTAATATTTTAGGCTGTATTGCGCCTACTTTGGGGTCTGCTAATGCCTTTGCTACCAGAGGTTCTATCCAACCCGGGGTGACTTCAACATCAGAATTCAGGAGCACATAATAATCATCTTCAATCTGCTTAAGTGCTTCATTATACCCCCCTGCATAACCATAATTTTCCTTAAGTGATATGGTTTTAACTTCAGGAAATTCGGCTTTTACCATTTCAACAGAACCATCTGAGGAAGCATTATCCGCTACCCAAACGGTTTTGTTCCGATATGTGCTGCTTAGCACAATAGGCAAAAACTTACGGAGTAAGTTTTTCGTATTAAAATTGAGAATAACTACGGCAACACCCGGCTCCTGTGATTTTGTCATTTCTTTGTGAGTGGCGAAAATATGATATTCATCATATCCGGATGAACCATAAAGATACAAGCCTGGTCATTTTTTGAAACAAATTGATCAATTAAAGCCTGTTTTTTATCCTGAAGAATAATGCCTTTAGATATCAGCACTTCCAGTGTAGATGCTGAAAAATTGAAATTGGTCTGGTATTCATTTCTATCAATCACCTTATCCGCAATACTCAGCTCATCCACATGAGCAAGTAAAACAGGATACTGAGAGAAACCGTGTTTTACAATATCCCCAACTGTTTCTTCTAAAGCCTCACCTACAGTTTTTAGATCCGCTTCAAGCAATTTCAATATCTCTTGTTGTTTCTCGTTCATGCGTGCAATTCTCCTTTAATATATCGCCTGCAAAGGTTAATATTCTAACGCGCTTTTTATGAAATAAGCTGCACATATTTATATCTCAACTCTACAGAAAATAAAGAATTGGTTTCTTACTTTGATTAGTTTTGGCGCTGATTCAAGGAAAACAGTGGAAATAAAAGAGTTCAAATCGAATGACAATCTGGAGCAACTCGAGTCTCTTGCATTTGCAATATGGCGAGAACACTATACCCCGATCATTGGACCGGATCAGGTTGAATACATGCTTGAAAAATTTCAATCCAAAGAACGAATGAAAGAACAGCTGAAAGCCGGTTTTTTGTACTATGGAATTTATCAGAATGAGCTGATTGGTTACTTTGCTATTGAGCCTAGAAATGAAGCTTTATTCTTAAGTAAGTTTTATGTTCAATCCAATCAAAGAGGTAATGGCTACGGCAAGAAATCATTCCAATTTATCATTAAAAAAGCAAAGGAATTAAACTTAAATAAGATCGAACTTACAGTAAACAAATACAATAAAAACAGCATTGCCGCCTATCAAACCATGGGATTTAAAATCATGGATGAAGTTGTTTTCGACATTGGTAATGGATATGTAATGGACGATTTTAAAATGGAATATTTAATAGAGTCCTAAGAGATTCCCTTCGTACTTTTGCTTATCCTCCGGAAACTAAAATATCTTCCTTTTTATCTCCTGTCTTTCTTACCGGTTAAGGTCTTGCACCTTATTTCTTCCGGATTATCTTTTATTATATTCAATCTCATAGGATACAGAAAAAAGGTAATTGAGAAAAACCTCGGAATTGCTTTTCCGCAAATGAGTAAAAAGCAAAGAACCAAGATCCGAAAAGAGTTTCAAACTCATTTTACTGACATCTTTCTTGAGGCAGTTAAAATCCTGGGAATGAACCCCAAAGAAGCTAAAAAACGAGTAAATATTATAAACCCGGAATTACTAAAACAATATTACCTCGAAAAGAAAAGTGTCATTGTCTATGCAGCTCACATTGCCAACTGGGAGTGGATGGCATTTTTACCTTTACATATAGATCATCGCTTTTTAAGCTTTTATCAGAAACAAAGCAGCTCTTATTTTAATGAATTGATGTTGCTTTTAAGACAGAAGTTTGGGAATCGCTGTGTAGAATCTGCTAATGGTTTTAAAGTTCTAAAAGGCTATGCAGACAAGCAAATTCCAACCTTAACCTACGTTATAGGAGATCAGAGACCAAAAATGAACAGCAGCATAGAATCTGCTGATTTCTTCGGTATTGAAACCGAATTCCTCGTAGGTGCAGACCGAATGGCTTCTAAGCTAGATCAAGTATTGGTCTATGCTCATATGACCCAAAGTAAGCGCGGATATTACGAAGTTGAATACATTCCGATAAAGCAAGACGAATCTGTTGTGAAACAATACGCCAGCTTGTTGGAACAGAATATAAAAGCTCAACCGGGACAGTACCTTTGGAGCCATAAGCGCTGGAAAAAGCAAATTTCTTACGATTAATAGACTTGATTTTCAATCATTTTAATTGAAATCTGCATTAAAATTCGTAGCTTGCGCAGGCATTCGTAGCTTGCGCAGGCATTCGCAGCGCATGTTGTTAATGCGACCTAAACTTTAATTAAACCTTACTATCGACCTATGAGACCTGTATTAGCATTAAGTCTGTTGACTTTATTCGGCTTATTTGCCGAAGCCGCCCCCGTAAAATTTGAAGTTCTTAATTCAGAAGGTGAACCACTTTCTAACATTTCCATTGAAGCGAGTCAGAACAATGAAGCCTATAAACTATTGGGTCAAACCAACAGTGATGGTCTATTTTCTGCCGACCTTGCTGAAGGAGACTGGGACTTTAAAGCAAGTAAAAACAAATCATTTCAAATTGTTCACAGCAGTGCCCCCGGAAAAGTTAGTTTTAAAACAGCAAACTTCCAGGTAAGAATTGTAAACTCATTCGGGAAGAATCAGTCTGATGTAGAAGTTTTTTATAATGATGAAGGTGAGCATTTTCAATCCATAGGAACCACGGGGCAAAACGGTAGAGTAAAAACTGAACTATTTCCCGGTACTTATCGATTTAAAGCAGTAAAAGACCACTCTAATGCTGTTGGAACACAAACTGTAAGTGCTTGCGCAAATGGCGGTACCCTAATCCTGCAAACAGCATTCTATGGCATTCATGTTGAGAAAGCAGATGGCGCCGGATTGTCTAATGTGAAAGTGATGGCAAAAATGGGCCCCGGAAAAGAAGTAAATCTTGGAAATACAGATGAGAATGGAAAATTCGATATTGAACTTTTTGCAGGAGTTTACCCTTTTGAGGTTTCAGTGAATGGCTCAAGCACAAAAGAAGTTCTTGCGCTTTTTGGTGGTGGAACATCTAAAAGCTGGGTCTTGAAAACTGAATTTGATAAGCAATCAGGGCTTGAAGGATTTTTCGGTGGATTTGAAAGTAATTCTTTCTACGGTCGTGGAGAAGCGTTCAAGTTAGGCGACGAAGAAATTGAACAATACTCAGTAGATATCATGCATTTTACAGCAGTGCAGACAGCGCAAGGTGCATATGAACTACAGTGGATTTCAAGAGAAGAAATTGGTCTTGATTATTACACTTTAGAAGTAAGTGAAGACGGTAAGATTTTCGTTCCTTTAGCGGAGAGAAGAAGTTCAGGAAACAGTATTCGTATTCAATCATACAGTGCTAATCATTTCCAAATTGAGCCCGGACCGGCATATTTCCGCATTAAACAAACCTTTAAAAATGGAGATATAAGATACAGTAAGGTAATCGCAATCAATACCGATACCGATGCTCCGTATCTCGCTTATCCTAATCCAACTCAAGGCCATTTGTTTATAGAACTTCCAATGGTTCAGGATGCAACCGTAATTGTGTATGACGTCAATGGAGCATTTGTTGCAGAGCACAAATTCAGTGCTATCCAACATGAGATGGACCTTTCGAGCTTTGCAAAAGGACTATACTTCATTCACATCAATTCAAAAGGAAAAACTGAGATTCACAAAATCACGAAGTACTAGGATTTTTCTTCATTTGTGTTTTCAGAGCCATCTGAAGTTTTATCTTCCATAATATCTCGAGCTTCTTCCAAAGATTTGCCTCTGAGGTATTCAGGTAGTTGAAGTCCGGCCATGTTGAAGATATCTTCTAAAGGTGGAACAGATTTATACATTCCACTTAAGAAATTAGAAGTGGCGTTTTTGCCATCAGCATTATTGCCGCCATCCCAAACCGTAACTTTATCGATCTTGATATTGCTGATCGCTTTTGCTTGAAGTTCAACTAGCTCATTCAATTTATCTGCAATCAAGAGCATTGCAGCATTTTTAGGATCATTACCGGAAGCTGCTACAAGGTCTTTGAAACCTTTTGCCTGTTTTGTTAATACTTCCATAACACCTCGCGCTTCTGCATCTAATTTCAAGAAGATAGCATCGGCCTCACCTTTAGCTACTCTTCTTTTCTGCTCTGCTTCGGCTTCTGCATTAATTTCTACTTTCTCTTTATCTATTTGTGCCGGTATTACGATATCGGCATACTTTGTTGCTTTCTCTCGATTCGCTCTAGACTCTTCAGCTTCTTTCTCCGCAACATATGCTTCTTCCAATGCTCTTGCCGCCTGAACCTTCTCAGAGGCAATTGCCATCTTTTCAGCCTCTGCCTCTCTTTGTCTACGCAATGCATCTGAGTTTGCAATCGTAATTTTTGCTAAGTTCTCCCCTTCTACTGCAGTTGCATCTGCTTCAGAAACTTTAACTCTTTGATCTTGCAAGGCGATTGCCTCTCCAATGGCACCGTCTCTGTTTTTCTCTGCCACAGATTTCTTTGCATCGTTAATTGCTTTTGCTGCAGCTTCCTTACCTAGAGCTTCAATGTAGCCCGACTCATCTCTAATATCAGTTAAGTTTACGTTGATGAGTTTCAAGCCCACTTTCTTAAGCTCTGCTTCCACATTCGAACTTACATTGCTCAAGAATTTATCTCTGTTATTGTTGATCTCCTCAATATCCATAGTGGCAACTACTAAACGAAGCTGACCGAAGATGATATCCAATGCCAAATTGTGAATTTGCTCTTTGCTCTGACCTAATAGACGCTCTGCAGCATTTTCCATCACACCAGGTTCGGTAGAAATACCAATTGTAAACCTAGACGGCACATCTACCCGAATATTTTGCCTTGAAAGTGCATTGGTTAGATTCACTTCAATGGAATGCGGTGTTAAATCCAAGAAAGCATAATCCTGAATTACAGGCCAGATAAATGCAGCACCACC
Source organism: bacterium (assembly GCA_018223105.1). GTDB lineage: Bacteria > Bacteroidota > Bacteroidia > NS11-12g > UBA9320 > JAAEYY01. The sequence continues at coordinate 245,997 of JAAEYY010000001.1, read as the reverse complement.
GTGAATACACTTAGCAGATCTGCTTAATTTATCTACTCCTTTTCCTACTTTACCATATACTACGAGAACACGATCCGATGGACATCTTTTATATCGGCGAAGCACCGATATAATGAGAATAAAAATAAAGAGGACCGCAATGGATAATACTACTACTATATAATTCATTGATTTAGCTTGACTTTGTTACGATAAGAATATTATTAGCACTTACTTCGGTTACTCGAACAATACTGCCGGTTGGAATATCTTCCAAATCGTTGGTAGCAGCATCCAGCTCTCTGAGTGAACCTTGGATTTTTATTTGAACTTTCCCAAAACCGGATCTAGACTTTGGAATGATTAAATACACCTCACCTTCAGTGTTTAATGCATTTAACATATTAAGAGAACCACTGTCTGTAAGTTTACCCATATAATAAAATATGGTAGCCATTACAGTCATCATCAATAAGCCGGAAATAAAGGCCACTACAACAGATACGCCTTGCCCCAGACCTGCATCTAAACAGGCTATACCGGTCCAACCGAATACCGTAAAAAATGCAATGAGGTTTTTTAAAGTAAAAAACTGAAAAGGGATACCGTGGTCAGCTTCGATTTCAGCATCTACCTCCATATCTGCATCGGCGTCCATATCCATATCCGCACCAAAAAATGTGAGTACAAGCTGAATTAAAAATGCCAGAGTAGAAGGGATTGCAATTACCCAAAAGATCTTTTCAAAAGTATCAAGGGTAGTCCACCATTCATTCATAGGTTTTGTTAATTGGTTCTTTACAAATATGTAGTTTTTTTTGGTTTGTACTTGCTTGATTTTCAAATCTTAAATACAGGCAAAAAAAAAAGCGGACCCAATGGGCCCGCTTATCTTCCTATGAAAACCACTTATTGCTTCACAAATTGGACGTGAAGATCTAATTTAACAGTGTCTGAAACCACAATGTTTCCGGCTTCAGTTACTGCATTCCACTTAAGGTTAAAATCTTTTCGGTTGATTTCTCCTCTTACTTCAAAACCTGCTTTGGTTTGTCCGTAAGGGTCAACTGCAGTACCTTGATAATCTACATCAAGACTAACTTCTTTTGTCACATCTCTAATGGTAAGATCTCCCACCAATTTATTTCCGTCGAATGAACGAGAAACAAAGGTGATTTGAGGAAAAGATTCAGCGTTGAAAAAGTCATCCGACTTCAAATGAGCGTCGCGGTCTTTGTTGTTTGTTGTAATAGAATTTACGTCAATGTTGATCTTGGCTCTTCCGTGAGAAAAATCTTCACCTTCCGCTTCCAACTCACCGCTGAAATCTTCAAATCTCCCTGTAACAGTAGAGATCATCATGTGTTTTACTTTGAAGACCATTTCACTGTGTGAAGGGTCTATTGTCCATTTTGCTGTGCTTGCTGTTTGTGCTTCCATGTCTTTAATTTTAATTCTAATTCTTCTATTTGTATGTATAGACAGATAATTAAAGACTTTGTTTTACACTTTATGATATTTTTTTTTAATTTCTTCTTTTTCTGCTGTTAAACTGATACGAAAAACCGAATGAGAGATAGGGTTGTGGGTAATAAGGCATATTGTCTATAACCGAAGCTTTATCTGATAAGCTAATCTCATTTGAAATAACGCCTTGAACCAAAAAGTTCTTATTCTCACCTAAAGCTGCACCCAAACCCCACAACCAGTTCACATTTTTGGAGGTTTCCAACTGATGTGTGAAAAAATAATATACTCCACCGCTGGTAAAAATCCGTTCATTTCCAAAAATGAGGTTGTACTTTAATCCCGTAGGTCGCTTATATCCTGCAAAGAAATGAAGGTCCCCGGTAAGGTCAACTCGTGGGCGATCAACTAAATAATGCTTGTAATCAAAATTAAGTATCGGGTACGCAAGTCCATAAATTCCAATGCCGAAATCAGCGCCGTGCCCTAATCCGGTACGGTAAGTAAATTGAGGCTGAACACCATAAAGCGCTGTGTCGTAACTAACAAGTTTTGGTTCAATCACAGCTCCAAAAGCAATGCTTTGCTCTGATTTATCCAAAACTTCCGGACTGGTAATATGATTGATAGGCACACAAGATGCTGCTGACATTACCACTAAAAAAAGAAAGTAAAATTTGAATGTTCCGTACATCTGAGGTAAATCTGTTACAAAGGTAACATTGCTATACTCCAATTTGATTTGTAAAGAGTGTAGAATCTATACCTTTTCTTTTTAGCTTTATAGCTTTAACAGCGCTAAGTTCTTGCTGACCAAGCAAAGCTTCATAGGCTTCATAATTATGACTGCTCTTATAGTTTGAGTAAGAATTTATTAGAGTCTGCTGTACATGATAATGCCTCATTTCTAATTTCAGCTCATTATAGAGGTTTCTGATCACAGACGATGTATCACCAACTACATCGGGAAAAGAAAGAATAATACTCCCGTTTTTCAGCGCGAGGTCTAAACTGTCTTCATACCAACGCAGCAATTGATTCATATACCATGGATCTCCGGATTTCAATAGTTTGATTGAACCGGTGATTTTAAACAAACGATCCGTTAGACTTAAAAAAGAAGGAATCACCTTTTTAGGATCACGAAATAAATAGAGCACCTCTGCCTCCGGAAAAGTGGCTTTTAAACTGGTAATTCTTGAAACGAAAGAAGGGTTCTTTGATAAAAACTTCTTGTCCCGATTCGCGCTCATATACAAATGTCTTTGAACAAGACCTTTGTAGTTGCTCATTATCTTTTTTCTCTCATTCAGTTCCAAGTCGAAATCGAAGTTGAGCAGCTTGCGCATGTTTCTATTCTCCTGAAATAAAAAGAAATAATAGCTAGACTGTCCAAAGGGAAGTAAAAGCAAATCGTCCTCTTCCACCTGCAGCAAACCCATCTCGTGAATTTTCCGAAAATCTCCTAATACCAGACGATCAAAAGCTCGGACCAAATAAACTAGAGGGCCACCCAAAACACGATTAAGTTTTTGAATAGGTAGCCACATCAACTTCTGACAAATAGAAGGAGTAAATAGTATTTCCCATAGTTTAAAACTTGTAAAGTTTGATGTATCTAGCGCCAATAGACGGAACAAATAAGTGGTACCACTTCTCGGCAAACCCGTAATAAAAAGCGCAGAACCAACTTCAATTTTCTTAAATCCGGGAAAGAAAATTAAATCAAGAAACAGAAATAAGCGATTACATCCTTGCCAAATTAGAATACCCGGGAAAACAATAAAAACAACTACAAATCGCTTAAAACTTAGACGAGTTCCCCTCTTCATTGCTCCAGTAATAAAATCCAATGGCCAAAACACAGACATTATACTTTTAAAATTAGACCACTAATTGAAAACCCTGCACTTGTACCTGCCAACAAGCAGGTTTCTCCTCTTTTTATTCTTCCTGATTTTAAACCTTGATGCAGCAATAAGGGAATGGATGCGCTAATGCAATTACCAAATTCTTTCAAATTACTGTGAACCTGTTCTTCGCTTAGCTTGTACATTGATTTAAAACTATTTAAACCACTTAAACTGGCCTGATGAGGTAAAACATGTTCCATAGCACCCATGCTGTATCCACTCTCCCTAAACAAGTCTTCCATAAAAGGTTCAATGTACTTTTTAGCCATTCTCAAAAGTGCCTTCCCCGACATTGAAAAGCTATATAACTCAGGGTCATAAGGATGGTCTTTAGGGTGATTCACATTCCCCCCGCCGCGAATGATAGTAAGTTCCATTCCTTCTGCAACTGTAATCGCATGACTTTTTATAATTCCCAAATCCTCTTCTGTATATGAAACAAGGCTAGCAACCGCTGCATCACCAAAAAGACTTAAAGTCTCCCAATTATCCGGATTAAGACCTTTTGATGAATCCTCAGAATTTATGATAACTATGTTTCCATATTTGACTCCGTCTAGCATTCCTGCAGCGAGATCTAAAGCCGTGAGGAATCCGGTACAAGTTGAATCAACCGAAATGGCCGGAAAGTCATATTTACTTCCATCTTTTAATTTAGATTTAATTACACAAGCCTGGTTTGGCAGCGGATAATCGAATGTTGCAGATGCACTTATAAGTAAATCAATATCAGACAAACTTAAACCGGCATCTTCAATAGCCCTTTCAACTGCTTTTGCGCCGAGCTCTCCCCCACTTTCATGGATCACTCTGTACCTGCTTTCCACACCGGAATAGCGCATACACCAGCCTTCCGGCAAAGCATACTTCTGTTCCAACTCCCTCGAGCTTAACAGATATTCCGGGAAACAGGTCCCGGTTCCTGATATCTTAAGCTTTTTCATAATTCGTATTTCTAATTCGTCTTAGTTTATCTCCGGGTTTGGGATCCAAATACTTTACTTCTTCCAATTCAATATCTACAAGGCCGCGTTCTTCCAGTAACTGAGCGATTTCCTTTTTAAATTGCTCCGAAATAAGGCTAGACCCATTCTCTGCCTTAATAGCATATTCAAGCTCCCTTTCTCCTGTTTGAACTAATTGATATTCATGAACCCATTCACAGTTTTTGATGATCCGTCTTCTGAAAATATCCGGATAGATATAAACTTTTCTTCCTTCCTGATTTTCAAAACACAAGGTGTCGTCTGCCCTTCCTTCAATTTGCTCCAGACAGGTAAAAACTGATCCGCAAGTACATTCGCCTTCAATCAGAATATCATTGAGCTCATATCGAATAATAGGCTGACTCACCCTTTCCAAATCAGTAATTATGGGGTGAAATCTTTTCTTCTCAAGATCGATGTATCGTTTTTCTATAATCAGTGAATACTCGTTTAGGTGCAAATTCCCTTTATTACAAGTAAAAGCCAGAAACCCCTCAGTACATTGATAGACCTGATCGATATCGAGATCAAAGACCCGCTCTAAAAACCGCTCATCTATTGGCTCAAGCACTTCTGCTACAGAAATTATTTTACTCGGCTTAATCTTGCACTTCCCCATATTTACGCCTTCGGCGATACGTAGTAAAACTGAAGGCTGAGCTACCAAAATATCGGGATTCAATGCATTGAGCCTCTCAACTTGCACCTCTAATTCATCATGAATATTATAAAAATCAAACTGAAGCAAAGAGGAGTTTACCGACTCATATAATTCTGAATTTGCCCTTAAGAAAAAAGCCACTTTGCGTTTTTTGAGCTTTAGCCCAATTACCCGATCCAAAACAGCACCTACCCATTGAGCTCGCTCTTTCTCTGAAGCAAGAAAAACTCCTCTATTTCCACTCGTGCCACTTGAAAGTCCTACCGTAATTCCATTAATCTCAGAATTAATTCGCATTCCATTTTCAGCATCCAAAGCCACTTTAAATGCTTCCTCCAGAGCAATTCCAGCCGTGTTAATTGCTTCGAAGTTCTTCATAAACACAGCCTTATACAGGACTGGATATTCGTTCAGTTTTGCTGCGCGATGGTTTAAATCGGCATAAAACTCCGAGTTCTTCCACTTCTTCTGTTGCGATCTAAACTTTATTCCTTGGAACCAGCTAAGCAATGTCTTATTTCGCAAGAAAAATCGGCGAAGCCTAAATACTATAAAGTACTTCAATATGAGGAGTTTAAACTTCATCCTTCTTGTCTCATCAATTGCTCATTCACAGTTTCGTTGCAATGAGTAGATAGCATAATCACATCGGGATTGGCTTTATAGTACTCATGAAGTTTCTTCAAATTCTGTTTGTAGTCCTTCCAAGAAGAGAAAAACAGTTTCACAATAGGATGAGGTAAAATATTCTCCTGCAAAGACTTTCGCAGCCAGTATCCATCAGCAGCTAAAAAATACCGCTGACCATCTGCCATAAATCTCATTCCATATTGACCACAACCGTGTCCGTGAAGCTTTATCAACTCAATACTGCCATCGCCAAAAAGGTCGTAGGTCGCCTCAAAAAGAGGTTCATTTATAGGATTTAGATCTTCAATGTATTCTAATCTATCTTCAAAGTCAGCTGGAAATAAGCCTTTAAGAATTCCTTTGCTCACTGCCAGAAAATCAGATACATTGTTTAGCTCTTCAACTGCCATTCGGGAACAGTAAAATTGGGCATTTGGAAAATCCTTCAAACCACAAACATGGTCTCCATGAAAATGCGAAATCACAACGTGCTTAATTGAGTTCGGGTCTATCCCACTTTGCTCAAGTTGAGATTTTAAGTCTTCGCCTTCGGTGAGATAAACCTTCGTTATAAGAGCATAAACTTTGTTTGGAAAGCGCCGGGTTTCCTCAAAAAATCGTTGGCTGTATCCGGTATCAAATAAAACATAGCCTTTTTCAGGATGCTCTAGAAGCCCGACTGTTGCAGGAAATTGAATCTTCTTCCGTTTCCCCCCTCGAATAGCATGATGTTCAAAAGCATCACAATAGCCTGTTTTTATCAATCTAAACTTCATTATTTTTCTCTTTATACCAGTGAACAAATTCTTCTATTGCTTCATCCGTAGTTTGTAAAGGATGATAAGACAGCAGTGTTTTGGCCTTATCTATATTCATTGTAAAATCATAAGCCAATGTGCCAACAGAGTACTGAGTTAACACAGGCTCTGAACTTCCGGATAGCTGAGCTATTAATTCCATTCCTCTTGCAATAGTCCTGGCTATACTTACCGGAAGCTTTTGAGTTGGCACTTTAAGATCCAAAGCTTCTAGCGTTTTGAAGATTGAGTCCCAAAGCTTTACCGGTGCTCCATTGCTAATGTTATAATGCTGATTCAGGGCTTCTCTAGGAGCCTTAAGAGCGCATTCTATGGCTTGAACTACATTGCTTACAGGAGTGAGATCCACAACATTTTCACCATCCCCAATAATTCTCAATCTGCCTTCTTCTACGGCTCGAATCAATCGAGGCAAAATAACTGTATCTCCCCTACCTATAAGCGCTCTTGGGCGCAAACTAACATATGGTATGCTCTGCGATTCCAGCATCAATTCTGCCTCGCGCTTGGTGCTGGCATAGTGATTTACAAAATGTGCAGGTAAGGGTTCAGATTCCTTAATATCATAACGAGGTTTGAAATTGAAATATATGCTTGGCGTTGATATATAAATATATCGCTCACATCCCGCTTCATATGCCAGGTTTAAGAGATTTTTTTGAGTCAGCACATTCGCTTCATAGAACTCTTCTGCTTTACCCCAGGGAGAAGAAAGAGCAGCACAATGAATCACTACATTCGGCTTTGAGCGGAATAAGGTTTTGACATATTCCATATCCACTAGATCACCCAAGATATATTCTACATTTTTAGATGAAACTTTAGCCTCCTCCCTCAGTGTTCTTCCTGAAGCGATAAACTGAGTATCTGGATATTCTGCAGCCAAATACTCCAGGGTTCTGCTCCCCAAAAAGCCAGTAGCACCTGTTATTAATATACTCTTAGCTTCCATCATTTTTTTATTAAAAAGGGAGTAATTACTGCGTGTAAGAATAAAAGACCCAAGGCAAGATAGTTCCAGATTTGAGGCGATAAGAAGGAGTAAAGTAACACTGAGTTTAATACTACATTTATAACTATCCAGCCAAAAAGTCCCCAATATTTTCCTTCGTATAAACCTCCAAGAGCTAGAGTAGAAATGAAAACGGAAGAAAAGAAGAGTACTTTAGCTATTAGATCTAAACTAGACTCTTGTTTAATATAAAGCAGGAGAGGTAAAAAAAGAAGTAAACCTCCAACCGAGACCCAAATCTTTGAAAGCTCAAAAGGTGGTCGATTTTGCGACTTAACATTCCTTCCTGCAATTTTCAAAAACGGAACAGTATTCACCCAAAATGGATTTTCTGATCGAATCGGTTCATCGATACCAAATTGAATAGGTTCATTTTTCAACTCTCTCTGATAGGTACCAAATAGGCGATCCCATATATTTAATGTACCACCGCAATTTTTATCTCGATACACTTCATTCTTGCCGTGATGCACTTTATGCAAAGCCGGGGTAACCATAAAATATTCCAGAATTCCTGAGTTTACAACCAACTTATTGTGGTTGTAAAACTGCACAAAGTAATGGATAGAAGAAACTAGCAAGAACACTTCTGTTGGCACTCCTAATAGAGCAAGAGGTATAAAGAAAGGCAGAGATGTGAGTGATGAATACCAACTATTTCTAATTCCCAATGAAAGGTTAAAATGTTCCCCTTGGTGATGCACTTCGTGAATTGCCCATAAAAACTTCCAAGTATGATGAAGGCGGTGCAACCAGTAAAATAAAAAATCCCAGGCCACGAACGTGAAAGCAACTTGTAAAGCAAGAGGCCATTGAGCTACAATCCCAAAACTAAAATAAGTTTCAATGTAATAGAAGCCCAATAATTCAAGTCCTCGGAAAACCCAAAGTAGAATATGGCCGGAGTTGAGATTCATAATAATCTCATTCCAGGGCAGCTTCTCTTTACGGACCACACCTAACACAAAGAGCTCGATTAACACGAGTCCAAGTAAAAGTGCGGGTCCGACAAATAGATTCATATTCTTCTGCTTTTATTTGATCACAAATCAAGATTAGAGATAGCAAATTTCTAACGCTCTTTCTCGTTTCAGAACAGAAAATTAAATTGATTTTCCTTAGAATAACATAAATCATTAGAAGAATTCGGATTTCTTGCATAAAAACAGAACCGAAGTGACGGGAGTTGCAAAATATGCAACTATCAATGAATGTCCGATGTTTTACCTCAGCTTCAGTAAAGTCACATTCTCTACATGATGCGTATGCGGGAACATATCAACCGCCTGAGATTTTAAAACATCGTATTTCTCCGAAAGCACTTCCAGATCTCTTGCCTGAGTTGCAGGATTACAGCTGATATACACAATTTTCGGACAGGCAATACTGAGAAGTTGCTGAACCACTTTTGGGTGCATACCGGATCGTGGCGGATCTGTTATTATTATATCCGGTGCTCCATGCTGATTATAAAACTCATCGTGAAACACATCTTTCATATCGCCACAGACAAAAACAGAATTGTCAATCTTGTTGTGCTTTGCATTTGAATTCGCAGAATCAATTGCTTCCTGAATAATCTCAACACCTATAACTTTCTTTGCTTTTCTGGCTGCCACCAAACTAATTGTTCCGGTTCCGCAATACAAATCGTATACTACTTCTGTACCTTTTAGCTCCGCGAAATCAAGACCAACTTGATACAATTTTTCTGCTTGAACCGTATTGGTTTGAAAGAATGATTTTGGATGAATTTCAAACTCTAAATCAAACAAGGTCTCCCACAAGAATCCCGATCCTGAGTAATTTATAAAATCTAGATCGTAGATAGAGTCGTTGAGTTTGGTATTAATGGAATAATTCAGCGTATATGGATCAAATTCATTTTTAATTGCTTCCAGTAAAGGCATAAATGAATAGGGATCATCTTCTGCTACGATAAGGTTGATCATCCAGTCTCCATTCCTTGTATTTCTGAGCATCAGATTCCTGAGGAGACCGGTATGTTCTTTTAGATCGTAAAAACTTAGTCCATGTTCAAGAGCGTAATCACGTACAAAGTTTCGGATTTTATTGCCATGGTCATGTTGTAACCAGCATTTTTCAATGGCCAGTACTTTATCAAATCTACCCGGTGCATGAAACCCAAGTGCATTGGTATGATCCAAGTCTTCCAGGTTCTCATCTTCGTACAACCACCTCTTATTTGAAAAGGTGTATTCCATTTTGTTCCGATAAAACTCAGTTGAAGCAGCCGGGAGAATGTCAATATATTCTTGAGGTTCAATTTTACCGATGCGCTGCATACAGTCTCGGGTCCACTGATCTTTTAACCTAAGTTGAGCCGCATAGTCTAGATGCTGCCATTTACAACCTCCACAAGTGCCGTAATGCTGACAAAAAGGTTCAGTTCGATCTTTAGAAGCTTCGTGAATCTCGGTGATATTGGCGAGGTCAAATCTCTTCTTTCGACCTACTACTTTGATATCCACCACATCGCCCGGTGCTCCGTATTTAACGAATATTACTTTGCCATTCACCTTAGCAATGGCATGTCCCTCGCCTCCACCGGCAAGTAACTCTACACGCTCGAAATTGCGCTGCTTATTTCTTCGACCCAAATTTAATTAGAAGTTAGACCCTTCTGGTATTCTACGTATTGAACTAGCATATTATTGAATGGTTCCGCTTCCTGGTAACCGGGATGCTGAAACATTCTTGCATTTTGCGGTACAAAAATGAAAATTGTAGGGTATCCGCCAAACTTATTCTGTGCTAATTGTCGTAATAAACCTTTTCCACTCATGGTATCCTCACCTACAATATACTTACCTTTCTCTTCTGGATTGAATTTTATAGGTACAAAGTATTCATTGATGTTGTTCTGAACTGCAGAATCGGTAAAGGTCTTTTTATCCATCACCTTACACCATCCACACCAGTCTGTGTAACAGTCGATAATGGCCATCTTACCTTCTTTACGAGCTTTAGCAAAACCGGTATTCCAGTCGTACCATTCTATTCCTTCAGATTGTGAATCAGAAATTGCGGCTTCCACCTCAACTTCATCCTTTGGAATTATTATAAATGCGCTTGAAACAAGCAAAATACCTATCGCGATTATCCAGACCTTTTTCATATCTATTTCAAAATTAACCAATTTCTATGCCATATTGTTGCCTTCAGGACCAAACTTGACTAAAGTTTGATCTAAAAGCTTCTTGCATTTTTTTAGACGAAACACTGAGGATTACCTGACAAAGAAAAGCAACAAAAAAGCCTTACTTTGCGTTTATTCGATAGGACTTGTCTCAGGAGCAAAACATATTAATTCAGAAACTCGAGTTCTTCATTAAGAAGTACTACAAGAACCAGTTACTCAAAGGAGCTATCCTAGCTGTATCTATTAGCCTTATTGCCTTCTTTGCGGTAAGCGTTCTAGAGTTTTTCGGACGTTTCAACACCGGCACTCGTACATTTCTGTTTAGCTTATACATTCTAGGATCAGCTGCTATTTTATTTTGGTATGTGATTCGGCCGATTGGTGGGCTCATCAATATCCGCAGAAATCTAAGTTATAGAAAAGCATCTCTCCTTATTGGTCAATATTTCCCCGAAGTAAAAGATAAACTTCTTAATACTCTTGAACTTCAGGAATCAGCCCTCAACACTAAAAACAGCTTATTACTGGCCAGTATAGAACAGAAAACAGCACAGTTAAGTCCTATCCCATTTAGCAATGCTATAAAGTTTAACAGTAATCTGCGTTACGTTAAATTGGCTTTGATTCCCGCTGTGATTTTGTTACTAATTATGGTGATCAGTCCGGGTTTCAAAAGCAGCTCGGAGCGAATAGTAAAATTCAATCAGCATTTTGAACCCGAAGCACCTTTTTCATTCGTGGTAGATGCTTCCATATTCAACACGGTTCAAAACAGAGATTTAAAAATCCCATTGAAACTTGAAGGTTCGGAGATTCCTAAAGATGCTTATATCCACATTGGAGAATTGAGGTATAAAATGAGCCGGAAGAACAGCGGCCAATTTGAATATCTTCTTCGCAATGTGCAAAAGGGACAAGAGATTTGGTTTGAGTCGGGTGGTTTTAACAGCGATAGATATACTCTGGATGTAGCACTTAAACCGAGTCTACTCTCATATAATGCCAAATTAGATTTCCCGGCCTACCTCGACATGGAAGATCAGACGGTAAGCAATATTGGTGAAATCACAGTGCCGGAAGGAACAGGTATCACCTGGAATTTTGAAACCCGACATGTAGATCAAATTGAAATTTTACCGGAAGGAAAGGAAATTACCAATGCCGGAGACCGTGCAAGTTTCTCTAAAATATTCAAGAAATCGTCATTGCTTCAGGTTAAAACCAAAAACCGAAGTGTGAAGGATGGAGATAGCTTGTTTTACAATATCAATGTGATTCCCGATGCTTATCCTAAGATCGATGTAGATCAGAAATCGGATAGTTTGAGTGCTAAGATTTTATATTTTCTTGGAGAGGTGAACGATGATCACGGATTCACGAAATTGAGTTTCAGCTACAAGTTTGTTAATGCTCAAGGCGATAAAAAAGGGAAGTCGGGTACTGTAAATATTGCACTCGATAAGAAAATCCAAAAGCAAACCTTCTATCATTATTGGGACCTGAAGCAAATAAATGTTCAGGCCGAAGATGAGATCGAATACTATTTCACGGTTTGGGATAACGACGGAGTTAACGGAGCCAAGGCCACGAGATCACAAATTTCCACTTATAAAGCACCCTCTCTAAAAGAAATAAAAGAGCAAACTGAAAAGTCGAACGAGAATATTAAAAGTTCACTTTCTAGTTCTCAGGCGAAAGCTTCTGAAATCGAAAAAGATTTACAGGAAGTGAAGAAGATGCTGACTGAGAAAAAGAACCTGGATTGGAACGACAAAAAGAAGATTGAAGATCTCCTGAAGAAACATGAACAGTTGCAGAAAGAAATTGAAGAAACTGTGAACGAGAACATGGAGAAGAACATGAAGGAAGAAGAGTTCAAGGATGTGAACGAGGAAATGTTGGAGAAGCAGCAAAAAATTGAAGAACTCTTCGAAAAGGTAATGGATGAAGAAACCAAGGAGCTAATGGAGAAAATCCGAAAGCTCATGGAAGAAAATAGAATGCAGGAACTTCAGCAGGAAATGGAAAATCTCGAGTTTTCTGAAGAAGAGATGTCGAAGGATTTAGATCGAATGTTGGAGTTGTTTAAGGAGCTAGAGCTGGAGAAGAAACTGAATGAAACGGTTGAAAAACTGAACGAATTGAGTAAGAAGCAGCAAGAGTTATCCGAGAAAACGAAGAATGGGGAGAAGAAGGATGAAGAGCTCATTAAGGAGCAGGAAAAACTAAATGAGGAATTTGAAGAGCTGAAGAAAGACTTAGAAGATATAGAAGAAAAGAATAAAGCACTGGAGCAGCCAAAAAGTCTGGACATGCCGAAGGAGGATTCTGATCAGATTCAAGAAAAAATGAATCAAAGTAAAGAATCAATGGAGAAGGGAAAAAACTCGGATGCATCTGAAAAGCAACAAGATGCGGCTGAAGAGATGAAAAAGATGGCAGAGAGTTTAGAGAAGCAGATTGAGGAGGCATATGAAGAGCAATATCAGGAAGACTATAATGCCCTTCGTCAAATCTTGGAAAATCTGGTTCAATTATCTTTTGATCAGGAGCAAATAATTTCTGAGTTCAAACAGAACAGAAGCTATAATGCTCGATACATAGAATTGAGACAATTACAACGACGCATCGTGGATGAGTCGAAAATGGTAGAAGATTCTCTATTAGCCTTATCGAAGCGCAATCCGGAAATTGAGCATTTCGTTAATGAGGAAATCGCAAGAGTAAATCAGAACCTGGATAGAACATTGGCACATTTAGGTGAGCGACAAACCTCTGAAGCCATGGTGAATCAGCAATATGTCATGACCGGTTACAACAATCTTGCACTGATGTTGAGTCAGAGTTTAGAGGCCATGCAAGAGCAGATGAAATCCATGAAAGAGAAGCAGCAACAGAAGAGTGGTCAGTGCAAAAAGCCCGGTAGCGGACAAGGTGAAAAACCGAAAAAACCCAATGCGCAAACCATCAAGAAAATGCAGCAAGATCTTGCCAAGCAATTGCAGGAAATGATGGATGGCAAGAAAAAGGGACAACAACCCGGAAGTAAAGAATTTGCTGAGATGGCCGCCAAGCAAGCAGAGATTCGTAAACGCTTGCAGGAACTTGAACGCGACCTTCAAAAAGAAGGAAAAGGCGGGAGCTTGGGTGACCTTCAGAAAACGCAGGACATGATGGATGATATAGAGAAGGATCTGTATTATAAGAAGCTGGATCCCGCGGTAATGGAGAAGTTGCAGGATATTGAAATCAGGTTGAGCGAGCATGAAAACGCAGAGAAGAAGCAGGATAAGGAGGAGAAGCGCGCTGCGGAAGAAGCCAAAGAAAAGGAAAGAGAAATCCCTCCGAGTATTAAGAAATACCTGGAAGAAAAAATGAAGGAGCAGGAAATGTTAAGAAGTGTATCACCTGAACTTCAGCCTTATTACAAACAGAAAGTGAAGAACTATTTCGGTTCTTGATCTTATCAGAATACTATCTTTGATTTCATTGTGGAATCAATCAACAAAGTAAATCTTCAGGAAAAAGAGTCCCTTATCCAAGAGCATTGGAAGCCGGGCATTGTTGCCGCCTTAAACGGTCAACATGTCAAATTAGCTAAATTAAAAGGTGAATTTGTGTGGCATCAGCACGATCAAGAAGATGAAATGTTTCTGATTATCAAAGGTTCACTCGATATTGAATTTCGAGATAAGACCCTGCATTTAGAAGAAGGAGAACTGGTAGTGGTGCCAAGAGGAGTACAACACAGACCGGTAGCTAAAGAAGAAGTTACGGTGTTGTTATTTGAGCCCGAAAGCACCATCAATACAGGTGATGAGAAAACGGAATTAACTAGAGAGAAAATAGAATGGCTATAGAAAAAGCATTGGATTTCATGAAAAACCCTTTGAAAGCGAACATAAAAAATCCGCTGAAGAAACAGAAAAAAGTAATAGGTGTATCGCCGGATGCACTGGTTTTTAGGGGAGTTCAAAGAAGAGAAACCGTAGATATTCAGCTTATAGATTTCGATTCAGACAAACTGGAAGAAGTATCTATTGTCGACATTAAGAAATTCAAAGATTTAATAAATACAGATACGGTAAGTTGGATCAATGTCAATGGACTTCACGACGACACTATCATCTCTGAAATTGGCGAGACTTTTGGCATTGAGTCATATGTACTTTCAGACATCATGAACACTAACCTTCGACCAAAGGTGCAGGAGCATGATAACTATCTTTTCGTCAGTCTAAAAATGTTAATGCATGATGAGGATTTAAATGAGATCGATGTTGAGAATATTTCCTTGATCATAATGGATCATGTGCTCATTAGCTTTCAGGAAAAAGAAGGTGATGTGTTTGATCCGGTGCGACAGCGGATTCGAGACCAAAGAAAAAGGATTAGAACTTTTGGGACCGATTATCTTGCATTCGCACTTCTGGATATTGTAATCGACAATTACATTTACTCAACGAGTGCTCTGGGTGAGAAAATTGATGAATTGGAAGTAGACTTATTAGAAGATCCGGATGAAAAACTTTTGGGAAGAATTAATCTGTACAAGAAGGAAATTAATTACTTGAGAAGATATATCAAACCCGGACAGGAAATGATTCTGCTTTTATCAAAAATGGAAACGCCTTTGCTCAAAAAGAGAACTGCTCCATTTTATAAGGAATTAGTAGACAATGTTCAACAAGCTTCGGAGTTAACAGATTCTTATCGCGAAATTCTCAGTGATCAGTTAAACGTCTATCATACTACAATGAGTACCAAGTTGAATGATGTGATGAAGTTCCTCACTATTTTTTCTGTGATCTTTATACCTCTTACATTTATCGCAGGCATTTACGGGACTAATTTTGAATATGTTCCGGAACTGGATTATAGATACAGTTATTTCATCATGTGGGGAATCATGGTGGTGATATCCATTTTCATGATTTTCTATTTTAAGAAAAAGAAGTGGCTGTAATTAGAAACTGCGTAACTCGAAGTTCTTACCTAGATATACATCACGCACCATTTCATCATCTGCTAACTCCTGAGCTGTTCCGCTTTTCAGAATTTTACCTTCAAAAAGTAAGTAGGCACGGTTTACGATAGAAAGCGTTTCATGAACGTTATGATCTGTAATCAGAACGCCAATATTTTTATTGATGAGTTGCTGTACAATTTGCTGAATATCTTCAACTGCAATTGGATCTACTCCGGCAAATGGCTCATCCAATAAAATGAACTTAGGATCTACGGCAAGAGCACGGGCAATTTCAGTTCGTCTTCGCTCACCTCCACTCAATACTTTCCCCAAGTTCTTTCTTACTTTTTGCAGCCCGAACTCATCCAACAACTCTTCCGTCTTTGCTCGCTGGTCTTTTTTAGACATATCGGTCATTTCCAAAACCGCTTTGATATTGTCTTCAACACTAAGATCGCGAAAAACTGAAGCCTCTTGTGGTAAATATCCAATCCCTTTCTGAGCTCTTTTGTACATCGCTCTAGACGTTATATTCTCTGAATCCAGAAAAACTTTTCCCTCATCGGGTTTAATCAAACCAACAACCATGTAGAAGGTTGTGGTTTTACCGGCACCGTTGGGACCGAGAAGTCCAACAATCTCACCTTGATGCACTTCCAGAGAAACGTCATTTACAACTTTTCTCTTTTTATATTGCTTCACTAAGTTGCTGGCCTCCAGTTTCATTCCTTCAAAATTAACATACCACAGGAATATAAAACTTCGTTAAACCTTATATTTGTCAAATTAATACCTTTTTAAGATGAAAAAACTAGTCGTACTTTTAACTATTACTTTTTGTGCAATAGGAGCAAATGCTCAGTTTTACCTTGGAATTAAATCAGGAGGTGGCTTAGGTGGACTCTCTACCACCGGTACATACGTACATTCTTACGGAATAAATATTTACAATGGCTTGGCGTACAAGCAACAAGTATCAGAGAGAATAATGCTTGAAGGGGATCTTTTATTTGATATTAGATCAACTGTTGTAGATCCGGGAGTTGGAGGTACTTTCCTTTTAAATGCGAGCTATATCTCTGTACCACTTACTGCTCATTGGATGACTCCTTTCAGAAAGAAAGAAATGATGCCATACAGAGTTGGCCAGCCTAATTCATTTTGGTATGTTGAAGGTGGACCAGCTGTAATGTACGCATTGTCTGCTTCAAATACGTATCAAGATCCCATTGCAGCAGGCAATGAAGATTTTGATCCGGAAACAGATTTAACACCAAGAAAATTAGATGTCGCATTTGTAGCAGGTCTAGGTGTTAACTTCGGATTTAAAAACAATTTGAATAGACTCAGTATTGGAGGTAGATCATCATTCGGATTTTTAAACTACAATAAATACCCGGGTGCTACAGTTCTTAAAAATATTGCATTTGGAGGATTTCTACAGTACGATTTCAGCTTGAAACAGAAGAGATATTACCAGTATCGTTGGTAGGCCGGATTCCTTTCAGCATGAGCTGAATCGAACGCATACCTCGAAAAATATTTTCATTAATAGTAAAGCAGGCTTCAAAAGAGTCTGCTTTTTTTATGGCATCGAATTGATCTGCCATTCCGAAACCAACTGCAGCTATGCTGCCTGATTCTTGCTTAATATTTAGTCTGATATGCTCTGCTGTAGAGCCAATAACTCTGCCGCTTCCGTCATCTAACAAATTCCTTGCTCTGAAAACAGGAGTTAAGTTTCCGGGACCAAAAGGCGCCATACGTTGAATAATTTTCAAGGTCTTATCACTGATATCATCTACTTGAATTTCCTGATCATACATTAATCTCGGCAGCATATCATCCTCTGATAGTTCCATCTGAGCCACTTCTTCAAATGCGGCAGAAAAAGCATCCAAGTTTTCTTCCTTCATAGTTAATCCGGCAGCATACATGTGTCCGCCAAACTGAATCAAATGATCTGAGCAATGATGCAAAGCCTCGTGTAAATCAAAACCCTTAATCGACCTACCTGAACCACTGAGTTTGCCTTCCGAACCCGTTAAAATGATTGTGGGACGATGGTATAACTCGATAGCCCTTGAAGCTGCAATGCCAATAACGCCTTTATGCCAGGATGGATCAAAGAACACCAGCGTTTTTCTGCTGAGTAATTCTGGATTCTTTGCTACAATCTCTTGAAGATCAGCTGTAATCTTCTCGTCTACCGTCTTTCTATGTGCATTCTTAGCGTGTAATTCTGTGGCCAAAACATCCGCTTCAAGCTCATCTTCTGTCGTGAGTAGTTTAACAGCGAGTTCCGCACTATCCATTCTTCCGGCAGCATTGATCCTCGGTCCGACATAAAAAACCAAATCTCCTATACTTAGTTCTTCCTTTTGAATTGATTTTTCAATCAGTTTTCTGATGCCCAAAGAAGGTCTAGCATTTACCAACTTTAGTCCGTAATACGCTAAAACGCGATTTTCACCGGTAATTGGAACAATATCCGAAGCAATAGCAAGGCAAACTAAATCTAAATATCGTTGATAGAGTCGGTCGTCCAAATCGTGCTTTTGACAAAAAGCCTGAATGAGTTTGAACCCAATTCCGCAACCGCAGAGTTCTTTATAAGGGTATTCGCAATCCTTCCGTTTGGGATCTAAAACAGCCACAGCTTGCGGGATTTCTTCGCCGGGTAAATGATGGTCGCATATGATGAAATCTATACCTAATTCGGCTGCATAATCTATCAGTTCAACACTGCGAATACCACAATCTAATGCTATGATTAAGCTTATCCCCTCTTCTTTAGCTTTATCGATTCCCTGCTTACTAATTCCATAGCCTTCCTTGTACCGATCAGGTATATAGAAGATGATATCATCAAAATAATCGCGAAAAAACTGGAAGACCGTTGAAACCGAAGTGGTTCCATCCACATCGTAATCACCAAAAACCATGAGCTTTTCTTTGCTTTCAATCGCTTTATCTATACGATCTATGGCTTGCTCCATATCGCGCATTAGAAAAGGATCATGAAGGTCTTCAATTTTCGGGTTGAAAAACATGCGAACTGCATCTGGAGAATCAATACCTCGCTGACAAAGCAAAGCAGCAATCTCTTCGGGCGCACCCATATCTTCAACCAAAGCTTTCACTTTGTCTGGATCCGGAGCCTTCCTTCGCTCCCATAATATCTTCTCAGTAGCTACGATGGGGCTAAGTTAGTTTAAGCTTAATGGCATATCCAAACCAAAAAGTTGATCGGGTATATTTTGTTTACTAAAGTGCTCTTTCTCAAGAAAATTGTTTTGTGCATCTTTGCCGCGATGAGTTTACTAGTAATTGGATCCGTAGCGTTCGACGCCATAGAAACCCCTTTTGGGAAAACAGATAAAATAATCGGTGGTGCTGCCACTTATATCAGCCTTGCTTCAAGCTATTTCACCGATAACATCAACTTATGTGCTGTTGTAGGAGGTGATTTCCCAAAGGAGAACATCAAGCTTTTGCAAGAACATGGTGTTGATACTGAAGGACTTCAAGTGAAAGAAGATGAAAAAACCTTCTTCTGGAGTGGAAAGTATCACAACGATATGAACAGCAGAGATACCTTGGTTACGGAACTCAACGTACTAGGCGACTTTGACCCTATCATTCCTGAAGCTTACCAAAACTGTGAGTATTTAATGCTAGGGAACTTGAGTCCACAAGTCCAAAAAACAGTGATTGAACGCCTTGAAAAACGTCCTAAACTAATTGCTTTAGACACCATGAATTTCTGGATGGATATTGCAATGGACGACTTGAAAGAAGTGTTGGGCATGATCGATGTCTTAATCATCAATGACGAAGAAGCTCGACAACTGAGCAAAGAATACAGCCTGGTGAAAGCTGCTCAAAAAATCATGGAAATGGGACCAAAATATCTCGTAATTAAAAAAGGTGAGCATGGTGCCTTGTTATTCAATGAGAAACAGGTGTAT
Source organism: bacterium (assembly GCA_018223105.1). Classification (GTDB taxonomy): domain Bacteria; phylum Bacteroidota; class Bacteroidia; order NS11-12g; family UBA9320; genus JAAEYY01. The sequence goes on along the minus strand of JAAEYY010000001.1, from coordinate 226,428 downwards.
TTCTGCCCTGCACTTCCTCTAGAAGAAGTATTTGATCCAACCGGAGCCGGCGACACTTTTGCAGGAGGTTTTATCGGATATTTAGCTGCAACGGATGGTTTGAGTTTTGAGAATTTCAAACGTGCAGTGATTTATGGATCGGCAATGGCAAGTTTCTGTGTAGAGAAATTCGGAACTGAAAAACTCGTAGGCTTGGAGATTCCGGCTATTGAGAAAAGAGTTCAAGAGTTTATTGATCTTTCTCAGGTGGAATTAACATTGAAGAGTTAATTCAGACAATTAAAAATTCGTCTGAAACTTTTAATTTTTTCTTTTTATAATAAGCAAATAGTCACCCGATAGGGGGATAACAAATCTTCCTTCTCCGCCAGCTGGCGGATTGATTATTCTTTGCTTGGGAGTCAAAATAAATGTAAATTTCTACCTTTGACGCATTAAAGAGAAGATCATGAATAGCGATACATTATCAATTCCAAAATTATACGACGAGGCAGATGATTTCATGCCGATACAAGGTACAGACTACGTGGAGCTTTACGTAGGTAATGCAAATCAGGCTGCACACTTTTACAAAACAGCATTTGGATTTCAGTCATTAGCATACTCCGGTTTAGCTACCGGCAATAAAGAAACTGAATCATATGTGGTAGTTCAAGATAAAATTAGACTTGTGCTTACCTCTCCATTGAAGAGTGGAACTTCAATTGGAGCACACATCGACAAGCACGGCGATGGCGTTAAAACAGTAGCGCTTTGGGTTCCTGATGCAAGAAAAGCATACGAAGAAGCCATCAGCAGAGGAGCAAAATCTTTCTGCGAACCGCATGAATTAAAAGATGATTCGGGAACAGTAGTTAAAGCAGGTATTTACACCTACGGTGAGACTGTTCATATGTTCATTGAGCGAGATAATTACAATGGCTTGTTCCTTCCCGGCTTTAAGAAGTGGGAAAGCAGCTATAACCCTTCAAAAATTGGCTTAAAATACATAGACCACATGGTGGGAAATGTAGAACTAGGCAAAATGAATGAATGGGTGAATTTCTACAAGCAAGTGATGGGCTTTGCTCAAATCATTTCATTTGATGACAAAGACATTTCTACTGATTACACAGCTCTTATGAGTAAGGTGATGAGTAATGGAAATGGTAGAATCAAGTTCCCAATTAACGAACCTGCAGATGGTAAGAAAAAATCTCAAATCGAAGAGTATTTGGATTTCTATGAAGGTCCGGGAGTACAGCACATTGCAGTTGCTACCGACAATATCATTGAAACGGTGACCCAGCTTCAGAACAGAGGAGTTGAGTTTTTAAGAGTTCCGGATACCTATTACGACGTACTTCACGAAAGAGTTGGGGAAATTGAAGAGGATATTAAACCTCTAAAAGAATTGGGTATATTGGTGGATCGTGATGATGAAGGGTATCTACTTCAGATCTTTACTAAACCTATTGAACCACGTCCTACCCTTTTCTTCGAAATCATCCAAAGAAAAGGTGCGACCTCTTTTGGTAAAGGAAACTTCAAAGCCTTGTTTGAAGCGATTGAGCGTGAGCAAGAGCTCAGAGGTACACTGTAGGTGTACTCTGAATAAACTCAGGAGGTACACTTTAAGTGTACTCTGAATAAACTCTGAGGTACACTGTAGGTGTACTCCGAGTAGGCTCAGAGGTACATGATAAATGTGCTCCGAATAAACTCCGAGGCACTGTAGGTATACTCCGAGCAGGCTCAGAGGTGTATTTTAGGTGTACTCCAAACATGCTCCGAGGTTTACTATAGGTGTGCTCCGAGCAGTCCTAGTGGCAGGTTCGCTTGTAAACGTTGTGATGATCATTTGTGTTTTACAACACGATCTACTTTAGACTAAACTAAAGGTGTTTATAAGTGTTGTTTTTTTATCACCTTTGGTGAAGGTTCACTGAATTAGAAATGCTCTAATGGATATAAAAAACAAAAATCTACTCAAAAACTCATGTTTGATAAACGGCCAATGGCGAGAATCTGCAAAGAGTTTCGAAGTTATAAATCCTTATAATCAGGAATTGATCATTTCAGTTCCTGATTGTGGGGAATCTGAAACACTGGAGGCTATTGAGGCGGCTCATAAGAGCTTTGAATCTTGGAAAAGTCAAACGGCAGAAAAGCGATCAGATATACTATATGCATGGTATGATTTGATCATGAAAAACCAAGAAGATCTAGCCACTATTCTCACGACAGAACAAGGAAAAATTCTCGCAGAAGCAAGGGCAGAAATCGCCTATGGCGCTTCTTATATTAAATGGTTTGCTGAAGAAGCTAGGAGAATCTATGGCGACACTATTCCGGGTAAATCTCAGGATGAACGCATTATCGTGATCAAGCAAGCTGTGGGTCCGGTTGCTTCAATTACTCCATGGAACTTCCCAATGGCCATGATCGCCAGAAAAATAGCTCCGGCTCTTGCTGCAGGATGCACAGCGGTAATCAAACCTGCGGAAGACACTCCCCTTTCTGCATTAGCTATGGCTTATTTGGCGGAGCAAGCGGGAATTCCAAATGGTGTGCTCAATGTAATTACCACAAGCGATTCTTCCACGGTAGGAAAAGTACTTTGTGCCGATGATCGAATTAAAAAACTCTCCTTCACAGGGTCTACCAAAGTCGGTAAGATATTGATGGAGCAATGCAGCCCGACCCTTAAAAAACTTTCTATGGAATTGGGAGGAAATGCTCCAATGATTATTCTCGATGATGCTGATATTGACAAAGCAGTTTCAGGCACCATTGCTTCTAAATTCCGCAATGCAGGACAAACCTGTGTATGCGCGAATCGTATTTACGTTCACGAGAGCATCTACGATACTTTCATCGAGAAGCTTGAAAACAGAATCAAGAAGATTAAGGCGGGAAGTGGGTTAGAAAGCGACAGCAAGATTGGACCACTAATTAATCAGGCTGCCGTTGACAAGGTTACTCGACTCTTTGAAGAAGCTAAATCCAAAGGTGCCCGTGTCATCATCGAACCTGAAGTAAAAGAAGGTCTTTTGATGTCGGCAGGAATGATAGCAGACGTCACTCATGACATGGATATTGCGAAAGAAGAGATATTTGGTCCGCTTGCAGCGATTTACAAGTTCAGCACGGATGAAGAAATGCTTAAATTGGCAAATGACACTGAATTTGGTTTGGCGGCTTATTTCTTCGGCACCGACCCCAAACGAATTTGGCATATTGCTGAAAATCTAGAGTCCGGGATGGTAGGAATTAATACCGGATTAATATCGAATGTGACCGCCCCTTTTGGCGGCGTGAAACACAGTGGATTTGGCAGAGAAGGTTCGAAATACGGGATTGAAGAATATATTCAGATTAAATACCTTAATTGGAATCTGAGCTAGAATTCTTGTTTCGTTTCATATCCAAAGCGACATCCACAATCATATCCTCTTGTCCGCCTACCATTTTGCGTTTGCCTAGCTCTTCAAGAATACTTCGAGTATCGAGGCCATAACGGTCTGCTGCTCTTTCAGAATGTAACAGGAAAGAGGAATACACACCGGCATAGCCGAGAGATAATGTTTCTCTATCTACTCTAACTGGTCTAGTTTGAAGCGGTCTGATCAGATCATCTGCTGCATCCATTAATGCATAAAGATCTGAATTGTGATCTTGCCCCATTCTGTTCAATACGGCAATCAATACTTCTAGAGGACAATTACCTGCCCCTGCTCCCATCCCGGCTAGCGATGCATCTAGTCTATGAGCTCCATGCTGCATAGCGACGATGGTGTTTGCGACACCGAGGCCTAGGTTATGGTGACAATGAATTCCAATCTCCGTTTTAGAATCGAGAACATCTTTAAATGCTTTCATACGGCCTGCTACGTCGTCCATCAATAATGCACCCGCACTATCTGTAACATAAACGCAATCAGCGCCATAGCTTTCCATTAGTTTTGCTTGCTCGGCCAATTTCTTAGGCTCATTCATGTGAGCCATCATTAAAAATCCACCGACATCCATTCCTAATTTCTTAGCTGCTTCTATATGCTGGGCCGAGATATCTGCTTCTGTGCAATGGGTCGCGATGCGAACAGATCTTACGCCTAGATCATAGGCTTTTTTTAGATCTTCAATTGTTCCGATACCGGGAAGAAGTAAGGTGGTCAATACGGCATGATTTAGTTCTTCCGCTAAACCTTCGAGCCAAGCCCAATCTGTATGCGCCCCGAAACCATAGTTAAAACTAGATCCGGCAAGGCCATCACCGTGAGCTACTTCTATTGCATCTACTTTGGCATTATCCAAAGCAATTGCAATTTCTCTTATTTGCTCTTTTGAGTATTGATGACGGATGGCGTGCATGCCGTCACGTAATGTTACGTCTTGAATGTAAAGTTTCATTTGAATAATCTATTTGGAATTTACCAGTTTCCAACTGGCAATTCAATGCAATTTAACTCAAATGCAAACTTACCGCTTCTTAGACTAATCATGAAACATTACGATAGACCTGGTTTCTTTTTATAAATGTTTAATAAAATCAGTTCTAACTATGCTTTCAAGCAAAAATTTTTAATAATAAATGTTTTTCTTACTATCCTTTTTAAATCCCAAAGCTTGCAGTCTCTCAACAGGCCAACTAGCCCTTAAACTGAGGTGCCCTAAAATCCAAGCTTCTTCCTTCTTACTTTTTTGATAAAGCGATTAGTCACCCGTTAGGCCTGCCTGTCGGCAGACAAGGGGATAATAAAAACACTTCCTTTTGGGCTCAAAAAGGAAGCAAACCACCCTACGCTAAAGCTTCGGCTGGCAGGCCTGCCAGCCCACTGGCTGGAAGTCTTTCACAATATTATGCTGCCTTCCCTCTTTCATTTGTTCGAAGAAAATCAAGCTATTCAGCCCTAGTCTTACTTTTTAAAAAGTAACAAAACCTTCCCTTCTTTTGTCTTGACACAAAAGAAGCAAAAGGTCAAGTCTTACTACTTTTTTGAAGAAATCTAGCGCTTCGAAATCGCCCCGCAACCCAAGCCATCCGCCAGCCGGCGGATTCGAGGATTGCTTAGCTCCACCCATCGCACAATTTCTTTGCTTGATTTCTGATCAAAAAATTAGAATGACACTCAAATGCGTTTTCAACGACGAATGTATCTCACTAAGTTGGGATACTTGGTTATTGAAAATTGAATATTGGATCTTTTCTGGATTTTGCCTGCCGCCCGAAATGAAGAGTAGGGAGGTAATTTGATATTTGGAACTTCCTTGGTATTTGCCTACGTCAACCGTAGCTTCAGCGAAGGATGGCCCTCGCTATCCGAATCCGCCAGCCGGCGGAGAAGGGTAGGTGCCTGCCTGTCGGCAGACAGGCTTGATATTTGAAATTTATTGTAAAGACCTAGTCTTTACAATTCTCTCTCCCGTTGCCTTCGCTGCCGATGTCATAATATCCAAATTACCAGCGTATTCCGGGAGGTAATGGCCTGCGCCAATGACTTGAAGGAGAATCATCGTTTTGAGGCCGCTTACGTGGCCGACGCCATCTATGAAGACGGGTTGATCTTCTGGGATTTCTTCGAATTGAACTTCTTGGTGAAGTTTGTAGCCTGGAACATACTCCTGGACTTCCTTCACCATCGCATCTACGCTTTCTCGGATAGCATCTTGATCTGCGTTTTCGCTAAGAGTAAATACCGTATCGCGCATCACCAATGGTGGCTCTGCGGGGTTTAGAATGATGATGGCTTTGCCTTTTGTAGCTCCACCTACTTTTTCAATAGCTTCCGCCGTAGTTTCGGTGAACTCGTCAATATTAGCACGGGTACCCGGACCGGCAGATTTACTGGCTATGGAAGCTACAATCTCGCCGTAATGAACCTTCGCAACTCTGCTCACTGCCGCCACCATAGGGATGGTAGCCTGACCTCCACAGGTCACCATGTTTACGTTGGGAACATCGAGGTTTCTATCCATGTTCACAGGTGGAATGAGGTAAGGGCCTATCGCCGCAGGCGTTAAATCAATTACTTTTTTATCCGGAAACTCCTGAATCTTAGAATAGTTGTATTGATGAGCTTTTGCCGAAGTAGCATCAAATACTATTTCAATGTCCTTCCATTCCGGCATTTTGATCAAACCGTCTATTCCTTCATGAGTAGTGGCTACTCCCATTCTTTTGGCTCTTGCAAGTCCGTCGGATTCTGGATCAATTCCTACCATGACCGACATTTCGAGCACATCTGAAGTTCTCAAGATTTTAATCATGAGGTCCGTGCCGATATTTCCAGAACCAATAATTGCTACTTTAACTTTATCCATGCTGTCCTACATTAAAATTCACTTCGCCTAAACCTTCAATTTTAGCGGAAACCTGATCTCCGGGCTTCAAGGCAACCATTGGGCCAAGAGCTCCGGTGAGTATGATATCGCCTTTAGATAAAGGTGCACCTAAATCCGCCATGGTCTTCGCTAACCAAACAGCGGCATTGAGCGGTGAACCCATACAAGCCTCTCCTTTACCTTCTGAAGCAATTTCTCCATTCACCTTGAGCTGCATTGTACAATTGACCAAATCCAAATTGGCTGCATCAACCTTTTCATTTCCTAACACAAAATGACTCGCCGAAGCATTGTCGGCAATGGTATCTGCAATTTTGATATCCCAATCGCGAACTCTGCTACCTACAATTTCAATGGAAACGGAGGCGTAATCGATGGCTGCTTTGAAAGAATCCGCATTTATCTCACCTTCAATTCCTGATTTCATAACAAAAGCAATTTCCGCTTCAGCTTTGCCTTGGATAAGATCGTTCCAAGCAATGGTTTCGCCCGGGTTGATTTGCATATCTTGAAATAGCATTCCATAATCCGGCTGATCTACTCCAAGTTGCTTCTGCACTGCAAAGGAGGTCAAGCCGATTTTACAACCCACTTTTTTTGCACCTTCGGCGATTCTCTTTTCAGTGTTTATTGCTTGAGTTTTATAGGCATCTTCGATATTCTGTGGACCAATAAGATCTCGAATAGGTTCACAAACCTGCTTGCTTTTCGAAGCTTGCCATAATCGTTCTGCTGCTTGTTGTATATCCGTCATTGAGCCTCCAAATATATCCTTAAAATAGCCTCTTTAATAATCTTACTTTACTTTCGCCACAGCAATGAATATTCAGGAAGCAGCGAAAATATTAGACGAGGCGGCGATGAATGCCGAGCCTGTAGAGCAATTGAGCTTAGACACGCAGTTCACTATAGATGAAGCATATGAAATCCAAAGACTCTCCATCGAACGAAGATTGAGCAGGGGAGAGAAATTTGTGGGCTTGAAATTGGGATTCACCAGTTTCGCCAAGATGGAACAAATGGGGGTTCACGACATGATTTGGGGTCGACTTACAGATTCCATGCTTCATTTTGCGGATGCCGAATTGGATTTCAATAAGTTTATTCACCCCAGGGCGGAACCTGAATTGTGTTTTTTGGTAAAAAAGGACATTGATCGAGAAATTGGCTTGGATGAAGTTGAGGATTACATAGAAGCAGTTGCTCCGGCCACCGAAATTATCGACTCGCGATATAAGAATTTCAAGTTTTCATTGGAAGATGTGGTAGCGGATAATTGCTCATCCACTGCTTTTGTGGTAGGTGCTTGGCAAAATATCAACCAAGATTTGAGCGATTTACACATGGAATTAAAAATAAATGGCGAAGTGAAAGAAGAAGGAAGCTCCAAAGCAATTTTGGGTAATCCTTGGTTATCGGTTACCAATGCCTCCCGACTCGCAGTCGCTGCGGGGCAAGTATTTCCGGCGGGTTCCTATTTAATGGCAGGTGCTGCAACCTCGGCAGTCTTCTTAGAAAAAGGCCAGCGAATATTGACTCGTGTAGAGCAAATTGGCAGCGTCGGATTCGACATAAAATAATTTTTTCATTTTTCAATTGTTGAAGTTCCAGAAACTTCTATTTTTGCAGTCGCTTTTGCAAAAGTCTCCTGACGTTGAGCGTTGCTCAAGTCCGGATAAATGTCAAAGCAAATGGCAATTTTAATGCCTCATTCTAGACGCGAAGCACAGCTTCGGTCTAGATGAATAGCTCAGCCTGGACGCAGAGCAAAGCTCTAGTCCAGATGCAGACAAGCAAAGCTTTGTCAGCATTGGTTAGACGAGACGACGAACTATGTTCTAGTTGAGAATAACAGGTTAAGCAAATGGCACACGACACGCCTCATTAGCTCAGTTGGTTAGAGCGACGGACTGTTAATCCGCAGGTCCCTGGTTCGAATCCAGGATGGGGCGCAGATATAATGATAAAACGGTTATACTTTTATAGTGTAACCGTTTTTTGTTTTGATAATCCAAAGTGGCTCGTGAAGTAAAACTCATCAAATTACAACCTTCCATCTATGCGAGTAACTTCCGCCAATTTTAAAAGAACTCTTGTCTAGCTTGATACAATTACACGGAGACTTCCTCTCTAATGAGTTCTGTTCTGTCTTTTGTAATAAATTACTCATCTTCTTCATTGAAGCGGCTCAGGTTATTTAAGCAACCACTTAATTAACTACATTTGCAAATACAATGGATCAGTGCATCAGAACCTTTAAAGATATTTCTCAAATCAATGGCGCAAAAAGACTCTTGAAGGAGAATGACTCATCAATAGGAAGGCTCGCTAACTTCTTAAATCTTGCTGGTAATTTTACTCGGCTCAAAATTCTCACGCTGATAAATCAAGACGATGAATTATGTGTATGTGATCTGAGCGACGTTTTGGAAATGTCCATGCCCGCAGTTTCCCAGCACTTAAAAAAGTTGCGGGAAGGAGGCGTGATCCAAAATAGAAGACTAAAACAAACAATATTCTACAGTTTGACAGCAGATGGTGCTGAACTCATGTCAAACCTAGTTAATCACTTGAAGGTTGTAGAAACAGAACGCATATGAGCAACAAGCAGAACATAGCTTCTACAACAGGATGGATTGCAGCTATAGCTGCTTCTTCATGCTGTATTGCGCCGGTTGTTGCAGCAATAGCTGGCGCAGGGAGTCTCTCAGCAAGTTTCAGCTGGCTTGAGCCATTGAGACCTTATCTTATAGGATTCTCAATTATCGCTATTGGATATGCTTGGTACATACATCTTAAGCCCAAACCCAAAGATGATTGTGGCTGTGAGATTGTGCGTAGACCTAAGTTTTATGAAGGAAAATCCTTTCTAGTAGTGATAACTACTTTCGCGATCCTTTCAATTACCTTCCCATCATATTCACATTTATTAGCACCGCCTGAAAAGTCCAGTGCTATAATGAGCTCATTCACTACAGTGGAGCTTGATGTTCAGGGCATGACTTGTACTGGATGTGAGGTGCATGTGAACAATGCAACTACTGAAATAGATGGAGTTACATCTTCAACTTCAGATTACAGAAATGAGTCAGCAGTAGTAATTTTCGACCCTAACAAAACAGATATACAAACCATAGCGAAACATATTGAACAAGAAACCGGGTACTCAGTTAGGCAAATCAAGAAATAAATGGAAAAACAAATAACTCTAGAATCAGAATTAACCTGCCCTTCATGTGGACATAAGAAGGTTGAGATTATGCCTACTGATGCATGTCAGTATTTCTACGAATGTGAGAACTGTCACTCACTCCTAAAACCACGCCATGGAGATTGCTGTGTGTATTGCTCTTATGGATCAGTGCCGTGTCCACCAATTCAAGAAAGTGGAACATGCTCCAGTGGATGTTGCTGAGTATATTTAATGTATCCAGGTTTTAAAATATAGATGCTGGCGGGCATCCTCCTTCTTATCAAAGGCTCACCGCAACCATTAACATTCATTTCTGGGAAATTCAATTTGAGTTGTGACAATTAGCGTGAATGAATCACCAGCGAAGTGATTTGGCTTTAACCACATTATAACTGTGACAATATAGAACCATCTTTTACCAAGGTATAGACATTTAGAACATTAGTCACGACTGACTTTAGTTGCCCAAACAATCTATATGAGTGATATTTCTATTATCTAAACCATCCTGGTTTAGCCCCTCATATGGCGAGTTTTGGCTGCAACTCTGTGTAACAAGGGGCGCAAAGCAAAAACGAAAAGCCTTGTAGACCAATGATTTATGAGGCTTTTTTATTTCATGATCACACATAGGTAAAACACCCTCTTATTTTCTTTCCACATTCTTGTTAAATTTGCTCAAAGGGACCTAGTTAGGTCTTAGGAATTAATGAACTTATTGTAACACGAGGAGGATCAATACCTTATCATATCCTCAGAGAAACATTGAGAAGAGCCCCGGCATTAGGACCAGCAGCGTTATAAATAATAAAAAAGCAATAATTGATGAATAATAACGAAGTTTTAATTGAGCTAGATCGAATAAAAAAACAAACATTTAATGCATATAAAAATAAGAGTATTGATGGTTATTTAGAAAAATATTACGAAACCGCAATAATTGAAACTGTTGATAACAAAAAAATTACAAAAGAGCAATTAAAAGTCAATCTTCAGAATTCTTATAAACGGTTGAGCTATTTTGAGGTTGATGAACAAATAATTGAGAACAATTTTGAAAATAAGAATTACACTGAAATTGTAACACAAAAACTTTATTTTGGTAGAAGATTGTGGCACTTTTTTACTGACCATTATCAAATAGAATCTATTCGTAAAATCACTTGGCAGTTAGTTGATACCAGTTGGAGTATCATTCATGAAAAAATAATATCTAAGAAAATAACTAAATTAGGTAAAGATGGTAAATCAAAACCACCGTATTTAACTGGGCTTCTAGGACTCATACCTCTAATTGGATTTTTTGTAGGATGTTATTTAACGGTCATTGGTATTTTCAAATTCAAGGATACCAAGTTAACTATAATTGGTATTGCCTGTATGGCTTTCACTGTAATAGTTTATTCTTCAATATTCTTTTATGGCATGAAATCTGAAGATGCTAGACAACAGTATAGTGAAACAGCAAGGAATGACCTAAATTATCTTGTCGTTGACGTTGAATTCTACCACTTAATTTATGATAAATACCCTGATAGTCTAGAACAGTTATCACCTTTCACTCACATTGGAGCATTTATTGATCCAATCCAACAAACTAATTTAAGGGATCAGGTAAAATATATGTACCGAAATATAGGAGGGGGTTACACATTATTTTCGTTAGGAGAAGATGGAATGCCTCAAACTTCAGATGATATTTACCCTATAATTAGTTATGACACAAATAAAATTGGCTGGAGAAAATATTAGTTACGCAACTTTCAAAAACTCAGTTTGCAGGTCCACTAAAAGATTAAAAGAATTTCTAAATTTTTATTGCGGAATAGTAAGCTTAGTTTTGATACTCTTTCTATTGTCTTGTGCACACCAGCAAGAAGAAGTAATTGTTGGAGCTTGGGAAGGGGTTGATGAAGATGGCTACTATTTTGAGTGGCGGATTAGTGAATGCAGATCATCAATACTTATCGATGAAAGTAGCTACTCTGCATTTTATTTCTCAAATCAATGGAAATCTGACACGTTGTTATTTATTGATGCGAACGATGAGTTTAAATTCCAATGGGTTGTGAATGAACTGGAAAATAAAACCATAAAGATTTCTGAATACAGCAAGGAATACACTCTTAAAAAAGTAATGTCCAAAGTTGAGTGTCCTAAATATGATGAAATGGAAAGTACAGAATTTGTTGAACATATTCTTGCGAGAAAACCAGATTCTCTAGATTAGAAAAAATAAAAACTATAGATGAATAAAGTTTTAAAATACATCTTCATTACAATTGGAATATTATTCATAGGAATCTACATTTTCTTGGTTTTCTTCTGGTATTCACGTCAAAGCTTGATGTTTGAAGGGAATCAATCTTTAATAAAAAGATTTGGAAAGCCAGGATATTGTATCGATAGTTTAAAATGCAAAAAAACTGACTTTGATGATACAATCTTATTTTTCAAGCCAACTTTAGATACAACATGCAGAGCATATATAGTATGGGTCTTTCCTGAGTTTCATAAAATTCCTAAATTTGATTTTGCTGACACAATAAATAAAGAAACTGAATTTAATTATATTTCATACCGCGAAGATTATCTAGGTCAAAGTTTTAACTATATAAGATATCTAAATAGTTCTTTTGAATATATTGATAAAAATCAATTTTTAAAGGATACGATATATTTAACAGAAGGACATCCGTTCGAAATAGAGTCAAATGGGAAACTTGTGTATGGTGGATTTTTATCAGGAAATTATAAGTCAGAAATAATAAAAGATCTTGTTAATTCTAGAATTGTATATACCATTAGGTATTATTAAGTCAATTTGCTTATTCAATTGACAACATATCTTCTTTTGTCAATCTGTGTAACCTACTTGAATCTCGGTGCCTAGTAATACATGAACCAACTAAATTCAAGTAGTAAAAACGTCAAGAATACAGGAGCAGTGTTTAAATTAACAAAACTTATATTTGATCATTCCTAAATGCCCCATAAACGGATCAGTGTCCAATTAGCATGATTAGCGATAGATTAAAAGAATTTCTAAATTTTTATTGTTCAAAATACAACAGAAAGTTACCCTATGGAATCAATAATATTAAACAAAGCGATAGAATAAGTGAAGACCTTCACATTTGGGATCTTGATTTTGATGAGTTTATATTTTATTTTATTGATTATTTCGATATTGATCAGAATAGTTTTGTGGCAGTTAGGGATAAATACTTCAAGAGTGGGAGTGAAGTTGTAGATTTCATCTTAGCGTTAATACATGGCCCTAAAGAAACAAAACCATTTACAATAGAGGTCTTAGAAAAAGCCATTGAAAACAAACGATTTGAATCTACGTAGTCTACACATCTTCTTTGTTATCGCATGCTTGAGTACACTGCACTCCTGCAAACGAGAACCTGTAGAAGTTCCTAAAAACACTCCATGTGAGAACTTTCCTGAACATCCAGGAGGAATACACGTGTTTTATAAAAACTTTCACCAATACAAAGCACCCACTTGTAACCCTAATAATATCAAGGAGTTTGCCTACGTTCACAGATTGGGAAATGAGACCTATCTTGTTACAGATGATATGAGTAATTCTCAGAAGGATAGCATGTTAATACCGCAGGGAATTATTGAACAACCCAAATGGGGTCAGAACGGTAAAATCTTATTCGTGAATCGATATCACCAACCATGTTGGGTTGATTCAGATTCATTGAAAACAATAAATGTTATAAGCTCAGATCGGCATTTCCTGTATCCTGATTGGTTATCTGACTCCACTGTAATTTGTGAATATTCACCTAATCTCGGAAATCCTTACGTCACTAAAATACTGAACATTAACACTTTAAAAAGTGAGACCATTGAAGGTAAAAGATTTACAATGGGGAGTGTCAACTCTAGAAATCAATTTCTTGCCTACCTCAGCTATGAAGGTAATCCCAACATTACGTTTGAAACTCCTTCTAGAATCAAAGTTTTATCCAGTGATTCGTTTTCCGGAAAGAACACGATTGCAGGTATCTGTTGGTCTCCGATAAGAAACATGATATATTATTCTACAGTTGGAACAGGAGTTTGGAGCATTAACCCGTGGTCTTCAGTGACAAATAACCTCGTCGAGTCATGCGACACAAGATCATATCGTCATTTAAGCCTAACAGCCGATGGTCAGAACATTATAATTGAACGTGTAAATGCGTATGACTTTGATTCAATAACCGGAAGCTGGGAAGAACAAAGTGTAATCGAAATGATGACTATAAATGGGGATGACCGAGAGATCATTGTCCCTTGAAATTCGCCAACAGCTTATGTTTTCAAAATTTTTAACAAACAGGTCATCCTAAAACTTACTCTAAATCTTCACAAACCTCCCCGTATAACCGACACCGGAATCATTTAATATTTTCAAATAGTAAAGGCCGGGTTCAAGATCACCAACATCAATCTGATATGCATCTGAGTTGATATTCAAATCGTGTTCCTTTAGCACCATCTTTCCGGTAGCATCAATAACAACAATTGCGTCTCCACGGACCCCTGCGACTTCAAGAATGGATGACACCGGATTTGGACTTAAATACACTTGCTCTGTAACTTCATTAATATTATCGGTCAAGTTAATATCATCACAGAATCCAAGTTTCACAGAATCATTATCCACCACTAAGGCACGATCCATTTCATCATCATCATTCCAAAAACACAAACCGGTAAACTTATTGTAAATGCCCCCATAACGATTCCAATAGTTAATTATACCTCCATAAATACTTCCAACACCTTGTATTATGATCTCATTATTATCGTGGTTTAATGCTTTCAAATATTGCCGAGCATATCTTTTGTTCTTGATTTGAATGCTATCAAGATGCATGAGACGATAAGTATAAAGACTATCAGGAGTCTTTAAGTAAAAAGTATCGCCCAATGCCAAATTAAAGTCGTATAGGATGACTTTATTATAATAGTCGTCTTTGCTTATCGCACGATTGTCGACTAAATACAGTTCACTTATATCATAACTACCGACATAGTAAAGGCTGGTATCTTCTTTAAATTCACTGAATTGGAAAACATTCAAGTTATCATAGTTAGAATATTCAAACCAATACTCTGTGAATTCAGCATATAATGTATCCTGTGCTTTGGAAGAATTCCATAAGAATGCAACAAACAGAAGGAGGAATAATTTCAACGGGGCTTTCATTCAACCTTCAAGTTATACCTTTAAATTGAAATAAGAAAATTGGCTTAACGTACGGGGTATAATTATTAAAGTTTGAGTATAGGTGAATCGCCTTTTAGATACATTCCACTTTCTTACTACATTTGCTAATAGAGCCACATCTATGAATTTGATTGAGTTTATGTCATTTATAAAAGACGAATGTAAATTGTATGATTTTCTAGAATCTAATTACCCAGAAATTGAAGACGATGATGTTTTTCTATATCTAAAAAGTTCATTTTCAGCAGAATCTGAAATTGCAATATTTGATTACAGTAAGATCGGAGACCCGCTTAATTATGAGTAAATGATGAGAAATTCAGCTGCTTAGATGCTGTTGTTTCAATTATTGATGACCTTGAGATGTTATATCAGAATGGATATCCTTCCAATGAGGAAATGGCAAATAGACTGTTAGAATATAAGATTAATGATGCATGAGACTAAAACCTCAACTATATAGATTATTTTTAGATCCTTCAACTTTTGCAGCTTTATTTCTCATTTATTTCAGGCCCTTGGAAGGGGTGTTCATAGTAATAGTAGCTTACTACTATTTTATACAGGCATACTATTTTGAGATGGGTGTGAGTGAATCTAAAGTGACATTCTTTTACTATTTCAGATTATGGAATAGAGAATTTTCCTTTGACATAATAGACATAGAATCATTGAAATATATAGATGACCGAGTGCACTACATGGGTAAAGGGTTTGAAGTAACCACAAAAGAAATTTTTAACAATAAGCAGAAATTTCCCACTTACTTCTTCTTTAAGAAAAAAAATATTTATCAATTTATAAGCGAGCACAATATTGAATATGTAATAATAAAAAAGTAGAATACAAATGAACGGATCTGAGTTTGAGTAATCTTGAAAAAATCTTTAACCAAACACGTCCATTGCATTATCCAACTCCTTGTTCACGATCTTAGCGTAAATCTGAGAAGTCAAATGATCATTACGCTGTTGAAGTTTGAAAGATACCTTATCCTTTATTAGCTAGACTTTGATCCCATCCTTCGCGTAGCTCCAGATGGTGATGGCACTGCACGGCAACGACTGGATCATCTGCCGACAGGCGGATAGATAATCCAGCAAAGCTCGCTAAGCAATCGCTCCTAATTTTTCTTTCCTTACTTTTTCCTTGATGAATCTGCCGGCTGGCGGACAAACTGGCGAATCAATTTCTCACCTTATCATTTCAAGCAATATCCAATCTTCATTGCTCGTCAGGTTTTGAATTCTTACAACACCAAAATTTCTAGCTGTAAAAGTTATTGTTTCATTGCGGTTCAGGGCCAAATTTTCTTCATTGTACACTTCATAAACATCATAATATACATGAGAAAACAGTTTTAAAGAGTCATGAATTCCAGTTAATTTAGAGTAATTAAGTTCATCAACGCCATTTATCCATCGGTCTCCATCTTTAGAACCCCTTCTAAAGATGGTAGTACTAAATGCAGGATGAAATTCCTCACTGTTTTCGAACATTCGACCGTATTGAACAGCACCAGAATGGCCTGCAGTGAAGTATAAAAATCTCTCGCCATCGGAAAGTGACTCAATAATGCAACTCATAGCAACTGAGCGAACTTTATCATGTCTATTTATATTTAAATCTGTAGTATCAACATTAATAGTAACTAAGCTCATTGTATCTTTTACTCCAGAGATTGAATCAAGATAGACCCACAATGTGTTTTCCTTAAAGTTACCATATTCAGCTACAACGGGTTCTATGTCATAAACGCGAACTGCCGGTGTATCATCCTTACAAGACAAACACATTAATAAAATAAAAATCAGGTTAGCTATATTACTTCTTGGCATATTTACATTGAAATCAACATTTTACGCGCTTTAATATTGACACGAGTTCCACCAACTCCCCCTCAATAGTTTTATATTTATCCTTAGTATAGATTGAATCATTCTTAAACAGTGAAACCTGATAAAAATGCAAATCAGCGCGGATTGAAGAATCATTTTTCATATATGAAGAATCAGAGTTTAAGTACAGCGAATCCTTTTTAGTCTTCCAATAACCATATTGAACTATATTACAACGGACATACCTAAATGTACTATCAGCATGTAAAAACAAACTATCGGGCGAGAACTCTATTAGCCCTAGCTTTACCTTGGCTTTATCTTTTAAATTAAGATGGACAACACTTACATAGCATCCAACAACTTCGTTTATTGAATACTCATTTTTCTTTTCACCGACGAAACAGCTTAAGATAAAAGACAAGATCAGGATTAATACTAGTTTCATTATGCTCGGGGCTATTCTTTCTTTATGTTGGTAAAACTCGATCCTCAATCCTAATCACTTCTTGCCATGAGCAACCAATTCCCAAGATTTTGCACCAAATGCTTCGTAATAAACCATACCAACATTTTTAACAAACTTTGATCTAGCGTAAAGACCTGAACTTATCGTGAATATATCGAAGTACATAACATCCTCGTATATAATATTATTAATTGTATCTTTTGGTATGATTCTAATAAGCTTTAGATAGTCCTGATCCCCAGTTGTTGTGGACTTTTCTCCGGTTGAATCTAGAGAATAAAATGCAATACTTCCTAGTCGTGTACCGAAAACATGCTGTAGGTAGCATAAGCCTTTGTTTTTTTGGTAGATATAATCTGGCTCGATAATGTATCTTCTTATTAGGTTTGATTCTATCGAATCATTAGTGGTAGTTAGCTTCAATGAAAGAGTAATTTTATCAAATGCCGCTGAATGCTCAGGATCTTTCATTTCTTCAAATTTGCGACTTGACACTTCAATTGTATCATAATTATCATCATAGCTTTCATAATAGACCCACCAAGTCCCCTCTTCGAAATCACAATAATCTAAAGTCTTTTGGTCTAGAGTGTACTTCGGCCAATGTTTAGATTTATCGCAACTTGAAATAAAAATAATTGCTAATATTCCATAGATGAACTTCATTGAAGGCATTGTTAAGAATCAATGATAAGACAAATATCTCGTATTTCAGATTTGAAGTAGTCAGTCAGCGGCTTAGTGACGAAATTGTTACTCACCGGTCGGCTAACACAGCAGTTAGCATGGCTGTTTACTCACTAGCGAGCACAACTGCTTTAATTCACCCGTGTTGCGGCGGGAAGGTCTCCTACCGAGAAAATCTGTGCAAAATTGCAGAAGGCCGCTTTTAGCGTTCTTTGTCTAGAACAGGTCATTGATTTCAATACCAGTCCTACTGAAGAATATAAGTATGTCGATCCTCACCTTCTCTATACTGCACAACATAGGGTAATGAATTTCTTACAAGATTGACATGTTCTTCATCTACAAATGTGTCAAATACTCCATCTTTAAGATAAACCCACTTTGTCACAGGTTTAAATTTTGTTAAACTATCAATATTGTAATCTAAGAAATCAAATATACGGTCTTGACCAGTACTGGAATAAGTCAAAAACCCAACTGAAGAATATTCAAAAGTCCTTATATAAAATAAATTAGATGGTCCAAAAGCAGTTAAAACGATACTATCATTATTATCTGAAATATTTGAATACGACTTTGTGAGTCCTGTTTCAAGGACCTTATTAGTGTTTGGCAAGCAGTTATCCGCTTCAGATAGACTATAGTAATATGAAATGGTGTCCTTAAATATAGGTTTTGAAGAGACAAAAACTAAAGTATCTTCAAGTTCCTCCCCGACATAATGATAATATTTCAAAGTATCTTTCTTCAATAAAAGGTTGTTGAATTGACTAACACCTACTTCTTTTAGCGCTAAGGTCTCGAAACAACTTTCTTCTGGAGGCTCAGGTTTACATGAAGAAAAACTACCTAACAGAGTTAATATCACAAAATGCAATAAGTATCTTTTTAATCTCATCATTTCTGAGTTCGGATGCAAATTGGGTTTAAAAGTAAGGATTTAAAATTTTTACTACTGGAAAGAAATAGCATTTGCAACCCTTCCCCCATTTTTCCCTACCTTTCCGCCTATGAAAATTGGCAGTCTACTACTCAGCATATTCATTTTTCTTTCCTTTACCTCAAATGCAGATACCCTCGATGCGCCAGAGATCACCCTTAATGGCTTTATCGATGCTTATTATGCCGGAGATTATGCCGAGTTCAACAATTACTTCACGGGATTTACTGTGAACCATAACCGACGCAATGAATTCAATATCAATTTGGCAACGGTCGGCTTGGACATAGAACACAAAAAATACCGCGCAGCGATAAATATTCAGGCGGGCTCCTACCCTTCTGCCAACTATGTAGCAGAACCTATTATGTGGTGCTCTATTTACCAAGCTTGGGCCGGAGTCAAGCTCGGTGCCAAAACCTGGTTGGATGCCGGAATATTTCCTTCACACTTGGGATTTGAGAGTCCCATTTCTGCAGAAAACCCTACTCTCACTCGCTCGATGTCGGCGGAGGCTTCACCCTACTTTCTTGCCGGGACCAGATTACATCATCAGGCAAATGAAAACTGGAGCTTTGGCCTGACCCTCTGTAATGGTTGGCAAAGAATTACGACTCGTCCGGGTGAAACATTGCCCTCAGCCGGCACACAAATCACCTACGAAAAGAACAAATTCCAGTTAAATTGGAGCACCTATATCGGATCAGAGGTGCCGGATAGTCTTAACAATATTCGCTTTTTTAATAACCTATTCGCCAAGTTTGATCTGGGAACTAAAAACCATGTCATCCTCGGTTTCGACATTGGAGTACTTTCTAATCCAATGGCAAGGCCAAGTACATTTACTTGGTACAATGCAACGGCCATTCTCCAACACGAATTCTCTAACAAATGGGCATGTGCCGGAAGAGCAGAGTATTTTAGAGATGATCAAAACATCGTAACTCCTTTCCCTTGGAATGTCAATTTCCATACTGCAGCTTTGAGTTTTAATGTCGATTACAAACCGGTGAGTCCTATTTCCTGCAGAGCAGAAGTAAAAGTGGCAAACTCATTAAACCCCAACATCACGGTTCAGAGTTCAATGGGGAATTATGCGCTATTTACTGCTTCACTCGCCTATCTATTTGATCGGAAACTTTAAGCTTTTCTTGAACGGTTTTTCGCCATTTTTACCTTTGTGGCGTGAGTAAAGAAAAACTCAAAATAGCAGAGACTTTTGGCCGGACTTTAGACCAAGATGACTTTGATGGCACTGCTAAATTATTGGCCAAAGATTGCATCTATATCATAGGCTCAAAACAGCTCAAAGGCCCTATGGCGATTTGCGCTAGCTATGAATCTAACATGATCGAAGGCAGAAAGAAACTCGACGATCTACAATGGGGTGCATCTACAGCAGAGGAGATTGATGCGAACCATTACCTAGTTCATTTCACAGATTATCTCCGCCATAATCGACTGCCACATACCCATAAATGCAGTCAGCAGCTCACCATCCTCGAAAACAAAATCACCGAAATAAAACACATCCCCAATCCTGAGGAAGAAAAGAAACTCAAAACCTTTTACAAAAAAGTGGGTCTGCTTTAAACGAGTTTTACATTGCTACGACGAGCAAGACCTTGCGTTCCACTTCATTCTCCTTATCTTTGGGTATGCTTCGAAATTTTGCATTCATACTGCTTTTCTTCTCACTCGGACTCTTTGTTTCATGTGATGAGGATGATCCTCTAACTTCAACTGAGAATGTGATCATCAAAGGAGGAGAAACTGAAAAAGTGGATGATTTGAAAATTCAATTCACCAGCGTATTAGAAGATTCTCGTTGTCCGGAAGAAGGCACCTGCACTTGGGCGGGAAGAGTAATTGTTGAGTTAGTGCTGAACCAGCAAGATACCGTAAATTTAGGCTTAGGTGATCTGTCTTCAGGTGTGGAAACACCGTATCGAAGTTCAGCCAAATATGAAGGATATGAGCTTGAACTTCTCAGTGCCGAATTTGGTGCTGAAGAAAACCAAGCTAAGACTCCATTTTACAGCATCAACCTAAAAGTCACTCATTAATTCAGATTAAATTCATAAAAGCCTTCGAAGCGGGCTTATATGAAAATATTACTTCCTTTGCAGCGTTCAAACACCATGATTCGAAACGCACCGTTTTTCCTTATTTGTATCATTGCCTTTTCGCTGCTCGGTTCTTGTAAAAAAGACCAGTTCAACTTAGGCTCTGATTCAAAACTGGTTTTAAGACAAGATACGCTGTGGTTCGATACCGTTTTTACCAAGGTAAACAATAGCACTCCCAAATCGGTGAATAAGCAAATCATCATTGTAAATCCCTATGATGAGAAACTTAAAACGAACATTAGATTAGCCGGTGGACCCGCTTCCCACTTCCGTTTGAATGTGGATGGAGTTCCCGGACATACCTTCACAGACTTAGAACTCTTCCCCAACGATAGTCTTTTTCTTTTTATAGAGGTTCATCCGGATCCAAATAATAATGGCCCTGCATTTAACCCGCTCATTATCCGAGATTCGGTGATGTTTAACACCAACGGAAATGAGCAAAAGGTCAACTTAATCGGCTGGGGACAGGATGCACATTATATTTTCAGAGATTCAATTGAGTCTGACACCACTTGGGCGAATTCCGCTCTACCTATCGTTGTGTATGGATATTTATACGTCAAACCCGGCGCAAAGCTCACTATAGAGAAAGGAATGCAGGTGCATTATGCTCCGCGATCTTGGCTTTTTGTGGAGGGACAAGTCGATATACGAGGTACGGTCGACGATCCTATTTTAATGCAAGGAGATCGTTTACAGCCGGATTGGGAAGAGACCCCGGGACAATGGGGTGGAATTTGGATTGCCTATCCCAGCATGGGCAATAGAATAGAGCATGCATTGATCAAAAACGGAACCGTAGGTGTGTATTGTGATACGATTTCCGGAGATGATAATACTACACCCAATGTTAGCATCTATAAAACTGAAATTCGGAATATGAGGTTTGACGGTGTTGCGGGACGATTCTCAAATATTTATATGGAGAATTCGGTCTCGGTGAACTGCGGTAGATTCACGCTCTTAGCGAATGGAGGAACCTATAATATTCGGCATTGCACCTTCCATACCGGTGATTTAACTTTTAGTCGCCAAGACCCAACTGTAGCGGTTTTAAATACCCAGAGAGACGAGTTTTCACAGATCATTCGGACCTATCCTTTGACCTTCACCATGGCAAATTCTATAGCATGGGGTAATCTAGATTTTGAGTTTGGTCTAGATCTAAACGATCCTCCAAAATACTCCTTGAATCTGGTGACCAATAACTTAAAGAATTCCAGTTTCACGAATAATAATATCAATCAGGATCCATTATTCATCAACTACCGAAATTACGATTATCAGCTTGATACGCTAAGTCCTGCAAAGGATTCAGGCTCATTGCTTGGCAT
>JAAEYY010000001.1:175672-204262 GCA_018223105.1 bacterium | reverse complement strand
GCATCAGCGATGACTTTTTGAATCGCCCTAGAGATAGCAAACCGGATATTGGGGCATTTGAGAGTCAGTTTTAAGCTGAGGCAACAATTGTCCTTTTTATCTCATCTTCATAGCAGACCGCTATGAAAACTTTACTCCTCACTTTTATTTCCATATTCTGGCTAAGTCAAATGACCTTAGCGCAGTTTATTGCCGGCCCAAATGGTCAATATAAAGACAGTCTTGAAATTTGTCAAGGAGAAGAAGTTGAGTTTAAGACTTTGGTACTTTATGGAGGTGATCAGATTACTTGGGACTATGGTTTTGGAGAAGTAGAAGTTCCGGACACTACCATCGTATTCGACACAGCAGGAACTTTCACCCTAGATTTTACTCGAATTTCTAGTGTCAAGAATGAGCAGAAGTCGTTGTACTTGATGGTGAAAGAATCTCCCGTACCTAATGTTAAGCTGATTAGTGAGGATAGTCAATGTATTCATAATAACTATTTCTGTTTTCAGGATTCAACAGGTTCTTCTTTGTCTCAGTCTTCCCTTGCATTTACACGGTTTGAAATTGAGGATGACACATTTACAAGTTACTATGGAGCACCTGCGAGTTTTTACTGGTGCATAGAATCTCAGGTATTAGGAGAGAACAAAAGGATTATCACCTATTATGAGACCAGTGAAGGTTGTGGGATACATGATACCCTGAGTACTACCATAAATGTTAGCGGCAGCGATCCAGAATTCACAATCAACAACAGCTTCTTAAATAGATGCGATTCATTTAAAGTGAGTTTAACTCATATTTCTGAACCACGACAAAGAATTGAAGATGTAGAATACTTCCGATGGGATTTCGGCGACGGCACCACAATTATTGGTGATTCCAACACCAACACAGAGTATTGGTATGGATTCAACAACGATCAAATCATTGAACATGTTTATCAAGAAGAAGGAACCTTTGAAATAAGCCTCACGTATAAAGTAGCCGGTTGTGAAACCACGTTTACTCATCCTGATTATATCACGGTGGTCGACCCAAAGCTTGAAATAATTGCAGAACAAGACTATCTCAATGTTTTTAACTTTAAGTTAAAAAATGGACCTCCCGTAGGTGCTTCTTCATGGCTTTGGAATTTCGGAGACCCCTACAGTGGACCTAGCAATATGAACAGCGAAGCCTTCGAAGTAAGTCATACATACAGCAAGAATGGCCCGCATAGAGTGAGCTTTAGAGTCATTGCCGGCCCATGTGATAAAACGGTATATGACACCATTTTCGCTACCGGCCCAATTGCAAAAATTGAGACTAGCACTGATAAAATTCCGGACGATCTCAAATATCAATGTGGAGATAAGGACACGATTCATTTCATTAATAACTCCACTTTTTTCTGGAATGATGATACCCCCTATGATGAAGATTCATTCATTAATGTCAATGGAGAATGGATAGTGCAGTTTGATGCTAATGGCAACCCTCTAACAACGGAACGACATCTAGCGAATAGGACCAAAGGCGATGATTTTTATTACTTCTGGATATTTGATGACCCATTGGCTCCCGCATGTACAACCGATACTAAAAACGGAATAAATATTGACTCTAACTGTGCTTATAGCCTGGACAAGTTCCCTAAACATGTTTTTCCAACAAAGGAAGAATTCTACCAATGGACTTATAATCAAAATATTAGCTACAATATTGGTAGAGTGAGGTACATCGATAGTTTATGTTACTCTGAACTGATTGACACTACAAAACCCCAGCTTCACCGTAGGGTATTTGAAGAGAAGTACTACAATTCCTTTAGAACCCTGCTTCAGATTTACGATTCTAATGACAAAGTAGTGAGTCACGACTATGTTGATATAAGCACGAGTTTAGAAGGAGACCCGGGATTGTATATCCCTCCGGTCTATGATCGCTGTGTTTCTCAATATGCCAACCCCTTTAGATTTGCTAAAACTCCATATTGGTTTGCATTGAATACGGATTCAATCTCACAAGAATTCAAACCAGAGGATTCTGTGAAATTCACTCCCATCCTGGTACCCTACCCTAACAATGATCAATACCGATATTCTTTTGCATTCAAATATGATTCAGCCGCAATACAAGCGCATTACGACGCAGGTGGTTCAGGAGAAATAACCATTGGAATTATTGTAGGTAGAGGACCAATAAATCAAGATGGGTTTAGATCCTGTTTGGATACATTTTGGTATCATCACATTCTCGAATTATGTGACCCAAACGACACATTTGCTTACGCTCAACCTGAAGATGCATCATTTGAAATACTTAATCCTGAAGACTATGGTTTAGGAGATGCAATAGCTGTAAAACTAAACCACCCATCAAGATCAGCGGTAAGCAATTTCACGCTATCGCTACAAAATATTAGACCTACAAGCCACTACAAAAGTTATCAAGAAGACTACTACAGCCTTCAAAACTATGAAGGTCCATCTCCAAGTAGGAACGACAGCAACATAATGTATAATGGAGAAAACTGGAGATTCAACTATGTAGTTCGGCGATATGAAGACAATATCACTCGAGATACGGTAGTAACGGCAATCATAAAAAATTTCAAAACCGCACGAACTATAAATACACCTAGGAAATGGAGCGGCCCATACCCCAATAGCCTTACCAGCCCTAAAATAAATTACGACAGTATTGAATATATTCTTGGAGTTTGTCTTGATACGTCCGGACCTCATACGCCGATAATCTACACTGATACAGAATACGAATTTGATTCACTTTCCTTCTTTGTTGGTAATTCGATATACCGTTATACTGATCCATCAAAAACTGACTCGATTGAGATCATACAATATTTAAGTCCACTCGACTCTTTGATTCTGGGTCCAGATACATTTTTCGGCACTTCGGACACCATTCCCAATGTCTTTCTCTTTGAAACTACAATTAACCAATACGATTACAACTGCGATAATTCAGTAGATACCTCCGATTATCAATTGAAGGGTTTGGCTTTTATCCGAAGTAGGATGTCGAACGATTTTACATTCAAACAGCATCATGATACTTTGATTTCCGGATTTATGTACGACTTATTCCTCAGCAGAAAAATTGAATGCTTAGGAAAAGAGGTGAGCATTGGAGGTTCTATCAACTACATTTCTCAAGACAATGACATGTTCGGACCACTAAATTTGGTAGACAGCTTGTACTGGGAAGATTTGGACCGTATTCAGTCCGGTAAAGAAGTGTTTGACGTGGATTGGGATAAATCTGACGGTTTAAATGATTTTCAAAGTTACCCTGATGTACAACATGCTTACACCACACCCGGCCATCATACGATTACCGTTCATTTGAGAGATTCAACAGGCCGACACGAATATGTAGAATTAGAGGTTTACATACCTGAATTTGAAGCTGCTTTTGATATTGAGCCTTCTGACATTAGCTGTGACAACCAATTGTCTTTCACGAATAATGCGCAATTAGTCAAGCCTTGCTTAGCACCCAATTCTTGTAATTCTGATTCCGTTTGTGAGTCCATATTTAGAACCTTCTATTTCAAAGTAGAAAATGGCCAGTTCTCTACCATCGATTTAGATAATCCTTTGCCGAATGGAGATTATCAATTGGCTCAAATCATAGAAACAAGCTCAGGCTGTAAAGACACAGCTTTTCAGAATATCAGCACCTCTTCTTTACGAGCTGAGTTTTCTTTTCACGCTCCCACCAGTATATTTGGAGATACCACCTTTTTAGAAGCTACAGATTCTATTATTTTACTCAATAAAAGCAAGGCTAATGCAGGAGATAGTATTTGGGTGATGTGGGGTGATGGTACAATATCAAAGTATCATGCAAAAACAGCCTATTTCCGACATCAATATGATTCTGTAGGATTATTTCCTATCAGCATGATTTTAGTTCGAGATAAAGGAGATTACAAGTGTATTAAATCTTATCCCGAAGGTGGATCTAAACTTGCATCAGTAAATAAAACCGGAATTGTGAAAGTATTGAAACAGCCTGAAATTTCTATCTACCCTAACCCGGCAGACAATAGGATCAATATTAGTTCAGACCAGTATATTCATAAGATTGAAATACTAGATCTCAATGCAAAATCTGTAAATGTAGAAGCAAATAGAGCAAGCAGTTCGGTTTATCAAGTGGATCTCAATTTGCCACCCGGATTGTATTTTGTGAAATTGTACTTGGAAACAGGAATTAGTGTCAGGAAACTGATTATTGAATAGCCGCTGCCTCAAACAGTTTGTTGATCATACTGTCCCAGGTAAAGCGTTTTTTCTCTTCGAGGATATTTTTAGAGAATTCTGCTTCTTTCTGTTCTGAATAAAAAGTCTCGATAGAGTCTGCAATTTCCTGCGCATCCACAGGAACAACATATCCTACCTTATTGTGCGGAACCAGTTCTGCCAAGCCTCCTACGTCTGTTACCAGCATCGGTACATCGTAGTAATAAGCGACTTGAGTCACGCCGCTTTGAGTTGCAGTTTTATAGGTCTGCACCACCAAACTCGAGGCTGAAAAGAAATACTTCACCCTTGAGTCGGGTATAAAATCATTCACCTCCACAATTCGATCTCGAAGGTTCAATTTGTCCATGAGCTCTTGATACGCTTCAGGACTGTCGTAATATTCCCCTGCCACAATCAGCTTCAGCTTTGAATTATTTACCTTGGCAAAAGCTTCAAGCAGAAGATCCAGACCTTTGTATTTTCGGATGAATCCGAAGAAGAGCATGTATTCAAATTCAATGTCCAAACCCAACTCTTTGCAAGCTTCTTCTTTGCTCACAGCAGCACCAAAACTTTCGTACATGGGATGAGGATTGAATAAAGCAGGCTGTGTCTTAATCAATGCTTTTAAATCGGCTTGCACGGCTCTACTCATCGCTACAAAACCATGGCAAGATTTTAAGAAGTAACTGGTAAATTGAGTATCCAAAGGTCTTTTCTCATGCGGGATGATGTTATCTGTAATCGCAACCACTTTGGTATGCTTATTCTTTCGAACAATTCTGCCCAAGGTACCTAGACAGGGTCCCATAAATGGCATCCAAAAACGAAAGATCACCAAATCGGGTTTTAGTTTCTTTAAACGTCTCCCCTCTTTCCACCAGTTCAAGGGATTGATGGAATTCAAGGCAACTCTAATATTCAAATCATCTGGCGCCGGATCAGAAGAATACTGAGATTTCCCGGGGAATAGTATAGAAGGATATTGAAGGCTAAAGGTCAGAATCTCGACTTTATGTCCTTGGTCTTGGAGTCGGGTTGCCAATAATTGATTATAGGTGGCTAATCCGCCTCTTAAAGGATGTGCGGGACCAACAATAACAATGTGTTTTTGATCAGAGGCCAAGACGTTCGCGCTCTTCGTAGTTATTTCGATCCGGAGCATTTCTGCTCACCAATTCACCTAAAAATCCACCCATGAACAACTGAACACCTACAATGAGGGTGACTAATGCAAGGTAAAACAAGGGATTTTGAGTCACCAATTGCTGACGTTCTTCATTCAGCACCGCAATCCATTTATCGATCAGCACATAGGCTGTAAGTAAAAACCCGATAACGAAGCTGATCATCCCCCAGAAACCAAAAAAGTGCATGGGGCGTTTCCCGAATTTACTCACGAAGGAAATGCTCATTAAGTCGAGTGGACCACGAATAAATCGGGCTATTCCAAACTTTGTCGTTCCGTATTTTCTGGCCTGATGCTGCACTACTTTTTCCGTGATCTTCTCATAACCGGCTCGTTTCGCTAATACGGGAATGTATCGATGCATCTCACCGTACACCTCAACGCTCTTAACGACATCGTTTTTATATGCCTTTAGCCCGCAATTGAAGTCGTGGAGGTAAATACCACTCATTTTCCGAGTAGCCCAATTGTAAAGCTTTGTAGGAATGGTTTTTGTAATAGGATCGTATCGCTTTTTCTTCCAACCGCTTACCAAATCAAATCCCTCTTCCCAAAGCAATCTATTCATTTCAGGCACTTCATCCGGACTATCTTGTAAATCGGCATCCATTGTAACTACGGTATTGCCAGAAGCTGCTGCAAAACCTTTATTTAAGGCAGCGGATTTACCATAATTTCTTCTGAACCGAATCCCTTTCACTTCTTCATGAGACTTTCTGAGATTTTCAATTATCTCCCAAGAAGAGTCGGTAGAGCCATCATCTATAAAAATAATCTCATAGCTATAGCCATTTTCATCCATTACCTTCTTGATCCAGGAATGTAATTCGGGCAAGGACTCTGCCTCGTTGAGCAGGGGTATTACAAGGGAGATATCCATTAATTATCTTCTTTTATCCAATCCTCAACCTCTTCGGTAGGGACCTTATCTTCTTTTTTACTTTTTTGAACGGCAGCAATAATCAAGGCTAAGATGAGGTACCAAATTAAACCAAATAAGGTCATCTTTAATTTCCCCATTACACCCATATTTTGACTCATTCTTGCTTCGGTAGTTTCAAGCAGTTCATCTATCTGCTCATCAGACATACTTGCATTTTCAAGTCGGTCTCTTGTATTGTCCAGAACCTGTTCAGTTAAATTTTCTTCATACTGAGGATCTATTACTTCTGTAAATAGAACATTAAAAACAAAAACAATCACCGCCGAAACCAGTGCAACTGTAAAGGCTGCAATCAATGCTTTTCCATAACTATAGAAAGGAAAATTTGGCTTACAATCTCGCGCACCTAAGATCATAAATACGATAGGTACTGCTAAAATGAGAAGAACCATATTCACTAATCCTCCCATCATGGTTGCAGAAAATCCGGGATCAATAGCGTAAATCAGAAGGAAGATGAAAATATTCACCAATCCCATATACGCACCAAACTTTATCGCAGGTCTGAATTTTTCCATTCTATAAAATTAAGAGTACAAGTTTAACTTATTGTTGTTACAAACTGCTACCACTTTCCCTCTAAGTGTTTGATTTAACAGATAAGAGTTGCTCGAAAGCGATTTATTTGTTTTTGAATTGTATTCCCAGTCTTGAGACGAATCAAATACCGTAAGCGTTGCAGCTTTGCCTTCTTCTATCGCGATTTCTTCATTGCCAATGATAGATCTTGGACCACGTGTTATTTTCTCAATCAGCAGCTCTAATCCTACTTCTTTTTCAAGCTCTAGCATCATAGGCAAGAAGCTTTGATGACTCAAACTGCCAAAATCGGCATAGTCAAATTCGACCTTCTTCAATTCTACATTCTGCGGATGATGATTGCTACAAATGGCATCGATAACGCCATCCTTCAAACCTTTGATCAATGCTTTTCTATCCTTGTCTGTTCTTAGGAGTGGCATCAGCTTGAGATTAGAGTCGAAACGCTCTGCTACTTCATCGGTAAGGCAGAGATTGAATATGCTCACATCGCAAGTAACTTCCTGACCTTTCTTTCTAGCCTCTTTTATCAGATTTACAGATTCCTTGGTGCTTATTCCTGAGAAATGTATAGGCGCTTCGCAATACTCAGCGATGTCGAGTTGCTGCTTAACACAAGTGTATTCAGCTAAAGCCGGGCTGAGTTTCAAGCCGGTAGTCACCGTATTTTCACTCTCATTTACTTGTCCTTCGTGATGAATGGACATATCCATAGGGAAAGACACAATCAAACCTTTGAAGGGCTTTGTATACATCAGTGCTTTTCTGAGCAATCCGCTGTTCACCATATGATCTGCATCGGTAAATGCGACAGCACCACTTTGATGCATATCATACAATTCTGCGAGGTTTTCACCTTTAGTTTGTACCGAAAGTGCCCCCATAGGTAGAATCTGGGTCAGCTGATTACTATTTCGGTTGCGCAAATACTCAATTCCGGATTTACTGTCGATCGAAGGATCTGAATCGGGAAGAGTACAAATTGCGGTGAATCCGCCGGCTGCAGCAGTTTCGCAGAGGCGTTGAAGATCGTCTTTATGTTCTAGACCGGGATCTGTAAGATGAGTTCTAAGATCCATCCATCCGGCGCTTACATATAAATCTTTCCCTTCAATGGTCTTTACATCTTCCTTGATAGATGCCGCAATCTTTGCGATTTTACCATTGCTGATTAAGAGGTCTGATTTTTTTAAATGTCTTGAATGCCCGGGTTGGAGTATGGTCGCTTTTTTGATTAGGACTTGCGTAGGCACTGAGGATTATGATTTTATAAATCTCAACAAAAGTATCTCTATCAAAAGAAATATCAAACATAAGATGATAAAGTGTTTCCAAAGTGGCTTCCCCTTACCCCCAAATGCTGCTGCTTGCTTCAATGCACTTGCACTGCTGCTCAAGATTTCAGATTTCGCAGGTTCCAACATATCTTTCAGACTTTCTTCATCATTAAACTCCTGAATTGATTCTGCTCTATCTTGATTCAAGCCCAATTTTCGCAGTTCATTTTCAGAGTTCATTTTACGCAAAGAATAAATTCCGGGCTCCGTAATCTCGGAATTCAACCAAACTTTCACCTGACCGGATACTGCCCCTTGCTCCACTATTATTTCTTGTTCGTCTTTCTTCAAAACAAAACCCTGTTCGCTTGCTTCGGCATCTATATCAATGGGTGCTCTTGAGTTTAATGTATAGGCAATTTGATCTTCTACCGCTTTGCTGAAGGCCATTTTAAGCACAGCTGCTACAAAAACTTCATGCTCTGCAAAACTGCTCCAGTCCTCATTTAATGGGATATGGAGTTGATATACAAGACCTTTCCCATTTTGTTTCTGACCTAGAATCACATCTCCATTTTTCAAACCTAAAATCTTCTCAAAACCAATCGGAGCTGCGCCCGAAGTGTAGTATCGTTTTACTTTTGGCAATAATGCATTCGCCGGAATCTCTTTATAAACCCCTTGAAATAATTTATGTCGAAGCCCCTGATTATCGATCGAAAGATCTACCGTGTTGACATTATTAAAGACCGGCAAGCCTATGCTTTCCTGAATGTTTTGATAATTACTCTGATCCGTAGAAGGAATAATCAATAGGCTCCCTCCGGAGTTTGAGAACTTTGAGAGCTCCTGAGCTAATCCGGAGCTAATTTCTTTAATCTCATCCACAATAATGAAATCAAAATCTTTTAAACTTCCGTATTGGAGTCGGCGAGGATCCTGAGTTTGAAGTGCAAAGCCGGGATCATTGGCAAATATTTTGAGGAATGGATGCTGCTCTTGTTCCGATATCACCAAAACTCGAATGAGCTCTTTTACATCCAAACTGAAATAATAATCATTATCAAAGGTGATGGGGTAATCGTTCACACTCAGCTTACCGTCAATCCAGCCTGTTTCATTAGTTGAAAAATCCATATCGAGAGTAACGGCAGATTCACCCTGAACACTAAAGCTCTCTGCCCCTTGCTGATTCCCATTGATGCTCAAACTAATGGTAGCAGACTCCACATCTTCTTTCCCGTTATTACTCACTTTCACATTGAGTTGAATAGGTGAACCTACTTTGCTCACAGGTTCGCTCAACCAAGCAGTATCTATAGAAAGATTTTGAGTTTGAGCAGAAGAAATTGGCACTAAATGGAACACCTGGTTGGAATCCGACTTAATCTTAGCAGCATTTCCATTTTTCTGAAAATCACCAAAAACATAAAATCGCTGTCCATCAAATGCTAAGCTACTGCTCAAACGTTGAGCGCGTTCAACTACGCTTGATAAATCATTAGCATCGCTCGTAATCTCAAGATCGTCTATTTGCTCAATGGCTCTATCGCGAGACAATAACTTTTGATCTCCGGGAGAAACTTCATTGGATAGAACTTGAAATTTAGATTCAGGAGGAAAAGACAAAATCAAGGTTCTGGCCGCATTTTTTGCCGCTTCAAACAGAATCCCCTCCTCTCCTTCACCGGTCATGCTCAAGGAGTTATCTAAATACACAGTTTTTAGTTGATTATCGCCTAAGTCTGCCTGATTCGGAATAAAAGGCTGGGCAAAGGCAAAAACTAAGGCTGCGAGAGCCAGCATTCTGCTTGCAAGAATCAACCAACGTTTAACCTGTCTTGATTTACGACTTTCAGTTTCGATCTGCTTCAGCATTTCTACATTACTGAAACTCACTTTTTTATATCGCCTGAAATTAAACAGGTGAATAATCACAGGTATAAGCAAAACCCCTAATGCCCATAGAAATGAAGGATTCAGAAAACTCATATAAGATCAGTAATCTTTGGCATTTTGAGGTTCAAATATGGATTATATTGTATTGATATTCTTTCTCGACTCATTATTTTGCTTTCATATAAACGCGATAAACAAGGTATGCAGTACCCGGCACCATAATAAATGCCACACGCAACCAGTTTTGCTCGCGCATGCCATGCATATATCCCCAATAGAACAAACCACCGCATAAAAAGATGAAGAAGAGCGTGATTACTTTGGCCATCGGACGCTTATAAAAACCGGGCTTCTCGCTAATCATGGTCTTGCCTAAGTATTTTGAACCGGTTTCTTCTGTTCCCGCTACTACTTCTTTCACCGATTTTTTTAAGGCCTCTTCTTCTTTCACGGTTGCAGTATTCGAAACTTTCACTGCTTTCAAAAATTCATCTCGAAATTGCTCAAACCCACTTCTGTTGTGTTGATCCGTGATCCAAACTTCCCAAGGTGCTTTTGTTATAAATAGTTTGAGGTATTCGTACTCTTTTAAGTCGCGCTGCATATCAACATCATTGCTGAAACTTTTAATCTCAAACCATTTGATTTCTACCACTTTCGGAGTGCGATTCGCTGCTGACGAGAACCAATTTTGTTGGATCATCCTTACACCATCTTCGTGAAGTTCATACCTTACTTTTCCTATTTTAAAACCAAAAACGATCAAAATACCTCCGATTAAACCTCCCACTGAAAGCCAGATCGGAGCGCCAATACTAATAAAAAGAAACATCAGCGACATTCCCGCAACAGTGCCCATAGCAATAGACCCAATCGGGTTTCCTATAAAACTCTGAGTAGTAAATGATTGAATGGCCGAATCTTTCTCCATGGAAAAGAATTGCTCAAAAATAAGAAATAGGAAACGGAGCAGACATTCTATTTGACGCTTATTACGTTCAATTTATCGGACTAAGAATACGAAAAGATGTATGTTTGCTCAGGCTAGAATGCGACTATCAATTGTTATTGTTAACTACAATGTAAGGCACTTCCTTGAACAATGCCTTAGATCGGTATATAAAGCCTTAGGCGATATTCCGGCAGAGGTTTTTGTGGTGGACAATAATTCCGTTGATGGATCTAACCAAATGGTGGAAGAGCTATTCCCTCAGGTAAAATTGATCGCGAACACGGATAATGTCGGTTTTAGTTCTGCCAACAATCAGGCCATCCGCGAATCTCAAGGCGAACATGTCTTATTGCTCAACCCCGATACAGTAGTACCGGAAAATGCCTTTGAAGAAATCTTGAATTTCATGGATCAGCACCCGGAAGCAGGAGCACTAGGAGTGCACATGATCGACGGACAAGGTCGGTTTTTACCCGAGAGTAAAAGAGGCTTACCTACACCGGAAGTCGCACTGTACAAGATGTTGGGACTGAATAAAATCTTCCCAAAATCAGAGAAATTTGGAAAATACCATTTAGGTTATTTGGATGAACACCAAACCCATGAAGTAGATGTTCTTTCTGGGGCATTTATGTTGTTAAGAAAGGAAGCGCTTGACAAAGTGGGTTTGTTGGACGAGACCTTTTTCATGTATGGAGAAGACATAGATCTGAGCTATAGAATGACGCTTGGAGGTTATAGAAACTACTATTTCTCGGGCATTACCATTATTCACTACAAGGGTGAAAGTACAAAGAAGCGATCGGCGAACTATGTCAAGATCTTTTATAAGGCTATGATCATTTTCGCCGAGAAACATTATAAAGGTCGCTATCAAAAATGGTTTACCGGCTTAATCAATTTCGCTATTTATTTACGCGCCGGTGCCGCGATGTTGATGAATTTCGCCAGGACCTATTGGTCTGCTGCACTTGAAGCTGTTTTGATTTTCCTCACCATGCTGGCCCTGAAAAGTTACTGGGAAGAACATATTAAATTCATTCGTGAATACCCTCCGGAGATGCTGTATATCCATCTCCCCTATTATACTTTGAGCTGGGTTTTCTCCATTCATATTTTGGGTGGGTATAAGCAACTTTTTAAGTTCAACCGACTCATACAGGGAATTCTTCTTGGAACGGCAGTAATTTTCATGATTTTGGGTCTTCTGCCCGATGAATTGCACTACTCTAGAGGAATCATTCTATTTGGTACACTCTTAGTTATGGCGGTCCTGATCGCCTGGAGAACCTTGTATCATTTTCTTAAGTACAAGACACTTGATTTTAGCTTGCGCGATACCACAAGAAGTATTTTAGTAGGCAGCCCGAGTAAATGGAAATGGGTTTCAGACGTTTTAGCCGACTCAGGAAAAAGCTATCAAAAAATTGGTTTTGTTAGTGATGAGGGTCAAGGGAATGAAGATTGGCTCGGAAACCGAAATCAACTAAAAGAAATTGTTCGAGTGTTTCAGGTAAACGAAGTCATTTTCAGTGCTGAGGGAATGGATTCTCAAGAAATTATGCAGTGGATGAATGAGATTGGACCTACGGTGAATTATTATATCATCCCGGATAATACCGGCTTTGTAATTGGGAGTCACAGTAAAAATGCCAATGGACTATACTTTGGTCAGCATATAGAACTCAATCTCTCTCGAAAAGAATACCGAAGCAGAAAACGCGCTTTCGATATCATTACTTCCATCGTCCTTCTAATCTTGTTTCCTATTTTCTTTTGGCTTGCGCCGAAGTCGTATTTCAAAGATTGTCTCCAAGTTTTGGGAGGCAGTAGAACCTGGCTGGGTTATTCCGGCAACTCGACGGAATTACCTGCCTTAAAACCGGGAATCATGCACACCGACTACGACATGCTACAAGCGAATGCCATCCATCAAAAACAATTGGATGCCCTGTATGCGAAGAATTATAATCTTAGTCAGGATTTCGCTGCAGTGTTGAAATACCTCTTTTAGTCATCAAGTCTCGCCACTTGATCAAATCCACCTCATAAATCGTAGGGTTAGAAAAGGCATAGGATTGATAAATGGGTTCTACTTTTTTAATCTGACAATCAATTCCGGCCTGATAAATTTCAGCGAGTGCTGTAGCTTTTGGATCCGGGTTTCTCAGCGAAGCTCCGTAGAAGAAACGATCGGTCCAGAAGCTTGAAATTGCCGCCGTTCTAAAACCTTGGGCAATGAGTGTATCAAAATCGGATCTGTAAAGAGGAGTTCGGTACGACCAGTCTTGATGAGGCAATGAATACAATTCGTAATAGCAAGAATCTTTCTTTTCCATCCAGCCTTCCTCTGCCATTGCTATACGGGTATCATCTTCCATGTAATACTCAATTCTGTAAGTGTGAATTAGGCAGGGAATCATCAGAATAAATGGCACAAAAGAGAAGGTAATTTGTCGCAATGGCCAACGCTCCAAAAACTTCATCAATGCAAAGCCAAAACAGAGAACAATACCGGGAACTAGAGGCATCGCGTAGCGAGAAAAATCGGGATGAGGTTTTAGGGGTGATATTTCAATCACTAAGAAATAGACCAGAAATAAAGCTGAAAGGAACTGAACTTCTCTTTTTTTAAATATTGTGTATGCAAAAGCGATACAGCCTATCATCAACAAAAAAACTGTGGGACTAAATCCCGGCATTAAACTCTTCTTGATGTGGAACAGTCCATAGGTCTGATCGATGGTAATAGGGAATGCATGACCTTCTACCATGTGATCGTATTCGTAGGTAAAGTCGGCCATGAATTGATTGTACTCAAAAAAGAGTGGCAGGTTCACCAAAAAGAAAACTGCTAGGGCAATTACGGTAACAGCCATCATGGGTTTGAACCTTCTGAAATGATAGAGGCAAAAAAAGCCAATGACTACGGCAAAGACAGCACCTTTGTAATGCGAGCTGATCATCAGGCCAATACTTAGACCGAGCAGAATCCAAAGCCACTTCTTCTCTTTGCGCATCAGTTGAAAGAGTAAATAGATGGAGATCACCAGGAAGCATAGCACATAAATATCCTCTTTAAAATAATGCGCATGAATGGCAATAATGGCAGAAGAACTGTAAAGCAAGCTCAAGCCAAAAGCCATCCAGCGCTTAAAGAACATCAAGCCAATTAAAAAGATAAAAAGGGCTGAAATTGCTCCGTGAAATGCTGAGCTTAAGCGTCCAATTTGAACAATCTCCTGCGGATTATCCATGTCCACATTCAATACGAAAAGTACAGGTTTCACTACCTGTCGCATGTACAGCGGGTGTTTGTATTCATTGAGGTGATAGCGAATCAAATCCGCTTTTCGAACCTCATCGGAATGCATTCCGATCTGGAAATCGTATTGATATGAAAAAAGGGAAAAGGAAAACGCAAAGAGGATCAGGCCTAATACAATATTGATCCTACGTTTTCTACTTTCCATGCCTTTGAATTAGATCAAAGAAAAGGAATCTTTGCTACTTCTGCTTTAAGTGTTTTGTTTCTGATTTGGATGTAGATTTCGGTTCCTGCTTTCGAATATTCAGGCTGAACATAAGCCATTCCAATCGCTTTGTTTAAGCTTGGGCTCTGTGTTCCGCTGGTAACCTCACCAATTTTTTCACCTTCTTCGTTTACTACCACGTACAACTGACGAGGAATTCCTTTGTCAATCATCTCAAAACCTACCAACTTGCGTTTAACGCCGTCTTCTTTCAGTTTTTGATGATATTCCATATGAACGAAAGGCTCGCTGAATTTGGTGATCCAACCTAAACCAGCCTCTAATGGCGAAGTAGTATCATCGATATCATTTCCGTACAAGCAATATCCTTTTTCTAGGCGTAAAGTATCTCTAGCTCCGAGTCCGCAAGGGCGAATCCCCATAGATTCACCTTCTTGTAAAAGGGCATTCCATACTTTCACTGCATCTGCATTTTTCACATAGAGTTCAAATCCACCACTTCCGGTATATCCAGTTCCAGAGATGATAACATCTTCAACACCGGCAACAGTGCCAACGGCAAAATGATAGAATTTGATGGCAGAACAATCGGTATCGGTCAGTTTTTGAACGAGATCTGATGCGGTAGGACCTTGTACTGCAATTAAGGACATGTGCTCCGACTGATTTTCAATCTGGCAATCAAAACCTTTTTCCTCTATACGATCATTGATCCATTTCCAGTCTTTTTCTTCGTTCGAAGCATTCACAACCAACATGTATTTATTGGGATTGAAACGGTATACAATAAGGTCATCTACAATACCCCCGTCTTTATTGGGCATGCAATTGTACTGCGCTTGAAAATCGTCGATTTTATGCACGGCATTGGAGCAAATCCATGAAACTAAAGCCTCCGCTTCATGACCGGTCACCATAAATTCACCCATATGACTCACATCGAAGATTCCAACACCACTGCGAACAGCGAGATGTTCTTCGCGTAAACCACTGTATTGAACCGGCATTTCATAGCCTGCAAATGGCACCATTTTACCTCCGAGCTTTACATGCTCATTATAAAGAGGGGTTCGCTTCAGATCCTGCGCATCAATATTCATGCTGCAAGATTAAGAAACAAATGTGAGAAAAGGGATGATAAAGTACGACACATTTGCGTTCTTCACTATTAATTAGGATTATGCTATCTTATTTACAAAAGAGAACCAAGTTCGTTGTATTATTTGCTCGCTGATCAAAGCAGCGAAAAGCTAGAAATTACCACAACTTGCCATGTACGGCTAATTTCCGTACATTTGCACTTAGGTCATGGAAATACAAACCAACAAAGACGAAAGGATAGAGTTAAGGGTATCCCCTTCTGACAAAAGAATGTTCAAAAGGGCTCAAAGATTAAGTGGCGACAGGTCATTTAGCAGTTTTGTAGTTCGCATTCTTAAGAAGGAAGCAGAAGAAATTGTGGCTAAGAATGATCGAATTATTGCAACTGAAAAAGACCGTCAAGTTTTTTTTGATGCGGTCTTTGGCAATACTAAAGCAAATCAAAATTTAGTAGCAGCTGCTGAAAAGTATAAGTCACAGAAGCCCTAAAATTGAAAATTTCTTTACTTACCAAAGGTCACAATCGAAGTACTTTTAGCTGCGAAGAACCTTTGCTCACAGACTATATTCAGAAACAAGTCAGTCAAGACGTCAAAAAGAAACTTGCCATTTGCTTTGTAGCTGCAGATGAGGAAAATAATGTATTAGGTTATTACACACTCACCAGCGAGAGTCTCGGTAGAGCATCAATTCCTGAACAGTATGCAAAGAAGGTTCCCAGAAACTACAATGCGCCGGTAATTTTACTCGGTCGATTAGCCAGAGATATAAAAGCAAAAGGAACCGGACTTGGAGAACATTTGTTGATAGATGCATTATTCAGAGCCTTTACCTTATCTGAAGAAAGTATAGGTGCAATGGCAGTAGTTGTAGATCCGATAAATGAACATGCTGTGAAGTTCTATAAAAAATACGGGTTTATTACCTTGCCGGACAGTGAAAAAATGTTTCTTCCTATGAATGCGATTGGGCAAATCGTATAAAAGGTTCTAAAGTTTTGTATAGATGAATTTATCTAAACATTCTTCTGACCATCTAGTTCTCGTATGCTACTAGACCCTCACCTATTTCACTCCAAAACCGTTAAGACCTCCGAGCCATAAATGCTAACTCCGGAGTTTTGAATTATTTCATATTTAATGAGGTAAACTCCTGAGTTGACAACATTGCCGTTATAACTTCCATCCCATAAATTACCGTTTGTTTCAAATATTTTCTCTCCCCAGCGATTGTAAACTGCGAATCTTACTACGGGGATACCTGTTGTAAAAATTGAATAAGTATCATTAACCCCATCGCCGTTTGGACTAAAAGCTGTAGGGACATACCAGAAAGGCATAAGGCTTGGACAGACTACGTTACTGTAACTTCTTAAGGATGGATTCGCTATGTGCTCAGTATACATTCTGTAGCAAGAAAACAATCCATTTGAATTATTAGAAAACTGGTAATCAAAATACTCTTGATCATTAGGATCTAGACTTGAAAGTTCGACATAAGAGCCTTGCTTCAGCAGTTCCACTCCAGTTCGACCAACGCTATCTTCCCAAGGCAGATTAGGATTCCAAAACAGCTTGGCATACTTGTTTTGTTCATCGACATCCGCTTGAAGGTAGTTGGTATATAACCCTGGACTTTTGAAACTCAATGTATTGCAATGGTTTATTGCTTGCACTTGAAAGCCATAGGATCTATTGACAGAATCCAGTTTGTAGAGCCAAGAGTTGTCTTCAAGATTTTCCACTACGGTTCCTTCCAGATAGAGATTATAACTCACTGCTCCTTGATAATCATCCCAAGAAACTTCAATATTCTGATTATCTATCACGGAAACATTCTTCAATACAATTGGAAAATCAGGAAATCCTTC
Organism: bacterium; assembly: GCA_018223105.1. Lineage (GTDB taxonomy): Bacteria > Bacteroidota > Bacteroidia > NS11-12g > UBA9320 > JAAEYY01. The sequence goes on along the minus strand of JAAEYY010000001.1, from coordinate 186,750 downwards.
AAAAACCTTAAACTCCGCTGAATCGAAAACCACGCACCCCGTCGGTCCATAGAGTTTTTGTATTACTTGATAGGTCTTAAGAGTGTTATCATTATAAACATGACTCAAAGCATCTTTATTGAAAGTTGTAGAGGTTAAACCATCACCCCAAGCGTATTCTATGCTATCTACAAGATCATCATGAACATAAGATGCAAATAGTGGATCAGGGAAACATGCGGTGTCTTGAGATAAACTTAAACCAGGTTGTGGAGCCTCGAGAATTTCAACATCTTGAAGTGATACAAAAGTATCCTGGCAATAGCCATCATCAACGATCAGTGAGATTGGATACGTTCCGCTTTGATTATATATGTGGTGGAAATAGGAGAAGGTGTTAAGCGTTGTGTCATGCTTATCACCAAAACTTAAATCAAAAACTACTTCTGTACCTTTAAATTCAACTTTGGAGTTATTCTCGACTCTAAAGCCCAACCATTCGCAACCAATGGTGTCTTCTAAAATTAACTTGGCACTAGGCTTAAAAAGAAGACTTGAGACGAAAAACATTTTACTTGTTTTGCGCATATAATTCCAGGGAGTGTATGCCAATAATTCAAGCTCTACCCAGCCTTCCTTGTTTACATAATACTTTAACTCATCTTCTTGGATTGTATCTTGTTGGTTCACTACTATTTCGAACCTAGAGAAGAATGTGGTATCCAAGTCAACATGAAAATTGATACTGGAATCACAGGTCTGTGTCCCTTCTAATTGAAGCTTGTGGTATATAAAAAGTTGGTTTGATTCTACAAGAAGATTATTTGTTACGATTCCTAAGTCTGACCCAAGTTTATTTTGAAGATCAATTCTAAAGCTATTAGTAATTTTATCCCTAATGTTAGCAGTATAATAATCAACAGATTTCTCGTGCTCATTGGACCATGAAGATATCATCGCCAAACTTATATCACCTTGATTATTTCTTCTGAATGTCCCTAAACTTAATAATTTAAAACTTAATGCTGCTGGGTAAGCATCCCTTGTAAAATCATACTTAAAATCTAAAGTCAGTATTCCTGCAAAACCTTGGCCCCTAGGCTGAATCAGTGTTACTAGGGTATCATCTGAGTGGTTCAAGAATTGCAAATCATCTAAATCAGTTAATGACACATTTGAAATCGATTGATTTCTCAAGTAGTCCGCATCATATCTATTCAATTTTATAGTTTGTGTATTTTTAGAAATTTCACCATTTGCAGCATTGAAATTAAATTTATCAAAATTAATGATTTGTCTTTCAGCCAGTTTTGCCTTTCGATGAGCACCATATGCGATTGCAATAGATTTCCCTGAAACAGAAGTTCTTAATACTTCAGCTGGCGGAATAAAACTCTTCATCTTATAACTGTTAGATTTTAAGACATCACCATTAAAATTCATACCATAAACTTCAAATCCACTCAAGGTTTGTGTAATGATCCAAAATCCGTTCTTTTCTTCAAATGGTATAGCAGCAACATTATAACAGGTGTTATTGCTCAATATCACTTTTTCCGATTTCAAACCAGCATTTTCAGTCAAAGTTATTTTGTAGTAATAGAACTGTATACTGTCCCATTGATTGTAGTAGTTATATATTGGATTTGAAACAAACAAGTAGTAAATCGAATCGGAAGCACTCGGGACAAACATGACGTCGATTGGAGTGTGAAAAAAAATATTGTTCATTTCTAAGCCAATTCTACCTTCACGTGTAAAATCAGAATCATATATCCATAAGCCATACACATTTCTACCTGTTGCACTATCTGAATGTTCAAGCTGAACTAGGTTTAATTGGTTCAAACCATTTTTATCTGAAATTGCAGAAAGAACTTGATGAGTGCTATCTCTGTAAGAAGAAACTGTGGACCAGTTTCTCTCTACAGTGTCAACCCTTATAAGAGACTCTTCCCATTGAAACACTCCAAATACATCTGTGGTGTGATCATAGTGCTGAGCCAGTAATGACCAAGGCAGCAAAAATAGTAATATGGCAAAAAGAGGTTTATTCATCTTTCTTAATCTCCGGAGCCAATCTAAGTACCAAGATACTCTAAAGTCAGGTCATTTCAAATTAATACTCTTAAAGATGTGATTAGTAGATTATAATTTACTGAAATAATTACATGGCATTTTTATTGTATTCTTGATATGCAGAAATACATGATCCAAAAACTCAAACATAAACTCCTCCTTCTTTTTGCTCTCGCATTTTCGCAGACTGCGTTTGCCGAGTACCAAGCCTTCCATTTCAAGTTTAAGGTTACAACCGCAGAGCAAGAGTACATTGGATATGGGTCTAAAGCTTATGCCTATATTGAGTTTGATTCTTTGGATAATACCCGACACCTCAAATATGCATTGAGTCAGCGTATTGAACAATGGGACCAAAGAGACAGTATGTTCTTCTATTTGGATCGATTCGCCTATTCATTCATTAATATTTATGACAGCAGCCGCATTGATACAGAATACTACTATTTCAATCCCACCGGTTTATTGCTAGACGAGATCCAAAACATCGAAATCCTCGACCAGATTCAATATTCCTACATGCGAGGAATTGGCAGCGAACATGAGATCAAAGACACTTCTTGGATGAAGCGCTCTCCCGTTCAAAGGTTTTTAAGCAACGGTTATCTGTGCACTCATGCCATTTACATTCATGAAGCTTCTGAAGTCACAAAAAATGTTATTGATCAGCTCAGCAAATTCGCCGAAGAACTCGAGCAACTTGAAAAAGAAGAGTCAGAACGCGAAGAATACGAACGTGAAGATGAGCGTTTTCGCAGCGATGACTGGATCGACGAGAAAATCCATGACATCTTAGAAGAACTCAAAGGCGAGAAGGTGGTAATTGTGTCTGAGTGCAGCTGCTAGAGGGAGTGACGAATGACGAGTGTAGAATTACGAGTATTCTTAGTGTAGATTTACTAGTGACGAGTTTAGAGTATTTCACTTTGATTCTAACATCAAGGTCCACGTCATAGTGGCTATATCAAATTCATAGCCGATCCATCTTTGATTCTCCAATTAGGGTCCACTGCGTGAGACCCTAATATTGATGCGGGTCAAGTGTAGATTTGTACAAGTTTTTCATTGTTTCACAACTTGTCATTCGTCACTCGTCATTCGTAACTCGTCACTCGACATTCGTCACTCGACATTCGTCACTCGTCACTCGTCACCCGTCACTCGTCACTCGTCACTCGTCACTCGTACTTCATCACTCATAACTAAACCTATGGAAACTTCGGATACTTATCAAAGTCCGGTTTACGTTTTTCTAAGAAGGCACGCTTTCCTTCCTGTGCTTCGTCCATCAGGTAATACATCAATGTTGCATCGCCTGCAAACTCCATCAAACCTCTTTGTCCATCGAGTTCTGCATTCAAACCACGCTTGATCATTCTTACCGCCATTGGACTTCTTTCCATAATGGTTTCACACCAAGCTACGGTTTCATCTTCCAATTGATCAAAAGGAACTACGGTATTCACCATGCCCATTTCTTCTGCTTCCTTGGCAGAATATTGCTTGCACAAGAACCAAATCTCACGCGCTTTTTTCTGTCCGACGTGTCGGGCTAAATATGAAGATCCGAATCCCGCATCAAAACTACCGACTTTAGGTCCGGTCTGACCAAATATTGCATTATCGCTAGCAATGGTTAAATCGCATACTACGTGTAAAACATGACCTCCACCGATCGCATAACCATTCACCATGGCAATTACAGGTTTAGGCAGTTCTCTGATTCTTTTGTGAAGATCGAGAACATTCAAACGAGGAACACCATCATCCCCGATATAACCTCCACTTCCTTTCACGTTCTGATCACCGCCCGAACAAAAGGCTTTGTCGCCAATACCGGTAAGCACCACTACACGGATGTGTTGAGCTTCTCGGCACCAGTCCATGGCTTCGATCATTTGCATATTGGTGTCCGGGGTAAAGGCATTGTAGACTTCCGGACGATTTATGGTAATTTTAGCTATACCGTTATACTCTTCAAAAAGAATATCGCTGTATTCTTTAATGGTTTTCCATTCTCTTTTACTCATCGATTGCATTTTTAAACGCTTGATATTCCCGAAGGTTAAGATCGGGATTGGTCTTTATTTCAAGCAAAATCGGACCCAAATTGTTTGCAAAAACGGTCCAATTTTGTTCAAATTCTTCAAAATTTCGGGCACAAAAGTATTCTATTCCAAAATGGTCACAAATCCGACTCGCTTCCCTACTGTGTTCTGTGGTCTGAAATTTGAGAGCTTCTTTAAATCTGGCAGGCCCTTGGAGATAATTAAAAATTTGTCCTCCCCCATTATTCAAGACGATAATTTTCAGGTTCAAGGGAAGTTGATCTTGCCAGAGCGCGTTGATATCGTAAAAAAAGCTCTGATCGCCAATAATCACATAAACATCCTCTTCCACCGCCATAGCATGCCCAACTGCCGCCGATAGAGATCCATCAATACCGCTTGTACCCCGATTTGCATAAAATGGATATGCCGTGTTTTTCTTCTTGAGGTAAGAAACATATCGCACCGGCATTGAATTCCCTAAGTGAACTACCGAAGGCCATGGAAGGCGATCCATTATTTCCTTTACCAAGGCAAATTCATGAAAATCGGTCCAGTTTAAATCTTGAAACTTTTGTTTGATCGATGCTGCTTTATCTGTGCAAAGACTGAAATACTGCTTATGAACTTCTACCTCTTCAACTTCATCTGAAGGCAAAGCTCTTACTTCCATATTGCTTCGGAACATATTTCCTACTTCTTTAAAATTAGAAAGGTGAATATGTTTAGTTGGCGGATATTTCCGAAGAAAAAGTTTGAGTCCTTTCGATACGGTTCCTGTCCCGGCCGAAATCAAAACATCGGGTTTTAAATCTCTAATCTTTTCGATGTTCTTGAGGTTCAGAAATAGAAAAGCATCCCAGTATTCAATACTATCCTTTCCTCGGGAACCAACATCAGAAAGCAGAACCTCAGAATCATTTGAAGCTTCAATTATTGGCTCTTGTAATGCAGCATGACCATTAAAAAACAGTACTTTTTTATTTGGGTCGATTTGAAAATGGCTTCTAATCTGAGCGGTACTAATGCTTTTCCGTTTTGGAAGTGTTTTAACTTTTCTTATCTCTGCTTGAACTGACTCCGAACTTGGCTCATAAAAGGGTTCCGCAATAGGCACATTGATGTGTACCGGACCTAAAATTCCAGTTTCGAAGTAGGCATTTACCTCATTGCAAATTGTCTTGAAGGCAGATTCATTCAAAATTTCGGGACAATTCCAGCTTTTTCTAATCTGCTGATCAAAATCGCCTTGCTGTCTAATTGCTTTTCCATCCCACTGATCAATGTCTTTTGAGGGTCGGTCTGCGGTTATTACAATCAATGGAATTCTGGAATAGAATGCCTCCGCAATAGCAGGATAATAGTTGAGTGCTGCTGTACCACTTGTGCAGTTTAAAACCACGGCTTCGCCCAGTGCACGTGCTATTCCCAGCGCTTTAAAAGCAGCAGAACGTTCATCCACCGCTGAATAACAGTGATAATTTGAGCTGATAAAATTTCGAATCAGAGCGGCATTTCTACTTCCCGGAGAGAGAAAAACATGCTGAGCAGGAAGTCCATTTAACAATGCAGTTAAGCAGCGATCTAATGCCATAAATCTATATGCAAAGTTGAAATGTTTATTTTAAAAACAAATCTTGTGTAAATCTATTTTACATTTGAACCCGACTTAGAACAATGGCATTAGAACTTAAAATTCCTTCAGTTGGTGAGTCTGTAACTCAGGTCACCATCGCACAATGGCTCAAAGAAGATGGCGAATACGTTGAAATGGATGAGGCTGTAGCCGAGCTCGAAAGCGACAAAGCCACAGTAGAACTGAATGCGGAAGCAGGAGGAACTCTGAAAATTTTGGTAGAAGAAGGCGAAGACGTTGAAATTGGCGCTGTGGTGGCAACCATCGATACCGACGCTGAAGCTCCTGAAGGTTCAGGGGAGAAAGAAACTGAAAGTTCTGAAGAAAAAGCCGAGCCTAAGAAAGAGGAAAAGGTAGAGCAAAAAGCAGATACGAGCACTGAAAAGCCTCAAGAAAGCAAATCAAACTACGCCACAGGAACTCCTAGTCCGGCAGCAGGCAAAATATTAGCAGAAAAAGGAATTAATCCTTCAGCTGTAAAAGGTACGGGCAAAGACGGCAGAATCACAAAATACGATGCACTTTCAGCGAAAGCGGGAATGCAGTCTTATGCTGAAGCCGATGAGCCAAGCCGTGAGCAACGTCGCGAGAAAATGTCGAACCTTAGAAAGACAGTATCTCGAAGATTAGTTGCTGCTAAAAACGAAACTGCAATGCTTACCACTTTTAACGAAGTGAATATGCAGCCCATTTTCGATGTTAGAAACAAATACAAAGAGCAGTTTAAAGAGACCCACGGTGTGAGTTTAGGCTTTATGAGCTTCTTTACTCGAGCTTGTGCACTTGCCCTTCAACAATTCCCTGCTGTAAACGGCTTTATTGATGGAGAAGAGGTTGTGTATAATGATTTTGTGGATGTTTCTATCGCGGTAAGCGGACCAAAAGGACTTATGGTTCCTGTCATCAGAAATGCGGAAAACCTAACCCTTTGGGAAATCGAAAGTGAAGTTAAACGTCTTGCCATTAAAGCACGAGATGGGAAACTCACCATTCCGGAAATGACCGGAGGTACATTTACAATTTCTAATGGCGGTGTTTTTGGTTCGATGATGAGTACTCCTATCATTAACCCACCACAATCTGCTATTCTGGGAATGCATAATATTATTGAGCGCCCTGTGGTAGAAAATGGGAACATCGTGGCTCGCCCGATGATGTATCTTGCTTTAAGCTACGATCACAGAATCATCGATGGTAAGGAAAGTGTGACTTTCTTGGTAACCATTAAAAACCTATTGGAGAATCCTGAGATGTTGCTCAGCGGAAAGAATCCAATGGATGTGTTGATGGGATTGTAAAAATCTCCAATTGTCATTTTTTGTCATCTCAATGTAATAAACAGGAATCCCTCCCGTTTATACAGTATCCCTACGAAAATTAAACCGGGAGTGCACTCCGTTTTATTTCACTACTATATGATGCATTAAACTCCCTGCCCTTTTAACCAATTTTTGATGTCTTTCGGGACAGATCAATTTGCCTTCGCTGAATGAAATTAAGATTATGGCAAACGTTAAACTATCTCCCCGACAAAGGATGATCAACATGATGTATTTGGTGTTGATTGCATTGCTTGTACTGAATGTAGACAAGCGAATCCTCAAATCTTTCCATATCATGGAAAAGAACATTCTTGGATCATCGTACAACCTCGATGAAAAAAACAATTTAATCATGGCTGGTTTTAGCGACAATTTGAAAAGTGAAAAGGAAAAGACTCAGCCTTATTATGAAAAAGCTCAAGAAGCTCGAGAAATCACCCGCGAATTCAATCAGTACATTGATCAGATTAAATCCGACATTGAAAAACTGTATGGTGGCAGGTTGGATGAAGAAAATCTAAGCGAAGAAATCGCGGCTATGAAATCACCTGAGCTGATGGAAGCTCACGCCCATTACTTCATGGTAGAAAATCAAGGTAAAAGAGCAAAAGAGCTTAAAGAGCGCATTAATGCAACCCGTGACAAATTACTAGCCTTGTTACAGCCTGGCCCCGACTCCCTGTTTACTACAACTCAATCTTATGATGCAGTGAGTCGGGCAAACCAGCTGGAAGCTTTAGAGCCGGAAAGAACCGGGCCAAAAGAAGAAACCTGGGCTAGCATTAATCTAGAGTATCAGCCGGCTGGTGCTTTAATGGCGATGCTCTCCCAATTGCAATTCAATGCAAAATCTCTGGAGTCTGATGTACTTACTAAACTAGCAGAAGGTATACATATGTTTGATTTTAAATTCGATAGAATACATGCTGAAGTAGTACCTCAAAGCAATTATGTAATGGCAGGTGAACCATATCAGGCCAAAGTGATGTTGGTAGCATCAAATACTTCTACCAATCACAAATTCCTGGTGAATGGCGAACCCTGGACTGAAGTAGAAAACGGTGCAGGATCTTTAAACATCCCAACATCCGGTGTAGGTAATCGAGATGTTGAAGGCTATATTTTAGTGCCTAATCCAAGAAACAATAAAATGGATTCATTTTATTTTGAGGACCAATATCAGGTCTTTCAACCTATTGCTACTGTCGCTTTAGACAAAATGAATCTCTTTTACACCGAAGTAGAAAACCCGATTTCGGTTTCCGTCCCCGGTTTCAGTGCCGCAGATTTAAATGTTTCAATCAGCTCCGGTGGCCGACTCGTACCTCAAGGCAATGGTCAGTATAATGTAGTAGTGGATGGATCCGCCAGACAAGTGAGAGTAAGTGTAAGCGCAAACGGGCGTGTTATGGGAACTTATGATTATAGAGTTAGAAGAGTACCTGAGCCACAAGGTAAATATGGAGGACTAACCCTTAGTGGGGCACCTGTACCTAAGGCCGTTGCTGCAGCTCAAACTCATATTTTGGCTTTTATGGGTGAAGACTTCGCGTATGAACTCAAGTTTCAAGTTCAATCCTTTGATGCCTATTTCTTCTTTAAGAACAAGCCTCCTCGACATTTTGATGTGAGAGGTGGGGTAATACCAAATGAACTCAGACAACTCATTGCTCGCGCTGCACCAGGCGAAAAAGTCTTGGTAGATAACATCAGGGCAAAAGATACTCGGTATGGAATAGTGAAGAAGCTTCCAGGCTCTCTCTTCTTCACGCTAAACTAAGTTGTAAGTATGATGTCAATTGGGTCGCGCAGCAATGTGCGACCTTTTTGTTTAGATTTCATTTACGATAGCAGGGCGCTGTGAAATTTCATGATAGCAAATCACATCTTTTCTGAAATAATGAATCACCATACTTCGGCGGGTTTTGTTTTTATCTTGATGCGGCATTCCTCCGTGAACCAGATTCGCATGCCAGATCAGAGCATCGCCTTTCTTTGGATAATAGTACGAAGGCTCAGCATCCTCCTCTTTTATCTTCTTTTCAAGATACTCCTCGTACAGCTTGTTTGGATTTGGTGAAAGCATCCATCCTGTTGAAGCTCCCATGTCTTCATTGCTCACATAGGGCCATTTGTGGCTGCCGGGGTAGTAAAATAATGGTCCGTTTTTTTCATCTACATCATCCAAGGCAATCCAAATTGCAATTAAACCGCCCTTTGGGAAAGTGCTCATGTGGATACTGTCAGAATGCGCTTTTTGTTCACTTCCATACACAAAATTGATGCTCTGAAATGGGACCACTTCTCCCCCCATCAATTCCGACAATTTTTCAAGAATTGCTTCATTATGAATAATTTCCTTGAGTCTTGGTATCTCTTCATAGGCAAATAATATCTTCTTGCCGGAGTAGTTAAAATCAACTTTTCCTTGATCCAATGCTTCTTGAACAAGTCGATTTATCTCAACTACATACTCCTCCGAAAAAAGAGAATCGATCTTATAAAATCCTTTCTCCTGCCAAAAGGTATCTCCTCCCTGACTCAATTCCTGTGCCTCTAAATGCTCAAAGTCACTCGAATTGAGCGGCATCCAAACAGGCTTCTTCAGGCCGTATTTTTCGTAGGCTTTTTTATTGCCTTTTAACTGTTTAGCATTCCAGAGATTATAAACCGCATAAAGTAGTTTCCAGCGTCTCCAGAAGCCGGTATATTTATCGAAAAATCGCATTACATCTCTACGATTTCGAGATTGGTGTTTTCAGCTACGTAAAGAGGCAAGGCTTTCTTAATCAATTGTTCCAGAATATTAATTATGCCTTCTTTAGCATAGTATTTGGTATAGATCAGCCCTACTTGCCTACCGGCGCCATCTTCTTTGAATGCCCGCAAATTATTCAGAGATTCATCGTCGAGTTGACCCGCTTCCCACTCAGGCATAATGGTCGCGCCACCTTCCATATCTACAATCTTTTTGAGGGTGTGCATACTTCCGCTTTCGTAAACTAAGCCGAGGTGATTCAACTTCTCCTCCGGAAGCTTACAGAGGTTTATGGTTTGAGTTCGGAAACAATTGCCTTCACTTAAAAGCCAAATTTTATCCATCAATAAATCTTCAACATCCAAACTCTTTTTATCATAGGCCGGATGAGAAGAGTTAAGGTACAATCTAAACTTCTCGTTATACAACGGACGCTCAATAATACTGCTATCGTGCAATGGAGTTGAAACGATACCTACATCCAATTTATCTTCATGCAATTCCTGAATGATATTCGCTGTAAGTTCTTCTTTGATATGAAGCTTTAAGTCGGGATAATTCTTAGAAACCAGACTGATTAACTTCGGTAAAAGTGAATTGCTTATCGTTGGTAAGACTCCGATCTTTAATGTCCCTGAAACTTCACCGGTAAAACTCTTTAAAATATCTTCAATATGCGCTGTTTCGCGGTAAATTTGTTTTGCTTGCGCGATGATTTCTCTGCCGATCGCAGTAGGCTCGATGGGTTGTTTAGATCTATCGAACAAAACTACTCCTAACTCTTCTTCCAATTTCTTGATTTGCATACTGAGCGTAGGTTGAGTTACGAAGCTCGCTTCTGCAGCTTTAATGAAGTTTCTGTGCTCATCCAGAGCGATCAGATATTGGATTTGAATGAGAGAAATGTTAAGCATGAAGAACTTTTAAGGCAAATCTAAAAGAATATTTCGGTTAATATTGTCCGTATTTCATTTACCAATTATTATCTAAAAGTATTCAATATTATGCAAAAGCTCATTGCACTTATTTTACTTAGCCTGGTAGTCTCATGTACCTCCACCCGCTTCAGCAACAAGCGCTCAGGAGAACAATTGGCCATTCGCACTATTCAACACGAAGAGCCATTAGTTTACACCGAAGTAACAAAAGACATGAACCTGGATGCAACACGTTCATTGATCACTGCCGAACTCTTAATGAAAGGGATCGATTTTGCATTTGACGGCATAAAAGTCGCCATAAAAAAAGGTGCTGAA
>JAAEYY010000001.1:166680-175662 GCA_018223105.1 bacterium | reverse complement strand
ACCATCAGGAATACTATTTCAGTCTTTTTAACAATACTTTCTATGCTCAAAATTCCCAGCAAGGAATGTTAGATCCCGAGCATATTAAATTCAAGGGATTTGAAATTGAACGAAGTGTTAAACTGAAAGACGGAAGAACGGCTGCACTCTATGCCAGCTTTAGCATGGATGAAGAGAAATACATCGACCTCTACACTCAATCGAAGTTCTATTTAAAATGCGATTCATTCCATTTAGCCTATACTAAAGTAAAACTAAACGACAAAGATTGGTATCTGCCATGGACCTATTTCTTTAAAGAGCAAACCTGTATTGATATGGATTTAGAGATTGATGTGCTGGCCAATTGGATTGATCCAAATGGAGTTATTCATAAGCAGATTACCTATGGGAAATTTTATCTTCCCATCAGAAATCACACTGTAAACTCAAATGATTCAACCGTTGCGGGAAGAAAACTCAGCGGATATTCCTATCTCATTCCAAGATCTACTTCCTTTTGCATGGATAAAAGAGGAAATTGGGAAACCTGCTATGGCCAAGGAGATTTCGACTTACTCGTAAAAGTGACCGAGAGCAGTAAGAATAATTCATTCAATAAAGTGCTTTACGACAATGTAGACCTTATAGACGACATTGATCATTCAGGTGTTAAAAATCTCATCAAGGACTAATTACCACCACCAGAAACTTCGATCTCTGGCATTTACTTCTGTTCCTTTAAAGGATTTGATATTGTAGATCACAGAAAGTAACAGGTATTGCTGCAGTACCGTTGATTGTCTAAAGAAGAGGTAGTTATTATCAGACCAGGTCTGGATACTTTGATTCTGTCCCAGAATATCATAAGCTTTCAAATTAAGCTGCCACTTTCCTTTCTCATCCACATTGTAGAAGATATCGGCATTTAACAAGCTATAACGGTTCTCCGGTATATTGGCATTATTAAACTGGGTCAAATTGAAATCAAAACTAGCTCTCCAAATAACCCTCTTTGGCCAGCGAAGCACAAATGCAGTTGATTGAGTATAGCCCGTGCTGATTAAATCTATGCTGCCCGGCTGACTTGTATTCCTATAGTTGTAAGAGAATAACTCACTAATCTCAAATAAGGTCCCGAGAAAAAAGTTCACAGACACATTAGGTCTGGCACTGATTATTTCAAAATCAAAGGCCTGGCTATTTAGAAATGTTGGCCCCTTTGAATAATTTGCTCCTAAGCCTCCCGACAAGGCCAGTTTGTTTTTATTTTCAAAACTCCAGGTCTTTTTCAGTGTAGACCACATGCGTCCTTCTCGCTTTGTGTTCACATTCAAGGGTGACTCTAAAATGGTACCGCTTTCTAAAAATTGCTGAGACTGCGTAATGGCCGTGGCATATTCTCTAAAAAAGAACCACACATACTTGTAGATCATGGTTTTAGGATCATACTTACTTGTGTAAATGCTAATTCTATGAGAAAGTTCAGCTTGCAAATCCGGATTACCAATTCTATTGTACGTAAGATTACTATTATCGAGCAGAGGATTCAATTGACGAACATCAGGAGCATCGTAATCCATTCTGTAGTTAAAATGCCAATCGCCGGCTCGTACATTAACTCCGGGCAGGAATTTGATATCGTGGATTTCGCTCGTCACATTATTAAAACCATAGGTATTCTCTTGATCGTATTTGAGCAAAGTAATTTCTGGAGTAACTCTTACTTTAGGAAATACAAAAGTGAGGCTTAACTCTACTTGTTGTTCCAAACTTTGAGAATTCACCCTATTACTAAGGTTACTGTCGAACACCTCATTATTCAACGCTCCACCCAAGGTTCGATTCACATTTTCCAGCCTTGAATAGTTGCCTCGATACGAAAGACTTAAAATTAATGAATCCGTTATATCATATGCCGTTCTACCGTACAAATAGGCCCCGTCTTCGTAATTATCTACCAACCTAAGCTGCCTTTGAAAGGAATCTCCCAGGCCAGGATCCTGTAAAAAGTTGAGATACACTTCATTGATGGACTGATTCTCCGTGATATCACGCTGTAGGCTGAAGTTTAAGTAGTGATTAAATTTTTTATCCCTACTCAGCTTATTAATTGATCCTGAAAACTCTGAATTTTGAGAACTATACTCTCGATCCGAAGCATTGAGGCTCTCGTACAATACATAATTTTGAGTTTCAGCTGAACCATCATCCAGATTATTATTTCCGGTGTTCCATATTCTATGAGAAGCTCGGAGCTCTATTTGAGTTAAGGTGTCTTTATCAAATTCCCATTCCGCTGAAATATTATGACTGGCCTGACTATTTCTTTCTTCTGTAATTGTACGTCGCGTTAGCACCGAGTCTGTAAAACTCTGTACTGTAGTACTTGTCGTGTTCACATTGCCTTTATTCCCACCATAGAAATATTGAAAATTGAGATACGAGCGTTCTAGGTTATGGTTGATATTGATACCACCACCTGCAGCATTATTAAAACCTTGAGTAGCTCCACCTACTGAAACATTTCCAATTTGAGTTCCCTGACTCGAAGAAGACCATCGATTTATCCCTGCGCGATCAAATCCACCCAGAGAGTTTAGCTCCTGATAGTTAAAAGCTTGCTTATTGGTATTGTTTCCAAAACCCAAAACACTCACCTGGAAAGTATCTCGGAACATATTAATAATACCCCCCGTTTCATATAGTCCACGTTCATTGCTGGTCATTCCACCACCGGCATAAATCTTTCCGAAATAGCCTTTTTTCATGCCCTTTTTTATAGTGAGATTGATGACCACAGTTTCATCTTCCTCGCCAGTGGCATTCTCTTGACTGGCATATTCCTTATCGCTGGTAATTTGGACTTTATCTATTGCATCTGCAGGCAGATTTTTTAAAGCAATGGCCGGATCTGATCCGAAAAACTGCTTTCCATCTACCAGAAGTTTAGTAACCTTTTTTCCGTTCACCATGAGGTCACCGTTTTCGTCTTTATCCACCCCGGGAAGTTTATTTAATAAATCTTCTACCAAGGCATCCGGGAGGGTTTTAAAAGCCGAAGCATTAAATTCCATGGTGTCATTTCTGATCATCAATGGCGGCCGTTCCGCGGTTACCACTAATTCCTCGATGGTTTTAGTGGTTGATGCCAACCAAATAGTATCCAGAATGGTGTCTTTCTCTGCAAAAAGAGGTACTCTTCCCACTTCATAACCCAAATAAAATACCAAGAAATTATAGGCTTGTCCGGTTTTTAATCCGTCAAAAGTTACCAGGCCTGCTTTATCAGTTAATCCATAAGCAATATGGGTTGAATCTTCTTGAAGGAGAACGCTAACAGTAGCATAGGCCAAAGGTTTCTCAGGCTCAAGACTGTAGACCACGGCATCCACTTTAATTCGTTCATCTTGGGCATTCGCCAAGACAACAGGTAGCATTAAAAATAAAAGATAAAATAGTCGAAAGCTTCTGTACTTTATTGTGGTGCAGGGCATTATGGGGTATTGGCTTTTTGTAAGGGTTTTGTAATAAAGCTCAAAACAAGCTAATTTAGCGTTTACATTACCACTACCTAACGAATTAATTCGATAAAACTTACAATGAAATTAAATAAATCCCTGAGTCTGATTATCTGTGCATTATTTATGTTCAGTTTTCAAGCAAAAGCAAGCCGACTCCTTGTGCAATACGACTTCCTAAACGATGATTACAAGTATTATGAAGTAAAGGCCAATGGCGAGTTAAAAGAAATTGCTCGACCCGTTGTTACTCGAAATCACAATGTGAAAGTAGAAGTAATTAACTTCAATCCATTCGTTTATACCGCTGTAGCACAATACAGTACGAAAGAAATTACAGAAGCACCAAGCTTGGGATTCTTTAATCTGATGAACCCATTGGGTATGGCCACCGGAGGATCTTCATTTTTGGCCCAAATTACCGGAATGGGCGACGACCCAACGCGTGGTTCGGATGGTGTTCTAAGTGAGCCAGAAGCAAGAGACGCATATTTAGCCGTAGAATCTGCGTACCAAACTTTGTACAAAGCAGAGCAAATGGTAAATAATATCGACTTTGTTCTTAACAAGGTACATCGATTGAAATACAATCCGTATTTACCTTCAGATTCGATTAAGTCATTTTCTCAGGCTTTATTGAGTTCATTATTTGAACAACCCAGCGTAGAGACCCAAGATTTCTTGGTTCTGGGTAATGAAATCAACCGAACGGTTAAAGGGGGTTACGCTAGCATAGCTGCTCAAGTAGAGCGTTTTAACAAGGCTTACAAACGCTATGAAGAGCGAAGCAGATCTCAGTCGTTTGAAGGTCAAGGATTAGACCAAGTGGTAAGTTCTTGGGGCTATCAAGTTCAACAATTTGTGAGTCATTTCGATTCTGACGCATTACTCGAGAAACTGGATGCTTTAGAAATGATGTACCTCTCAGTAATGAACACTCCTTTCAACTTCAACACTAATGATATCGCCAAAGGCGATGAAATAACAGTTACCATTGATTTTTACCGAAACCCGGTTGGAGATGACGGCCTACCTCAAGCAGCCTCAGTAGCTGCCTTAGAAAATCTTCAAAAGATTAAGAGTAAAGAGATTGACATCACCGTAAAAGGCGATTTAAAGATAAATTCAAGTTTAGGAGTTGCCTTTCCTTACTACTCAGACAACTACGATTTCATCAATCGCGATAGCATGATTACATCGGTTGACGGGAACAACTACACTCCTAATATCGCCGCTTATCTCAACTTCTATCCATACACCGGCAGAAATGTAATGTTTGGTGGAACTTTTGGAGTTGGAGTACCGATTAGCGACGATACAAAAAACTTCAATTTCCTTTTGGGTGGAAGTATGATATTTGGTACTGATAATCGACTGGTTTTAAATGCCGGCGCTACTTTGGGTCAGGTGAACAGGTTAGATCTTGGCTATAATGTTGGTGACAACCTTGGAGATCTTACCTCAGCGGTACCGGTTAGAACCTCATATCAATGGGGTTACTTTGTAGGGATTTCTTTTTCTTTGATGGACATAAAGAATTAATATGCTAGGAGCAATAATCACAGGAGGAATAGCGGGTTGGCTTGCCGGACTTATCATGAAAGGCGAAGGCTATGGTATTCTTATCAATATTATTTTAGGAATTGTTGGTGGGGCCATAGGAAACTGGGTACTCAACGCTCTCGGTTTTTATAAGGGAGACAGTTTCATACCCAGTCTGCTTACGGCTTTATTAGGGGCTGTTATTTTAATATCAATTGTGAGGGCGATAAGAAAAAAGTGACCCCAAAAATTTGAGGTCACTTTAAACTCTTACACAATTCAATTACTTCCTCGCGTTAAACCCAAATGAAAATCCAAAGCGAAGGTTGTGTTTTGAAGGAACCACAAATCCATTAATCGGGATATTTAACTTTCCTGATTTCAGAGTGAAACCGGCTGCGATAATCACATTACTCACCAATCTTGCACCTCCTCGGCTGTCCATTCTATATACTTCTGGATAGTCTCCATCATTCACAACCTGATTTGCCAATTGCCAATCGCCATTCCCATCCTGAAACATTCGCGCTTGTCTCGCAATGCTAACTGTTGGACCAATAGCAAATTCAAGGCCGTTGGTATTGTTTCTCAATCCGTTGAGCACAGTAAAACTAGGTATGAGCAAGCCCTGGTCTATTCCTGAAATCATAGGCAAAAATTCAAATAATGCTTGCCATTTCCCTTCATTCAGATACTGTTGTTCAAACTGATACCCCATTTGAAACATTGCAGGATATCCATCAAAACCTCCCTGATCTTCCGGCTTAGACATAATTTTTGCCTGATCGCCAACGAAAAATGCAAAGCCCATTCTAGGACCTGTAAGGTTTAATTTCTGATAATAAGGATTGTTTACTGCACTTTCGTAACTTTCTCTGTTAGAAAGACTTTGCTCGATCATTTTGTCATTCGGTACATCCAACAAATTATTGGTGCAAATACTGATCATGGTATTTATTTTTTCAGGGATGTAGAGAAATTCTTTTACCACTTCTTTTTCTACAGCACCTGTAGACATATTCATCATTCTAAGTCTGATAAATAAGGATTCTCCGATATGATCAACATTCCCGGATAAAACCCAATCCACCTTTAGTAATTCACCAGCCCTTAGCAGACAAGTCTTACTGTAACACATTGCCGGATTAAGGTCGTTCTTCCCCAGCAGTTCTGCAATTTCATAGCGATCTACCATCTCGTAACGATTGTGTTTAGAAATTTCGATTCTAATTAATTCTGTTAGCGACATCTCCTTGATATCCTTTGCATTAGCATCAAAACTCACTACCGCTAGTTTAGGCAATTGAGCAAATGACAAGTGTGCTAATAATACAAGAATTAATACTGAAGTAAATTTAATTGTTTTCATAACTGTATTCTTTTGTTGGTTCAAATCTGCAGCTAGAACAAGCTTCAGAAATTGCTAATTCTATTTAAGGATGATTTATTTTTTGCGTTCAGTTCACTGTCGATTGCAATTTTCATAGTAGACTTTATGTCAAGTGCATATTTCACAAATCAATGACTTTGCTTTTTGCATTTAATGCAAATCACTATCTTCCCACATTGCATATAATATGAATTTCCAAGAGCAGTTTGTACAATACCTGAAAGACCATGTACCTAATCATGTTTCAATTGCAGATGAAATTGCTGAACTACTCTCAGTATCAAAGGATAGCGCCTACCGGCGATTGAGAAACGACACTCCATTTACCTTAGATGAAGCTGTGAATGTTTGCGAACACTTCAAAATAGACACGGCTGATCTCTTTAGAACATCGGGTTCCAGTATCAACTTTAAGTACAATAAGCTTTACGATGAAAAGGACAGTTTTCTATCGTACATGAAACAACTTCTCCCGGTTATACAAGGCGTTCATGCTAAAGGCGGGAAGATTATTTATGCTGCCGAAGATGTGCCGCTTTTCCATCACTTTGCATTTGAGAGGCTGGCTTCCTTCAAAATCTTTTACTGGTCAAAAGCAGTCTTAAACAGCGATCAATACCTGGGGCAGAAGTTTGAAGATAACCTTATTCATCCCGACATTAGAGACATCGTTAAAAAGCTGCACCAAGCTTATAATGAAGTAGAAAGTGTTGAAATCTGGACTGAAGAGAGTATAAACTCTACTTTAAGGCAAATTCTCTATTTCGCTGAATCAGGACAATTTAATTCGAAAGAACAAGCGCATGAAGTTCTTGAAGACTTTCATCAAATGACCAAAGGGCTTCAGGTTAAAGCAGAAAAGAGCAGTAAGCTACCCGAATCAAGTATCTCCAACTTTACAATGTACAACAGTGAAGTTCTAATCGGCAACAACTGCATTATGTTGGATATTAACGGAAACAAGAATGTCTTTATTAGTCATAACACCTTTAATTCCATGCGGACCTCAGATGAAGGCTTTTGTGAAGAAACTGAAAACTGGATCCAAAACTTAATTCGAAAGTCGACCTTAATCTCCGACGTGAGTGAAAAGCATCGTTTCCAATTTTTCAAGAAGATGTATGATTCAATTCAACACACCGCTGAACAAATAGATAAATTAGAATTCTAGTCTCCCGAATATTCTAAACTTGTGTTTTCATCCCCTTCTTGGTAAGGCAACCAGGTAATAATGAATTGCAACATCTCATCTGTAGTTCTCATTCCTTCTCCACCTCTGTCGGTTCTTTCTTTCACCAGTTGTGGCGGATCGTAGGGATTATCCGGATTATTCGCAGTGTTATCGTATACTGCTTCAACATGAATTACAGAGCCTTCGGGTATTTTCACCATGGTCTTGAAGGTATAAAAATACTGCCAACGGAAGTCCCATTTCGGAATGTGAATCAATCGAATAGTATCTCCTGCGGGATCAATAGCATAGGCTTTAAAACTCTTGCCCAGTAAATGCATGTGAGGATTCACTGTTAAGACCGATATGTCTTGATCAACATATTGAGAAGTATGAAATTCCCGAATGGTATTTGGAGGTATTACAAGTGGAGGTTCAATTTTAGAAACACCATTTGTACCTAGCATAGTCTCACGCACCGGTCTTTTAGGTGGATCATCAGAATAAAATATGTTGAGATGTGAATGATCCCATTTCCCTTTAGGAGTAGGGCCAAAATGCATATCATTCGCAACCAGCATCGCCTTTCTGCTCATAGTGAAGCCACCAATTCCTTCGGGATAGATAGAAGCTTCAACGCCCGGCAAATAGTTGATTGCAGAGTGAATACGATCGGGATAGCTCTTATCGTCGTGATACAACATTAAAGAATCAAACTGCCGTCTATAACTGGCAGAATCAACTTCAATATTCATCACACGAATTCCTTCGTACACCGACTTTTTAAGAGCGGGATCGTAGTTCAATAAATGACCATTCATATGATGTACCAGGTTATTCTTGTTGGGAACAAACTCGAGTGCTCGAATGTATTTATCCTCGCGCAGCTCGATGGGAAGTGTTACGATAAGAAAGAGATCTTTATTCTTACCGGGGACAAAAATCGAATCAAACCAAATCGTTGTATCAGGCTCACCTATTCTAGAAACCTTACTGTATTCCGGAACGGGAGGAGGGCTACCTTCACCTTCCGGAGCTCCTTGTTCTATCCACAATTTTATCGCCTGCTTTTGGTCTTGGGTTAAATACTTCTCACCTATAAAATGAGAGTAATTTCGATCTGCCGGCCAGGGCGGCATATAGCCAGACTGGGTAACTTTAAGTATGGTGTTTTTCTTCCGGTTTACTTGCTTAAAGCTGGTAAGGGAGAATGGAGCTGCTCCTGCTTCTCTATGACAAGGAACGCAATTTTGGTGAATAATGGGAGCAATATCTTGGTTGTAGGTATATTGTTTTTCTTCACCGCAGGTGGAAAACAGCACCACGGCCACTAGCATCAGCCCTCCTATTTTATTAATACTCCAATACACAGCCTATTG
>JAAEYY010000001.1:14692-166670 GCA_018223105.1 bacterium | reverse complement strand
TCGCCATTTTAAGATAGTGTTTACCCCATTGTTGTTTGCTAACTCCTAACTGGTCCATCCTGTCATCTAAAGCTCCGTGGTAAATCACTTTTTCATCTTTATTTATCAAGAAAAACTCAGGTGTCACTCCTGCTTCAAACTTGTGTGCTACAGTATAATCGTAATCTCGATACACAGGAACTTTGAGGTATTCACTGGCAAACATTTGTATTTCCATAGCATCGTAATGCTCCCCGCTGTGCACACCTATAAACTGCACCTCGGGATACTCCTTCTTCAATTCGTTAAAGGGAACCGAATAATTTTCGCAAAGCGGACAATCAGGAGCAAAAAACATGAGCGCCGTGAGCGGCTTCTTTGCCACAATTTTGCTGAAATCGGGATCCTTGTACTCCGTTTTACAGCTAATAATAAATGATGCTAATAATACAAGAATGCTAATCCTCATGGTACAAAGGTAAAATTACTTCGAAGCTGGTGCCAAGTCCTTCTTTTGATGTGAAACTAATTTTACCGCCGGCAGATTCTATAATCTTTCTGGAAATTGCAAGTCCTAGGCCCATTCCCGAATTTTTAGTACTGAAATTAGGCACAAATACCTTCTGCTTAAATTCAGCAGGGATTCCTTTACCATTGTCTTCCACCACTACTTTCACCATATTTTTAGCAAGCGACATTTTAACCTTTAAAGCACCTTCGCGATCTTCGGGGATTGCCTGTACAGCGTTCTTCAAGAGATTATTAAACACCCGCTTGATTTGCTCCTGATCTGCATGCACCTTGCAGCCTTTTATAATCTTAGCAGATAGCTTCACATTTTCTGTTCTCTCGTAAAGGTTTACAATACTTTCAATGGCTTCGCCGAGATCAAATACTTCGAGTTGCTGTTCCGGCATTTTCGCAAAATTTGAAAACTCCGATGCCATTCTGGATAAACTATCGATTTGATCAATTAAAAGCTGACTCGTTTTTTTAAGTAATGGTTCAATATCTCTTCCAGAAGAAAATGCACGCTGCAAATGTTGAATGCTCAACTTCATTGGAGTTAGCGGGTTTTTAATCTCATGTGCCACTTGTTTCGCCATTTCTCGCCAGGCTCCCTCTCTTTCTTGTTCTGCTAACTTACTGGCACTTTCTTCGAGTTCCAGCACCATTTTATTGTACTGCTTTACGAGTTGACCAATCTCGTCATCTCGCTGATATACAATAAGTTCATTCTTCGATCCAAGCTCTGTTTGCGCAAACTTTTCACGTATTAACAGAAGAGGTTTTGAAATCCGGTTGGACCAGACCAGC
This sequence comes from bacterium, assembly GCA_018223105.1. Taxonomy (GTDB): domain Bacteria; phylum Bacteroidota; class Bacteroidia; order NS11-12g; family UBA9320; genus JAAEYY01. Next base: position 165,374 of record JAAEYY010000001.1, on the reverse strand, counting down.
GCTAAAATCAAACCTCCAACCATCAACAGAAAATAGATATTGATTACATTGATTAGAACGGTCGAAATCTGTTTATTCAGCTCTTCGTTCTTAGCAAAATAGGGTGTATTCAAATAACCAATTACCTCATTCCTACCATTGAAGAGCGGCACATAGGCAGATAAATAATCAGATCCTTCTAATTCTTCTTGTAGCAATAGTTGAGAATAGCGGTCCCGATTCATAGCGGTATAGGCGCGGGGATTCATCAAATCGCCCATAATCTCTTCCTGAACCAGATAAGGCTTTGTAGTACTCAGCAATCTCCCAAACTGATCGTAAATATTAATATCCACCCTAAAAGCACTCGATTCCTCATTTAAAATCAATTGTCTCTGTTCTTCATCGTACAATTTCTGTTCGAGGTCGATGGAGTTTTGAAACTGTGTGCTAATATTCTTAATGGTGACTAGCAATTTATTCTCTAAACTAGTATTGTAATTGGTTCTGATATAAATGAAAATAATATAGACCGACATTAAGAGTCCCACTAAGAGTACAATGCTTAACGAGAACTGAATACGGGTACTTAGGAGTCGACCTTTGAAATCGATAAGTTTTTGTACTATGAGATTATCACGACCAAAATACAAAACCGTAAAAAGCAAGAGTAGAGCACAAAGCGGAAGAAGACAGATAAAAGTGAACGTGATAATCGAAATACTGCTTTTCCATGTTTTATCATCTTTACTCAGGATTACGTCAAACTGATCTATGTCTGCAAAATGATAGTGCTTATGTTCTTCATCCCCCACGCAAGCGGAATGCCAATCATGATCTAAATTTAGGCTGTATTCGTAGCTCCCTTTTTGACTGATGAGTTCTCTGTTGAAATAGATCCCATAAGAATAATCATCGAGATTTACGAGTTCCTTCTTGCGCTGATTTGCAAATACTTCGGGATATAAGAATTCAGACTGAATGACCCTGGGTTGCAGTAAAATAAACGTGGTACCGTAATGCCCGTTGATATCGCAATTCTCATACTTGGCCAGATAGCCATTAAATTTATCGGGTTTATTTACCTGATAGAAGTAGTTACTTACTGTTCTTTTGGTATTGAAGTTATAAATACTGTCGAGCTTCTCAAAGGAATACAGTTTGTTGTCGTTGATATTCGTCCCTTGCGAATCAAAGCTGATTAGTCGCAGCTCATATTTTTCGAGATAATTTGAGAAATATAAACGCTTGATTCTGTTCTCAACCAAGTCTTTACGAATGGAGAAATTATCGTAATCCTCCGGTTTCAGAAACTCTTCAGCCAATCGGTCTTCAAAAGATTTTAAGATGTATTCTGTCCTTAAATCTTGATTTGCCACCAATTTGGAAGCGTATAAACTGATGTAATTATACTCTCGCTTCTGGTCCGCCTTCGAAATAATCCAACTTCCGGCAATAACTACAAGAACATAAATCAAAACCAGCTTGATGCGCTGCGACTGAACCCATGCAATGACTGCTACAACAACAAGTGTAAACAACACATACAGCAGTAAAATCAGCAAGGTTCTATCGGCGTCGAACATCTGAAACAGAATAAAAGCAGTTGCTGCAATGGCAATTCCAAGACGGCCTCCGGTGGTCTTAAAATCTTGGGTCATTCTGCTCGCATTGATCAAGAAACAGACTCCTATTCCGAGTAGACCAATAATCACTACAGCAATCAGACTAAATTTCGAGATAGCGTAAAATTCTTCAAAGTTGAAAGAGATGGTGCTATCAAGGATTAAGCCTTCGGCCACACCGGCGGTAAGGTCTACAGCAAAAAACACAAGGGCATAAAGGAGAACTCTAAAGAAAATGGGCCATTCATATTCTCTTCTCAAAAACCGAAGCAGGAAGATTAGAGGTATAGAAGCCAGAATGTGGTTTATAAGAAGTCCAAGAGAACCAAGTATATCGCTGCTGGCATAAATTCCGGGCTGGTAGAGAATAAAAGTTTCGAGATCTAGTGATTTAAGCAGGGGATAAAACCCGATATCAATAATTACTAAGACAAAAGCCGTTATCGCGGCCAAGCCTGCTCTTTTCTTTCTTAGATAATAGAAAAACAAGACCAGAAGAACTCCAAAAAGCAACATCACAAAAGCCCAATCTTTACCACTTTCTGTGGGTTGATAATAGAAATTGAGCATTTTTAGAGGTAGAACAGAGTCTTCAGATTCTTCCACCAAATTAAACTTCTTTAGCTCTGGATAGAAATCTTCTAAACTCGAATTAAGTGCTCCATCATTGGCAATGCGATAGGCTAAATATGCACCGCTATCATTGTTAAATAATACATAAAAATCATCTCCGAATTTGTAGTATACCGGAAACTCCTTTTGCATCATAACACCACTGTCGAGGGTTATTTTATTACTATTCCAGAACTTCTCCTTACCGTCTTCATAAACGATGAGATACCATTTATCTTCTCGAATTTCATATGCTTCATCTACATGCTCAGAGCCAAAGGAAACAGGTAAAATCTCGTCGAAATAACGATCCGCTTCCAGATTTTTTTCAGCCACAAACTCGTTAATTCTTTGTGATATCTTCCTTGCTTTTCTATGCCCTTCCTCTTCTCGAACTTCAATAACTAAGATCGCAGCAAAGACAAGAGTTAGTGTCCACAGGACAAGTGGTATGATTTTATTTCTATTCAGTATGATGCTCCTTTAACGAGGTAATTGCGGACATAATCGGAGACAGCATCCTTCAAAGGTGTGAAGCCCTTCTCGTAGCCTGCCTTGATCGTCTTATCCATTTTTGCTTCGGTGAAATATTGATACTTATCTCGAATATCCTCAGGGATAGGAATAAACTCAATGTTTTCTTCAGCATCCATTGCAGCAAATATTGCACCAGCAAGTTCTAAGAAAGTATGAGCTTTACCTGTCCCCGCATTGTATAAGCCCGACTGTGTTCTATCCGTATACCAAAACCAGATTAGATCTAGCAGGTCTTTAATGTATATAAAATCGCGTTTCTGCTGTCCATCTTCATAATCAGTTCTATGCGATTTAAACAGTTTAAGCTTCCCCGAAGCTTTGATTTGATTAAAAGCATGAAAAACAACAGAAGCCATTCTGCCTTTATGGTATTCATTAGGGCCAAAAACATTGAAGAATTTCAAACCGCACCAAAAGGGAGGTTCGTCATTTTGTTCTTCCACCCATAGATCAAAATCCTGCTTACTTTGTCCGTAAGGATTCAAAGGCTGTAATTGATCAATTTCTTTTTCGTCATCAAATCCAAGGCTACCATCGCCGTATGTAGCAGCAGAGGATGCGTAAATAAGTGGAGTATTCGTTTCTGAGCACCTCAACCAAATGGCTTTAGAGTAGTCGAGATTAAGCTTATTGAATAAGTCAACATCCATTTCAGCTGTATCGGTTCGAGCTCCAATATGGAACACAAATTCAATCTGACTAAAATTACATGAGCTCAAAAAATCTTCACGATCAATACATTGCATATACTGAAAGCGTTCTATTCGTGCAGATTTTCCATCTTTAGTGAAGTCATCAACCAATATCAAATTGGTTTGCCCCTTAGAATTGAGGTAAGAAACCAAAGCTGAGCCGATAAAACCGGCGGCACCCGTTACAACTATTGCCATTTTGCTCCAAATTTAGTGAATGTCCTTATTCAACAAAGTATATTTGTAGCGCCAAAAGGTATGAGCGAGAAAAAGATAGTATATGTAACACGGAAAATGCATTTTAATGCAGCGCATAAACTGTATAATCCGGCTTGGTCTGAAGAGAAGAATTTCGAGGTATTTGGTAAGTGTGCCAATCATAATTGGCATGGACATAATTTCGATATTTATGTTACTGTAAAAGGGAGTCCGGATGAACATACCGGGTTTGTAATGGACCTAAAAAGGTTGAAACTAATACTGGATGAAAAGGTCATAAGCAAATTGGACCATAACAACCTTAATATTGATGTGGATTTTCTAAATGATGTAATCCCCAGTATTGAAAATATCATCATTGCGATTTGGGACCAATTAAAGGATACTTTACCCGAAGGGGTTGAGCTTCACGCCATTAAACTCTACGAAACTGAGAATCAATACGCTGAGTATTTTGGTTAGAATTAGTTAAAATCCGTATTTTTCAGCCCTAATCAATGGTTGAGCCCCTGCTCTTCCCCAATACATACTATGAAAAAAATACTATTTATTGTGCTTCTAGCGGCATTTGTTCTGCAAGGAAGTGCACAAATCACACTCGAAGAGCGAATTGAGTTTGAAATTAGAGATGGCTATGGCGACGAGAATATTGTGCCATTCGGAAATTTAGGCGTACTGGTAATGACCAAGAGAGATAAGGCTGAAAATCAGCAAGATCTTTGGCGTTTTCAGTTGTACGATACCACTTTAAAACTCATTGAAGAAGAGAATTTTGAATTGCATGTAAGTTTTTATCTAGATGAATATTTTCATTCTGACGATAAATTTTACTGCCTTTTCCGTAAAAAGAGCGGAAGCTACTCCATCCTTGAAATCGATATCCCTTCAATGAAAATGAGGTCGATTGAAGGCGAGTTTGACCGAAGTGATTGGATTACAGACATTGCCGTTGTAGGCAACTCTGTTTACATGATGGCAGAAGGAAGAAGGGAAAAAATGATCTACAAGTTAGACCTGGAATCTGAAGCCTTAAAGAAGATTGTAATTGAGCTAGACGACTTCAAACTAAAACAATACAATATCCAAAATTTCCAGGTTCTGGAGGAAGCAGATGAGCTTTTCGTTTTTGTTCTGGGAGCCAAGAGAAAAGAGACCGAAATGCATGTGATGCGATTTAACTCGGACGGAGAAAGGACCTTAAACACCCGCATAGATCGGAACATCGACAATAATTTACTGGATGTTACTATTACCAAAGTAGAAGATGATAAATACGCATTCACCGGAACCTATGGTGTTGGTACAAGTAAAGCTTCTCAAGGGATTTATTTTGGGATATTAAAGAATGGTGTAAGGTCTGATATCAGCTTTTATAACTTCTTGGACCTTGAAAATTTCTTAAACTATTTGCCCGATAGAAGAGTAGAAAAACTCAAGAAAAAGCAAGATAGGAAAGCGTCAAGAGGCAAAGAACTTGCAATTAGTTATAATATTGAAACTCATCCAATAATTTACAAGAATGGCAAGTATGTATTCTTGGGTGAGGCTTATTATGCCACCTACAGAACAGAAACTTATACCACTACAGTGAACGGGCAAACGGTAACCAGAACTCGTCAGGTTTTTGATGGTTATCAATACACCCATGCTATGCTAGCAGCATTTAATGAAGAAGGCGATCTATTATGGGATAATATTTTTGAGATGTGGCCGAGCTATAAGCCTATGCGACCTATAAAGTTTATTAGCGTTGCTGAAGATTTAGAAACTCAGATTTCTATGGTTTTCTCGAGCTATGGCTCAATTATTACCATGGCTTTTGATTACGAAGGCGAGACTTTAAATGAGAGAAACTGGGAGTGGATAGAAACCGGAGATGAAAGTGAAGAGGTTAAAAGAGGATTTTCTACAAATCAATATTGGTACGATCGATATTTTATTAATTACGGTCAAGCTAAAATTAAAGACAATGACAAAGGCTTTCTGCAGAAAAAGCGAAAAGTTTACTTCATAAGTAAAATAGGATACTAATAAAAAGGACCCGCCAAGACGGGTCCTTTTTTATTTTTAATCAATTACTTCTTAATCTTTTTTAATATTAGAAGCACCGGATAGATTTAATGATTCTATACTCGGGTTTCCTCTGTATCTTAAAGTGCTTGCTCCGCTGGCTTCCAGAATAATAGAATTATTCACCGTTAGATCAGCATTACTTGCTCCGCTTAAATCCAGGTTTAGATCTTCTACTTCAAGATCGAAGTCTCTAATGGTACTTGCACCGGACGCCTCTGCTTTCATGTTCTGCACATTCCCTCGAAGATCTGCATTGGACGCACCACTCAGGTCTAAGTTAAGGTTGGTGGCATCAATTGCACCTTCGAAATAACTTGCACCTGAAGCATCCACTCTTAAATTTTCACCACTCCAAAAGCTTCTCAGATCAACCGAGCTCGCTCCTGAAATATCATAAGTATGAATATTATTCGTGAAAATATGCACTTTTAAAGTGGCGTTTCCTCTAATACTAACTCCGCGCTCAAGGCCTACCTCTAACCTTCCATCGATGTTATTGATTTCAATAAACTCGTGTAAGTTGTCATTTGCTTCTACTTTGATACTTTCATTCGCGTTTGTGAAACTCACAAACACCTGCATTGCATCTTCAACTTGTAGCTCGTCAAAAGAACCTGCAGAGGTTTCTACTGTTGTAATATTAGAAGATGGTTTAATTCTAATTCTATCTTTTACGCAAGAGCTAAAAAATAAAACGGATAAACTGATTAAGATTATGTTTTTCATATTTCAATACTGTTACCCTTATATACAGAACATTCTTTTAAGGGTTGCACGAAATAAGATTATAATCCCAATTCTTTTTTCTGCTCTTCGTTCAAAGGCGAAGGCGCATCGATCATCAGATCTCGGCCCATGTTATTTTTTGGGAATGCAATTACATCGCGAATAGATTCCGTTCCTGCCAGGATAGCAGCCAATCGATCTAAACCAAAAGCAATTCCCCCATGCGGAGGAGCGCCGTATTCAAAGGCATTCATCAAGAAACCAAATTGAGCCTGAGCTTCTTCAGCAGTAAAACCGAGAAGATCAAACATCTCCTGCTGCAATTCTCTATCGTGAATACGAATACTTCCACCTCCCACTTCCATTCCGTTAATCGCAAGATCATAGGCATTTGCTTTCACAGCACCGGGATCTGTTTTCATTAATTCTCGGTCTGAAAGCACCGGCGAAGTAAATGGATGGTGCATTGCATGCCATCTTCCGCTTTCTTCGTCTTGCTCGAGTAATGGGAAATCAACCACCCAAACACCTCTAAATTCATCGCGCTTTCTGAGTCCGAGCAAATTACCTAAATGCAATCTAAGCTCATTCATTTGTTTTCGAACAGCAGCTGTGTCTCCGCTCAAAACAAACAGTATATCTCCGGGTTGAGCATGAGATTGGGTCGCCCATTGCTTAAGATCATCTTGATTAAAGAATTTATCTACTGAAGACTTAAAGGTCCCATCTTCGTTAATTCTACAATAGATTAACCCTTTAGCCCCAATTTGTGGTCGTTTAACATAGTCTGTAAAACCATCTAGCTCTTTTCTAGTGAAGCTATTACCGCCGCTGACATTAATAGCAATTACAGATTCCGCAGAGTCAAATACTCCAAAGCCTTTGCCCTGTGCCACATCTGAAATATCGTTGAATTCCATTCCGAAACGCATATCGGGCTTATCAGAACCAAATCTCCGCATGGCCTCATCATAGCTTAACACCGGAATTTCGCCTAGATCTATTCCTTTAACCTCCATAAATACTTTACGGATAAGGCCTTCGAAAGTATTGAGAACATCCTTTCGTTCCACAAAGCTCATTTCGCAATCGATTTGAGTAAATTCGGGCTGACGATCTGCTCTAAAATCTTCGTCTCTGAAGCATTTTACGATTTGATAGTATTTATCCAAACCGCTTACCATTAACAATTGCTTAAAAGTTTGAGGAGACTGTGGTAATGCATAAAACTCACCATCGTTTAAGCGAGAAGGCACCACAAAATCTCGTGCACCTTCCGGCGTTGATTTTATTAGATATGGTGTTTCTACATCGATAAATCCTTGAGCGTCTAGGTAGTTTCTAACCGTTTTATTTAAAAGGTGTCGAAGTACAATTTTTTCCTGCACAGGCTTTCTGCGCAAATCCAAGTAACGATATTTCAATCGAAGCTCTTCTCCCCCATCAGTTTCCTCTTCAATAGTGAAAGGAGGAACTTTTGAGGCATTGAGTATGTTTAGCTCATTTACCTTGATTTCAATATCACCCGTAGGAATATTCTCATTTTTATTGCTTCTCTCTATTACTTCGCCTTTCACCTGAATCACAAATTCGCGTCCAAGTTTTCTCGCTTTTTCATTAAGATCTGCATTGAGTTCTTCATTAAAGGAAAGTTGAGTTATTCCGTAACGATCGCGAAGATCGATAAAGGTCATTCCACCAAAATCCCTTCTGTGTTGCACCCAGCCGCTAAGGCTAACTTCTTGTCCAACATGAGATATTCTTAATTCGCCTGAAGTATGAGTTCTGTACATGATAAAAATAAGGCGGCAAAGATAAGGATACAGCACTTAACTGACTCATAATACCCTCAAAAAAAACAAAGCATTAAATGCTGATAATCAGGTTACTACACCTTGTTCTTTGCTTGCGAGCTCAAGAAATCACCATTTTAGAGATACAAGACCACCAAATTATCGTAACCAACTGGTACGGATAAGTTACAGGCCTTATCCAAAAACTTTAATGCTATGTTTACTAACCTTACCAAAGAGAGAATTTGGTATAGCAAGGAGTATGTATTATTTTTGAATTCGGTTCATAATAAAGCACTTAACCACTGCGAACCACACTTTTTACTAACTACTACTGCTATGACTACCAATTTAAAGGCTTTTCTTCTTTTGGCGTTACTTTTCTGTGCGTCCGGATTGCAAGCATCCATTACTGATTCAAAATCTTTACGAGATCATGCTGAGCTCGCTTTTGCAGGCAACAAAGCGTATTCCTACACGGATGTGATTAGCGGAACTGCCAATTTAGACTATGTGAAGCTCAATACGCTGGGCGATATTGGATTCACCCAAGAATACTACTGGCTGAAGGTTCCAATTCATAACAAGAGTAAAGAACAACAGACCTTCTTCTTAGAAACAGCTCGACCCATTATTGATTCGGTAAATCTGTATCTGCAGCGTGCGGATCAAAGTATTGAAATTCAATTTAATGGAGATGCTATTCCATTTGAACAAAAAGCAGTTCCCCATAGAAAATCAATATTTCAATTTAGCCTTGATGCCGGTGAAACAGCAATGGCACATGTTGAGATGAAAAGTGATGGAGAGTCTCTGCAAGTACCGGTAATTCTTCATAACACACAGAGTTTAATTAAAGCTACCTACGACGAACAAATCTTCTACGGTTTGTTTTATGGTATTCTTTTACTGGCTGGAATTTTATATCTGTTTTTCTCCTTCGGGATGAAAGACCGTACTTTCCTCTATTATAGTTTGTACGTATTCTTTATCGCTTTAATGCAGTTTGCTATTGACGGCTTTGCTCATCAATACATTACACCGGATGCTTCATGGTTGAATGATAGAATGGTTCTGATTATGGCCTTTATCGCGGCCTTCTTCTTGGGTAAGTACGGAGAATTCTTCCTTAACATGAAAGAGAAACTGCCCTACATGAAGAAAACATTTAATGTGATTTATATAGTTCTGGCGATCAACTTCGGTGCGCTACTACTAATTCCTCAATACTTGCCCATAGGATACCCTGCTGCCAACGGAATAGGCCTCATCATCTTATTATTATTAATCACTTCAGTGATTCACCTGGGAATAAAAAAAGTGCCGGTAGATAATTACTTCAAATTTGGTATCAGCTTTTTAGCCATGGGTTTCGTGGTTTTCATTCTCAATAATTTCAACTCCATTCCTCATTCCTTCTTCTCTGAAAACGGACCCAAATTCGGGACAGGTTTAGAGGTAATTTTCCTTTCGATTTCGATGGCAAATCGTATCAAGTTTCTGAGAATGCAAAACGAAGAGAATCAGAAACTCGCCCTGCAAAGAGCAAAGGATGCCAATGAGATGAAATCCTCTTTCCTTTCTAACATTAGTCACGAGCTTAGAACTCCACTAAACCTAATCATGGGAGTTACCTCTTCTTTGAAGCATAGAGAGGAAGATAAAGAGGCAAAAAGAAAGCTTGAACTTATTCAAGGATCTTCGGAAAATTTATTGAGCTTGATTAACGACATTCTAAATTTCACTGAGATTGAGAAAGGAAATCAGGAATTGCAAATCAGCCGATTCAATCCTAAACCCATCATAGATGATCTGGCCGAAGAATTTAGAGAAAAAGCGCAAATCAAAGGCTTGTTTTTCAATCATGAGATCAAAGGAGAACTACCTCAGGAACTTGAAGGCGACGAAGAAAAACTACGTCAGATTCTCGGCAATCTTCTAGACAATGCTGTGAAATTTACTGAGAGTGGGGTAATCAATTTTGAAGTCACAGCTAAAACTAAAGCCAAGATTACCAGCCTCAATTTTAACATCGCAGATACCGGAACGGGGATCAGCGATGATAAAATGGCCACCATTTATGAATCCTTCACCAAGAAATCCTTCATGGACAAACGTGAATTTGGAGGATTAGGACTGGGCTTATATCTGGCTAAAACTTTTGTCGACCTTCAAAATGGCAACATCTCCATCAGAAATAAGCCAAAAGGCGGTGTAATCTGCGAAGTAGATTTAGATTATAAATTCATTAAAGGCGTACATAAAGAGGATCAAAAAGTAAGTGCTGACCCAATGGATCATCCCTTAAGAGTGCTTTATGTGGAAGACAATGAAATGAATCAAATGGTCTTAAAAATGTTGATTGAACAATGGGATAATACCAGCATTGAAATAGCCAATAACGGAAAAGAAGGATTAGACATCCTGAAAGAAAAAGAATTCGACATTGTTCTGATGGACCTTCAAATGCCGGTAATGGACGGCTTTGAAGCTACTGCTGCTATCAGAAGCGGCGAAGTTGGCATAGACCTAATCAATATCCCAATTATCGCTTTAACCGCAGACATTACAGAACAAACCAAAAAACAAGTCCTTAAGCTCGGTGCGGATGATTATCTCACCAAACCGGTGAAAGGAGATTTACTGTATGAACGAATTCATACTGTTCTTGAGAAGAAATTAATAAATGTAAGATAGAGATTAGTCTAAAAGTTTCTCGAGGAGGTGACTCATACTCACCTCTTTTTCGAGAATCGCAGAAATCTCATCTATTTTCACTCGGCGCTGTTCCATAGAATCGCGGAACCTCAAAGTAACATCGTTGTTCTCGAGACTTTCATGGTCCACTGTGATACAAACCGGAGTACCGATAGCGTCTTGCCTTCTGTATCGCTTACCAATCGAGTCTTTCTCCTCGTAAAAGCAGTTGTACTTCAAACGCAGCTTTTTGAAAATAGTATCTGCCATCTCAGGCAAACCATCTTTCTTCACCAAGGGCAAAATTGCGCATTGATACGGAGCTAGAGCGGGTGGTAATTGCAACACTGTTCTAGTCTGACCTTCACCTAAATCCTCTTCCTTTAGAGCATCCGTCAGTAAAACCAAAAACATACGATCCAATCCTATAGAAGTCTCAACTACATATGGAACATAGCTTTCATTTCTTTCAGGATCAAAATATTGAAGCTTCTTACCACTGAATTCCTGGTGTTGTTTCAAATCGAAATCGGTTCGAGAATGAATACCCTCAACTTCTTTAAACCCAAAGGGGAAGTTGTATTCAATATCCACAGCAGCGTTGGCGTAATGTGCGAGTTTCACATGGTCGTGAAATCTGTAGTTTTCCGGAGCCACACCTAAACTCTGATGCCATTTTATACGTTGATCTTTCCAATAAGCAAACCAGTCTTTTTCAGTACCGGGTTGAACAAAGAATTGCATTTCCATTTGTTCAAACTCCTTCATTCTCATAATGAATTGACGAGCAATGATCTCATTTCTGAAGGCCTTACCGGTTTGAGCGATACCAAAAGGAAGTTTCATTCTACCCGTTTTCTGAACGTTAAGGTAGTTTACAAAAATGCCTTGAGCAGTTTCCGGACGAAGGTAAATTTGGCTCTCCCCATCGGTCGCACTCATTTGAGTGCTATACATCAGGTTAAACTGACGAACATCGGTCCAGTTTTTACTGCCCGAGATAGGACAAGCAATTTCAAGATCCAAAATAAGCTGTTTGAGTCCGTCTAAATCCCCGGCCTCCAAAGCCGTTTTCATACGGTCGTTTACCTCGTCTATTTTATTTTGAGATCGAAGCACATTTGGATTGGTCTTTCTGAATTGCTCTTCATCAAAATCATCGCCAAATCGCTTAATCCCTTTAGCCACCTCTTTTTCTATCTTCTGAACGTACTTTTCAATGTATTCTTCAATCAAGACATCTGCTCTGTATCTTTTCTTTGAGTCTTTATTGTCGATCATAGGATCGTTAAATCCATCGACGTGACCACTGGCTTTCCAGGTCTTTGGATGCATAAAGATTGCAGCGTCAATCCCCACGATATTCTCGTGTAATTGCACCATACTTTGCCACCAGTATTCTCTGATGTTTTTCTTGAGCATCACTCCGGTTTGACCATAGTCGTACACTGCAGCTAAACCATCATAGATTTCGGAGCTTTGGAATACAAATCCGTATTCTTTGGCGTGTGATATTACGTTTTTAAAGCGTTCTTCAGACATGTTTGAAAATGAAGGCGCAAAGATAATGGGAATGCCGGGATGGAATAGGCTTAAGTTAAAATCTGTCCAACAATTGGAGGTTGATAGAGCATCCAGCCGGTAATACTCATTCTGGGAACATGGGTTAGCTTCACTTCATGCTCTAAAGTATCGCTTCTAAACATGACACATCTTCTGGCGATAGGTGATATCAATATTTCTCGATCCTCTTTAAAAACGGCCAACTCTCCTCCATTTCCTTCTTGCCATTCCTCGTTGAGGTAGATAATGAAGGAGATCATTCGGTTATTTCTGTTATTGAACTGATCCAGATGTCGAACATAATACGTTCCCTCAGGGTAAAGTGCCAGGTGAGTTTCAAATCCCGATAAGCTTAAAAAGCAATAGCGGTTAAGTGCAGATTTAAGGTCCTCGAGTAATTCATACAAATCTTGAAGCTCAACATCTTCTTTTTGATCTAACCAATAAATAAAATCTCCTCTGAGGTCTTTCTTAACCTGAGTCTGAGCCCCACTCCCAATAGCTGCTTTTTTAAGATCGTCTTGTTCGCGCTTTTCGCGAAAAAACTGAGATATACGCTCGAAAAGGGCTTGCGGTATAAAATCGTCGATGATGACATAATCATCATCTGCAAGGGCATCAATCCAATTGACCCATTGCTCGTCGGTTATGTTTACCAATGAATAAGAGTATGCGAAATTACATCAATTTGAATTGCTTGGATACCGAAGGTTTATATTTGAACATATGAAACTCTTGTTATGGATTTTGTCGATACTGGCGGCTTTGATTCTGCTACAGACTTTGTACTTTAAGTTTACGGGTCAGCCCGAGAGTATTTACATTTTCGAAACTGTAGGAATGGAGCCCTGGGGGCACTATGGTTCGGGAATTGTAGAGTTGATTGCAGGCATACTTTTACTCATTCCAAAGTTTCGACATTGGGGAGCACTAATTGGCATTGGAGTAATTTCAGGAGCAATTTTCTTTCATTTCACGAGTTTAGGTCTTGAGGTATACGGAGACTACACCTTATTTTTATACGCTATGGTGGTTTTTGTATGCACCTTAACGATATTAATAATAGAAAGAAACAAATTCAAAGCACTGTTCAGTAAACCTTGAAAATCACATCTCTTCGATCTTCATTTATTAAAAGTGCCGGACTGCTTTTTAGCGGCTCGCTTGTAGCTCAGGCTATTGGCTTTGTTGCCACACTTTTCTTAACGGCATTTTACAGTCCGGAAGAATTTGGTGCAGTAACCGTTTTTCAAAGCATTATCGCGGTTTGTGTCGTGTTTTCAGGTTTGCGTTTTGAAGTAGCCATTGTTGCTGAGGATGACGAGGAAAAAGCCAAAGACCTCACCCGATTAAGCATGCTGTTGAACTTGAGCTTTGGTGCCGTATTCAGTTTGATTGCCGTAGTTTTTCACCGTCAAATTTGTACTCTATTTGGATTAGAAGAAGCGCCTTGGTTATATGTGGTATCTCCTGTTTTTGCTATCACCGGCTGTATTGAAGCTTTAGTGCATTGGAGAAACAGACAAAAGAAGTATCAAAGAATTAGCATTAACCGAATGATTAGCGCAGGATCCGCTACATCCTACAAGTTTCTGCATATTGTGGTTGAGTTGATTAAAGGCAATGGTCTGATCATCGGGCATATTATTGGTCAAGTACTTGGATTCATCCATATCGGAAGGAATAGCTCTATTCAGTGGTTTGACACAACTGTAGACCGACTCAAATCGGTTTTTAAGGAGTATCAACAGTTTCCGAAAATTTCGGCACCTGCAGCATTGGTCAATACTTTGGCTTTGCATATGCCGGCATTTATGATTACGGCCTTTGCCGGGGAAAGCAATACCGGTTTTTATGGAATTTCACAGAAACTGACCTATATCCCATTGAGTTTATTGGCAATGGCCGTATCTCAGGTCTTTTACGAACGAATTGCGAGGTTGAGAACAGATCAAGAAGCCACTGCCGAGATCTCTCATTCCCTATTTAATTTCTTGGTACTATTGGGCGTAATTCCGGTAATAGCGGTTGCTGTTTGGGGTGATGTTATTTTCCCTTTTATTCTGGGTGATAAATGGACCACATCCGGTCAAATGGCCCAGGTCTTAATCTTGTTCTATTTCACCATGTTTTTAACCAGTCCGTTTTCTAGCTCTTTTGTGGTATACGACAAGCTGAAGCAGCAGCTCATTTACAACATCAGCTTTATTATCGTTACCGGCGGAACGCTATATTTCACCTTTGTTAATGGCTGGGACACGCTAGACGCCATTGCCGCTTTTGCAATTGCCGGTGGTGTGATGAGGCTCTTTATTTTGAACTATTTCTTTAAGCTTCTGGGAAAATCACTGCTACTCAAAACTCTGCTCTTATTCGGCATACTAATTCCTTTAGTTCTAGCATTACAATATATTCGAAGCCAGATCGGATGAAATCAATCTTAAAAAAGATCATACTCGCTCTCGACGATTCCCTATTTAGGGTATGGGTAAAATGGTGCTGGCCGGAATACAAACGTCCGAGGAAAGGCTATATGTACCACTACCAGGTGATAAAACAGTATTTCTTCTTTCAGAAAATTTTGAGGATCAACGGAGCCGTTCCCTGGCCGGTAGACTTCAGATCAAAGATTGTAGATTGGCCTGGAATAGAGAAAGGAATTTGTTGCGACCCCGGGGATAATTTGGGAATCTACATCAATGCATCCGGAGGAATTAAGATGGGCTATAATGTCCATATCGGTCCAAATAGCACATTAACCAGCACGAATCACTATAAATACGATCATCGCCAAAAGAGCCATACCAAAGGAATTTCGATTGGAAACAATGTATGGATTGGCTCCAATTGCAACATTGTAGCAGGCACTAAAATAGGCGACAATGTTACAATTGGCGCGGGTTGCTATATAAAAGGTGACATCCCTTCGAACAGCACTGTTGTGGTGTCTAACCATGCTCTGGAAATCACACCTAAAAAGAGAGACTATGAATGGGATTGTAGAGATGAAGAATTATTATAATATTTTCATAAGTTTTTGTACATTCGCAGCCCTTTAAGACAAAGTAATGGCAAATCATAAAAGTGCGCTAAAGAGAATAAGAAGCAACGAAGCGAAAAGACTGCGTAATAAATACCAGCATAAAACAACCAGAACTTGGGTAAAAAGAGTTCGCGATTCTCAAGACAAGAAAGAAGCAGAAGAGCTTTTAAAAGAAACTTTTTCTAAGCTTGACAAGCTTGTAAAACGCAACATCATTCACAAAAACAAAGCAGCGAACTTGAAAAGTTCCTTGACTAAGCACGTAAATGGATTAAATTAATCCGTTCGCTAAAATATTACAAGAGAGCCGAAGCTAACCACTTCGGCTTTTTTTATTATTGATTCGTGCAAGAATCGAGCAGCATCAAACATTGGGCAGAAGACGACAAGCCCAGGGAGAAATTACTTTCAAAAGGCAAAGAAGCCTTGAGCAATGCAGAGCTATTGGCCATCATTTTAGGATCGGGCCAGGCCGGCAGTTCTGTAATCGATCTATCTCGCAGGGTACTTTCCTCTGTTTCAGACGATTTAAAGAGTTTATCGCGCAGCACAGTAGCCGAACTCCAAAAAATAAAAGGTATTGGTCCTGCAAAAGCGATTAGCATAGTAGCTACTCTCGAACTGGCTAACCGCAGGAATCAGGTTCGCAAGAATCATCAACCCTTAATCAGCAGCAGTGTAGACGCCTATGATATCATAGGTCCTATGTTAAGCACCAAGAGCTATGAAGAATTTTGGATTCTTCTCTTAAATCGAAGAAACCAGGTAATCAAGCCCTATAAAATTAGTGAAGGAGGCGTTAGTGGCACCGTAGCCGACCCAAAAAGGATATTTAAAACCGCTTTGGAACACAGTGCAAGTGGTATGATACTATGTCATAACCATCCTTCGGGAAATTTGAAACCGAGTCAGGCCGATATTGCCCTCACCCGAAAAATCAAAGCCGGCGGCAGCCAACTCGACATCGCCATATTGGATCACCTTATTATTGCAGGTGATTCTTATTATTCCTTTGCCGATGAAGGAAACATCTAATTAAAACAAGCTTATACTCTTCTTGACATTAGCCGGAGTTAAGCCGTTGAGCTTAAGCGTGAATGTAATACGTTCATGGAATTTGTCTATACCTTGAAATGATTCTTGTGCAGTAGTCACATCATTAGACTGCGCCAAATTGAAATAAACATTAAACACATCTGGGATTACTCGTAATTCTATGCCCAGATTATAGATCAAGCTTGCTTCGCTTTTATTAAAGCTACTTTTATCTATATCGGTGTAGGTAAGTAGCTCGAGGTATGGACGTACAGGGATCTTACCGGGTATAGGAACGAAAATATTGATATTGGCAATCATTCGATCAGACTGCCCAAGGATTCCAACAAATTTGGATTGCTCCTTAAAGGTTGAAATTTGATTCCTAAACATGCCGTAGTCTGCATTTCTGTGTAATGCATACTCTCTAAAGCGGTAGTCACGTGTTAAACCTGCATTGCTCACTAAATGGTCGAAGTAACCGTTCTCGGCAGGCTCAATAAAATATGAAGCAAATACCCTAATCTCAAGGGGTTTGTTCTTGATTCCAATGTCTAATTTATAATTAAAAGTTGCTGAAATTTTGGTGTGATTACTCTTAGATAAGCTATCACCCGTTCTTGGGAAGCTAACTAGCGTATCACCACCGGCAAAGCTTGTATCCCTCATACCGAACAGAATATTATTACTTGTAAATCCTTGTTCTAATTCGAGTGAGAAACTGAGTGGATTGATTTCCTGATCATTCTTAAATTGATATTCCATTGTGATGAAAGACCACTGGTTTAAATACGTATAGTTCGGATTAAAACTCTCTTTTCGTGCTTCCTCCACGTCATAAGCCGGATTAAAAAAGATATGATCCACTCCCACTACTATCTTTTTCTCTTTTTTGCTTCTATATGATTTTCTAGGTAGGAGAAATTCTATAGAAGGAGAAACTTTATTATAATGAAACTCTGTGAAATTGTTCTGAGTCCAGGTAAATCTTCGTACGTCCAATTTATAATCTATACCTGCACCCGGACCTTTCATATCGCCATGATAGCTCAGCTGAGCCACTCCTGCTAGAGTACTCTGAGTAAAGCTATACATCGGAGCCAGATGATATTGGAATCTTTTATTTGATAAACTGTAATTATGCATCAGTAAACCCAGCATAAAACCATTGTACTGATTCCAGCCCATAGCGGGCGCAAGGTAAAGCTCTCGCACACCTTTAAGATCTTTACCAATAAACGGTTTGGCTACTATTCTTGCTCCCGGTGCATCATTATTTGAAAAAATATCTGTGGTTAAGCCTTCCGGATCAACTCTGGCGGTACTGGCTTTATCTCCTAATTCCAAAATAAGTTCTTCGCCCGGAGCAACGCTATACCATTCCGTTTTTGCCTTGCCAAAAAGAGGATAGGTTACCGGAACAGGAGCGGCCGTTTCGCCTTTATTATATAAAACTGCTTTGCCATTCTTCACCTTCAAGCCGTAGTCCATTTTTTTGCCTTCGGCGATAATATCATTGAAAAACCAAGATAAGTCTTCGCCTGTAGACTCTTCGAAAGCTTGCTTCATATCACCCGGTAAAGGATGCTTAAACATCCACTTCTCGTAGTAATGATGCATAGCAGAGTCATAAACAGCCTGACCTAAGTACTCTCTTAAATGATGAAATGTACCAGAACCTATACCATACACCACGATCCCGTAATTATTCCAGGTAAAATCTGCTGAATGTCCGCCAATAGGCTGGCTCTCATTCGCCAGAACAGCATCTTTATAAAACACGCTAAAGGCAAGATCCTGCCCATCGCTAAACTTATTGCGTTCTTCGGCTGTACCATCATAAAAACTATTGATAGACTCGTCCATCCAGGGATAAACTCGTTCATTTGAGCCCAAAACTCCATAAAACCAGTTATGACCTACTTCGTGAATAATCACTTCGTCGAGGGTCATATCACAGAGCGTGATCATAGGATACTCCATCCCTCCACCGGCTTCCAATTCACCAACTACAACAGAAGCGTGAGGATATGGATACGGACCTACGTGAGAAGAGTAATGCTTGATAGCTGTAGCAATAGGATCTAGTAAACGAGGTGAGTATTCGTATGCATAGACATAGGTCTCGATGGTTTTACCTCCGAATTCAACTTCAGACTTTGCAATATTGAAGCTCTTGGAAGCGAACCAAGCAAAATCATGCACATTTTCAGCGGTAAACACTACAGTTTTCATGGTTGAAGAGCTTGGTGGTACTGTATCCTCTTCAAATCTATTGTCGATTCTTTCTTGTCTGAATTCTTTTTCACTTTCCGTCTGAAGTTCTCCTGTAGCCGCAATCACATAGTTTTCGGGTAGGGTAACACTCACTTCAAACTCTCCAAATTCAGAATAAAACTCACCTTGGTCTAGGTACGGCATTGGATTCCAGCCATTCACATCATAAACCGCAGGTTTAGGGTACCATTGGGTGATGTAGTAATCCTGATCATCATGGCCTAATCTTGAAAATACCAGTGGGATATCCACCATAAAATCGGTGCTCAATGTTAATGATTCACCGGGTAGCAGAGGCTCATTCAATTTTAATTCTGCAATATCGAGTTGTTTCTGATAGTAATTCCAGGTCACTGCATCTCCGTTTACAAAAAAATTGACTCCTGAAATCCCGCCTCGTTCATCATCATCGGCATAGTACATATCGGTTTTTCCATTTCCAAGCAGCTGCTTAGCCAAGGCCGTTTTATCGCTGCTGTACGCATTCGGCCAAAGGTGCATATAAAATGATGCCAGTGTGTCAGGCGAATTATTAGTATACACCAGGTTTAGCTTACCTTTCAGCGTATGGTTTACATCATCCAGACTTACTTCAATCTGGTATGAAATATGCTGTTGCCAATCGGACTGCGTAATGATTTGCGCTTTCGCGGATATGAAAGAGAAAGCCAGTAGTATAAGGAAGAATCTTTTTTTCATGCGGAAAATATGTTAGCAAAATAACAAAGCTATACATGATAATTGGTCAAAATATAATCAACAATGAGATAGATTTGTTAAACGTTCAAAGCAATTAATGGATTCAGAAGAACTTTATAATCGGGATATCGCGGAGAGAGCAAAACACTTTGAACATCAGCTTGAAAGTGGTGAAAGTTTTTTCTACGACACCGATGAACTCGAAGAGATTATAGACTACTACCTCGATGAAGAGCAATGGTCTAAAGCCTTACGTGCTATCAATTACGGCATTCACACCTACCCTTTTGAGTCTTACTATCAGATTAAAAAAGCTGAGGTTCTCATTGCAAAAAAAGACACCAAATCTGCTATTTTAATTTTAGAGGATGTACTATCAAGGGAGCCACATAATGGAGATATTGCACGTTTATTAGGCGATGCCTATTATCAAAACATGCAGTTCAAAAGAGCTGTGGATTTCTACCATCTGGCTTTAAAGGAGGGGCTGGATGCTGAAGAACTGATCATTAAGCTAGCCAGAATCCACTTTCTGTTGAACAAACCGGGAAAAGCATTGTCTTACCTCAATTCTTTCCCTAAAGATTTCTTTTTTGATGATACGGTATTACCGGATTTGGTTAAGCTATTCTACGATTATGGATATGCTCCAAAAGCGGTAGAATTCCTCGAGCGCATTATTGACGAAGATCCTTTTAATTATTCAGCGTGGTACTTCTTAGGTTTCACTTATCAGAAACTGGAAAACTACAGAAAGGCCATCACTGCTTTTGAATATGCAATTGCCATTGATGATGAGAATACCATGGGGTATCTCGGCAAGGGCAATGCTTTAATGGAATTAGATCTTTTTGAAGAAGCGATTGAATTCTTAAATCAAGCATTGGACAACGACCTTACAGATGCTGAGGTGTATTGCAATATTGCAGAGTGTTACGAGAATTTAGACAATTATAATTCTGCAAAATATTTCTATCTCAAAGCAATTAAAATAGACAGTAGATTGTCTGACGCCTACTACGGACTCGGAGTAGTTTATAAAAAAGAAGGTTTGTACAGGGATGCTTCAAAAAACCTACTTTACGCCATAGACTACGATCCATTTGAGAGTCTATATCATATTGAATTGGCAGAAGTCTACCTTATTACTCAAGAAAAGGAAAAGGCAATATTCCACTATCAAAAAGCAGCTGAAATAGATCCGGAGACACCGGAAATCATCCTCGATCTTGCCCAGGCACTTTTTGAATTTGAAGATATCGATGCTGCAATTGAGACCCTCATGAAGCATCAACCCGATTTCATAGATGATCATAGATTTAGTTATAGACTAGCTTCTTATTTATTTCAAAAAGGAAATTATCAGAAGGGCTACGAAATCCTGCATCTCGCGCTACAACAGAACTCCGAGGAGTATTTCTTACTGTATGAGTACGCTCCCTTCCTGGAAAGCAATGAAACTATCTCAAATATTATAGATTTGTACCTCTCAAAATAGAGCATGGTAAATACTGACTTCAATCTAAAAAATCTTCCTAACCGTACCCAGAAGCCGCGTGAGAGTGGATTAACTATGGTAATGGATAAGGGCTTGAGCATACCGGAGGTAGAACAGTTTCTTAGTGTATCTGCTGATTTAACAGATATTGTAAAGCTAGGCTTTGGTACTTCGGCTGTTACTCCTAATCTTAAAGAAAAAATTAAGACCTATCAGAATGCCGGTATCCCGGTTTATTTTGGAGGAACTCTTTTTGAAGCGTATGTAATCCGCGGTCAGTTTGAAGATTACAGAAGACTTTTAGATACCTACGGCATTACTCATGCTGAGATATCCGATGGTTCTATCGACATCTCAGAAGAAGAAAAATGCGGTTATATCCGCACACTTGCAAAAGACGTAACTGTTCTTAGTGAAGTAGGATCAAAGGATGCTGAAAAGATCATACCACCTTATAAATGGATACAGATGATGCAGGCTGAAATCGATGCCGGTGTTTGGAAGGTGATTGCCGAAGCAAGAGAATCCGGGACAGTTGGTATTTTCAGAAAATCCGGTGAAATCCGTTCAGGTTTAATCGAGGAAATCTTAACTAAAATCCCTCAAGACACCATTCTCTGGGAAGCACCCTTAAAAGCTCAGCAAGTGTGGTTCCTTAACCTTTACGGCCATAATGTGAACCTTGGTAATATCGCTCCGAATGAAGTTATTCCGCTTGAAACCCTAAGACTAGGTTTGCGAGGCGATAGTTTTAACTTCTGGCTGTAATTAAAGCGTTTCTCTTCGAATGAGAGTGAGTTTGGTGGGTACCACCTGATTCTCGATCTTATCTCCGGTTATTCTTAGCACGATAATAAAAGTGCCATTTGATTCAACATTAAAGTGAAGGTCACTCGCTATATTGCTTGTTGAATCGCTAATCTTAGCAACGGGTTTGTATTGCATGTCGTAAACATACATCTGAGCTGTAATTCCGTTGAGATTATGGCTTAAGTTAAACATATAATCAAAGCCTTTTTCTGCCGGAAACTCAAACTGATATACACTACCTGCAGAAAAATCGAGATCCTGTGATCGTATGTATTTCCACTTGATATTGGGATTAACTTCTTCTATCTGCGCTTGAGCCTGATTCACCAACAAAAAGGCAAGGCTCAAAAATGTATATTTTATCAAATTCTTAGCTAACATTCTCTTCTTTCTCAGATTCATTATCCTTTCGTATTCTAAGACGCTGCAATTCTCTTAAGCGTTGCCTAAAGTCCTCACATACTTGAAATACATTGTAATACTTCTTGTTAAAACTGGTCTCCTCCATAAAAAGTTCAATGAATCGACTAATATACAAAGGCCCACGATCAATGTCAATTTAAGGTCATGATACTTTGTGAAAGGATTTCATACAGCTTTTTAAGCTCCTCATCACTCAACATATCAATTTGCTTTTGGATCACTTCTTTATCTCCTCTTTTAGCAGGTCCGGTTTGCAAATTCTCGGGATGATCAAAGTCTAATCGCTTTGCAGTTTCCTGAATCAAGGGTATCAAATATTGAAAATCTAAGGCATTCTGATCCAGATATCGTTTGGCACAGACGTACATAAAGTTGGTGAAATTATTGGCAAAAACGGCTGCGAGATGATATCGCAATCTTTCAGAAGAATTGACGATACTCACCTTGTTGGAGATATCATCCGCTAATTGAAAAAGTTGTTTTTGAATCGCCTCACTTTCCGATTCTACCATCATCGGGATATTCAAAAAATCTAGGATTCTATCTTTTTTGAAGGATTGTAAAGGATAAAACACCCCGCATTTGAAGCCGGTGTCCTTAAATACAGAAATATCAGTAGCTCCGCTCGTATGACAAACAATTCCTTTAATCTCGGGACTCAAATTCTTTATCACATCTGCATACGCATCGTCGTGTACACTTAATATGATAAAATCTGAATCGTTATAAAGAGAGGAGAAATCGCTTCCGTAATAGGCTCCGAATTGTTCTGCTAAAGCTTTTGCATGCTCTTCGTTTCTACTAACTACCTGATTGATGGTATGACCCGCAAGATCAAGTGCCTTGGCCAAATTCCAGGCTACATTCCCACTACCCACGAAACTAATCTTGTACTTCATTACTTCAATCGTTGCACTGCAGCGAGGCCAAAGCCAATCACCATCACGATGGTTCCCAGCCAGAGTAAGTTGATGTAAGGGAAGATAATGGCCTTCATTACAATGTACTTAGGCTGAGGTTTTGCTTCGGCAATTTCGAGTACAGCTTTTGCACCTTCTTCATCCGGTCTGATCTCAAACAGGAATCTCAGCCCAATTTCAGGCATTTCTTCACGAATACCAAAATAGGTATTAGGCATGAGCACATACATGGGGCTTACCTCCTTCACTCCGCTGATGGACTGCACAACTAAGTTCGCTTTAAATACCTGGGCATCTTTGAGTTTATCACCTTGCATTTCTGCTTGCTCCATTCCCTTAAAGAACACGGCACCATTAGAGGTTTGAATAGTATCGCCAGGCTGCACTACATACTCTTGTACCTTCTCCCAAGTTGTTGAATCTACAGGTTTAGGGATAGACGTGATATGCGTGTAAACATCGTAGGTTATATAGTGTCGAGTATCCGGATTTGCCATTAATCCTTCATTGCTGCTGATCTGAGCATTAGGATAAAGCGTAAAGCTTTCCTGACTGTCTCTCGACATGTAATTCACCTTGAAAAACACATCCGGACCATGAGAAGAATCGCCTTGATAGGTAACCCAATAATTACCAAGTAAGGTAGGATTATCCTTCATGAGAAGCATGTTTTCTCTTCTCACTTGTTCATCAAATCCCGACATTAAACCCGATCTATCTTGAGTAATTACTCTTTTATTTGCCGAAGAAACCAAGACTCCAATTAACATCAGACCAAAGCCGACATGGGCAATACTTGCACCTGATAAAATCAGCCTGCCTTTTAAATGGCTGATAACATACCAAATGTTTGCTACAACGGCATAAGTACAAGTGAATAGGAACAAGATATAAAAAGGTGTCCTAATTGGATATATATAGGCTTCAAATGCAGTTAAAGCAATTGCAGCACCAATTACAATGAGTAAATCTCTTTTAAATCGTTTCTTATCCGGAGTTTTTCTGTAGTGAAAATACTGACCTATCGCTGTAAGAATAGTGATTACAATAGCTATTGGTAATTGATATTTATTGTAATGCCCCACCGGATCTACCGGAGGTGCAGCATTCAATCCAAATACTTTATTGAATACCGGAATTGAAGTAGTAACAATAACTTGAACTGCAGACAAGACTAAAATTAGAGCACCGATAAACATCCAAAACTCTCTGCTCCAGACATTATCTTCAGAAGCATTGCTTGAAAGCTCTTTGTTTAAGGCTATGGCAAACCAAACAATACCACCTAAACTCAAGCTGAGCAACATATAGAATGCCACAGTCTTATAAAAAGGCAGGAGTAGAATAAAGAGGATGACCGGAATTCCGAAGCCCCATCTGAGCTTGTTATTTCTTGTAACTGCGATGATGGGCAACCAGATAAAGATCACCACAAATTGCATGAGCTGTCCTGCTAAACCTAAATCTGTAAAAGAGTGCACCGAGGTTTCACCCAACACCCCGGATCTAGTTAAGAATGTAGCGTAAAGCACCAAAATAAAAGATGCGATTACCAGAATATATGCGGCAATGGTTGCCGTGTTAGTCACTTTCTTTATCAGCATCAGGTGAATCCCTGCAATCAGCAACAACCAAGGTACCAGGGACGCATTTTCTACCGGATCCCAGGCCCAATAGCCGCCGAAGCTCAGAGATTCATAGGCCCAAAATCCACCCATGATAATTCCGGTTCCCAGAATCATACCGCCGACTAAAGCCCAAGGCAGTGCAGGCTTAATCCAGCCCCTGTGATACTTTCTAAACAGACCGGTTATAGCAAAAGCAAAAGGAACGATAGTGAGAGCAAATCCCAAGAATAGAGTTGGTGGATGAATTACCATCCAATAATTCTGTAATAGTGGATTTAATCCGGTTCCATCCTGTATGAAATTGAGATAATCAGGTCTCGAGAAAATCGGCGCCTGATCTATCATTTTAACTCTGAGTAATTCAAAAGGACTACTACCAATAACGTATAGGTCTCCAACTTCAATTCCTAAGAGCATGCTGCTTAGGACCAGCTGAGCGAGTGCCATTATCGGCATCACACCGCTTTCCCACTTCTTAGAGAATGGAATCAACAGAAGTCCTAAAACGGCATTCCATACCATCCAAAGCAAGAAACTCCCTTCCTGACCCTCCCAGAAACAGGAGACCAGGTATTTCATTGGCAGCTCTCGGGAACTGTGCTGGTAGGCGTATTGATACTCGAAATAGTGGTTTTGAATGATGACAAAAAGCGTAATAAAGATCCCAAAAACACTGAGTGCGTGGAGAATAAACGTTCCCCTTGCTAAGTTCTTGTTGAGCTTATTGTCTTTTGAAAAAAGGTAGAGTATTCCGCTGGCAATGGCAGAAACAAATGCAAGGACCACCAAGAAGTGTCCGAGATTTCCAATAAATAAATGTTCGCCTTCGTAGAGGATGGTATCCATACTATCTGTTATCTGCTTGCGCAGGTTCTAACTCCTCCTCGTACTTGGAAGGACATTTGGGCATTACTTTTTTCGCTTCAAAATGATCATCACGAGCTGTACCCATCATGGTAACTTCAGTTGCTCGTTCAAAATCCTGTAATTTAGGCTCATGTGCGACCACCTTTCTCACTTCTCCATCTTTATCCTTTAGATAAAAAGAAAAGTAATTTGGATCTTTCACCGGATCGTACTCCACCGGCATATCTTTCATCAACTGCCCTGTGATATAAAAATCATCATCCGGATTACTCTCGGCTTCGGTAAAAGTAACCGTTGTGCTGGTTTCACCGTATGATGCAACAATAACAGCAATTACCACTGCCATGATTGCGATTAAGGCTATTACTTTAGGCTTCATCTTTATCTTCTAATTTTTTAATTTTACGTTCGAGACGTATTAAATATAACACAATTCCAAGGAATATGATGAGTAATACGCTAACTACTACATAGATTTTACCTGAGCTGTAAAAGAAATCTCGTGCATCGCTAGCTATAGCGCTAAACCCAGCCAAGATAAAAAATATCAGACTACCTATTCTCATGTTTCAATTTCAAATTAACAAATCTACTTCTTAGTCCGGCCACCCATATCCCAAATAACATCCAACCCAACACTGCCGGATAAAAAACCTTTCTAAGATCGCTATCCAACTTATAGCTGCTAAAGCCTACAGTATCTCCACTTCCGGGATGCAATGAATTCTCCGCCATCTTGGGCAGAACGATAATCAGCACAATAAATATCGGGAATGCAAAGAGATTATATACTGCGGCAAATTTTCCGCGTTTGAGTTCGTCTTCAATATTGTTTCGTAGAAGGAAGTAAGCGAAGTAGATGAGCATACCAATGGCCACTCCATTGAGCTTGGGATCATTCACCCAAGGTTTACCCCAAGTGTTCCAGGCCCAAAAAGCACCGGTAGCAACTCCAAGCAAACCAAAAAGCACAGCAGCTTCAATAAAACTTTCCGCTTTGGTATCTAATGCGGCTTTACCTTTTGCCAAGTACATGATACTGTAGATGTAGGAAATCAACAGTAAAAATATCATGGTGAACCACATCGGAACGTGGAAGTGTAGGTTTCGAATTGTTTTGCCTAGAATCCCAAGATCAGGAACATCCATTAAGAAGCCTCCTACAATAGAGTAAGAGATCAACAAAACTGCCAGTACCTTCCACCAATGTTTCACGCGACAAATGTACATTTAATAAGTTATTTTCTGCCCGAAATTGGCAAGTGATCTTAATTTTTACTCTGTCCAAATATTTCTAAACAGAACCACCGCTAAAATGCAGGTCATGCCTGTTAAAAGCAGCATGATTAGCCAATCCTGAGCAAAGTTCACATTTTCAATGGTGAGCAAACATTTGCTTGAAATTTTTAGGCTTACGATGAGATTTGGAATTAACAGAGGAAAACTAAGGACCGATGCCACCAAGCTGCTGTTCTTAGCACCAAGGGCAATGGCTGCGTTAAAGGTAAAGATGGCCGAGTTGCAGAGGGTGAAAAGAACAGTGGTTACAATGTATTCCCATAAATGCTGAATATCCTGATCGAGAAAAAAATTCATCAGAATAAAAAGCACAAATAAAAAAACCGAGTTCAGTAAAAATTGATAAATCAGTTTGGAGCTGATTACCGATTTATTATGGGCCATGAACTTCATGTAAAGCAGAGTTCCGGGATTTTCAGACAAAAAACTTCTGCCAATATTTTGAACTACTCCAAAAACCAATAAGATATAGAAAAGTGAGTGCCAGCTTGTGTTATCAGTGCTTCCCTGAATTGTAAACACGATAAAAACGGAGGTCACCAACATTAAAATAATGGAGTACAAAGCATACTTATTCCTCCACTCTACCTGTATTTCTTTCTTAACCAGAGTTAAGGTTTGATATATCAAGCTATTACTTTTCACGATAAAGATGATTCACTTTTTTACAACAGTGATAGTTTAAATTATTTTTTTTCTGTTGGTTTGCCAGCAAAAGTACTTGAATGTTATATCAATTAAGAAAATTAAGCAGTTCCGAACAAGAGATCATGCTTAAATCCCCGGTTTGGGTGAGTTTATTGGTAGCATGCGCAGACCAGCATTTGGATGAGCATGAAATCGAAACAGCAAAGAAAATTGTACATGTGAAGACCTTTTCAGAAGCGAGCGATGTCAGAAATCTTTACACTGAATTAGATCATAACATCGATGCAACTGTAGAAACTGAGAGTGCTGCAATGCCACAAGACCCAAAAGAAAGAATCAAATACTTTGAGGCTAAACTGGCGCAGTTAAACGACATTCTCCCAAAACTTGAGCATACTTATGCTGTTCAATTTTACAAAAGCCTAAAAAACATTGCACTTCATATTGCAAAATCTGAAGGAGGTGTATTGGGAATCGGAAATATAAATGATGCAGAAGAGCATTATTTAGACTTACCAATGATACAAAAGCCATGAAAAAAATACTGATCGCTAACAGAGGAGAAATCGCAGTTCGAGTGATTCGCACTTGCAAAAGAATGGGTATTGAAACCGTTGCTATTTACTCTGAAGCAGATCGGAATTCCCTTCATGTTCAATTAGCAGATGAAGCTATTTGTGTAGGACCGCCTGCATCTGCTCAATCTTATCTTCAGGCCGACAAAATTCTGGAGATCTGCAAAAAACACAATGTCGACGGCATACATCCGGGCTACGGATTTCTTTCTGAAAATGCAGATTTCGTAAAAAAGGCAGAGGCTGCATCAGTTGAATTTATTGGCCCATCGGCGCATGCCATTGATTTAATGGGGAGCAAAATAGCTTCAAAACAAGCGGTTGAGAAATACGGCGTTCCATTAGTTCCGGGCGTGAATCATGCCATCGAATCAACTGAAGAAGCACAAAAAATTGCCAATGAAATTGGTTATCCAGTATTGGTGAAAGCCAGTGCCGGTGGCGGTGGAAAAGGAATGCGAATAGTAAAATCTGAAGCTGAATTAGCCGCGGGAATGAAGGCTTCAATTTCTGAAGCACAATCTTCCTTTGGCGATGGTTCGGTCTTCATAGAAAAGTTCGTAGAGAAACCTCGTCACATCGAAATTCAAATTCTGGCAGATAAACACGGAAACATCGTTTATCTGCACGAAAGAGAATGTTCAGTCCAAAGAAGGCATCAGAAACTAGTGGAAGAAGCGCCTTCATCTGTGCTCACTCCTGAGCTCAGAAAACAAATGGGGGAAGCTGCGGTGAACGTAGCTCGTGCATGTAAATACGTAGGTGCCGGAACAGTTGAATTCTTATTGGATGCGAGTCATTCTTTCTACTTCTTAGAGATGAATACCCGTTTGCAAGTGGAGCATCCGGTAACGGAATTAATCACGGATTTAGACCTCGTAGAACAGCAAATTTTAGTTGCGCGAGGTGAAAAACTTCAATTCACCCAGGAGGAAATTCCATGCAATGGGCACTCTATAGAGTTAAGGATCTGCGCAGAAGATCCGACCCAAGATTTCTTACCTGCAGTTGGCAAACTAGAGCGTTACAACCCTCCTACATTTGACTTTGTAAGAATAGATGATTTCGTGTATGAAGGTTACGAAATACCAATCTATTACGACAATATGTTTGCGAAGTTGATTGTGCATGGAAAGGACAGAAACGAAGCCATTGAGCGCATGAAACAAGCTATCGATAATTTCAAGATTGAAGGTGTACCAACTACCCTTGATTTCGGAAGGTTTGTAATGAATCACGAAGCTTTTATTAGTGGCGATTTTGACACCGGATTTATTGGAAAGTATTTTAGTCCGGAAGCCATGGCTAAAATGGACGAAGATTTGATGTCGGCTGCGGCATTATTCACCTACCGACTCCTATCTGAGAACAAAGAATTGGTGGTAGCAGAAAGTTCAAGTTCTGCTTGGAAATCGAGAAATAAGAAGTCTTAATCCGGCATTTCAGAGCGTTCGAAAATGCCGTTCTGATAGGTATTGTAGCAATCTTTTATTACCGGCAAGAATTTCTCTGCTCTTTCTTTGTAAGAGGAATTTTCTATTTGAAGATAATCTGCTTTCTTAAAGTGAGCCATGATGCTATCGGTAGAACACTCACAGTATTCTTGGGTGATCTTAGGAAAGCGAATAGCATACCCTTCAGTATCCAGAATACATTGCTCTACCAGTCGTTTCCGATCTTCATCGGTCCATTGGAATTTATTGCTTTGAACATTGTACATATACTTCACAGCAATCAGGATCACTACAAGTGCTATTACTGCGATAATGAGAATATTTTGAAGACTTTTCTTCGCCATTTGAAATACAATAGTGCTATAATTTTAGGGAATAATGCAAGTTGAAGTGGAAAATTGTTGGTGGTTTCTGCATCTTCTCAGAGATCACTTTGTAAAAGCCAGCCCTAAATTTTGATGCATGTATTCAAGCCATAAGATTCCTACACTTGTTGAAGTATAGTTATCTTCATTACTTTCTTTCTTTTAATAAAGCGATCAGTTTTGTGTTGAGATACAGTTTCTCTTTACCCACCATCTCACTTGTCATAATCCCTGCTTCTTCAAGATCTTGAAGATAAGACCCGGCTGTTTTAGCATTACCAATTCCGGCATCTACTAGCGACGATCGTTTTGTGTATGGAAGTCGAAAAATTACCTCAATAAGGTCTCTGGAATAGACTCGAGGAAGTACTTCTTGAATTTCATTGCTCAATTCAGACATAAGGACTTCAATCTCGTTGATTAGCTTCCGCCCCGCAGTGCTTGTAACCTCGATCATATCTAAAACATACAAGATCCAAGGTTCCCAATTGTCTTTTTCTGTAACCTCACGTAACAAGGAATAATACTTTCCTCTATTTTCTAAGATATAACCACTTAGGTATAGGGCCGGAATTTCTAACAATCCCGTAAGCTGTAAGTAAAGAAGTAACACAATTCGACCTGTCCTCCCATTCCCGTCGTAAAATGGGTGAATCGCCTCAAATTGATAGTGGATCAATGCTAATCTTATAAGATGATCTAAATTATCTTCAGCATGAATAAACTCTTCTAACTCTTGAAGCTTAGACCTAATGATATTTTCTCCTTCCGGCGGTGTGTATATTACTTCGCCCGAAACAGGATTCTTCAATTGTGTTCCGGGTACTTTCCGAATCCCTGCATTGTTCTCTTTGATAATTTGAACTAACTCTACAAAAGTATTTGTGGTTAAAATTCCTTTCTTTTTTATTGTTTGATACCCATGCCAAAGCGCATCCTTGTAATGGATCACTTCTTTTGTTGCGCTGTTTTGTACTTTCTTCTCGGCTATACTTGCTTTGAATAATTCGTCTTGCGTAGTTATAATATTCTCTATTTCTGAGCTTGCTTTTGCCTCTTTTAGATTAATTGTGTCTATGAACAATAGAGGATTAGGTAAATTGGTAATAGCACCTTTTAATTCAGAAAGCGACCGACTTGCAGAAATTACTTTTTTTAGAATCTCTTTAGTTTCAAGCTCTCCTTTTGGCGGTAAAGGTGGAAGATCGTTATATGGTAATATTGGATCAAACATGGGCGTGCTTTACATAAACAAACGCAACGAGGGCAAATATAGCGATTTTTTGCCCTCGTTTAAAACTCGAAGGTAAATTTCGCCCTCGTTCCTAACACTTCAAGCTGCCTGTAGGCTTGTTCGCAAGTGGAAATCCCAAATTGAATAAAATGACATCAATTCACTGTATCACAACAGCCTTACTTACTACTCCCTTCTCAGTATGAACCTCCACAACATAATGCCCGGCTTCACTCAGTTCAAATTGCTTGACATTTGCCGCTTGCAGGACCAATTTTCCTTGGGCATCATAGACTTTGATTCCATAGTTTTCTATTTGCCCCAGTGAGATATTAACTGTTCCATTACTCGGATTTGGGTAAATTGAAAACTGAATTTTATTTGGGTCTTCTATACTCGCAAAATCGACTAAAAAAGAGTCACTTAGCGTACTTAAGCATCCAAATTCCGACTCCAATTGAAGTTGATAATAGCCATTTGTATCAGGTGTGATTTCATCATCAAAAGAACTTGATACCAGTTCCCCATTTCTATACCAGTGATACTGTGCAGCTGCAATAGATGAATTGATAGTCTGACCTGACCTCAATATACTCGGTTGATCGGGCAATGGTTTTTCCTCAATAGTTATCGTATCCCAGGCTTGACAAAAGGTTTTGTTGGTGATTCTGCAGGTGTAGGTTCCTGCGGTGTCGACCATCAAAGATTGATTTTCATGCACATGACCATAAAAATTTTCATAACCAATGATAGTATCCCCCAATAAGTTGCGATAAGGTTCTTCTCCGTTCCAATGGATGCAATGTAAATCCGGTGGAGTATTTAATGTAAGCTCAAATGCTGTTTCGCCTTTGCAATAAAAACTATCTCTACCCAAGAAATCACGAACTAGTTTAGGTCTAATCGTGATTGTTTTGGATACCGAATCTGAAATAACCCCATTGTTGGCTATATAAGTTACCTTGTATTTATTTTCAAGACCATTTGCCTCAAACTGAAACTCAATATTCTTTTGATTTTGGGTTGAAACGGTTCCCGAGTTCACATTCTCTATGCGCCATGAATGTTCATTTGCACCGAATGTATCCAAGCCTTCAAACTGATACGTATTGCTAAAACAATACTCCTTGTATTTGAAGTCTATAGCCGGTGTATAGAAGTAGCTTTGGTTAAAGGTGGGTAGGCCATACCAGCAATAACCACCACTATCTATTGTAAATCCAATTGAATCATACTCACATGCTAAGCCATACTCCTCAGGCTTTTTTATCACTCCTAAATATTCCTTACCAGGTGCAGAGTAATAGATCTTATGATCTGGTCCAAGTTGAAGGTCGCCTATATCATTTCCCCAAAATGTGTCAAGTGAAATCCACTGATCAAAATTCTTATAATGCGCTAAACTGTCAATATTTATTTGATATAATACTGGAGGATAGTCTATTTCCTGAATCGTGTTTCTTCCAGCAGTAATGTACAGATATTTACCATTTGCACTAAATTCTAAACCAGATGGCCATCGTTTTGTGTAATCAGAAGTAAATCCTTTATAGTAAACATAGATTTTCTCAATGACTGGATATTCTAAATCTACATTATACAATCCATAACCAAATGGACTATTATTACTTACTTCTGCCAAATATTGTCCATCAGAACTAAATTTCATTTGCCCTTGTGTAGCAAAGCCTAAAGTTCCGTGTTGGTAAGGTAGGTCCGTAAATGCTTTTACTGGACAGGAAACTATACCGTCATTTTTAACCAAGTAAAAATATATACTGTCACCTTCTCTTGCATGATTTGCATACCAAATGTCTCGACTGTTTTGGTGGTTAATCGCTTGTTGTTTCTCTCCTCCTAACATCGCAAACCTTCTAAAAGAATATATTTCCCCAGTTTTAAGGTTTAAGGTATAATAACCGGAATACCCAGTAATATACGACACCAAGATATATAGGCTATCAGAAGCATTCTGCCTAAGTATTAAATTACCTTGTGTGCCTTCTCTATTTAAGCCAACATTATATAAGGAGTCGTTAACTGCTAGTTTAGTTCCATTATTTAAACAAGCATATATAAGTAATGAATCAATTTCAGAATAGTATGAAGTAGCTCCTTCTAAAAAGTCAATTCTATTAAACTTTAGTTCAATAACAGAATCTTGTGTGAACTTTAGATGTATGTCCTTCCCAAATATCCAATGATTCGCAGCATTTGCTTCCGGGTTTGTTTCAGGCACCTGAGCATCAACCTTTATCGCCAACATTGCGCAAACGATGAGAATGAATAAATTGAGTTGAGGCAATGTAAGCATGGATATTCAAAGATAAGGGCTTTGAGTATACCAAGTTCTAACTGCTAATCACCCTCGCCTCTTCCACCTTCTTCTCACCAAGAACCACAAGAACCCAATCACAATCAAGAATGGCCATTGTGCAATAAACCAGAGCACAAAAGATTTGAAATGTTCCCAGCCTCTGCTCAAGCTTTTCATGCCTTCGTAGCCAAATCGGCCACGGTCTTCTGTAGTAGTGTAGAATCCAATGTTGAGGGTCGACATGCCCACTTGATCATTTAAATATTTAAAGCGGCCTTCTACCGACTCAATTTCTTCTATCACCTTGTATAGTTCTCTTTCCACTTCCAAAATTTCAGAAACAGATTTAGCTGAATTCAAGAGATCCATATACCGTTGCTCCAATGCTTTCTTCGTTTTTAATCGAGCTTCTAAATCGTAATACTCTTCCGAAACATCGGAAACATTCACCGACTTATTTTCAAAAAACTCCACTCCTACTTCAATTTCCTTCAATACTTGGTCAAAGTGAGTCGCCGGAATCCTAATCTGCATATTCTGACTCACCCTGTAATCGTTTCTGTATGTGTTCTCACTGCTCACATAGCCTTTATGGGCTTTCACAATGGCAAGAAGGCGATCTTGTTCTTTTTGAATTTCATCTACTTTATAATTCAAGTTACCGGTTTTAATCAGTTTTTGTTCCTTTCCTTGTTGAGGGGCAGTCGTTTGAGCATCTTCGCGCATAACCATTTCTTCCCCATCAGACTCAGCAAAAGATTTGTATTCCATCCCTGCTGCATTCACAGATTCTGCACGATCACCTCCACAAGAAGCCAGCAGAATAACCAATATTAACCCTTGAATTGCTTTCATATATTTATTAATACCAATTTAGATAAAATGGTAAATCAAATTTTGCTTTTTATAAATTGAATCAGTGCTTCCACCGCCAAACCTCTATGACTTATAGCTCCCTTTTCCTCCATGCTCATCTCTGCAAAAGAGCGATCATAACCCTCAGGTACAAAAACAGGGTCGTAGCCAAACCCTTGGTCGCCTTTCAATTCTTCAGAAATTATTCCGGAACAAATTCCTTCAAACTCGTAAAACTCCCCATCCCATAACAATGAAATTACCGTCCTAAATCGCGCTTTTCTATTCTCTTTACCCGCTAACTCTTCCAATAGTTTCTGAATATTGGCCGAGTCACTTTTTTCTTCCCCGGCATATCTAGCAGAATACACTCCGGGAGCATTATTCAACGCTTCTACTTCAAGTCCGGTATCGTCTGCAAAGCAATTCGCCTTCGTTTTGGCATAGACCTGCTCCACTTTTTGTCGGGCATTTTCTTCTAGCGTTTCACCGGTTTCTAACAGTTCATCGGGAAACAAATCGGGGTCTAATCCTTCCACTTCAATGGAATCTAACTTCTGCCTGATTTCGGCTAATTTATTCGGATTTTGAGTAGCTACAATCAACTTTGCCATACTGCTTGCAAATGACGACATTTGGAGGCTACGAAGCAATGATTCCACCACTCGCAGAAAGAATGAGGCCTAAATCGCTGGACGATTACATCGGCCAAAGCCATATCATCGGCAAAAACAAACCTTTGCGAAAGGCCATAGAAAATGGCAACATTTATTCCTGCATTTTTTGGGGACCACCCGGTGTAGGAAAAACCAGTTTGGCTTCTATTATTTCATCCAGCCTAAACCGACCTTTCCATCAATTGAGTGCGATCAATGCCGGCGTGAAAGATGTACGAGAAGTGATTGAACGAGCCAGAAGCTCCAAATTTCTAGGTTCGGGAGGTTCTGCCATCTTGTTTATTGATGAAATTCACCGTTTTAATAAATCCCAACAGGATGCTTTGTTGGGAGCCGTAGAGAAAGGTATTATCACGCTCATCGGCGCCACCACGGAAAATCCGAGTTTTGAGGTAAATGCTGCTTTGCTTTCGCGATGTGAGGTTTTTGTTTTGCAGCCGCTTTCAGCAGATGATTTAAAATCTTTAGCAACTCAGGCTATTGAAAAGGATGAAATCCTCAAGAAAAAACAAATTGAAATCCAGGAATGGAATTCCCTGTTTAGAATCAGCGGTGGAGATGCCCGAAAATTGCTGAACGCCATGGAAATTGCAGTAAATTCAAATAGTGAACCTATTGTGATCACCGATGAACTCATTGAAGAATCTGTGCAGCGAAAACTCGCGCTCTTCGACAAAGGCGGGGAACAGCATTACGATATTATTTCCGCTTTTATAAAGTCGATAAGAGGTTCGGATCCCAACGCTGCGGTTTACTATTTAGCACGACTCATAGAAGGAGGTGAGGATCCCAAATTCATTGCGAGACGACTCATGATTCTAGCCAGTGAAGACATTGGTAATGCGAACCCCAATGCCTTGATTCTGGCAGATGCATGTTTCCGAGCAGTGAATGTAATTGGATATCCTGAATGCAGAATCAATTTGAGTCAGGTTACCATTTATCTGGCATGTAGTCCTAAAAGTAATGCGGCATATAAAGCGATTGGCGCTGCTCAACAATTGGTAAGAAACACAGGTGATTTGTCTGTTCCACTGGCCTTGAGAAATGCTCCAACCAAACTCATGAAGCAATTAAATTACGGTAAGGATTATAAATACGCCCATGATGCTGAGAACAATTTTGCCGAGATGGAATTTATGCCGGACGAGATAAAAGGTCAGACTTTATTTGAACCCGGAAATAATCCACGAGAAGAAGAAATGAAAAAGAAATTGAGATTGCTTTGGAAGGATAAGTACGGCTATTGATTACTCGAGTATACTCAATCGGATTCGTTCAATTCTTTGTTCCGATGCTTCGAGAATTTTAATCTCATATTGCCCAATAACATAGGTTTCACCTTCCTTTGGGATATCTTCAAGGTTTGCTACGACATATCCTCCTAAGGTTTCATATTCCCCTTCGGGGATGTTGAGCTCATATTTTTCATTAATGAGGTCAACTTCTTGCTTAGCAGAAAACACATATACTCCTTCATCCACCACAATCTCCATCTGATCAGAATTATCATCGTGCTCATCTTCAATCTCACCGAAGATCTCCTCCATAATATCCTCAACTGTAATAATTCCCGCAGTGCCACCGTATTCGTCTACAACTAAAGCGATACTTTTTTGAGTGGTACTGAATTCATTCAGCATCTCATTCGCAGATTTAGATTCATTGGTTATGAGTATGCTTAAGAGCGCAGCCCTAATATTTTTTGGACCCTTGTGTAAATCGAGGTGATGAACATAGCCTATGATATGGTCGATATTATCCTCGTAGACCAAAATTTTAGAATGACGAGATTCAATAAAGAGTTTCTCTAAGTCCTGAATGGTCTCATTAATATCAATAGCAACAATATCCGTTCTCGGAATTAGGCAATCTCTCACTCTTACATTACCGAAATCCAAAGCATTCTTCAAGATATCTGTATCTACGTCATTTTCATCATCTTTCTCGTAATGCTGTGCACTTTGCGAGATGAAGTGGTCCAGATCAACTTTAGTAAAAACAGGTGACTTTTCAGTAAATTCAGCATTAAACAATCCACTTAATACATATTTACTCAGCCACATTACAAACTGAACCAAAGGCCAGAGCAAAAAGTAGAATAACTGAAAAGGATAAATAAGCACTTTTAACATCCCCGCAGGGTTAATCCTGAACAAAGCCTTAGGCAAAAACTCCGCTGTAACTAATACGATCATGGTTGATACAATGGTTGCCAGAATAATTCTGAGTCCGGGATTTGTAATCATACTAAATACACCATCAACCGGATCTGCGAAAATGAGCTCCATGGTAACACCATAGATCACAAGGGCCACATTGTTTCCAACCAGTATTGTGCTTATAAATTTAGATGGCGACTTAAAATAATCAGAGCAGATTTGAGCCCAATGCTTCCCCTGATTACTCTTGAGTTCAATTCTCAATCTGTTGGCGCTGATAAAGGCAATCTCTAAGCCGGAGAAAAAGGCAGAGAAGATCAGCATGAGTATAACGATAGTAACCGGAGTCATTCAGTATTCTGTGCAAAAATACGAATTGTTTAACGCTTTAAAGATTTAATAAATTGAAGGGTTTTATCAAATAAAATATCTTCGCATCAAGTAGCATCATGAGTAAGAAAGAAGAATTCCGCGAAGTACTAGAAAAAGGATATACCTACAAAGGCGACAGCATACTGCTAGGAGCCGCTATGCTTGAAGGCGAAGCACTTACTGGCAGTTTGATTAAAGCTCCCTTAAAAACTTTAAACCGCCATGGATTAATTGCAGGAGCTACAGGTACCGGTAAGACAAAAACCCTTCAAAACATTGCAGAACGTTTGTCGGAAAAAGGAGTACCTGTTTTATTAATGGATGTGAAGGGCGATCTAAGCGGACTCACTCAAGCAGCGGGTGGTCACCCAAAAATTGACGAGCGTCACAACATGATTGGGACTCCATGGGAAGGACGTGCCTACCCTTGTGAATTGCTTACCATCTCGGAACAGGAAGGAACGAGAATGCGTGCTACCATATCTGAATTTGGACCTGTGCTTCTTTCAAAAATTCTAGAATTGAACGATACTCAGAGTGGAATAGTGAGTATTGTTTTTAAATATTGTGATGATGAGAAGTTGCCGCTTCTGGATATCAAAGATTTCAGAAAAGTACTGCAGTATATCAGCAACGAAGGCAAAGATGATATAGAAAAAGATTACGGCAGGGTAAGCAGCGCAAGTGTCGGCGCGATTATGCGAAGCCTCATCCGCATTGAAGAGCAGGGTGCTGATCTTTTCTTTGGAGAGCGCTCTTTTGAAGTGGATGATCTCATGAGAAAAGACAAAGACGGCCTTGGCTACATCAATATTTTGAGGCTGGACGATATTCAGAATAAGCCTCAATTATTCTCTACTTTCATGTTATGTCTTCTAGCGGAGATCTACAATAAACTACCGGAACAAGGAGAC
Source organism: bacterium (assembly GCA_018223105.1). Lineage (GTDB taxonomy): Bacteria > Bacteroidota > Bacteroidia > NS11-12g > UBA9320 > JAAEYY01. The sequence continues at coordinate 126,786 of JAAEYY010000001.1, read as the reverse complement.
AGCGACAAACCCGAATTGGTCATCTTTATTGACGAAGCTCATCTCATTTTTGAAGAAGCCACAAAAGCATTACTTGATCAGATCGAAACCATTGTTAAACTGATACGATCTAAGGGCGTTGGGCTGTTTTTCGTAACTCAAAACCCAACCGACATCCCGGAAGATGTGTTGGCCCAATTAGGTATGAAAATTCAGCATGCCTTAAGAGCTTTCACTGCGAAGGATAGAAAAGCAATCAAACTGACCGCTGAAAATTATCCCATAACAGAGTTTTACGAAACGGATGAATTGCTAACGAAACTAGGGATTGGAGAAGCAATTGTTTCCGTATTGAATGAAAAGGGAATTCCAACACCACTTGCACATACTCTGCTCACAGCTCCATCCTCTCGCATGGATGTTATTACTGAAAAAGAGAAGAAGGAAGTGATGAGAGCTTCTGACATCATGGAGAAATACAATGAGAGTATAGATCGTGAAAGTGCATATGAAATTCTGTTAGAAAAAATTGAAAAGGAAGAGGAGATTGCCAAGAAAGAGGCAGAAAAAGAAGCCAAGACTACAAGCAGTTCAAGAAGATCAACAAGAAAAGAGAAAAGTACTTTAGAAAAGATTGCTAATAGTTCAGTAACCAGAACTATTGTGAGGGAACTAACCCGAGGAATATTGGGCGTACTAGGTGTTAAACGCCGTTAATTACAATTTGCGATACCAGTCCGGATCCATGTATTTCAGCGCATTCTCACCAAAACTCAAGGTGCGTTCTTCGCTGATCTTATAGGTACTTTGTTCACCAAATATGGTAGAGAAAATGATGGCGTGCTTGGAACCGTCTTCGTCGTGCTTCACAAGTCTTGCTAGTTTATTATTCTCGTGATATTCCAAAGTTTCCTGACAAGCGGAACAGTGAAAATGCAATTTATCGCCTTCTTTCACCAGTGGTTTCAGGTTGTCTGTTAAGCTAACAGAGAAATTTCCAAGTTCATCAGAAAAAAAGATCAAACCACGGTCTCCGGATTCGCAATGAGCTGCGAGAACAATAAATCCCTCAGCATTTAATTGAGCTTCACAATATGGACAAGTGTATTTATTCACCTTGAAAAGATAATAATATTGATTGAATCGCTAAATGAATAAATAAAAAAAGCGTCGCAAGTACGACGCTTTTTAGTCTTAAATATTTTAAATCTAGAATACAATTCCGAAAGAAATCCCTGCTTTAAGCATAGGAACAACAGTTTTGGATTGAATCCAAGCCATATCGCTAGTGGCATCATATTCAAGGTTTGATATGATAAAATCACCATAGCTTACTTCAACATCTGAAATGCCCTGCATTTCTTCTTTAATGTCAGCATAGTCTTGTGCATCGAGTTGCGGATCATTGGTTTCTGCTCTTGCAGTAGCATAACCGAGTCCAAGTCCGGCATAAAAATCAAGTACAAAAAGTTTCCCTAAAGAAATTTGGGTTCCTGCTGAAAGTCCACCTCCAATTGCAGAAGCCTTACCGACAGCGGCAGTCATTACAGTTGAATTGTTTTTCTCATAATCATATGGAATTTCAAATCCATAGTTATAATATTTGGTAAAGAGCTCCATGTAAAAACCGGTCATGGCACCTTTAAAATATTTTCTAATGTATGGACTCACAAACACGCCTGAAGGAGATATTTCACCGGAATAAGCAATATCATCTCCGTCGTTGTTGAAAGCAGAAGCATCGAGTGAGTACGTACGTTCCGGCATCACACCGGCTATCATACCTACACTATATGAATTGCTAATTTTAAGCTCATAGTTCAAGTTGATAATCAGGAATGCATCACTTATTAAATTCGTCTTAATGATGTTTCTAGGACCTAGGTCGCCTACTCCTGCAAATGATTGAAAGCCAAGTCCGCTAAGAAGGACTAAAATGATGAGTTTTTTCATTGGATTAATTAATTGGTGGTTCAAATATATAGGATTGTTAAGCCGGTACCCCACTCTGTCATATTCATTAAGAGTGACTGACCCGATTATTTTGCTTTTGTATCAACTGTAGCCCGGATAATAAAGTCGTCTTTAATACCGATGAGGTCAGGTCCGATCCAGTTGCTATTTTCATAAACCCAGTTTTTGGTATTGCTAAAATTACCATCGTTGTCTCTTGCGACACATGGTAATCCTGCATGTTTAAATTCAAGGGTCACCCTAAAAGTACCTCCGGAATGGAAGGTAATCTCCTCGTTTCTAAGATTTATTGTTTGAAAGCTTGTCACACTAGGATTTGAAATTGTGTGAGTTCCTTCATACATTTTTTCGCCAGGATTAGCTTTGCCTTCATCCCAATAAATTCGAACGATCACATCTTTTGAATCGAGTTCACCTCCAAACATAAATTTAATTTCATTGATAATGAAGGTCTCATTAATAGGTCCAAGCACAACAGCTGCTCTTTCTGTTGCAGTGAAACCCGCCTGAAAAATGATATTGTTGGTATCACCCTCGGTGTAACTGTCGTTTTTGTACTCTGTAGTATCAAAGGTGGTTTCGGGTGGAGCATCTTTACAGGCTGAAATTGCCACAAGCCCTAATAATAAAGCGTAAGTAAAAATTTTATTCATAGTCATATTGATGGTTCAATCAAATATATCCAGAAAAAAACGAAAAATACACAGTGGGCATTTTTTAACATTCCGCTTATAATTCTATAGCTACCGTCAAAAGCAGAGAATTAAGTGGCTTAATTAGTCTACTTATAAAAAAGATCAGAATCATGTTTTAGGAATAAAATGATATTAAATTAGCAAACTCAAATAATAAATTATAACAAATAGCTCCAAAAATCATGACTATTACAGGAAACGAAGACCACAACATCACATTGGCAGAAGCGTCTGAAATGACCGGAAATTACAGAAATGCAAACCCTGCCGGAAAATTAGGTTTTGCTTTTGGTAAGACTGCCATTCAAGATATTTTAAATCAACCCAACTGCACCGGAATTAGAATTTACTTTGGGCAAACCAATGCCGGAGAACGCAATTTGATTGTGACAGGAGTAGATGTAAACGGGAATGATTTATACAATGGGAATTTGGCGGAGTATTGTTTACCATCTCCTCCAGATAATTCAGCGGTTAACCCACTAAATTCATGAACAGAGAAGTAGCTATTGTTATAGCTCAATCTCTACTAGCTCTGATACTATTCATAGGTATAGCTAAAAAGGCTAAGCCCAAAATAGATCAATTAATACTCGTATTAGTATCCATAGTATTTATAACTGAAATTTTTGGATTATGGGTTTTCCCTAAATTCAATGTAAATATCTATAGAAGTTTCATGATTGTTGAGATGATCATTCTTTCAATAATCTTTTATAAAGACACATTTGTTAAAACACCATATATTCTTGCGATTGGAACGATATCTGCAGAATCTTTAACTCAAATATTTTCTGATTATTCAATTTTATCAGTTCTCACCGACTCACTAGAAGTAGAGGATTGGAGAATTTCTGAATCCATTCAATTTTTTGACCTAGCCAGTCTTAATGGATTCATTATCACGGTTTTAACTTTTCATTGGATCTGGAATTTAGTGAATAAATCCGAACATAATCCTCGACTAAGGAATAAAAAGCTCATTTATGCCTTTTCATTTCTTATATTCTTTGGTGGAAGTTTTTTCACTATTGCTTTTTCAAGGTTACTTCTTGCAGAAACCTTTCAATGGCAACAAATCTGGTATAACGTCTATATCCCGATTTACTTCTTATATTACACTGGAATCTTAATCGGTTTACTATGGAAAACATCGCCTCCGTCATCATCATAGGCACCGCCTTCACCTTGCTCATTATCGGCTTGGCTGCATTTATCATCTTTTCAGCGCAGCGAAAAAAAGATAAACTCTTAATCGAGATGCAGGAACTGGAACTGCAAAAACAAAAAGAGATTTCAGAAAACACCTTGATCTCTCAAGAAAACGAGAGACAACGCATTAGCATGGAGCTCCACGATGAACTCGGGCCCATGTTCGCCGCCACAAGAATGAATATTTCCCGGATTCAAAACATGAGTCACAAACCGGATTCACAAGAAGATCTCAGAAAAATAGCGGAAGATGCCGAAGAAAGTTTGGGTGCCGCTATGGCTCAGTTTTCCAATCTTACCAGGATGCTTTACCCTGTTATTCTGAACCGCTTTGGTATTAACGAGGCTCTGCTCGATATTGAAGCTAAGGCCAATGCCGGTAGTGACATTGAATTCACCTTTAATATCGATGATCTCAATATTAAAAGAGAAGTAGTGAGCACTTCCATCTACAGGGTATGTCAAGAGCTATGCACCAATGCCAGCAAACATTCCAGAGCTAATTCCGTATCAATAGAAGTACATCAGGAACCACATCAGATTTTATTGAATTACAAAGATGATGGAATTGGCTACGACACCACAAAAGTGTTCGAAGGACTAGGGCTTAATAGTATTCTGGGTAGAATCAATGCCATTGGTGGAAACTTATCGGTAGAATCTGCTCCCAATCAGGGTGTAGATATTAAAATTGCAATTCCATATGAGCATCAGCATTAGCATCATAGAAGATCACGAAATATTTAGAAAAGCGCTGGCAAATCTTCTCAGCGATAGAGAGGAATTAGAAGTGCAAATAACAGCTTCGAACGGAAGAGATTTCCTGGACCAAATGCTGGGTAAAGAACCTACAGATGTTATTCTTGTTGACTTTGAAATGCCCTTGATGGACGGACCTGAGACCGTTAAGCAAATCAGGAAAAACTTTGGCAACAAGGTTAAGGTTCTAACCTTATCCATTCATAAAGAACCCCGTCTTGTCAATGAAATGCTGGATGCCGGAGCCAATGGTTTTGTAACAAAAGATGCAAGTTCAGACGAACTGTTTTTGGCTATTCGAAGGGTGTTAGATATTGAATTTTATATCAGTCCTTTAATCTCCAAACAGATCTACACCAAGAAAGACGGCAAAAAAAGTCTCTTCAAAAAAGATCCACTCTCAGATTCTGAATTAGAAATGCTTAAGCTGATCTGCGAACAAAAGACCAATAAAGAAATTTCGGATAGTCTCAATATCACCATCAATACTGCAAATACCTATAGAAATAGGCTGCTTCAAAAAACGGGTATGAAAAATTCTGCCGGTTTAGTGGTTTATGCTATTCAAGAAGGTATTTTCCGCATTTAAGCCCAAAATTGTATTCATTTCGTAACTGTTTGGCAACAATCTCCACCCGACCTTTGTATCAAGTTATGTTCTAAAAGCTACCGGAAGACTTAAGTTTTCGTATGAATTGGTTTGCTTCGTTAAAAGCCTGCGAAGTTGTAGGTCCTGAAAGCCTGTATCAGGATCTAAATAAAACTGTTTTTCGTTAACCCTCTTCTGTCACTTCTCTTCTGCCAAGCATTCATATTGAAAGTTTGAAGTTAATTGGTAGTTATCTTTAGAACATTCTAGACTCAGCCTTTGGGCGAAAGTTTAGTCTGTTTAGGTCAGAAGAGAGTGGCAGATTTTTTATTGCCTTGATAAATGCCCCTTTGAAAATTGAGTATATTGGCAGTCTAAATCAAGCAGTCATGACCGACACTATTTCTAATCACGAAGAAGATTTTATTGAGGTTCCTCAAAAGAAGAAGCGCCCTGATTTCCTAACTGTGATCTGTATCCTTACTTTCATAGGTTCCGGTTGGGGTTTAATTAATGCAGGTATATCATTATTTTCAACAAACTTGGGACAGGCTCAAGAAGAAGTTGAAGCTGCATTTGATGAAGCCACTGAACAAATGGAGTACGAGGAAGATGCCCAAGAGGCATTAGACATAATAGAGCTAATTAAAGGCGGTGTCATGACCGTACTGGAAGAAGAAAATGCGCGAATGTTAGCAGCAATATCATTCGGTTCATGCTTTCTCACGCTTCTTGGTGCCATTTTTATGTTTCAGCTGAGAAAGTTTGGTTATTACATGTATGTAATAGGAATTGCTATTCTACTTTTTGGTCCGATGATCTTGCTCGGCGGAAATTTAGGTTTGGTTGTTGGAGTGATCAATTCCTTTTTCGGACTAATATTCGTGATTATGTACTCTGCCAATCTCAAACATTTGGCATAAAAAAAGGTGCCCTTGGGCACCTCTTATTAGGTTATATTTTCCTAAAAATTAAACTGCAAAGCTTTCGCCACAACCGCAAGTACGACTCGCATTTGGGTTGTTAAACTGAAAACCTTTACCGTTTAAACCATCTGTAAAGTCGAGTTCTGTTCCACAGAGATACAAGAAGCTTTTCATGTCGCAAACCACCTTCTGGCCATTGCTTTCAAATACCTGATCACCTTCTTTATCTTCATTATCGAAGTCGAGTTTGTAACTCAAACCTGAACATCCCCCTCCAACTACAGACACGCGAATGAAATAGTCTTCACCAAGACCTTCATCGCTCATCAATCCTTTTACGCGCTCAGACGCTCTGTCAGAAACTGTAATCATAACAAATATTAATAATGTTTTTTAGTGTCTTCGATAGGCTCTAAACCTTTCTTAACACGGTAGTCATTAATAGCAGTCTTAATTGCATCTTCTGCTAATACTGAACAGTGAATTTTAACCGGAGGCAATGAAAGCTCTTCTACAATTGCCATGTTGTCAATTTTCAAAGCTTCATCAACGGTTTTTCCTTTTAACCACTCAGTAGCCAAAGAAGAAGACGCGATTGCAGAACCGCATCCAAAAGTTTTAAATTTTGCATCTTTAATCAAACCTGTACTATCATCTACTTCAATTTGAAGACGCATTACGTCACCGCACTCAGGTGCTCCAACTAATCCTGTTCCAACATTTTCGCTGCTCTTATCAAGTGTTCCAATGTTTCTTGGATTGTTGTAGTGATCAATTACTTTATCTGAATATGCCATATCTTTTCTTTTTTTAGTGTTCTTGCCAAGCCACTGATTTAAGGTCGATGCCTTCTTTGAACATCTCCCATAGTGGACTCATTTCTCTTAATTTATCTACCGCAGTCTTCACGTGACCTATGGTGTACTCTATTTCTTCATCTGTAGTGAATCGTCCCAAGCCAAACCTCAAGGAAGAATGAGCTAATTCATCATCCAAACCCAGAGCTTTAAGCACATAAGAAGGTTCTAAACTCGCGCTGGTACAAGCTGATCCTGAACTTACTGCGATATCTTTCACTCCCATCATCAAACCTTCACCTTCAACAAACTTAAAGGATATATTGGTTACATGAGGAAGCCTTCTTTCAATGCTACCATTCACGTATGCTTCTTCTATCGTGAGAAGTTCTTTCTCCAATTTATCGCGCATCGCACTAAGTCTGATCGCTTCATCCACCATTTCATTCTTAGCGATTTCACAAGCCTTGCCAAGACCAACGATACCGGGTACGTTAAGCGTACCACTTCTCATGCCTCTTTCATGACCACCGCCATCCATCTGACTGGTTACTTTAACACGTGGATTTTTTCTTCTCACATATAAAGCACCAACTCCTTTAGGACCGTACATTTTATGTGCACTGAACGACATTAGATCAATTCCATCTGCAACTACGTCTACCGGAATTTTTCCTACTGCTTGGGTTGCATCTGTATGAAATAAAACGCCGTGCTTTTTAGCTATCGCCGAAATTGCAGGAATATCCTGAATTACTCCAATTTCATTATTTCCATACATGATGGAAATCAAAATCGTTTTATCGGTGATGGCCGCTTCAAGTTCATTTAAATCGATTAAACCATCTCTGCCTGGATTGAGGTAGGTTACCTCCGCTCCTTTTTTCTGCGCTATCTTACAAGCATCCAGAATGGCTTTATGCTCAGTAGTTGCAGTAATGATATGATTGCCCTTAGCACCATACATTTCATATACTCCCTTAATTGCAAGGTTATCTGATTCAGTAGCTCCTGAAGTGAAAATTATTTCTTTCGCGCTACAATTGATCAGAGCTGCTACCTGCTCTCTTGCGTAGTCTACCGCCTCTTCTGCAGTCCAACCAAAACTGTGGTTACGGCTGGCTGCATTCCCAAAACGCTCGTTGAAATACGGCAACATCGCTTCTAGAACTCTAGGGTCCATTGGCGTGGTTGCGTTATTGTCTAGATATATTGGTAACTTTAGCATTATGTTTATTTAGATTAAATCTAAGGTGCAAATATAACCTCCAAAGACCAAAAATGTTTTGTTAAAGCTATTGATTTTTTTGATAGTCAAATTATTACTACTCTTGTAATACCGTAGAATGCAGAAGATAGAACATATAGGAATTGCGGTAAAAGATATAGAGGAATCCAATGAGCGTTTTAAGAAGCTTTTAGGTTCTGCCCATTACAAAATGGAAGAAGTGGAATCTGAAGGCGTAATAACATCCTTCTTTAAAATAGGGGATGTGAAAATTGAACTCTTACAAGCTACCTCAGAAAATAGCGCAATACACAAGCATATAGAAAAACGAGGTGAAGGAATTCACCATATTGCATTTGCAGTACATGATGTTAATTCTGAGCTGGAAAGGCTCAAAAACGAAGGTTTTGAAACAATACACAGTGAAGCTAAGGACGGTGCAGACGGGAAAGTAATTGCATTTCTACATCCTAAATCAACCAATAAAGTCTTAACCGAAATCTGTGCAGACAAGCAACCTAAATAGAAATCTAAGAATACTTCTCGGTGTAATAGGCGTAATTCTATTGGTATATGTGCTGTGGAACGTACGTACCATTATTTACTACTTTTTCACGGCCGTAATTATAGCATTTATTGGTAGACCTTTGATGGCACTATTAGGTCAGGTTCATTTTAAAAATTGGTATTTACCAAACTGGCTGAAATCCCTTGTTGTTCTTTTTACTTTTCTTGGAATCCTCTTTGGATTTTTCCAAATGATCATTCCAAAAGTGATTTCTCAGGCTAACATCATTTCAGAAATTGAACCGGATGCCTTAGTAGAGCAACTCCAACCCCATATTGAAAGAACAGTTGGTTGGTTAGACAAATTCGACTTTAACGAGAAAGAGCTTGAAGAAATGATTACCACTGAAGTGAGTAAGATTTTTCAGGTATCGGAGATAAGCTCTTACTTCACTAACATTCTGAGTGGACTTACAGATAGCCTTATCGCATTATTCTCCATTCTTTTTATCAGCTTTTTTTTACTGAAAGACGGAACGATTGTCGACAACGTTGTTGAAAGCTTGACTCCCGATAAATATTTGGAAAAAATTAAAGCTATATTCAAACAAACAAAGAATCTGCTATCAAGATACTTTATTGGAGTTGTACTTCAAATTCTAATCATCATGACCATCATCTCTGTAGGTCTTGGTATTGTGGGAGTTGAAAATGCGATCATTATTGGTTTAGTGGCAGGAATCTTTAATATCATTCCATACCTAGGTCCTATTATTGGCGGCTTAATTGGCATGAGTCTCGCCTTAACTACTCAGCTGCAAGTGGTACCCGATTTTGATGTTAGCTCGTTTCTCTTCCGCGTGCTCAGTGTTTTTGTTGTAGCTCAAATGGTAGACAATTTTGTGCTTCAACCCCTCATTTTCTCCAAAAGTGTGAAAGCGCATCCCTTAGAAATTTTTATCGTCATTCTTGCCGCCGGAAGTTTAGCCGGTGTTGTAGGGATGATTCTTGCAGTCCCTGCGTATAGCTTTATCAGAATTGTGGCCAAGGAGTTTTTTAATGGTTATAAAGTCGTCCAGGGTCTTACTAAAAACATATAAAAAAAGGGAGAACTTCTGTCCTCCCTCAAAACTAAACGGGCTTTCAATATACTACCTTATCAATGTGATTGTACCTGTATAGGTATAGACTTCATCGTTTAAAGCGGTAGCTTTTAACAAGTATGAATAAACGTCTTGTTGAACGGGCTCTCCCTTGTAAGTACCATCCCATTCATCTTCTTTATCTGTTGTACGGAACATTATTTCACCCCATCGATCGAAGATGATAAGTTCCATCGATTTTTCGCCGCTAATAATGGCTTTAAAATCATCATTTTCCGTGGGTCCTGCATTATTAGGAGTGAAGGCATTTGGGATATATACAATAAGATCGGGTCCTACCACTACGGGATAAATAAAGGTATCCCTGCAACCAAAATTGGTTTCCACTACGAGCTCTACCTGGTAGGTATTCGTATCCGCTTCATAATAATAGGACGGACTTTCTTCATTAGAAGTATCGCTATCCGTGGCTAAATCTCCAAAGTCCCAATAATTCTTCACAATAGAGCTTCCAAGTATTGGATCAACCGAGCTTTGATTGCTAAACTTAAACCTCGGCAAGGCAGCAGTGGTAAAATTATTAGGATCCGGGGTAAAGTTTGCAAGCGGAATTGGCCAAACATCTACAGTGCTTGTAATTGTAGTGTCGCAGCCAAAGGCTGATGTTAAAACTAAACTAACATCAGTTGTTCCATCTGTATTATAACTTGTAAATGGATTGCTCAGTGAAGAAGTCTCTCCATTTCCTAAATTCCAGTTATAAGTTGCTGTTGAAGCATCTATCGCATTACTAATATCGACCCTAAAATCTGTCTCCAAAGGATTACATGCGGCATCTAAGCTTGCAAGAATTTCAGCAGCAGGTATTGGATGGATTTTTATTTCCATTGCATCCTGAGACTGAGGACATACTCCTGTTGGTTCTGTCCTTACGTCGATATAGTAAGTATGAATTGTGTCATTAGACATCGTCATGCTTAAATCAACCGAGGTTGTGGTTTCTGCTACTTTGCTAATAGAAGCTCCATTTGGAGTAAACACAGTCCAGGAAATATCTGCAGGATCAGCAGGCAAGTTTTCTGCTGTAACCAGATCAATAGTTTGCAGAATTGTAGATTCACCCTTAGTTCTACAAAATTCTAGATCATCCGGTAAACCAAGCTTTGGACTAGATTCCACAAACATGGTTATACTGTCTGAGCTTTCACAGAATGTACTAGGATTAGTATAGCTGTAAATCAGAGTAATTTCTTCATCATTAATTCCCAACTGAGGATTAAACTGCTTCGGAGTTCCTGTGAATGCGTTTGGACCAACACTTGACGTCCATGTACCCCCTGCAGGGTTTGCCCCAATATTGATAGGGTCATCTACATCACAGGCTTCATCTTTATCTTGAGACAATGTGATATTTGGAAGAGGGTTAATAACCAATGTAGTATCTCTGGAGATTGGACAACCGGTTGCTTCATGCGTATATCGAATCAAGAATGCATTTGGACTTACAGAAGCATTTGCCAATTCAACCGAAGCGGTAGTATTTATAATACTGCTATCTGTTATTCCGCCAAGAGCATTGGCATTTCTATAAGCTGCTCCTGAATGAACTGTCCACACACCATCATCCGGACTCACTTGACTTAGGTCGTTTAAGTCAACGATGCCTTCATCCCAGCATAAGTCGCGGAGTGTATTAAACTTGATACTTGGAACTTTAATGATGTAAAACTTAACAGTGTCTGAGTTCACGCAACCAAAGGCATTAGTAAAGGTATAAATAAGAATGACCGTGTCTTTATCATCATTTTTCATGATATAATTAGGCTCACTTATCGTAACAATGAAACTAGATGGGCCAACGCCGCCCAATTCATCCTCAATAAAGTCTTCTAGTTCATTACCGTTACACTGAACGCACTCCCATTCCTGAGTTCCATTATTGGTGTTACCGGGAATAAGAATGATCTCATCTTCCATATCAAAGCTTCCCAGGTCCTGACAAAAAGTTGGTGCCTCCGTCTTGATTTGTGGAAGTGGGTTAACTGTAATTCTAATCGAATCTGAATTAACACAGCCTGTTGTAGGATGAGTATAAGTATATATTACCCAAACCGGGTTTGTTGTGCTCATACAAGCTCTATCGGGATAGAAGTCTTTCCCAACTATATAAGTTGGTTGATTTCTCACCCACCAGGTTCCGCCTTTTGGGTCGGAGTTTGCCAAAGCATTAAAGTTAAGATCAACAATTCCATAATCGCAGCACACCGCAAAATCAGGCTTGAGCGTAAGTTCGGGTAAAGGATTTACATCAATATGCACAAGATCACTATCATGACACTGAACTCCTCCTTCGGTCACGGATAGATATAGTTTTAAATCAGTGGTATCAATAGCCTGAGTATCCTTACTTGTGAATTTACCCCAATATCGATCTGTATTATTATCTCGTATTTCATACCAGCGATACAAAGCTGATTTACCATTGCCTGCTGTGTCCATTCCTTGAGCCTGCAGACTAAGAATGTCATTATAACACAATTCCTGATCTAATCCGGCAAAGGCCTTAACTGTATCATTTACATTCAAGAACAGAGTATCCTCAGCATAACAACCTAGTTCGTCTGTTACTCTAACTATGTACTCGCCTCTAATATTGATATTATTTGAATCAGCTTCGCTGAAATAAGATGATGCTCCATTCAAAAACCACTTTTTAAAAAGAGTATCTCCTTGTCTTACCGTATCGTAATTACCTAAACTATCTATACTCTCGCGATCAACCCAGTATGCAGTATCAAAAGTGGGTATCACCATAAGCGAATCATAGGTACAAATTCTGGGATCTTCGGGTAAGAATACTTTGGGATTCTCTTTTTGGAAGACCCTGATAGTATCGACGGAGGTACAGCCTGATACATCTCTTGCAAAAAGAGCAATTGCAGTATCGTACTGTCCTACAGGCAAAGTGAGATCATAATAAGGAAGAGTATCTTGGAGTCTTATTACTCCATTTGGTAAGGTATTTCCATCATCATCAATCCCCATTGTCGCCCATTGAAAATCATAAGGTGCACCACCATTGTAGATGTAGGGCTGAATTGATAAAGTAGTTTTAGCACAGATAAAGGTATCCTTACCTATGGATAAATCTGCTCTAAAAGGTTCAGGGACCACAAGAGTGTCGTAATAGGTGTTTGGACAATTTTGAGGTGCATTATTTATGGTATGTTGGATGATATAAAAGCCCCCTTTACGGAAAGTAATGGAATCGGATTTCTTAACACTCAAGAAAGAACCGGTAGAAGCAAATGAGGCGGTTCTCCGATCAAATACAATATTCAGATTAGAATCCAGAATTTGCCATCGATAGACCGGAGTGCCTTTAAAACCTGCAATAGGGAGAGATTCTACTGAATATCTACCACATGGAAGTGTATCAATATTGCGCTCTGCCTGAGCACGCGGTTTAACGAGTACTCTAAAACCACGTACAGTAACCGCATTCAATCTACATGCATTATCTCTGGCTGTTACGGTGAACGTATAAGGTAAATCTGAGGCTTGATCTAAGGATGGAGTCCAGCAGAACTGACCTGATTGTAATCTAGCTGTAGGATTTGTAATGGTAAATGTTGCCCCGGGAATACCTTTATTCCAGCTAATCTTTACTGAATCTGGCGGAGGTGAAGATGCAGGTGGTGGCGGAACGAATACCTTATCATCTGTAGTTACCTCAAAACAAAGCTGACTACCGGCACAGACATCATAAGAATATGGGCCTTCCACAATTGGAGGATTATTACCTGCACAGGTTTCGGTAATAAATTGCATATCACGCCTTGTGGTACCTATTAATTTGTATGTGCCTGTTGAATCTTTTCTCCATTCTTTTACTTCAATCACAGCAACGGTTACTTCATCGCAGCGAGTTGGTGTTACTATTATATCACCGGTAAGTGGATCTAAATAAGTTCCAATTGGAGGTGTAGCATTAGGATTTGTATAGTTCGGTCCTCCGGGTCTGTAATCCTGGAAAGGACGGTTATAAGAATACTGACCACTGTAACTAATATTCGCTCCGTTATAAGTCAAAGGATTTGCCCAAGAATAAGATAAGGAGTCGAAGTCATTTGTATCTGCAGCACCATTATTATAGTAGAACGGCTGGTTACAGCATAAGATCCCTATTGGTTCCTGAGTAAGAGATGGCGAACTATTACATGGGGCAGAGCAAAGATCAATGTCTGCATAGGTATAAAAATTTTGATTCGCAGCACCTGTATTAATAGCCCCATTTCTGCAGCATTGCTGGGTAATCATTCTCAACTTGCAGCAGCCTGAGCTAATCAGGGAATTATAAGGGCTTTGACTAAAATCAATGGTGGTTTTATAGGTATGTTGCTCAATACCATCACCGGAATAACGCGTGTTACTCGGGTTACAACCTCCGGAAGCTGAGGCACAAACAGGTGTAATTTCAGCGATCTCATCAAGGGTAAGATTAACTCCTTGACTTCCACCGGTTAAACACCGAATTGTTGTTTGGCTTGAAGGATTTGAAAATGCAACCCCACGACAATCGCGGTAATACTTAATTGTAAATTCAAATTTTAATGAATCAATACATTTATATGTAATGTCTGCCCCCATCACGTGGGTAGCTCTCGCTTTTCCGGGTAGTAACAGCAAGAAACAGAGGCTAAGAGCTATGCTCAAAACCATTCTTACACGATTAAAATTTGTTTTTGAAATGAATCCTGAAAACGGATTGCTAATTTTTGGTAATGGTATGGAGTTCATATTTGTGAATTAATGGTTCTACTGATACCATTCACTATTTACTCCACTAGACAGACACATAAGGGACTAACTTTGTTGCATTAGACCAAAATTTTTCTAAAACTCACACCTCCGTGCTGATCACACACATAGGATGAAACACCCAATTAAAAGCCTGTCTGCCGACAGGTTTATCTCTCGATAGGGAGGCAGGCACCAAATTCCAAGGAATAATCAATTCAGAAATTCCCTCCCTACTCTTCGTTTCGGGAGGCAAGCAAACTCCAGAAAAGATCCTGTCCTACGCCAAGGCTTCGGACAGCGTGGGCATTCAACAACAAAATTTAGATATTAAATAACCAAGCAATTCGTCTTGTTAACAAGGTTGACATAATGACGAGACTGTGGGCGGGCTTCACAATATTGCGGGCCGGCGTTGGGGTGAATCAGGTTATTGATTAGAAAATTAATAAAAGTGCTTGCATTTAAATCTGTGGCTGATGCAAAAAACCCAAATAAGAAGGAAAAAGGTAATAATAACCAAGAGGATTACAGTTTCTTCAGAGGTTAACAGATTTGTTGCTTTTATTAAATTTTCTTCAATAAGCTGAGAGAGCGCCGGAAGCATTATATTGTGAAAGACTTCCTGCCTGCCGGCAGGCAGGTTTGTTTCTTTTTAGTCTCAAAAAGAAAGGAAAGAAGCTTGGGTTGCTGGCCCATCCATGTCTGCCCACAGGTTTATCTCTCGATAGGGAGGCAGGCCTTACGGGTGACTAAAGGCTTTTTAAAAAGTGATTCGCAGGCGATTTTGCTAGAGTTTCTTTAATAGCATGTGAGCACCGATGTCCGCAAACTGGCGGTTAAGGAAATCTTAAAAAATGAATTAATAGAAAAGTTAATTAAACTGATTCATCGTGCGCTCCAAGCCCTGAGTTATAAAAGACTCAATCATCTCAATAGACTTATCAATTGCAAGATTACAATCAATTTCTTCTTCGGCATTCCACTTCCCTAAGACATATTCAACCTGTCTGCCGGGTCTGAAGTTATCGCCGATTCCAAATTTTATTCGCGAGTATTGATCTGTTCCCAATTGAACTATAATATCTTTTAATCCATTATGTCCCCCGGCGCTTCCTTTTCCCCGCATTCTTATTTTACCGAGAGGAAGAGCTAGATCATCTGTAATCACCAAAACTCGATCTAATGGAATCTTTTCAACGCTCATCCAATGCTTGACCGCCTTTCCACTCAAATTCATATAGGTGGTTGGCTTGATTAATATTGCTTTTCTTCCTTTATATGATATGGTGCAGTGATATGCGTGTCGTCCAAGTTCGAAAGTAGCCTCATGCTTCTTTGCCCATGCATCCAGTACATCAAAACCAATATTGTGCCGGGTATGCTCATACTCCGGACCTATATTTCCTAATCCTACAATTAAAAACTTCATTAATTCAACTGTTCGATTGCGGTATTCGCCGCACGTTTAGCCGGGTACAAAGAAATTAAATATCCCAAAACCAAAACCGTGAGAAAAGTAATAAGGACATCACCCCAAAACATATCAACCGGGTAAGCATCAACGATACTATTTTGAAGCTCGATTAAGCCAAATTTATCTTGTAGCCATACCGCCAGAATACCAAGTCCTAGACCAACACCGCCGCCAATTAATGCGATGTATGACCCTTGCCAAATAAATACTCTACGAATGGTACTCTTGGCCGCGCCCATACTTTTCAAAATGGAAATATCTCTTCTTTTATCAAGTACCAACATTATCAAGGATCCAAAAATATTGAAAGCACAAATGAGCAATACCAAACTTAAAACGGCATAAGTGAACCATTTCTCAGAGCGAAATATTTTATAGATTAACTCATTCTGTTCTTCTCTGGTCTCAATCCTCCAGGAAGGGCCCAACTTTGCAACTAGTTCTTCTTTTACATCATCTCGATCTGCAGACTTCTTGAGCTTTAGTTCAATAGCCGAGCTATACCCTTTATAATCTAACAAGCTCTCGGCGAACCCCTTATCCGCAATAAAAACCTCATTATCAATCTCCTCATGAACAATAAAAAGCCCACTGGCCCTTGTATAACTCATGCTAAGAGAAGCAGATGGATTCAAACTACTATACTCCACATCGCGCTTTGGCACAAAAACGGTAACCGGACTATGACTCCCAGGGAATATTCCCAGCTTGCCCGCAAGTCCTGCTCCAAAAACCGCAGCAAAGTCTGAAGTATCGCCTAAGTCAAAAGTTCCAAGTACCATTAAGGAATCAAAACCTGAGCTGTTGTAGTTGCGGTCAACCCCTTTAATCCTAGCTATTTCTTGCCGATCATTAAATTTGATTACTACTTTCTCCTCGAGAACTTCACTGAGTCCTAAGACTTCATCAAAAGCAAGAATTTTTTCATTCAAGGCTTCGTCTCGTTCGAAAACCTTTTTGTGCTTAGCGCTGATTTTTATATCGGGATCATAGCTATTGATAAGTCCTTCTACCAAGGTTTCAAATCCATTGAAGGCAGACAAGATCACAATCATAGCAAAAGCACCAACACCAAAGCCCAACATGGCAATAGCATTAATAATATTTATAGCATTGATTTTCTTTTTTGAGAAAAGGTAACGATACGCAATAAAAAGTGATAATCTCACCTTACTTTAGATTCCTTAACAACTTATCGATGCGTTCGATATTGTCTATGGTATCGTCCAAAAAGAAACGAAATTCAGGAACTTTTTTCATGCTTTTTCCAGGACCGGAAGCAAAGTTTTTCCTGATTTCTTTATTGTGAAAATCAAGGATTTCTAAACATTTCTGTTTATCAGATGTGTTTAGAAATCCCAGATATACTTTAGCAACTCCAAGATCGGCAGTAACATCCACATCAATCACCGTCACCATAACATCGTCTAGCAATCGCGGAGCCATTTGGTCCATTACTCTTGCTAAACCACGCTGTATTTCCCTTGCTACTCGTTCTTGTCTTATGCTCATAGATTAGCGCAACTCAAATTTGATGTTGCCCATTTCATGTGTTTCACTGTAAACAGTTACAGAATATTCACCAGGAGTCATGCCTTCAACTTTATCAAAGGAAACTGTACCGGATTCATTTGTATTCTGGAAATCAACACTCTTCTTAAGTGTATAGGTGCTCTCACCACCCTGATAATTAAAGTTTCCTGATCCTGCAGCCGGATCTACCAAAGTAGATTTGTTCGGGGTTTGAATCTTGAAATACAAGACTTTCTCTCCCTTCGTGGCCAAATCATTGTTTGCAAGTGTGAAGCTGATTTCAATGCGCTCTAATCTCGACAATTTATCGGTGGCTTTGTAGTCGCCAATAAGTGCTGAACGCAAAGGAGTTGCAGTAAGTGATTTCAAGAAGATTCGCTCTCCTACTTTCACTTGCTTGCTCAAATCCGTGTTGACAGAATCAATTTGTTGGATTTTCTTGTCTTTCGCTTCCAATTGTTTCAACTGGATGTAGTTTTCATCTTTCAAATACTGGTTTTCTTTTGAAAGTGAATCGATTTCCATGGTTAATGCTTGCACTTCACTTCGGAGACTGGCTATCTCTGAACGTGCACGATTTAATTCAGCTTTGGTTACTCCGTCTTTCTGAAGAAGTCTTTTAATTTCCGCCACCTTAGCTTGAATTTCTGCATCTCTCACCGAAATCACAGAATCCATTTTTTCGTTCTGACCCTTGTAAATCTCGAGTTCGTCTTCTAAATCGAGTTTGAGTTGCTCAATTTCAGCGAGTTCTTCTTGAGTACTTACAAGTTCAGTTTGGGTTTGTTCTAGCTCTCTATCATTAGATATGAGCTTGTACAACATAAGTAGATTGATAAGGAATAATGCCAATACAATGACAAATAAATAGACCTTACTCTTTTTGCTTTTATTCTCTTCTTTTAGTGCCATAATTTAAAAACGGATTTGTGTCCCCTTATATACAAATGTATTAAAATCAGACATTTCTGTGATTATTTATTTTGAGCCGCAATCAGATTCGAAGCGGAACCCGCTTTAAACCAGCCGATTTGAGCTTCGTTATAGGTATGATTCACCTTAAACTCATCTTTAGAACCGTCTTCGTGATGTGCAACTACTGTTAAAGGCTCACCTTCTCTAAACGACTCTAAGCCTATAATATCGAAAGTGTCTGTTTCCTTTATCAATGCATAATCATCCGGATTTGCAAATGTTAAGGCTAACATACCTTGCTTCTTCAAATTTGTTTCGTGAATTCTGGCGAATGATTTAACAACAACAGCTCTTACTGCCAAGTGTCTTGGCTCCATTGCCGCATGTTCTCTTGAAGAACCTTCACCGTAATTATCCTCACCAAATACAATTGAGAAGTCGCCGCTAGCTTTAATTGCTCTTGCTACTTTAGGTACTCCTTCGTATTTGCCTGTGTAAGGATTGAGAACTTCATCGGTCTTGTCATTGTAAGCATTCACAGCGCCAATGAGTAAGTTGTTTGAGATATTGTCTAAATGACCTCTATACGTCAACCAAGGTCCCGCCATGGAGATATGATCTGTAGTACATTTCCCTTTGGTCTTAATCAAAAGCTTCAAGCCTTTCAAGTCCTTTCCTTCCCAAGCTTGGAATGGAGTAAGCAACTGAAGTCTCTTGCTATCCGGCTTAACTACAACCTCAACATCCGAACCATCAGCCTTCGGATCCTGATATCCATTATCTTCAACATCAAAGCCCTTTGGAGGCAACTCCAATCCGGTTGGAAGGTCTAGCATTACCTCTTCCCCATCTTCATTTGTTAAAGTGTCTTTGTATGGATCAAAGTCTAATCTACCGGCGATTGCAATAGCTGCAACAATCTCAGGAGAAGCAACAAAGGCATGAGTATTTGGATTACCATCCGCTCTTTTAGCAAAGTTTCTATTGAAAGAGTGTACAATGGTGTTTACTTCTTTTCTATCCGCTCCTTCTCTATCCCACTGTCCGATACACGGCCCGCATGCATTTGTAAAAATGGTTGCTCCAAGGTTTTCAAAAACCTGAAGTAAGCCATCGCGTTCTGCAGTGAATCTCACTTGCTCAGAACCCGGGTTTATACCAAACTTAGCTTTGGTCTTTAATTTCTTATCGATTGCCTGTTGAGCAATACTTGCTGCTCTCGACAAATCCTCATAAGATGAGTTTGTACAAGATCCAATCAATCCCCACTTCACCTCTAATGGCCAGCCATTGCTCTCCGCCTTCTCTTTGATCTCTCCTACAGGAGTATCAAGGTCGGGAGTAAACGGACCATTCAAGTGTGGTTTTAATGTATCGAGGTTGATTTCAATCACTTGATCAAAGTATTCTTCAGGATTAGCATACACTTCAGGATCTCCTGTTAAGTGCTCTCTCACTCCATTTGCAAGATCCGCAACTTCAGCTCTTCCTGTAGCTCTTAAATATCGCTCCATAGAGTCGTCGTAACCGAAAGTTGAAGTAGTTGCTCCCACTTCTGCTCCCATGTTACAAATCGTACCTTTACCTGTGCAAGACATAGACTTAGCACCTTCACCAAAATACTCTATAATGGCTCCGGTTCCACCTTTCACGGTAAGAATACCGGCCACTTTTAGAATTACGTCTTTAGGGGCAGTCCAGCCACTCATGCTTCCTGTAAGCTTAACACCGATTAGTTTAGGGAATTTCAACTCCCAAGGCATACCGGCCATAACATCAACTGCATCGGCACCGCCGACCCCAATTGCTACCATTCCCAATCCACCCGCATTTACGGTATGTGAATCGGTTCCAATCATCATTCCACCCGGGAAGGCATAGTTTTCAAGAACAACCTGGTGAATGATTCCTGCACCCGGTTTCCAAAAACCTATTCCGTATTTATCAGAAACTGAAGCAAGAAAGTTAAATACTTCGTTAGACTGATTGTAGGCTTCCTGCAAATCCTTCTCAGCTCCCATCTTAGCCTGAATCAAGTGATCGCAATGCACTGTAGTTGGCACCGCTACTTTCTTCTTACCCGCTTGCATAAATTGCAAAAGGGCCATTTGAGCGGTGGCATCCTGACAAGCGATTCTATCCGGTGCAAAGTCAACATAGTCTTTACCACGAACAAATGCCTTCTCAGGTGTACCATCCCAAAGATGGCTGTACAAAATCTTTTCTGCTAAAGTGAGGGGTCTATTTACAACAGATTTGGCAGCATTTACTTTCTCACCAATCTGTTTGTATAAATTCTTAATCAGGTCTAAATCAAATACTTCTTGCTTACTCATGAGGTTGGCAAAGGTAGTAAAATGCAAGCAGAATATCACTAAGAATTAGAGCAAAAAAAAGGGGCTCTAGGCCCCCGGTTAAATTTCTTAAGAATAGTTTAGATGCAGGTGAGTAGTTAGTCCAGTTTATCGTATATTTTTATGTTGCTTTCTTCTAAGATTGTGATTCAAAAGTGTGACTAACTTTCACGCTTTTAATAACATAATAAACAAAGTACATTCCATTGCATTTTTACGCATCATTTAGAAACAACAAACTCAGCATAAACCGCTGAATAACAGCGCAATAAGCAACAAGATAATAATAACCTGATTGTATTAAATACAAGACAGGAGCATCGCATTAAAAAATCAGAAATGTTTATTCTCCCGTGAAATTGGGTTTGCGCTTTTCTACAAAAGCAGTAACGCCTTCTTGATAATCTTTCGATCTTCCGGCAATCAATTGATTAAATGCTTCCTGCTCTAACATCGTGTCTAAATCCGAATGTGTAGATTGATTTAGCATCTTTTTAATCATTGCAATTGCTTTTGTAGGAGCTTGTGCATAGTACGAAGTAATTTTTTCTACTTCAGCATCTAAATCCTCAGGCTCAGCTAGACGATTCACAATGCCCAAATCAAAAGCTTCTTCAGCGCTTACCTTGGTTCCCATTGTGGCCCATTCAAAGGCTTTCTGACTCCCTACCACTCTTGGCAAGAAATACGAAGAACCTGAATCGAGAACCAGACCTACATTGATAAAAACCTCAATCATGGCCGCTGCTTTACTCGCCACGATCATATCACAGGCCAAAGCTAATGAGCATCCCGCTCCCGCTGCAACTCCGTTTAACCGGCAAATAATCGGTTTCGGCATATTGCGCATAGCGCGAATAATGGGATTATAACGCTTGTATAGCGATTCTGAAAGATCTCTCTTGCTCTGTCCGGCTATATCCTTCAAATCTTGCCCCGAACAAAATGCTTTGCCTTCCCCGGTCAGCACTATCACTCTGGTTTCAGCATCTCGCTTTGCAGCTTTCAAGGCATCTTGAAGCTCAAAGCTCATTTCATTATTGAAGGCATTAAATCGGTCGGGACGGTTTAAGGTTATTGTAGTAACTCCGTCTTTGTTAGTATAGCTTAAGCAGTTAAAATCCATAAATCAGGTACAAAGAAAATATAATAATCCGGGAATGCTCAAACCTATTGCATATCCCAATAAAAGCTCTTTAAGAGTATGGGCTTTTTGAACGTATCGCAGAAACATAACCGGCAACCCACCAAACACGAGCACACCTACAACCATCGCTTCCAATGGCCCCAAATACTTTATGTATCCTTTTATCGACCAAAGCACAAGCAACAAAAAAGTCGCAAGAATTCCCCATCCCAAGGCATGCCAACTCACTTTTATCCGAAAAGAACAAAAAGCCAAAACAATCATCCCAAAAAACCAAGCCATATAAAACAGCTTAATTATCATATCACTTTGCCAAATTGCCGATGCTGAAAGATAGGATAATGCAAGTGCAACAAAGATTAAACGTCGTTCTGCTAAATCAGGAGATTTCAGATCAATACCGGCTAATTTTAAAAGCACTACCGGAAATATAAGACAGATTAGCAGCAGATATAGACTAATTGGTATGTTTGTCAGAAGAAGAAGCACCACCAGGGGCAAAAAAATAGGATGAGTTATAAAAGACAGGAAAAATAAAATCCTTTCCTTCATTACAGCTCTTTTCTCAATCGCGCTACCGGAATATTAAGTTGTTCTCTGTACTTCGCCACGGTTCTCCGAGCAATATTGTACCCTTTATCCTGCAGTAATTTCTTCAAAGCTTCGTCGGTAAGCGGCTTCTTTTTATTCTCAGCTTCTACTGCTTCGCGAAGGATTTTCTTCACTTCTCGGTTCGAAACCTCCTCTCCACTCGCAGTAGTAATACCTTCGGTGAAAAAGTCTTTTAATAAGAAGATCCCGAAATCAGTTTCAACATATTTACTGCTCGCCACCCTTGAGATCGTTGAAATATCAAGACCTACCTGCTCCGCAATGTCTTTCAGGATCATGGGCCTCAAATCAGATTCGTCTCCTGAAAGGAAAAACTCCTTCTGCAACTCCACAATTTTACTCATGGTGGTGAGCAAAGTATGTTGTCTTTGCTTTACAGAATCGATGAACCACTTGGCGCTATCTAATTTCTGCTTAATAAATTGAACCGTATCTTTTTGAGATTTACTTTTCTGTTTGCTCGCCTCAAAGCTCTTCAAAGTTTCTTTATATGATTTATTCACCTTTAACTCTGGAGCATTCTTAGAGTTTAGGGTTACCTCCAGTTCACCGTAGTTTTCTTTCACGATAAAATCCGGGATAATAAAGTCTTTATTACTTGATCCTTCCGAACCCGATTGAGCAGGTTTTGGGTTTAGCTTCGCGATAAACAAAAGTGCTTCTTTGAGGTAATCTTCGGAAACATCTAGCTTTTTGGTCAATCTGGAATAGTGCTTCTTCGAGAAGTCATCCATATGCTTACTGATGATCTCCTCTGCCAGTCTGTAAATCGCGTTATTTCCGGTCTCTTGCTTTCTCTGAATTTGAAGCAATAAGCACTCTTTCAAGTCTCGTGCACCAATCCCGGGAGGGTCCATTTCCTGGATATAACCTAAGATCCTTTCCAGCTCCTCTTCTTCGCATTTGATGTTCTGAGTGAAAAGTAAATCGTTCTTGATGGAAGATAAAGGCCGTCTTAGATAGCCATCATCATCAATAGTACCTACAAGTTGATCTGCAAGCGTTTCTTCATGGTCATTCTTGAGCACGGAAGTTAATTGCTCCATGATTCTTTCCCGAAACGAAGTATAATAAACTGCGGGCATATAGTCCGGCTCTTCATCCGAAGATCTATAGTCGCCACTGAGCTTTATTCCGTCATCTGCATCATTGAGATAATCGCTGATATCGAACTCATCTTCAAAATTATCGCGGGAGTCTTGATCAAAGTCTTCTTGCTGGTCTAGTGACTCGTACTCATCTTCATCCTTTCCATTCTCCAAAGCGGGGTTTTCGAGGAGTTCTTCATCCACTCTTTCCTCAAAATTTAGGGTATTCAATTGCAGCAGTTTTATAAACTGAATCTGCTGAGGCGAGAGCTTCTGGAGTAGTTTCTGACTTAATTGTTGCTTAATCATAAATAGTTTAGTTCCGCAAACAGCCTTAAATGCTACTTTTGCACCTCAAAATTACGAAGATTTTCCGTTCAAGCAAAATGTATACCAAAGAATTAAAACAGTTTGTAGGCAAAGAAGTTACCCTTAAAGGATGGGTATCAAATAAACGCGAAAGTAAGACCATCACCTTTGTGGTGCTTCGCGATGGTTTCGGTTTCTGTCAGTGCATCATTGATCAGCAAAATGTTGGCGATGAGCAGTTTAACGACTCGCGTACCCTAGGACTTGAAAGCTCTGTTGAAATGACCGGTAAAGTGGTAGAAGACGAGCGCCAAATTGGGGGATACGAACTTCATGTCACCGCATTGAAGGTACTTCAAGCCGTAAGCGATTATCCCATTGCCAAGAAAGAACACGGAATTGAATTCTTAATGGATAACCGTCATCTTTGGTTGAGAAGTAAAAGACAGTGGGCGGTAATGAAGGTGAGGAACCGCATTATATTTTCTATTCATTCCTTCTTTCAAGAACGCGGCTTTGTCCAAATGGATGCACCTATCTTCACAGAAAACGCAGCCGAGGGCACCACTGACCTTTTTGAAACGGATTATTTCGGACAACCCGCATATTTATCGCAAAGTGGTCAGCTTTATGGAGAAGCTATGGCTATGGCCATGGGTAAGATCTACACTTTCGGACCCACTTTTAGATCTGAAAAATCAAAAACCAGAAGACATTTAAGTGAATTCTGGATGATTGAGCCAGAAATGACCTTCTGCGACATTTTCGGGAACATGGATGTAATTGAGGAGTTTTTGAGATATGTGGTTGAAGATGTGGTTGAGCACTGCAAAGAGGAATTAGAAATACTTGAACGTGATACAAGCAAGCTCCTTACTGTAGGTAAAAAATTCCCACGACTTACCTACGATGAAGCTGTAAAAATATTAAAAGGCGAGCAAGACGTTGATGGTCAAAACAGCATTCAAACCCTCGAGAACGATTTGAGCGCCGTTAAAGCCTCAATTTCTGCGAAGAACACAGAAATCGCAGAACGCGAAGCAGCCATTGCTGCAGGCGGAATGAAGAAAGGCCAAATCAACTTCAACCAGAATAAAATCGACACTTTAAAACAGGAGTTGAAACAGCTGGAAGAAGACGAGAGAAATATTCCAAACTGGATAGAATCTGCGAAGAATTTCCAGTATGGAAATGATTTTGGCGGATCTGATGAGACGGTAATTACCCGTCTATTTGATCTTCCAATTATGGTGTACGACTGGCCTCATGAGGTGAAAGCCTTCTACATGAAACGCAATCCAGAGAATCCAAAGTTCGCAAGAGGTGTGGATGTATTGGCACCTGAAGGCTATGGAGAGATTGTAGGTGGTGGGGAACGTGAAACCAGCGAAGAATGGCTAAAAGAAAAGATTGTAGAACACGGCCTACCTATGAAAGCCTTTGAGTGGTATTTGGACTTAAGAAGATTTGGTTCCGTGCCTCATTCAGGGTTTGGATTGGGTCTAGAGAGAATGGTCGCTTGGATTTGCAAGCTAGAGCACGTTCGAGAAACTATTCCATTCCCGAGATACTACGGAAGAATCGCACCTTGATCTATTTTTTTCGTTCGTAGATACAGAAATCGAAAGCGTATTCATTCTCCTCATTTTGAGGATACGACCTTGAGTTTACAAGGTTCCATTCGTCAAAATTAACTTCGGGAAAATGCGCATCAGCTTTAGGGAAGCTTCCTTTGACATGGGAGATATACATACGATCTACATCCTCCAAGGTAAGTTTGTAGATTTGAGCTCCACCCAAAATAAAAATCTCATCGTGTTGTTCCAGTTTTTTCGCCATTGATATAGACTCATCTATGGAGTTGGAGACAAAACATCCGGGAAAACTATAGCTTTCATCTCTTGTAATAATAATATTGGTTCTATTCCTGAGCGGTGTACCAATACTTTCAAAAGACTTTCTACCATGTATAACTGCATGATTAGCAGTGGTCTTCATAAACAAACGTAGATCATCCTTAATTTTCCAAAGCAAGTCATTATTCGCACCAATAGCGCGATCTTCACCCATAGCTACAATTAAGGAAACGATCATAGCGCAAATAAAAAACAAAAAGCATGAGTCACCCCATGCTTTTTAGTATTCTTATAATGTGATCTTAAAATGTTAAAACCACTCCGAGATTGATTCCCCAAGCTCCGAAAGAGGTTGGAGTAGATAATGCTTCTGTAGGATCATCCGGGTCAAAATCCATATTGTCGTCATTGTTGGCATCACTATCTAGCTCATGATAGTACTCTGTATATATTTGAGAATCAGGCAAATCTCCTTCATCTTCACCATTAAACCCTTCAAACTCTGTAACCTCCATACTTTTACTCTTTATGCTCAAAGCAAGTGCCTGAAGCTCTCCAAAAAGATACAGGTCATTACCTACTTCTAATCTATAACCTGCCGCGAAATAAGTACCCACAGAAAAGTAACCCATTGTTACGGTACGAGTCTCCATTTCACCTGAAGTAGTTTCGAAAAGGCGATAACCTCGGGTAGAACCTGCTACCGGTAATACCAAACCTCCTTTTGCATAAATACCATCATCGGAAATTGCGGTGATCCCCGTCATAATTCTCACCTGTCTAGTTTGAGCTGTAGTCATTATTTCAGACTCCGAAACATCATTTTGCAGTGTACCAATTGTTACTTCAGATCCTAAAAGCAGATTTAAACCAAAATCAAATTTAATATTGTCTCCCAGTGGCACTCCTGCTGTAACTGTAATAGGAATTCCACCTCCTAAAGAGTAATAAATATTCGTTCTTGTAGCATCTCCATCATTATCCACTTCTAATGCCTGACCTACATTTCCTTTGAATGCACCTCCCCAATATCCGGTAGATAGAGAAAGTTCAAACTGAGCTTGCGCCGCAAATGCGAATAGGGATGCAGCACAAATCATCATTGTTCTTTTTATGTTTTTCATAGTCATGTGTTTCAGCCAAATTAACTCTAATTTTCCGGTTACAGAATTCATTATTAACAAGAATGTCCAATGTTTATGGCATAGTGAAATTAGATTTGCGGCTAAATGACGACTAAATATTTCGAGGTAAAACAAAAAGCGCGTGTAGTAATTTTAGGCAATCCTGAATCCCAAAAAAGACTTTATGCTCTGCATGGATACGGACAGCTTGCTACTTATTTTTCAAGAAAATTTGAGCCATTAGTTGAAGAAGGTTGGTGCGTAGTTGTTCCTGAGGGAATGCACCGTTTTTACTTGGAAGGATTTTCCGGCAGAGTTGGTGCATCTTGGATGACTAAAGAAGACCGATTAGTAGATATTGACAATTATGTAGCTCAGCTCAACACAATTCATGGTGAATTACCTCAAATTTCATCTGCTTACCTCCTCGGGTTCTCACAAGGAGTTGCGACAGCATTCAGGTGGTTATTTCATTCTGAAATACACTTTAAGCAGCTGATAATGTGTAGTGGAATGATACCTCCTGAAATAGAACTCGAACTAAACACACCAAAATTTAAAGACTTAAAGTACGATTACATCAGTGGCAACAAAGACCCTTTCAGGGATAGTCCTGAAGTTCTAGAGTTTGTACAGAAGCTAAAGAAATTCGACTTGAATATTCGGCATACCGAGTTTGAAGGCGCGCATACAGTGCATTATGCATCCGTTCATGAGGCACTCATCAACTAGCACTTCCCGCTCAAATATTGCACTTACGTTAAATAATTGTTTCGTTAATCTTAATTAATTCACTTACGTTTGCCGAAATTTTCAGTTATGATGGCTAAAAGGCAAGTACTTATTCTGGCAATGACCCTATGTTTCCTCCCTTCTGCATTTGCATATTTGGATCCGGGATCGGGATCATACATTCTTCAAATGATCATTGCCGGTGTTTTAGGTGGATTTTATGCAATAAAACTCTACTGGAATAAAATCATCAACTTCATCAAAGGAAATTCAAACGATTCTGATTCAGAGGATGATTTAGGGAATGAATAGGCTTCCTTCTTCTTTCCGGGATCCTTCCGGATTTATTTTCAAACATGAGGGTCGCATTATGCGACAAATACAGCACAAAGCTGAAACTGACTATGAGCTTTTGATGAGCTCAGGTTTATATGAGCTTTTAGTTGAGAAAAAAGCCTTGATTCCACATGAGGAAGTAGAGAATGTGAATCCTGATGCATATAAAACAATTCTACCTCAACAGCTTGATTTCATTTCTTACCCTTATGAATGGTCTTTTGAACAATTAAAGGACGCTGCTTTACTTACTCTTCGTGTTCAGCTTACTGCATTGAAGAAAGGCTTAAGCCTGAAAGACGCCAGCGCATATAATGTGCAGTTTGTGAATGGCAAAGCCATGCTAATAGATACGCTATCCTTTGAGAGATATGAAGAAGGATCGCCTTGGGTTGCATATCGTCAGTTTTGCCAGCACTTCTACGCACCCCTCTTATTAGCATCTATAAAAGATATTAGGTTAAACCATCTGTTTCATTCATACATAGACGGTATTCCTCTAGATCTAGCTTCAAAGCTTCTCCCCTGGAAAACCAGATTTAATTTATCAATTGCAAGTCATATACATTGGCACGCAAAAGCACAAGGCAAACACGCCAATAAAGCAGAGGATACAAAAAAGAAGGCACAGGTAAGCAGCAGCGGACTACGCGGCATACTAAAAAACCTGGAATCTTCTATTTTGAAACTCTCATGGGAGCCCGGCGAAACAGAATGGGGTGATTATTACAACAACACGAATTACTCTGAAGAGGCACATAAAGCCAAGTTTGTATTGGTTAAGAAGTACATTGACCTGATCAAACCTGAGACCCTCTGGGACTTAGGCGCTAATGACGGTACTTTTAGTAAAATCGCTGCTGATCAAAAGATCCCAACCATTGCTTTTGACATTGATCCAATTGCAGTAAACCAAAATTACAGAAAGGTAAAGGAAGAAAAGCAAAAGCATATGCTCCCTCTTATGCTCGACCTTACGAATCCAAGTCCTGCTCTTGGTTGGGCACACAAAGAAAGAGATAGCTTGGAGCAAAGAGGTCCGGCAGGATGTATTATGGCCCTCGCATTGGTTCACCATTTGGCCATCAGCAATAATTTACCACTGGAAATGATTGCCGAATATTTCTCAAAACTGGGACAGCATTTGATCATCGAGTTTGTACCAAAGACCGATTCTAAGGTGAAAATTTTACTTGCAACAAGAGAAGATATATTTCCAGAATATACTGAAGTCGGATTTGAGGATGCATTCTCTACCTATTTTGATCTAATGGAAAAGTCAAAAGTAGAAGGCAGTGAAAGAACGCTTTATTGCTTCAAGTCAAAATGAAAAAGTTCCCTTGGCATAGCATCTTAATTGTATTGTATGCCGTTGTTTTTCTATATGCAGAAAATATTGCTTTAGTTAGAATCAAGGATGTCCTACCTCCTTTAGGAGTAGTTTTTGGCGGACTGATTGTTCTTTTCGGCTTAGTGTATCTTTTTTTCAGGAACATTATTCAAGCGGGAATATTTACTACTATAGTGGCCTTCCTTTTTTTTAGCTATGGCCATTATTACGAGTTATTCTATCCAGAGAAAATCCCACTTACAGGTATTAGACTGGATCAAAACTTTTATAAATGGTCGAGTCTGCTAATTCTCTTATTTCTAATCTGGAGATTTAAGTTTAAAAAGGTAGTACCTCTTAAAACCCATAAACTATTCAACTTTATTAGCATCTTACTTCTTTGCATGCCCTTGTATACGATTTTCGAGTATAGTACTAGGGATACATCTGATATAATTGGCAAAAAGCAAATTGAGCAAGATAAAGAACAGTTAAATACACCCAGTATTTATTATCTCATAGCTGATGCTTATGGCAGGGCTGATGTTTTAAAAGACATTTATAATTTTGATAATGGCGATTTTATAAATTACCTGGAAGATAAAGGGTTTTACGTAGCGGATAAGAGCTTCGCAAGCTACGGACAAACTATACTTTCTGTTACTTCAACGCTCAACATGATGTACCTCGATAGTTTTGCTAAGAAGGTGGGACTAGAAAATGACGATCGTTGGCCATTAAAAACTTTAATTGATGACAGTAAAGTCATTAACAAACTGAAAGCTCAAGGCTACACTTCCATTGCATTTGATGCCGCAATGTTCACAGCAGTATTTTTAGACAGTGCAGACCACTTCTTTCATACTCCGGATGCCTATGTAAATTTATTCCAAAATGAGTTGGTGAATAGTACTGCAATCCGAGCCTTTCATAGAGAACCAATAATTTCAACTAAAGACGCTTACGGGCATCATCGCAAGAAAATACTCAATGCTTTTGAACGAATTAAGGATATATCTAAAACTCCAGGGAAATTTTACGTTCACGGACATGTCTTAGCACCTCACCAACCCTTTGTTTTTGATGCTGAGGGAAATGCTGTTCAGCCCAATCATTCTTACACAATTTGGCGCCCGATAGAGAAAGGACGAGATCCGGAGAAGTACAAAAAAGAATATATAGAGCAATTAAAGTTTGTAAATAAAAAACTCAAAGAGACCATCGATGCTATTCTTGCTCAGAGCGAGGAGCCACCCATTATCATTTTGCAAGGCGACCATGGTCCATGCTCCGAACTTCTGAATACACAAGG
Organism: bacterium; assembly: GCA_018223105.1. Taxonomy (GTDB): domain Bacteria; phylum Bacteroidota; class Bacteroidia; order NS11-12g; family UBA9320; genus JAAEYY01. The sequence continues at coordinate 96,092 of JAAEYY010000001.1, read as the reverse complement.
CTTTGAAGACAATAATTTTGGTGAGCGAATGCCTATTTTAAATGCCTATTATTTCCCTGACGGGGATTATTCAATGCTCAACGACTCAATTAGCCCTGTTAATAGTTACAGGGTAATCATGAATAAATACTTCAAGATGGATTTACCATTATTGAAGGATCAAAGTTTCTATTCGAGCTGGAATTATCCGTATAAGTTTTACAATGTAACCGACAGTTTAAACTAATACTGCTTCAGGCTCATATCCAAACTTTTCACGCTATGAGTTAAAGCGCCAACCGAAATAAACTGCACTCCGGTTTCAGCATATTCTCTAATATTTTTCTCGGTAATCCCTCCTGAAGCTTCTGTTTCACATCTTTTATTAACCAGTTGCACTGCTTCTTTCATTGCAGCGGGATCAAAATTATCAAACATTATACGATCAACTTTACCAGTAGACAGAGCTTGTTCAACTTCTTCCATATTTCGGGTTTCCACTTCTATTTGAAGTTTTCTTCCGCTTTGCTTCAGATAATCATGTACTTTTTCTATTGCGGGCACCACTCCACCGGCATAATCAATATGGTTGTCTTTAAGCATCACCATATCAAACAATCCAAACCTGTGGTTCATTCCGCCGCCAATTTTAACCGCCCATTTTTCAAAAGCTCTTAAGCCCGGCGTTGTTTTTCTAGTGTCGAGTAATGACGCACCTGTCCCCTCAATAATATCTACCAACCGTTTGGTATAAGTAGAGATGCCGCTCATTCTTTGCATGAAGTTGAGCATGATACGCTCAGCTTGTAGGATGGTATGAACAGATCCATTCACCACAAAAGCAACATCTCCTTCTTTAACGCTCATGCCATCTTGAAATTTTGGTTGTAGCGCACAATGCGGGTCGATTAGTGAAATTATTTTTTGAGCAACCGCTACACCTGCGAGTATACCGTCTTCCTTAATTAAAAGACGAGCTCTACCCTCAGTGCCCATGGGAATAGAACCCATGCTGCTATGGTCTCCATCTCCAATATCCTCAGCAATAGCCAGATCAATAGCCTTGGTAATAAAATGATGGTTTATATCCATGAAGCAAAGCTATGGTCTATTCTTCAAATGTCAGTTCCTGAATGAGGAACTTTTGGTCAACTTGCTTTAAAAAAATACTGGTTCTAAATGATTTTGAACCGCTGTTATAGGTTCCAATGACAAATTGAGAGCCTCCTGCCGAACTTCCTAAGTGATCCACTTTAAAATCGTTACAGGGATACTTATTAAAAAATGACTTCAATACTTGCTCTGCTTGATTTTGACTGTAAACCCCGTCATTCTCAGGTGTAATAATTTCAACACTCTGATCGAAGTAAGATCTCAGACCGTGTTCATCCCCCGCCTGAATCAATCCGCCCAGCTTATCAGATATACTGCTTTGTGCAAGCAGAAATACAGGAATTGCCAGAAGTAGTAATTTTAGCTTGATTCGCATTCTTTTTGTATTTAAACGTAATAATACGAATTTTAACGCAAAATTCAGGCCATTGATATACACTCTTAGCGAAGAATTCTCATTGGTTTCTGTAATTCTCAAGGAATTACGAGATACCGGCATTCAATCGGATCGTTTTAAATTTCGAAGAAATATAGAGCGAATTGGAGAGCTCCTAGCCTATGAAATCAGTAAATCGTGGCCTCACCATACCGAAGATGTCCACACTCCTCTTGGCATTGCTAAAGTAGAAGTCCTCACTGAACAACCTGTAATTGCAACTGTGCTCAGGGCAGGCTTACCTCTTCAAAGTGGCTTAGCGCATATGTTTGATCAAGCCGACCTTGCCTATATCTCAGCTTACCGCAAGCATACAGGAGACCATCAATTTGAAATTGTTCTTGAATATGTAGCCAGTCCTTCTATTGAAGACCGAATTTTGATTTTATGTGATCCCATGCTCGCCACAGGGCAAAGTCTGGTAAAGACTTATAAAGCTTTCCTGGAAAAAGGAAAACCTAAAAAAACAATCCTCGCTTCAGTAATAGGAAGCAAAGCAGGTGTAGATTATGTTCAACAGCATATACCGGAAGCTGACCTTTATATTGGAACGATTGATGATAAACTGGATGAAAACGGATATATCATTCCCGGACTAGGAGATGCAGGTGACCTAAGCTTCGGAACTAAACTATGAACCACGCAAAAGAACTTTTCTTCGATTTAGATCATACTCTTTGGGATTTTGAAAAAAATGCAGATGAGACATTGGCAGAGCTCTATGAAATTTATGAATTAAATCAGTATTCGGATCATACACCCGAAGAATTTGCTGCCATCTACCATAGGATCAACGATGAACTCTGGGAACTTTACAATGAACATAAAATTGAGAAGGCATTCTTAAGAACCAATCGATTTGTCCAAACTTTTAAAGAAATGGGGTATCCCGAAGGGCAAATACCAAATAACCTCTGGGAACAGTATTTAGAGATATGTCCTACTAAACTTAATCTAATTCCGGATGCCAAAGAAGTACTTTCTTTTTTAAGCAGCAATTACAAGTTGCACTTAATCACCAATGGATTTAAAGAAACCCAGCATAGAAAATTAAAGCATACAGGTTTAGATCAATTTTTCGATACCCTTACCATCTCCGAAGAACTCGGAATACAAAAACCGGATCCTCGCATCTTTGAAACAGCTCTTAAAAATGCTGGATCGAATAGAAAAACGGGTGTGTATGTGGGCGACAACTTCAATGCCGATGTAATGGGAGGAATACGAAGTGGCTGGAATGTATTTTGGTACCTTCCAAAAAAAGAGAAAGATCGCCCTGCTTTTGAACATCCTCAATTGGTAAGGATTAAAAAGCTGAAGGAACTATTAAATCATTTTTAGAGTTTATTTTCGCCCGAAGTGAAAAACACAGACAGAGTAGATACTAAACTATTTGAAGAAGATCATTACCTCGGCAAGCCTGCAGAGATGAAAGATCGTATTATTGGCAGGAGGCTAGGTTTACTTAGATCTGTAGAAAACTTCACCGGGGAAACACTGAATTGCATAGAAATCGGCTGTGGAAATGGAGCCAGTACTGTTCAGCTTTATTCCGATTTCAAATCAGTTTTAGGACTCGAATACTTTCCCGGACATGAGAGCACATTTAATCAGCTCAAGTCTGAACTAGGAGCTAAAAATGTTGAGTTTAAGGAATTTAATATCGAGAAAGGTCCTTATCCCGAGCAGGCAGACCGCCTGGTTAGTTTCGAAGTTATAGAGCATTTAGAATCTGAAGATAGTGTTGCTAATTACGCCAAAAGTTTAAAAGATGGAGGTTTGGCGGTAATATCTGTACCTAATAAATGGTGGATATTTGAACAACACGGCGCAAGACTGCCATTATTACCTTGGAATAGAGTTCCATTCTTTTCTTGGCTACCCAGACCCATTCACGAAAAATGGGCATTGGCTAGAATCTATACAAAGACCAGGATTAAAAAATTGATGGAGAAATCGGGTTTTGAAGTATTAGACATGAAATATATAACGGCTCCGATGGATGTATTACCGGAAGGAAAGTTCAAAGATTTTGTGATTTCTACTTTTTTCAACTCCGAAACCACTAAAATACCATTCTTTAGCACCAGTATTTTCGTAGTTGCCCGAAAGAAACAGGCCTAATCATTCATCATCTGCCACAGCTTATCTTTAAGCTGGTCTATATTTTTACCGCTAACAGAAGAAATAAAGATACATGGAATATCGAGGTTTAAAGACTGCGTAATTTCGGTCTCCAACTCAGCATCGATCATATCTGATTTTGTTATCGCCAGCAAGCGATCTTTGTATAGTAATTCGGGATTAAATTTCTCGAGTTCTGAAAGTAGTACTTTGTATTCAGTTTCGATATCATCACTATCTACAGGTACCATAAACAGCAGAGCGGCATTTCGCTCAATGTGCTTTAAGAAGCGGTGTCCTAATCCTTTACCTTCCGAAGCGCCTTCTATTATTCCCGGGATATCTGCCATTACAAACGACTTGTAATTTCGATAAGAGACAATACCTAAGTTCGGTGTAATTGTGGTAAAGGGGTAATTGGCAATTTCGGGTTTAGCCGCACTAACAACAGAAAGTAAGGTAGACTTACCCGCATTAGGAAAGCCTACAAGTCCAACATCTGCAAGAACTTTTAGCTCTAGAATTTTCCATTCTTCTTTACCTTCTTCTCCGGGTTGAGCGTATTTCGGAGCTTGATTCACTGAAGATTTAAAGTGCCAGTTTCCGAGTCCGCCTCTTCCACCTTCCAAGAGCACCTCTTCTTGTCCATCTTCTGTTATTTCAAATAACTCTTCTCCGGTTTCAGCATCACGAGCAACAGTACCTAAAGGCACTTCAAGAATTTGATTGGAACCGGATTTACCAGTTTTCCTTCCCCCACCTCCATTAGCACCTGCTTCGCAGATAATATGTTTTCTATACTTCAGATGCAGAAGTGTCCAAAGCTGTGCATTTCCCTTGAGAACTACAGAGCCTCCATGGCCTCCATCGCCCCCGTCGGGTCCACCTTTCGAATTGAATTTATCACGAAAAAAATGATGACTGCCTGCCCCACCTCTACCGGTTCGACAGCAAATCTTGACATAATCTATGAAATTCTCGTTTGCGATAATAAATGCCTTTGGATGGCAAAGGTAAGCTGAATTAGCTCGAAGTCTTCATTTTGATTGCAGCGCAAAGCCTTTCAAATATTTCTTCGATGGTTCCAACGCCGTGTACTCCCATATACTTATCCTGTTCCGAATAATACTCGGCAAGAGGAGCAGTTTCTTTTTTGTAAACGTTCAGTCGATTTTGAATCGTCTCTTCGCTTTGATCATCTGCACGATTAGAAGTTTTACCGCGTTCGAGTAGTCTCTTGATCAATTCTTCATCTTCAACCTCCAATGCCAACATTAGATCAATACTATGATCCTTTTCTGCCAGCATTTTGTCCAGTGCTTCACCTTGTGCAATAGTTCTAGGGAAACCGTCGAAAATAAAGCCATTAGCATCCGGGTGACGCTCTAGAAAGTCTTTTACCATTCCAATAGTCACTTCATCGGGAACAAGATTACCATTTTCAATATATGAATTAGCGGTTTTACCCAGCTCTGTTTCGTTTTTGATATTGTATCTAAAGATGTCTCCGGTTGAAAGGTGTACAAGATTAAACTTATCTATAAGTAAGTTTGATTGTGTTCCTTTACCTGCACCCGGAGGGCCAAATAGAATGATGTTTAGCATAATTTGTTAATCGCCTGTGATTCCGCTGCGAAAATAGAAAAAAGGCAATGAATGCCGGCTAAAAGATCTAATCTTTAATCCATGATTTTAAACCTACCCTTTCGAGCACCATCTCAAGAATTTTACTCAATTGAGATGAGAGGTTTAATCTGTACCCAACAATGATAAAGATGAGTACAAAAATTATAGATTTCAACCCATTTAGAATCACCACATAGCTATCAATTGTGAATAGGGAGTTCACAGCAATGAGAGCTAGAAAGAGGGTTAAAGCAAGTAAAGCTCTTTTATCAAAAGGATAAACATTTCCTTTGATATAATTGATAATCACAATTGTACCGGTGAGCACAATATTGGTTATCAGAGTTCCTACAGCCGCACCTTCACCCCCGTACTTCGGGATTAGCAACAAATTAGTTACTACGGCCACAATAATGGAAAGAACCGAATACCATAAAGAATGGAAGTAATAGTTGGAATACGACATAATCATATTCCCAATTCCTGCACTTACTTGAATGATAAAAGCACTTCCGATAATGAATACTACCCATTTCCCTTCCTTAAAGTTATCGCCATTGGGCATAAGTTCAAAAATGCCATCAATGTTGAACCAGATCACCTGAAAGATCAGCATCGCTAACATAATCATATTGATTGAGGCATCTTTATACATCAGGCTAAGACCTGCCTTATCATTTTTTCTGGTGAGTTCTGCAACAATAGGTTGAGCTATTTGCTTTAGATTTCGTTTTGGAATACTCACAACAATACCAATAGAGGAAGCAATAGTGTATACCCCGGTAACGCTTGCACCTTTCATGGCACCCAGCATGAAATAATCAATTTTGTTGATAAACATTCCAGCTAAAACGCTGAGCAATAAGTATCCCGAGTAAACAAGAAATTCTCGTCTGAGCTCCGGATCTTGAAGAAAAAACCTAAACTTTAGAGAGAAACTAATATTTAACTGTTTAACGTAGAATAATAATATGAAGCATTGCACCGCCACAATTATGGGGATACATTTGATCATGGATTCAAAATCCAATACTCCCTTGGCATATAGCAAAACAATACTGGCATAGCCTAGCCGAAGGACCACTTCCCTGACGAAAACAGGAATTGTTATTCGTCCTCGAATTGAAGAAATACTCTCAAGGAGATTATTCACTGTATTAAGTGCAATCAGCGGAATAATCCATAAGAAATAGGGAAGAATTTCCTCCATGTTCTTTGCAAACAACCATTGAAACGTAGACTTATTGAAATAAAATAAGGTACAGACAATGGCAACGCCAATAGCTCCTTCTATAAAAAAGAAGGAGAATAAGCCCGATAGTTTTTCTGAATCTTTCTCCCTAAATACCGGAGCAAAACGAAACATGCTGGTATTTGATCCGAGCATCGATAAGGTACCCAGGACTAATCCAAGATCTATAAAGACCCGCATAACCCCAATTTCCTCCGAGCTTAAAAAATAAGGATATAAGATAAGGAGATTTACATAACCTAGGACAAAACCAACATAGGTCCCTATCATCCCTTTAAAACCCTGTCTCTGTATTATCCCCATTTTATTTCTTCTGAAGACGGTAATAACGTCGGATTAAATACCCTTGAATCTTCTCTAAAGATGAGGTATAATCTATTTTCCCACCAAGACCTCCTTTGGGGACCACTTGCCATTTCTTTGAAAAATATGCACGATCAGCCTTAGGGTCATGTGTCTGTTTTAGTGTTTTGCCCGTGTATTTGCCGGGATAATGCATAAACAGTGCAGATGGCATTGCATACACATTCTTATTCTTCATTTTGCAGGACAAGAAGAAATCAAAAAGTTCAAAATAAAAGGAGATATTTTTATCGAAAGATACATCCTTAAACATATCTGTTCTGCAGAGCATGGTTGCATTTCCCCCGTCTACTTTAAACAAATCAAAGCCCATTTTTTGTGTTCCCTTATAATTCAGGAAAGTCTTGTAAATCTGCTTCGAGCCACCGACCAAAGCCTCGTGAAAAAACTGACCGACAGGTCTGTATCCCTTATGCTCTCTCCATGCACCACATATAAGATCAATATCCTGCTGAGCGATCATTGCTTCCATCATCTTTTCTAAAGTACCTGGTAAGATTTGATTATCGTCGTCCAAAAAAAGTAAAAATTCTGTGTTACAGTTCTCTACAATTACTTGTCTAGCATGGGCGGGGCTCAATGCCTCTTCAAACTTTAGGATATCAGCATTTTTTAACTTTGAATAGAACTCCTTGTTTTCATCATTGCATAAGCTTTCTAAAACTATGAGCTTATACGGTTGCTTCACATAAGACTGAATACTCTCAATACATTCTCTTAATGCTTTAGGTCTTCCGCAGGTTGGGACACCAATAGTTAATTGCACCGTAGTATTGATTTCAGACATTTTGGGATATCACTGTATTTAATTCACAATATTGTATCAAGTTTATTGAATTTCCATAGTTACTTCACTTTTCCCGATAAAATAATATGCTTCACTCCTCACCCATAATTTTTTTAAACTGTCTATTATAAAACAGCCTCACACTATCCAACTTATATTCAGATAAAGCTTCGTCCACATCCAGTTCATCTAATTTCATACGATCAGACCAAGAAAGCATGGCTTCATATAAAGATTGAGCATCGTGATAGCGAAAACAAATAGATTCTAATTTCTGATCTAATGGATAGAAATCTTTTACAATCCCGGGCTTTCTGAATGTAATGATATCATTTATACTACCCGATATTTTTGTTAAACCATAATACTCAGTATAAACTGTATACCTTGTTTTCTGCACAACAGGAACTATGATATAGTCCAGTTCATTGATCTTATTATTAAAGGTATCCTGATCTATATACGTTTCGAAATATTCCAAAATAAATCTAGGCCCTTGAAGCTGCTTTAATTGTTGCACAATCGAATTCCCATACTTTCCCGCTGCTGAGCCTAACAAAATGAGCTTTAATGTTTTTGAGTCTTCTTTAACATACTTTTTAACAGCTTCAACCACTTCTTGGTAATCGCGGTTGCGTTTATCAACCCTCCCTATTATTCCACAGGTTATTATCTTGTCTGCAGTTTCAACTTTTCCTGATTTAGATTTTTCGGTAATGAACGAAAATGGGAGTACCACTGTGTTCTCACTTTTCAACTCAAACTTTTCAAGGGCATATTGCCGGATTTCTTCAGTTGTAAATGCAAAATAATCTATGTTCTCAACAAATTTCCGTCGGTTAAATTCGAGTCTACGATATATTGTGTTGCGAACAAAGTGTGAGAAGTCTTTCCATAAATATAAAGGATCCAATTTCAAGGAAAAATACTCCATTAAGGTGCCAAAATAGGCATTGCTATTATGAATACGAAGTACGGTATTAGGCTTGAACTGAAACCTTAGAAAAGTTGAAAAATCTGAAGCTAAAGTGTTGAATATCAAAATATCTGAACCATTTATCTGATTAAGGTTGTTTGAGATAAATTTAGCCAAAGAATTATCAACCAGCAATTTAAGTTTAATGTTATCCGGGAGCTCTTTGTCATCCTCATAGAGATGTACATACTTCCATATGCGTGCTCTAGTGTAAATATGAAGATCTATATCCAAGCCTTCTGAAATTTTACAAAAGCTCCTTAATACTTCAGGATGATAGTTAAACTCAAGAAGACTGATTTGTAATCGTCTCATAATGCTCCAGAATCGGGTAGTTCAACTTTAATACTTTCTTTTCCAACCACAAAAATTCCTCCTTTGAAAGACGATCACGAATAAGATTTAGAATGGCCAAAGGCTCTTTATTTCTGGCCTTCCACGATTCAGATTGTTTAGCGATACGATCTACCATGCCGCTGTATTCCAGCAGATTAGACGAGTATTCTACCCCTATTCTCTTACAAATCTTTTGCAGAATAGCTTCCGTCTTTAAAACCAGATCTTCATAATACACCAGATCGTGTTGAGGAGTATCTATATATTTTTCTGTGAGTTTCACTTCTTTCACATATCGTTTATAGGCTGCCGAGAGCTTTTTTTGAGCGAAGTTGTCGGGGTGCTTATTACTGATATGATACAGTGATGAAATATTCGCCATAGGCTCTCTTACCGTATGAATAAAGTATGCATCCGGTATGCACTCTTTAATTATATCGAGGTAGTGAAGGTGCAGAGGCGTCTTCTCAAGCCAAATTGTTTTACCCTGACTCTCAGCCAAACGGTCGATAGTATCTATCAGGTACTTGACCCAATCTTTTGTTCCGTAACTTGTTGAAGTGAAAGGTTGGAAATATTGCTCCTGACCCAAGTCCGTGAGGAAATCTTTAATATAGTTTTTATCTTGATCCGACGGTTTATAGACCCACTGGAGTATTTTTCTTTTCGGTATGGTTTTACTGAAGAAATGGCTTTCTGGAAAAGAGAAAATATCTTTATGACTCCCAATCAAACTCTGTAAAAGGGTTGTGCCCGACCTTGCTGTTCCAACAATAAAAACTCTTTTCATTTTTTTGATTGAGGCAGATTAAATTTAAACTCATTCTCAAGCATGAAATATCCTTCTAAGAAATCTTGCACTTCTTCTTCGCTCAGCCTTTTCCTCCAAACCTCTTTCTGTTCTTTCGGGTCTCTGTAAGTCGCATAACCCGATCCTTTTTTCATATGATCTTTGATATATTGTTGAATTTTCTCGGAGTATTCAATATTTAACTCTCTGCAAATCGCCTTAATTTCATCAAGAGGATTATCGAGAATATCCTCGTACTTCACCACCAATAGATCATCAAATTTCTTATTGTACTTTTCTATTACTTTATAAAAGAATGCCAACTGAAATCCTGCGCGTTTAGCTTTGCTTGCATTATCTAAGTTTGGAGGGTGTACTCCGAAATCTTCGAGTAATTTTTTTCGTTTGAATATTCTGCGATTACCATCCGGCATCTTAAGACTCACATATGAGCTATAAACACTCAAGGGATTTCTAATAATGACAACAGGTTTTACGTCAAAGCGGTCTAAGAGAAATGGTAATGATAATAGACCGTGAACACTTTTCACCAGGCGCCTTTTCTTCGCCTCTCCTTTGACCAGAAATTTTGCTATAGCCGAAGATCCAATTGGCTTCTGCAAAGCTGCTGTTCCGTGCTTTTTTATACTCTCTTGAAGTTTTTTCTTAGGTTTATTGTACAGAATGAAAGAGAGTCGGTTGAGCCTAGAAGTGTGATCGGAATATTGATAATTGAAAGCTACATCAAATAGCTTCTTATAAGCGGGGTGCTTTTCCACCTTTTTCAAATAAGGGTATCGATTTAAACCCGCCTTATAGTGTAGAGCAAGAAAAGAGTTGAGCTCATTATCCGGTTCATGAATGAGCTTAAGCTTGCCATTGGCGCTTAATATTTGGGAAAACCACGAAGTTCCACTTCTCGGCACCCCCATGAGTAGTATATCCTTTTTCTTTTGTTCTTCGTCCAACGCTCTTAAAATATTGAATAATGCCGCTATTACTTGTGGCGGTCGAAGGTAATTTAAATTTAACATAAGACGTTCAAATTCAAAAAAATTACAATCGCATTTAGTCGACTTAATGAAAAAGCATATTCAGCAATAAGTCAAGATTCCGGATTACATTTAAGATCGCTTAGAATAAGATATATTTACCGCTCTTTTCATGATTAGCACAAAACAAAAAATATTAATACTCGCTCCACATACGGATGATGGCGAATTTGGCTGCGGAGCTTCTATTGCTAAATGGATAGAAGAAGGGAAAGAAGTGTATTATGCTACATTTTCTGCCTGTAAACAATCCGTTTTACCCCAATTCCCTGAAGATATCCTCATCACCGAAGTAAAAGCGGCAACCCAAGTTTTGGGAATAAAACCTTCAAATCTCATCTTGTTTGATTATGATGTTAGAACCTTCAATTATCATAGACAGGATATATTGGATGATCTAATAAAATTGAGAAACGACATTCAACCAGATCTTGTGTTAATGCCATCAAAAAACGATATCCATCAAGATCATAAAACCATTATGGAAGAAGGTCTACGGGCATTTAAGTTCACTTCCATCTTGTGTTATGAAATGCCGTGGAATAACTTAAACTTTAATACTACCTGTTTTAGCCTCCTTACAGAGAACCAGCTTCATACTAAAATAGAAGCCCTTAAACAATACAAATCACAAGCCCACAGACCCTACAGTAATCCGGAGTTTATCAAGGGTCTTGCAATTTCTAGAGGTGTTCAAATTAGTAAAACCTATGCCGAGGTCTTTGAAGTGTTAAGATGGATCGTATAGAGAAAACACATATTCTGGTTACAGGCGGAGGAGCCCCGGGTGCTGCCGGTATAATAGAAGCACTGCGTGAAATAAAAGAACTCAAAATTAGCTCCTGTGATATAAGAGATGATGTAATAGGAAAGGTTCTAGCCGATGATTTCTTCACGGTTCCTCCCGGGACATCAGCAAATTACATTGAACAGCTATTTACTGAATGTAAAACGAGAAAAATAGATTGTATTTTCCCAATCACTACAAGAGAACTTGGTCCACTAAGCTTGAACAAGCAACTTTTTCTTAAGGAAAATATTAAACTCATAGTAAGCTCTAATTCCAGCTTAGAAATAGCGAATGACAAAGGCAATCTCTACCCGGAATGTGAAAAAATAGGCCTTCATCTTTGCAATTATGAAATTGCAGAAACAAAAGACGATGCACTGCGGCTATTGAGTGAATTCAATACTAAATTTGATCAGTTTGTTTTCAAACCTTGCATCTCTAATGGAAGTCGCGGTTTTAGAATTTGCACCAAAGACATAAATTACACTGATTTATACTATAATCAAAAACCAAATTCAGCCCATCTTACTTTTGAGCAATGTCAATTTCTCCTGGAGCAATTAGATGATTATAAACCTCTACTTTTTTCGGAGTTTCTGCCGGGAGAAGAGTACTCAATAGATTGCTTGTGCCGAGATAATGAATACTTGATTATACCCCGATTACGATTGAAACTAAACAATGGCATTAGTGTTGAAGGAAAAATAGTTCGACATAAAGAGATTGAAGATTACGCTCGTAAATTACTTTCACATCTAAAGGTTGAAGGTCCGATTGGCATACAAGTAAAAATGGACAATTTAGGTAAGCCGGTTTTACTGGAAATCAATCCCAGGATTCAAGGGACCAGCACAGCATGCAGAAAAGCAGGTGTGAATCTCCCCGTACTTGCTTACAAATTAGCCATGGGAGATGCATTAAACTTCCATGAAATATTTTCTCAAATTAAGTGGGACACTCATTTCGTGAGATACTATAAAGAAGCCCGGTTGAAATGAAAAAGGTAATTATCATAACATACTATTGGCCACCCAGCGGAGGCGCCGGTGTGCAGCGATGGTTGAAACTTTCATGGTACCTGCAAGAATCCGGTGTTCAAGTCTACCTAATTCATCCAAAAGCAGCAGACGCCAGCTATTTTGCATTTGATAAAAGCCTTGAAAAAGAGATACACCCGGAAATCAAGCTGTATCCAACAATGTCTTTTGAGCCTATCAATTTTTACAAGAAACTAGTAGGTAAAGAGAAAGTTCCAACTGCAGGATTCTCCAATGTCGACCCTAAAAGCAGTACTCAAAAACTAAGTCTGTTTTTAAGGTCTAATCTCTTCATACCGGATCCTCGAAAATATTGGGGAAATTACGCATTTGATCAAGCTAAGAAGATAATAAAAGAAGAAGGAGTGCATCATGTCATTACGACTTCCCCTCCTCATTCTGCACAGCTCATCGGTTTAAAGTTGAAACAGAAACTAGGGATTAAGTGGATTGCAGATTTAAGAGATTTATGGACCGATGTATACTATTACCCTTTACTTAGACATAGTAACTATTCCAGAAAAATAGATGCTAAGTATGAAAGAAAGGTTTTAGAAAATGCAGATCATGTAAGTACCGTAAGTCCTGGATTTGTAGAAACTTATCTAGAAAAAAGCAGCAATTTATCAGAGGAAAAATTCAGTTTTATTCCCAACGGATACGATCCTCGTGATTTCAAGAATTTCAACTATTCATTCAAACCAAAATTTGTATTAACCTATACAGGAACAATTAATCTTCAGTATAATTTCGATCCTTTCATTACCGGCCTAAAGGAGTTTGTAAAAAGCAGACCTGAGGCCGATGTAATCATTCGTTTTGTAGGTTTTGTGGATGACCAACTCAAAGAAAGAATTAGGGCATCCGGCCTTGAACCCTATTTTGATTATGTGGGTTACGTTAGTCATTCTGAGGCTATTAACTACCTTGAAAAATCTTTCGCACTATTACTTTTTGGCCCTTTAAACACACAAAACAAAGAAGGTGGAATTCCTGCGAAGGTTTTCGAATATTTAAATGCGGGAAGAAAAGTGATTTATGTTGGGAAAAAAGACGGATTTGTTGCCAAGATTTTGAGTGAAACAGGTGGTGGCGTTTCGTTTGAAACAGAAGAAGATGAACTTGGAAAGCATTTAGAAGCTTTGTATTCAGAGTTTCTCAATAAGCAGTTCAATTTCCAACCCTCTCCCGGGGTAGAGAAATACTCCAGAGAAGCACAGGCGGAAAAATTCAGAACTCTTTTAAATCGCCTTTAATTGAATTAATAAGTCGAGATTTAATATTATTGAAATCTAAATCATGAACAATTTAAAACTCATCATTGAAAGGAATAAAAATCACTTGTTTGCAATATTGGCAATTGTGGTAATTTCTGCGGCATATTTACCCGGAGTTTTTGGAAACAAGACTCTATCACAAGGAGATATAACGCAGTATAAAGGGGCAGCAAGTGAATACACTGAATTTACTGAGAAAGGCGAAAAAATTCTTTGGACCAATTCTCAATTCAGTGGAATGCCAACCTATCAAATCAGCGGTGTTAACCACGAAAATCCATTGAGATTTTTACGTTTCCCTAAAAAGCCCATGCCTTGGGACAAGCTTTTTTTAATGATGATCTGTGCCTACATTATGTTTGTCTCATTCAGAGTTAAACCTTGGCTTGCACTAATTGGATCTGTTGCAATGAGTTTTGTTACAGGCAACATGACCATCATCGAAGCCGGGCACAATACGCAGGCACTGGCAATCGCATACGCCCCGCTCATAATTGCAGGTGTGCAGTTTATGTTTCGACAGAGGTGGTTACTCGGTTTCAACCTTACAGCGCTGGGGATGGGGCTTCAGTTGATATCTAACCACGTTCAAATCACATATTATACCGGAATCATTATTGGAATCTGGATGATTTTCCAACTTATTAAGTACATCAAAGGAAAAGATGAGGAAGGATACAGTCTTGCCAATTATTTCAAAGTAGCGGGAATCGCAATTGCCGCGGTAGTTGTTGGAATTGGCGCTAATGCTATGAACCTCATGCTTACTCAAGAGTATTTACCTCATACGATCCGGGGAAAGTCTGAACTAACCATTGGGAAAGACCAGCAACCACTTAAAAAAGTGAGTGAAGGCCTTTCGTATGACTATGCTTTTCAATGGAGTAATGGCTGGGATGATATTGGAGGAATGTTCATTCCTCATTATGCCGGAGGTGGATCTCCAACCGGAAACTACTACGGAGCACTTCCCTTTACTTCAGGACCACAATACATGGGTATAACCGTGATATTCCTCTGTTTACTTGGATTTCTCCTATTACAAGACCTAAATCGATGGTGGATTTTAAGTGCCCTGTTAATTTCAATTATACTATCTCTTGGGAAAAATCATTTTGTGTTTATCAATGAGTTTTTCTTTGATTATGTACCTTTTTACAACAAGTTTAGAGCACCTACGATGGCACTCACCATCGCTCAAATCTGCATTCCTATTCTTGCAGTTTTAGGTCTTAGCAAGTTCATTACAAGAGAAAGAAAAGATCAGGAACAACAACTAAAATATGCAGGAATAGGAATTGGTGCTTTCCTAATTATCTTGACCTTCTTCAGCGGAATATTTAATGATTATTTGACTCCTCCGATGTATAATGAACAAGGGGTTGCTGTTGATAATGATAGCAGAATTATCGCTCAGAATAAATTAAACCCTGCACAAGTTGATCAATACCTGGTGACTCCAAGAAAGGAAGAAGTGCGAAAAGATGGACTTCGTTCCATTGTTTTCGTTGGTTTATTATTCCTTGTCCTCTTTTATTACAACAAGGGTAAATTGAAACTAAATTATGCACTTGGTGTAATTGGCTTACTCATACTCATTGATCTATGGGGAGTAGATAAACGATATTTAAGCAGTGACAATCTGCGTTCTCAGTCTCAGATGGCAAGTGAAATGCAACCTACTCAAGCTGATTTAGAAATCATGAAAGACGATGGATATTATCGTGTGTTGGACATGAGTGCCAGCCCAACACAGAGCGCAAGAGCTTCGAATTTCCATTATTCTATTGGGGGTTACAACGCTGCTAAAATTAGACGATATCAAGAATTATTTGATTGGTATATCTACTCAGAAATGAACGGGCAAGGGATCCTTACCAGTCCGTACATGAACATGCTGAACTGCAAATACATCATGTTCAAGAACAAACAAGATGGACCACTTCTTTATCAGCAAAATCAAGGAGCACTCGGACATTCATGGTTTGTTTCAAAAATCAATCGTGTTGAAGATGCCAATGGCGCTATTGTGGCAATGAAAGATGTTAAACCTGCAACTGAAGCTATTCTAGAGGCAAAAGACAATGAAGTTGCTAGTCAGGATGAATACACCGTAGAGGAAGATGCTACAATTGTACTCGACACCTACCATCCTGAAGAAATGCATTATCTCTCAAAGAACAGTAATAAGGGTTTTGCAGTATTTTCCGAGATCTATTACGATGATGGTTGGAATGCTTATATCGACAATGAACCCGTAGACTATGCGCAGGTAAATTACATTTTGAGAGGATTGGAAATTCCGGCGGGAACGCATGAAATCGTGTTCAGATTTGAACCGGAAACCTATACTCAAAGTAAGACTATTACCTACGTTTCAAGTGGTCTGATCTTTATAGTGCTAATCGGCTCAGCTGCCTGGGGATTGATTCAAATGAACCGAAAAGAAGAAGAACAAGCTTAATGAAGTTTTCGGAAATTCATGGTCATGAAGAGTTAAAGAAAAAACTCGTAAAACATATTTCGAGTCACAAGATTCCGCACGCACAGCTATTTCTAGGGCCCGAAGGATGTGGTAGTCTAGCCCTTGCTATTGCTTATATTCAATACCTATTTTGTCACAATCCGGGGGCAGAAGATTCCTGCGGAGAATGCAGCTCTTGTATTAAAATCAGCAAGCATAGCCATCCGGATGTACATTATTCCTACCCTACTGCCGGTGCCAAACAAATCAGCACCAATTATATTGAGGATTGGAGGTCGATGTTAAACTCTAATGTTTACATGAACACGAGTGATTGGATGACCAAGATCTCAAAGGATGAAAACAAAACTCCCAATATCACTAGGGAAGAGACACGAGATATCTTAGCGAAACTTTCCTTAAAACCTTTTGAAGGAAAAGCGAAGGCCCTTATTATTTGGATGCCTGAATATTTGGATAAAGTTGGTAACAGCTTGCTAAAGATTATTGAAGAACCACCTCAGAAAACGTACTTCATTCTTGTTTCTGAAAAGTTTGATAAACTGCTTAGTACAATCACTAGCAGAACTCAATTGGTGAAGATCAATGCATATTCCGATGAAGAGGTGAAAGCCTATTTGAGCTCAAAATATCAACTGGATCACAGTATGGCGGAGCATATTGCTTTTGTAGCTGAAGGCAATTTAAGGGAAGCCAGAATGCTGGTGGAGGAAGTTGACGACAACCACTCTGAAATATTCAGATCCTTTATGCTAGCAAGTTATGGTAATGATTTAGATAGCATTTCCAAGATCGTTGATGACCTAGCCAAAACGGGTAGGACTCAAATTCAGTTATTTCTACAAAATGGTTTAAAAAACTTAAGGGAAACTTTACTCTTTAAAAATCTGGATGATTACCAGATTAGGTTCTCGGATGATTATAAAGGATTCATCAAAAATTTCTCAAAAACCCTCAATGCTCGAATGATAGAAAAAGACTACGAGCTTATTAATGAGACCATTTATCATATCGGCAGAAATGCCAATGCTAAAATCTCATTGTTTCATTTATCTTTGGGCCTTAGACATAATTTTATTCGTAAGAAATAAAATTCCTTACGCCGGGAAAGGCGCTATAAATAGTAAAATATGGGATGTGAAAGTTGCGGCAAGAACAATGGAAGTCATAGTCCGGGTTGCCAGAACAATGGAGGATGCAGTACCGGAAGTTGTAATAAATTAAATGTATATAACTGGCTCACCGACATGGTGTTGCCGGAGGATTATAAACCCTTCAACATCGTTGAAGTGCGCTTCAAAGGAAGTAAAAAACTCTTCTTCCGAAACACGGAAAACCTGGAATTATTTACCGGAGACAAAGTTATAGTTGAGTCTGATTACGGCTATGATTTAGGTGAAATCTCTCTTTCAGGAGAACTAGTTAAGCTTCAATTAAAAAAATACGGCGTAGATGAAGACAGCGATGAAATGCGCAAAGTGCTTCGCATTGCCGATGAGAAAGAACTTAAAAAATACCAAGACTTTAAGGATAAAGAACCCAAAACTCTAGAAAGAGCGCGAACAATCGCAATGAAGATGAATCTTCAGATGAAGATTAGCGATATTGAGTTTCAGGGTGATGGCAAAAAGGTCACTTTCTACTATACATCAGAAGGCAGGGTCGACTTTAGAGAGTTGATTAAACGATACGCATCGGAATTCCGAGCGCGAATCGAAATGCGTCAGGTGAGCTACAGAGAAGAAGCATCTAGACTTGGCGGGATTGGCAGTTGTGGTAGAGAATTGTGTTGTAGTACATGGTTGACCGACTACAAAGTTGTAACCATGAGTGCGGCTAAGACTCAGAATTTGTCTATCAATATGTTAAAACTTTCAGGACAATGTGGAAGGTTAAAATGCTGCTTAAACTACGAACTGGAATTGTATTCTGAAGCTTTGGAAGATTTTCCTTCGGAAGATCTTAAACTCAAAACTGAAGCAGGAGAAGCTAGTTTGAGAAAGACAGATATACTTAAGAAAACCCTCTGGTATTGCTATGCCAACAGTTACGACTGGATTCCTATTAAGCTAGATAGAGTAAATGAGATTATCGCTCAAAATAAACAGGGAAAAACTCCTGCGACATTAAGTGACTCAGCTCAAGGTTCAGAAATCCTGAACAAGACAATGGAATATCGAGACGATCTTCTCGAAGAGACCGATCTCAATCGAATGGACCACAAGCACAAGAAAAAGCGTCCAAATAAAAAGAGAAATTTCAAAGGCAAGAAAGGTGGTTCAAGACCCGGAGACCCAAAACAACAAGGGGATCCTAAACAGCAAGGTGGTGCTAAAAAGAGAAAAGGCAACTCAAATAGAAAGCCTCAACAGAACCGAAATCAGGATAATCCA
The DNA here is from genome assembly GCA_018223105.1 of bacterium. Taxonomy (GTDB): domain Bacteria; phylum Bacteroidota; class Bacteroidia; order NS11-12g; family UBA9320; genus JAAEYY01. Next base: position 77,276 of record JAAEYY010000001.1, on the reverse strand, counting down.
AAGTCTGAAAACAAAGGTCCAAACCCAAATAAAAAGCGCAGACCTAACAAGAGAAAAGGACCGCGTAATCCTAACAACAAGAAAGAGGATTAAACAAAAACACGAAGAAATTGGTATATTCGCTAAAGGCGATATGACTAATAATTCTCTCATTCTTGTACTTTGTTTTCTTGTTTTACAGGCATGCCTGAGTAAAAATCAGAAACCACTTCCGGTTGAACCTGAACCCATTTGCAGAATTGTTCAACTCGAGTCAAGAGACGCAGACTCTAGCTATAATTTCACCGAATTATTCAACTATGACTCTTCAGGAGTATTAGTGAATCGAATCTATTTTTTGCATGATCTCTATTATTCTTCAAATCAATCTGAAGATGCCGGAGATAAAACAACTTACACCTATGATGCCGAAGGAAGAGTAACCGAGACTCGTACTGATGACAAGCTCTGGAGTACGGTAATGTACAATGGAGATTTAGCGAATAAACTAGATCTCTATGAAGTTGAGGGCGAAGACACAAATCACTATGTCTACACGTTCAAGTATGCTAATGAGAAGGTTACTGAGGTTAGACTCATCGAAAATGGCATTAACCGTGATATCGTATTCAAAGTAGAATATTCCGGAATGAACGTATCACGAATAGAGCAATATGATTCAACTAAATTGTTAGAATGGCATAATTATGATGAGTACGACGACACCACAAATTTCTTTACCGGATGGATACCTTTATTGTACGATAACCCTATTGAGATAGAGGATTTTCTGTTATACTCCGAAAACAACCCCATTCATCAGAACTACGGATTAGGACCGAACCCCAGCAGTTGGTATCTTAAATATAACTACTCGCTGAATAGCGATTCTGCTATTGCTAAAATTGTGACCGAAGATCATTGGTCTGATGTAATTGAGTATAACTACCAACACGATTGCTGGAAGCCTTAATCTTTCATTTCGATTCTATTCTTGATAGAACGAGCCAAGGAAATCTCGTCGGTGTATTCCAGCTCGCCTCCAACAGAAATACCTTTTGACAGGGTACTCACCTTTACTCCCATTTCGGTTACTTTTCGAGCGATGTAAAACTCAGTAGTATCTCCTTCCATCGTGCTACTTAGAGCGAGAATAATTTCATTAACTTCCTTCTCCTTAATTCTATCTATAAGCTGTGGAATTTTGATATCTTGAGGTCCTATACCCTCCACAGGAGATATTAAGCCCCCCAAAACGTGATATTGCCCATTGTACTGCGCCGTATTCTCTATCGCAATCACATCTTGAAAGTCTTTTACAATACAGATAGTATGCTCATCCCTGGAAGGCGATTTACAAACACTACAGAGGTGATCATCACTGAGATTGAAGCATTGCTCACAAAATCTAATATCCAGCCTCATGCGCTCTAAAGCCCTCGCCAACTCTAAGGTTTCACCCTCCGGCCGTTTTAGTAAATTCAGGACCATGCGCAAGGCACTTCTCTTCCCTACCCCCGGAAATTGAGAAAGTTGCTCTACGGCTTTATTTATAAGATTGGATGATGTGCTCAATGCGACAAAGCTATAAACTGACTAAATACTTACAACAAAAACATTATAGTTCTGTTCAGTTTAGACAATTTGCGTACATACAGATGACGAATCTTTCAGATATATCTAAACAAATTCGGGTTCAGGTGAAAGCCAGATTGGAGGAAGAACAAAGCGACCTCCAAGGGGCAAACTTCATTTATGCTTACCGAATCAAGATTGAAAATTTAAGTAACCATGCCGTTCAACTTCTTAGAAGACATTGGACTATTTTAGATTCTCTGGCGGGTAAAAGAACCGTTGAAGGAGCAGGAGTTATAGGGAAACAGCCCATTTTAGAATCGGGTGCAGCATACGCTTACGAGAGTTGGTGTCCGCTGATTTCAGAAATTGGCGAGATGTCGGGTTACTACACCTTTATTGATCTTGAAACACGTGAGCAGTTTGATGTAGAGATCCCTCTATTTCACTTACAGCCGGAATACAGCTTAAACTAAGCTCAGAACAATTCCAATGGTTCCTACCAACCAGCAGTAAATAGCGAAGTATGTTAGCTTTGCTTTTTTTACGATTTTCAGCATCCATTTGCAGGCAAACCAACCGGAAATAAAGGCCGCTAGAAAGCCTACTCCTAGAATCAGCCAATCTATTTCCATACCTGTAGTTCCACCTTCATCACCTAAATCTAACATTTTCTTGGCAGTTACCCCCAAAATAAGAGGCAATACCATTAAAAAGCTAAATCTAGCTGCGCGCTCTCTTGAGACATTCATAAGCAATGCAGCTGCAATAGTAGAACCGCTTCTGGAGATCCCCGGAAGTATTGCAATCGCTTGAACTATGCCGAGTCCTACTGATTTTTTATAGTCAACCTGACCTCCCTCCCCTTTTACTTTATCGGAAATAAAGAGTACAATTCCCGTAAGAAGGAGCATTACACAAACAAATAGAATCTTACCATCGAAGAACTGTTCAATTTCTTCTTCCAATAAGAGCCCCACGAGTACGGAAGGAATCATGGAAAGAATGATTTTTATTGAAAATTGAAACTCTTCATTCCATTTGAATTGAAGCAGGCCTTTGAAAATTTCGCTTATATCTTTTCTGAAAACGACAATGGTGCTTAAAGCTGTGGCGAAATGAAGGACGATGGTAAATAGCAAACCGGCATTTTCTTCAGCATTGATATCAAACAAGGCTTTCCCAAGTTCAATATGTCCACTGCTACTAACCGGAAGAAATTCTGTAAGACCCTGGATGATGCCCAGGATGATAGCCTCAATTAGACTCATTTTCAGCTTCAGGCTTAGTAAGAATAGCAAAGACTTCTACCACAAATCCGGCGATTACTACAATCGGAGCCAGGGTTGTTTTTCTAAAGTCGTAGATATCTTCTTTACCGTACATCAAAGCAAAACCTACTGCAATGATTGCAATACCAATCACCATCAAGCGATAATTCTTCTTTCCAAAAACAAAATAGTTTTGAGAATTTTCGCTAGTGCTTGTCTTCTTTGTTTGCTTATTCTTGGCCATGATTACTGAATTACTTTGCAAGTATAATTAAAATTGATTTCTAAAGCAGAAATCTGCAAAAATCAGACGAATGTGGAGTGTAGAATGACGGGTGACGAATGACGAGTGTAGAGTGTAGAGTTGTTGAATTTTAGAGTAATCTACTGTCAGGGTCTCTCGCAGAGGACCTTGACGGACTTTACAATGAAAAGCGACACTTAATAAACATCATGCATAATTTTAAACGGCATCTTATTCAGGCATCAACAATCAACCATTCGTATTTCTACATTCGTAATTAAGAAACTTTGAACCTTTGTTTTTTGGATCTTTTCTGGAACCTGTCCGCCAGCTGGCGGATTGTATTTTCTAATTTCTCGCGTGCAGTTAGGGATCCTCTGAGAGACCCTGATATAAAATCCATTAATACTCAATTTGAACTTTGATCCTTTAAAATTTGAGTATTTGCTGGGATTTGAAATTTGGAATTTCCTTGGAACTTGGTACTTGTTTTTTGGATCTTTTCTGGAATTTGGTGCTTGACATTTGTAATTTCCACGCAGTGGTTTCATTATTAACTAAACCAAAATACCTTTGCCGCTCATACTGCAATGGGTATATACAATTTCAAAAACATCGAGCAAAAGTGGCAAGAGCACTGGAAGTCGAATGAACTTTTCAAAGTCACCGAGGATGATTCTAAACAGAAATACTATGTCCTCGACATGTTTCCCTACCCTTCCGGGGCGGGTTTACATGTTGGACACCCTTTAGGATACATCGCTTCCGATATCGTAACTCGCTACAAAAGACTCAATGGATTCAACGTGCTTCACCCTATGGGGTTTGACGCATTCGGACTCCCTGCAGAGCAGTATGCAATCCAAACCGGCAAGCACCCTGCCATCACCACCGAGGCAAACATCAAGCGATATAAAGAACAACTTAACCGCATTGGTTTTGCTTTTGATTGGTCTCGGGAAGTGCAAACCTGCGATCCCTCCTATTACAAATGGACGCAATGGATCTTTTCTGAATTCTTCAATGCTTGGTACAATAAGAAAACCAATAAGGCAGAATCTATAGATCAACTCATTAGCATTTTCGAAATTGAAGGGAATGTCAACATTGAATATCACGGTGATCCATGCGAATCATTCACCGGTGAAGACTGGGAAAACTTCAGCGCTCAAGAAAAAGAAAATATTCTTCAGTGTTACCGACTCGCTTTTCAAAAAGAAACCAGCGTAAACTGGTGTCCGGAGCTTGGAACTGTTTTGGCCAATGAAGAAGTAAAAGACGGCAAATCTGAACGCGGAGGATACGATGTAATTCAGAAAAAAATGTCGCAGTGGTATTTGAGAATTACCGCTTACGCGGATCGTCTACTCGATGGTTTGAACAAAATTGAATGGTCTGAGTCCATCAAAGAAATTCAAAGAAACTGGATTGGTAAATCCGAAGGTGCTAGTCTTCATTTCAAAGTAAAAGGCAGTGCTGCAGACATCGAAGTTTTCACCACTCGTCCCGATACTGTTTTTGGAGCGAGCTTCATGGTACTGGCACCTGAGCATGAATTAATATCGAGCATAAGCACAGATTCTGAAAAAGAAGCCGTTCAAGCGTATATCGATAGAGCTCAAAGTAAAAGTGAGCGTGAAAGAATGATGAACAAAGAAGTGAGCGGCTGTTTCACCGGCGCTTATGCCATCAACCCTTTCAACCAAAAAGAAATTCCGATCTACATTGCGGAGTATGTCCTTGCGGGATATGGAACCGGAGCTATTATGGCCGTTCCGGCTCACGATGAACGAGATCATGCTTTCGCCAAGAAATACAATTTGAATATAGTTCAAGTTGTTGAAGGCAAGGAGTCAGTAAATATTCAAGAAGCTAGTTATGATGCCAAAGAAGGCAGAATGATCAACTCTGAAATGATCAATGGTCTGGATGTTAAAAATGCCATCCGCGCTACCATTCAATTCGCAGAAGAAAAAGGCTTTGGCACCCGAACCATTAATTACAAATTGAGAGATGCAGGCTTTAGCCGTCAGAGATACTGGGGAGAACCCTTCCCTATTCTCCATAAGGATGGTATTCCGAGTTTAGTTGATGAACTTCCGGTAACATTGCCAGATGTGCAATCTTACGAACCTGCCGGAACCGGTGAGAGTCCATTAGCCCGAGTTGAAGACTGGGTAAATACTCCGGAAGGCAGAAGAGAAACCGACACCATGCCGGGTTGGGCCGGAAGTAGTTGGTACTTCTTGCGGTACATGGATCCAAATAATGATGAGGCCTTTGCGTCGCCTGAGAAACTAAAATATTGGAATCAGGTAGATCTTTATATGGGTGGAGCCGAGCATGCTACCGGACACTTGTTATACAGTAGATTCTGGACCAAATTTTTATACGATCTCGGCAGAATTGATTTCGATGAGCCTTTTAAGAAGTTGATTAATCAAGGGATGATTCAGGGGCAAAGTAGGGTGATTAACTTTATTAGACTTAGTTTTTCTGGTTCATTTTGGGGTGATAACCCATCATTTCCAGACCCTAATGAAGTTTTTGGAAGGGTATTATTAACTGGAAAACTTGCCCAGTTCTTGCAAAATGCATCTAATCAAGATTTTGTTAAATTGAAATTTGAAGAAATCTTTTTGAAGAAGTATAAAAAGTATAAAGTAACTAACAATGAGATTTCTGGCAGTCTACACCCACAGATACCATCTGATCTTGACCCGATTGAAGTCATTAGAATTCCCTTGGAATTTGTAGATAAAAATGGTTCAGTGAATTTTGAATTATTCCTGAAGGAAAACAAGTACAATCTTCCTGAAAACACCTCAATTTTTGACTTATCTGAAGCAAATGAGATTATTGAATATCATGAGGAATCTACGGAAGTACATAAAAACTATTTTCAAGCTGGAATCATCACTGAAAAAATGTCCAAACGTTGGGGTAACGTGGTAAACCCCGACGATGTCTGCGACGAATACGGAGCGGATACCTTGAGACTATACGAAATGTTCCTCGGACCACTGCAAGATTCAAAACCATGGAGTACGCAGGGAATCGATGGAACCCACCGTTTTCTTAAAAAACTTTGGAACCTCTGCTTCGACCAGGATGGTAATTTCTTGATCACAGATGAAACTCCTTCTAAAGATTCACTAAAATCGCTTCATAAAACCATAAAAAAGGTAAGTGATGATATTGAACAATTCTCGTTCAACACCTCTGTGAGTCAGTTTATGATCTGCGTTAATGAACTTAGTTCACAGAACTGCAAAAGCAAATCCATCATCGAGCCATTGCTTATTCTCCTTTCACCTTTCGCTCCACATATTAGCGAAGAGTTATGGGAGAAACTCGGCAATACTGAAAGTATTTTAAATGCACAATGGCCGGAATACGATGAGTCACAGCTTGTAGAAAGTGTGAAACTATATCCTATCTCGATCAACGGTAAAACCCGAACTCAAATTGAGTTTCCGCTCGACATGGATAAAAATACAATCTCTGAAAAAGTCTTGGAAGATGAGGTAGTTCAGAAATGGTTGGAAGGAAAAGCACCCAAGAAAATCATCGTTGTACCGGGTAGAATCGTAAATCTCGTGATTTAATTTTATTTAGCTGCAACCTTCTATTAAAAGCTTTGTATGTTAATTTAGTTGATCGCTATCGCAAAGCAAGGTTCACATATAGAGCTGATTGAAGCCTGTAAAAAAGGAGACTCCCGGGCAGAATTCGAACTTTATACGCGCTATTCCAAAGCACTGTATAACAGTTGCTTGAGAATAGTGGGTCGCGCTGAAGTTGCCGAAGACCTTTTACAAGACACCTTCGTCAATATTTTCAGTAAGATTCATACCTATTCAGATCAGTATAGTTTTTATACTTGGTCTAAGCGAATCGCAATCAACTTAAGTATTAATCATCAGAACAAACGAAGTATTGACTATTCGCTGGATGAAGACGTGCACGCATATGCCATTACGGATGAGAGTCCGGATGAAGAAGGCACTAATCATTCGGTAGAGGAAATACATCGAGCAATGATGCAATTGCCTGATGGTTATAGAGAAATTTTCAGCTTGTACTTAATAGAAGGATATGATCATGGAGAAATTGCTGAGATCCTGGGAATCAGCACCTCCACCTCAAAATCCCAATATTCAAGGGCAAAAGCTAAACTTAAAGAACTCATTAAACAGAATCGCCATGCAAGAAGATCAGTTTGAAAAATTTGTTCGCAACAACAGGGAAGATTTCGATCGTTCTGAAGTACCTGCGGGTGCTTGGGACAAGATCAAAGAAAAGAGAAAGCCTAAGAAAACGAGAATTATCCAATGGATGCCTCGACTTCAGCAAGTTGCCGCTATTCTTATCATCGGTTTAGCTGCATTTGGAGTCTATTCCATGTTTAAATCTGAACCTGAAGTTGTAAAAACAGAAGAAAGTCAACTTCCTGCAGAAATTGCTGAAATGGACCGCTACTACGAAGCGCAAGTAGTATCTGCTATGCAAGAGCTGGATCAAACCGAAGGGGTAGACAAAGAACTTACCGCCGACGTCCAGGAAGAACTTGACATACTTCAAGCGGAAAAGTTGAGGCTGTTTGATGAGCTTAAAAATGATGTAAACAACGAAGCTATACTTCAGGAACTCATCCAAACTTATAGAATGCGTTTGGAAGTGCTGGAAGATGTGCTTTCGATGATTCGAGAAATTAACGAAGAACAAGAAATTAAAAATAAAGAAAATGCAATATCGCTATAAATTAAGCAGCTTTCTATTACTCTTCCTTACGCTGACTTACTTCAGCTACGGTCAGTTCACCGATAAAAAACGGATAGAGAAAGATGCCCTAATAAACAAAGATGCCCGAGTGAGCATTAACAGCAAGCACGGTGCGGTGCAAATCACATCCTGGGCTAAAGACAGCATAAGAATCAGGGTCAACATAGAAGGCAGCTCTAAAAACCTGAGTAAACTCGAGGAGATGATGACTCGAACCCATATCATAACTCGACTCAATGCTGATTATGCAGATATCAGTACTCATATAGACGAAAATTTCCTCTCACAAGAATGGAAAAACATAAAAAACATAGCAGGTTACAGCGGTGAAGAAATCAAGGTCAATTACAAGATTTGGCTACCTAGTACTTGTAAGCTTAACATTCAACATGAGTTTGGCAATGTTTATCTCAACGATTATTTAGGTGAGCTGAGTTTAGATATGGATCACGGGGATTTAAGAGCCGGAAAAATAACTAAGCTGGGTTTTGCTTCACTTAGTTTCGTCAATGCTTACATCAAAGAGCTTGGCGATAGTAGGATTGATTTAAGCTTTGGAGAATTAGATTTAGGTAAAGCAGGAGACCTAAAGATCGAGTCCAAAGCTTCTACACTTGAAATTAATGAGATCAAGAAACTGCAAATGATCTCAACTCGAGACAAAGTTGAAATTGACAATTTGGGAGAAGCCAATATTAATTCCAGCTTAAGCAAGTTTGAGATTAACGGTTTGACTAAACAAATAGATATCAGTCTTAAGTATGGAAAATTGAGATTGGAAAACATCAATGCAAGCTGTAATACCATCACAATTCGTCCAAGTAGAAGCACCGTGGACCTTTCTTTTGAGCCCGGCTGCAATTTTGAGGTAGATGGTATAGGAGAAGAGTTAGACCTTATTATCACTCCGGGTTTGGGCTCAATAAATGGCAATTCCTTTCATATTGAAGGTAAAGTAGGAGCCGGTTCATCTACTAAAAAACTCTATATCAACGGGGATCACAGCACAATTTCGCTAAATAAAAGTTGATCGCTGCAACCCTGCAAAATTTTGCTTGTAACTATAAGAAAACAAACCACATGCAAAAAACTATTTTATCTATGTTTCTTTCAGTTATAAGCATTTTCACCTTTGCTCAAGCTGATACAGAAACTCAAAAAGAAGAACTTCAAACATTGATGGGAAAAGACTCCCGACTCGGTGGATATGCCGCCTTCTCTATGGCCACTTCAAATCAACTGGATCAGGCTGTATTTTTAAAAGCCGGAGGCTATGCCGCAGCAGTATTTAATCACAGACTCAGCATTGGTGTTGGGGGATTTGGATACTCCAATGATTTAAGCATGGTCTACCCGGATTCTGGTCACTACCTAGAAGGAGGTTACGGAGGTTTATTGATTGAACCTATTCTATTCCCTGCGAAGCCTATTCATGTCACCTTTCCTATCCTCATTGGTGCGGGGACTTCATCCTTCAACGATGAGATATTCGGTAACTACGGAACCTACCGAAGAAATTATGAGAATTATCTGTTTGCCGAGCCTGCGGTTAATGTAGAATTAAGTCTCACCAAGTTCATGAGATTTGGGGTAACAGCTCGCTACATGATGACCACTCCTATCAGCAATGAAGAACACGAGAATGCATTAACCGGCCTGAACTATGGGTTCAACTTAAAGATAGGCTGGTTTTAATATTAGACTAAACGCTTGATTTTAGGCCGCATAGGTAGGACGTGTTCACGATAATTCTTACCTTCGCGGCCTAATTTTTTATACATGAAGACTTGGTTATCCATTCCTGAAAACTCAGATTTCAGCATACATAATTTACCTTTTGGAATAGTTGTAAGAGACGGAGGAAAGACTCCTGCTGTTGCAATTGGCGATTCTATCATTGACTTAGCAGTCTGCAGTAAATTGGGAATTTTCGACCCCATCGACTGCGATCCTTCTGTGTTTAGCGCACCAGTACTTAACGATTTTATCGCTTGTGGCAAACAAGTTTGGTCTCAAGTAAGAAAGATACTTCAAGAACAACTCACTACAGAAAATTCCATACTTCATTCCTTTCAGGATAAAGCTTTAATTGAGAGAAAAGGTGCTGAGATGGCAATACCGGTTCATGTTGGAGATTATACAGATTTTTACAGCAGTAAAGAACACGCTACCAATGTTGGCAAGATGTTTAGACCCGATTCTGAGCCTCTTTTGCCGAACTGGAAACATATTCCGGTTGGATATCACGGAAGAGCCAGCTCTATCGTAATTAGTGGAACCGGGCTAAAAAGACCTTATGGACAAACCATTAAACCCGGAGAGTCTCAACCGGATTTCGGCCCTAGCCAAAGAGTAGATATTGAACTCGAAATGGCCTATGTTATTGGTAAAGCCAATAAACTAGGGGAACCGGTTCATATTAAAGATGCTGAAGATCACATTTTTGGTAAGCTCATCTTCAATGATTGGAGTGCTCGAGATATTCAAAAGTGGGAATATGTTCCACTAGGACCATTCCTTGGTAAGAATTTCGGTTCTACCGTATCACCCTGGATTGTAACCATGGAAGCTTTGGAGCCTTTCAGGACCAATCAAGTGGACCAGAGTCCGGAAGTATTGCCTTATTTACAAGGAAGAAAAGACAGCACATTTGATATAAAGCTAGATGTAACTCATATCACTCCGGAAGGAGTTGAAACTCATATTGCTCACTCTAATTTCAAGTACTTATATTGGAGTATGGCGCAGCAATTAACCCATCACACGGTGAATGGCTGTAACTTAAACATCGGCGATATGATGGCGAGTGGTACAATTAGCGGTCAGGAGAAATCGAGCTTTGGTAGCATGCTTGAGCTTAGCTGGGCCGGAAAAGAGCCTATTGAGTTAAAGGATGGCACAAGCCGCAAGTTTCTTCTAGACGGAGATAGCATCAGAATAAACGCATACTGCGAGAAAGATGGTAATCGTATTGGTTTTGGTTCATGTGAAGGAACCATTCTACCAAATCCGGAATATTAATGAAATATGCTCTGCGTATTTAGAATTTCAAATACGTAGTAATTAAGACCAATTTTAGCAACGGTAACCGGAATATTGATACCTGTTCCGTTATTGTCGTATTCAATACTTAAAACTCTTGGTAATACTGTGGGATCGTCATTCTCCGCAAATTTGTAATTCACCAAACTGAAGGTGGATTTATTTACTTTATGCACTTCCATCTCAGTCTGAATGTTTTTCACATTAGTTTCAAATCTCTGAACTAAAGGATCTAACATCTCGCTTTTTATTTCATCCGCCGTTTTGCCCTCAGTCTCTTTTGGAGCCAGCGCTTTCGCTACTTCAACGTTTGGATAAAATTCTTGGATATCACTGAGATCGTTCTCGACAATAGCTTTAGTAAATGCCTTGGATATTGCACTAAGTGCTTTCTCCTCATCCGACATTTCCTCTGCCGTATCCTCTACTACTTCCTCCTCTTCAACTGCTACCGCTTCTTCCACTACAGCTTTCTTATTGCCACAAGCAAATAGAAAACAAATACTAAAGAGAAAGATTAGGTTTTTCATTCGTCAGAATCTGAACGTGGTTTTCTCGGTCTTAGTTTACGACCTGATTTAGTAAAACGGTCTCCGCCTCCATTATCATAGTTTCCACCGCGGTTGTTATCATAACCTCCGCTGTTTCCACGATCACCTCCATACTCTCTTCGTTGAGGACGGTCTTGATAATTGTTTTGACGTGTGTTAAACTCTCTAGGCTGTTTCTTTTGCGCACCGGCTTCAGGTCTTGGTCGAGCAACTTGAACAGAAATGGGTCTACCATTAATTTTCATTTTGTCGATGTTTTGAATTGCTAAAATGCCGCTGTCGGTGTCAGCCATTAATACGAAACCATACCCTTTTGATTTTTTTGACTCGAGATCTATGAGAATTTTAACGGACTCAACTTGTCCATATTTACTAAATAGCTCGGTTAAATCATCTTCAGTGATGGTGTAGTCAATGTTAGATACAAATAAATTCATTAGTACAGGGAATTCTTAAAAAACTAAATCTTGAAACGGACAACCCTGTAATGGCAATACTAATTCCAGTTTTAGTTTTCACTATAAATACTTCTTCAAAAGTATTGGAAAATTTAAAAGACACCAGTAGCTAAAGCTTATTTATTTTTGCCCAAGTTATGTTCAAACTCAGCAATTACATAGATGGAGCATTAGTTCCACCGGCCTCCGGCCAATATATTGACAACTATAATCCGGCGAAAGGAGAAGTATATTCCCTCATCCCAGACTCTGGTGAAGAAGACATGGACAATGCCGTGAAAGCCGCGCGCAGAGCCTTTCCCGGCTGGAGCACACTCACAGCTGACCAACGCTCAGAATGGATTATGAAGCTGTCTAATCGCATCAACGAAAAGCTGGCTGAACTGGCTGAAGCAGAATCAAAAGACAATGGAAAACCTGTATGGTTAGCTACACAGGTCGACATTCCCAGAGCACGAGATAACTTCGCTTTTTTTGCCACCGGCATTAAACATTTTGCATCCGAAAGTCATCAAACGGCTCCAAAAGTAATAAACTACACCTTGAAGCAGCCCATTGGTGTTGCAGCATGCATTTCGCCGTGGAACCTTCCTCTATATCTTTTTACCTGGAAAATTGCTCCTGCACTAGCTGCCGGAAATACCGTAGTCGCTAAGCCATCAGAAATCACCCCAATGACTGCACACCTGCTATCTGAAATCTGCATCGAGGTAGGGTTCCCTGCGGGAGTATTAAATATTGTTCACGGTAATGGGCCCAACGCAGGTAATGCCCTTGTAAACCACGATGATATTGATTTACTCTCTTTTACAGGTGGAACAGCAACGGGTGCTAAAATAGCCTCTGTTCTTGCACCGAAGTTTAAAAAGATGTCGCTTGAACTTGGTGGTAAGAACCCAAATATCATTTTTGATGATTGTGATTTTGAAAAAGCGCTTAAAACAACTCTTAATTCTTCTTTTGCTAATCAAGGACAAATCTGCCTTTGTGGAAGTAGAATATATATTCAAAGAGGCATCTACGAGAAATTCAGAGATGCTTTTGTTGAAGCCACTTCTAAGTTTAAGGTAGGTGACCCTAAAGACCCTGATTCCAGAATGGGCGCTATTGTTAGTAAACCACATTATGAGAAGGTCTTATCCTACATTAATCTAGCGAAAGAAGAAGGAGGAACTATACTAACAGGAGGAGAAGCCGTTCATTTGGATGGCGAAAACAAGAATGGATGGTTCATCAGACCTACAATAATCGAAGGTTTAGATGAGCAATGCCGAACCAATCAAGAAGAAATCTTTGGGCCGGTGGTAACAATACAACCCTTTGACACCAAAGAAGAAGCAGTAGCTCTTGCAAACTGTACATGCTATGGACTTGCTGCCACCATATGGACTGAAAATTTGAGCACATCGCAGTTTATGGCACAAAATGTAAAAAGTGGCATAATCTGGATTAATTGCTGGTTACTCCGCGATCTCAGGACTCCTTTTGGAGGCATGAAAAACTCAGGTGTAGGACGAGAAGGTGGATGGGAAGCCCTGCGATTCTTTACAGAGCCAAAAAATGTTTGCATAAAATACTAAGTCCTAAGTCTCAGCACTTCTTAAGCTAATTTTAATGTAGTTTTAGCAGAACATCCGGGTATTCCACATTCTGCTTTACAATTAGTTAATTCTGGCAACTATCTTTGTCCAATATTATTATGGAATTATCCTATCATACCCAGAAAGAGAAAATTATTCTGGAGGAATACGGCAGAAGCATACAAGAAATGGTGGCTCAACTAAACGATGTTGAAGACCGCGATAAAAGAAATAGAATGGCCAGAACTATTGTTCAGGCGATGATTCACCTTAATCCTGAAGTAAAACAACTCGACGACTACGAAAAAACACTTTGGGATCATCTCCATATTATGGGGAAGTACGAGCTTGATATCGACGGTAAGTTCGAAAAGCCGGCACCGGAAAAATTAATGGCGAAACCCGAGCCAATCGGATACAAAGACGTATTAACACGATACCGTTTCTATGGAAGAAACCTTATCGAAATGATTGATGGAGCGAAGGAACTTCCGGATGGGGAGCTTAAAACCAGCTATATCAACTATATCGCTTCGTTTATGGTGAACTCTTCCAACAACTGGAATGATGAAGTGCTCACTCCTAACCAAGTGGCGCAGCATATGTCTGATTTATCGGGTGGTGCTCTTCAATTAAACCCTGAAGACTTAAATATTCACCACGAGACCAGAAAAAAGAGACCCGCCCACAAATCAAATAACAATAAAAAGAAGAAAAAATTCCGTCGTAGATAATGGGAACCTTTAGCATAGAAGGGGGACACAAATTAAAAGGCACCCTTGTACCCCAGGGAGCAAAAAACGAAGCACTGCAAGTTTTACCGGCAGTATTGCTAACAGACCAGGTTGTAGAACTGAAGAACATTCCGGAGATCAGAGATGTGAACCGAATGATAGATCTACTTAAGGGTCTGAATGTGAAAGTAGTCCGAAAAGCTAAAGGTCATTATACATTTCAAGCAGACGATATTGATTTAGATTACTTCCACACGGAAGAATTTAAAACCAAAGGAGCAAGTATTAGAGGTTCTATTATGATTATCGGCCCTATGCTAGCTCGTTTCGGAATTGGTTTTATCCCCAGCCCCGGAGGTGATAAAATCGGAAGAAGAAGACTAGACACCCACTTTATTGGCTTTGAAAGCCTAGGTGCCAAATTTGAATACGACAAAGACAGCCGTTTCTATAAAGTACAGTCAAAGAAACTTCAGGGAACCTACATGCTGCTCAATGAGGCTTCGGTTACCGGTACTGCCAATATTCTGATGGCAGCCGTTATGGCCAAAGGAACCACAACAATATATAATGCCGCATGTGAACCATACATCCAGCAATTATGTAAGATGTTGAATGATATGGGAGCTAAGATCCGAGGAGTAGGTTCTAACTTGCTTACCATTGACGGTGTTGACACCTTAGGTGGATGCAGCCATACTGTGCTTCCCGACATGATTGAAATTGGAAGTTTCATCAGCCTCGCAGCACTAACACAGTCTGAAATCACGATCGAAAATGCAAGAGTGGATCAGCTTGGTCTAATTCTGAACGTATTTAAAAAATTGGGAGTTCAATTCGTAGTGAAGAACGACGACATTATCATCCCAGAAAACCGACATTATGAAATCGATTCTTTCATTGATGGAAGTATGATGTCGATCTCCGATGCACCCTGGCCCGGCTTATCTCCTGACCTTTTAAGTGTTATTCTGGTAATGTGTACTCAGGCGAAAGGTAATGTCTTGATACACCAAAAGATGTTCGAAAGCCGTTTGTTCTTTGTAGATAACCTCATCGATATGGGAGCTCAGATCATTCTTTGCGATCCACACAGGGCTACAGTAATGGGTCTTGATCGCAGGGTTCCACTGAAAGGAATCACAATGACCAGCCCAGACATTCGTGCCGGTGTTTCGCTTCTAATTGCAGCAATGTCTGCCGAAGGCGTGAGCACCATTCACAATATTGAACAAATCGATCGAGGTTATGAGAATATAGAAACCAGGCTAAATGCGCTTGGTGCTCATATCCAACGATTATGATAAAACAGGTCCTGTTATTTTTCATATTGGCTTTTATCTCCCTGGGATCATCCCAAAACGCGGATGTAATTCATCCCGGTATTGGTGAAACCGCGCCGGAAATTGAATTAAAGGGGCCTAACGACAGTATTTACAAGCTCTCCGACCTCCGCGGCAAAATGGTGCTCATTGATTTTTGGGCAAGTTGGTGCAGAACCTGCAGAGTAGAAAATCGAAGCTACGTAAAAGCCTATCACAAATACAAAGATCTCAAGTTTAAGGATGGAGATGGGTTTGAAATCTTTTCCGTAAGCCTAGACTTAGAAAAAGACTTATGGACCCAAGCCATTAAAAACGACAAAATGGACTGGGAATATCACGTAAGCGATTTCAAAAAATGGGACAGCCCGGTAGTGGAGAAATTCAATTTCAAATATTTACCACACAACCTTATTATCGATAAAAACGGAGTAGTGATTGCCAAAGAACACTACGGAAATCGTCTCATGGAGTTTCTCAACTCCCGTCTATCAGAATGACATATTGACACATTTGGAATTGGCAGCAATTTTGCTCTTTTGCAAGCGAATTTCAAAGGAGCTATGGCGAACAAAGAGAATAAAACGCAATTAGAAGAGGAAGAGAAAAAAGGACAGGAACAAGAGGGGCCTGTTTCTGAAGAAGCTCAAAAAGAATCAGAAGTTTCTGAAAAAGAGGCAGCTGAGGCTAAAATCACAGAGCTAAACGACAAGTATTTACGTCTCTACTCTGAATTCGAAAACTATAGAAGGAGAACATCAAAAGAGCGTCTGGAATTAATGAAAAACGCCGGAGAAGACATTCTTACAGACCTATTGCCTGTAATAGATGACTTTGAGCGTGCCATTAAGTCTTTCGACAGCACTGAGAATGTAGAAGCATTGAAGCAAGGCATTGATCTGGTTCACAACAAATTTGTGAGCACTCTTAAATCAAAAGGCCTTCAACCTTTTAAAAGCATAGAAGAAACATTTGATCCCGAGATCCACGAAGCAGTAACCAAAATTCCTGCACCATCTAAGAAGTTAAAAGGGAAAGTAGTAGACGAAATAGAAAAAGGATACAAACTCAACGAAAAAGTAATTCGATACGCGAAAGTGGTTGTAGGAGAGTAAGATATGGCGAAAAGAGATTATTACGAAATACTGGGAGTAGAAAAAAGTGCAAGTCAGGATGAGCTAAAAAAGGCCTATCGTAAACTTGCTTTGAAATATCACCCAGATAAAAACCCGGGCGACAAAGAAGCGGAAGATAAATTTAAAGAAGCAGCAGAAGCATATGAAGTGCTTCGCGATGCTGAAAAACGTCAGCGATACGACCAGTTTGGCCATGATGGTGTAAACGGAGCCGGCGGATTTGGCGGCGGTGGCGGAATGAATATGGACGACATATTCCGTCATTTTGGAGATATTTTTGGCGACATGGGCGGTGGCGGTGGCTCACCATTTGAAAGTTTTTTTGGCGGAGGAGCTAGAAGAAGTAGAACTGCTGTTGGGACCAATATCAGAATTAAGCTCAAACTCAACATCGACGAAATCACAAACGGAGTTGAGAAGAAAATAAAATACCGTAAAAAAGTAGTTGCCGATGGAGTAACCTTCGATACTTGCCCTACCTGTAAAGGAAGAGGTCAAGTAACACGAGTTCAAAGCACCTTCCTCGGTCAAATGCAAACTACTTCAGCTTGCCCTACTTGTGGTGGAGCAGGTAAGAAAATAAAGAACATTCCATCGGGTGCAGACTCCATGGGACTCGTTACTAAAGAATTCACCACAACCATCAATATTCCTGCAGGTGTTGCTGATGGAATGCAATTGAGTGTTCAGGGAAAAGGGAATGAGATCCCGGGAGGTATTGCCGGAGATTTAGTGGTTGTAATTGAAGAGCTTGAGCATAAAGAGCTAACCCGAGACGGGAATAACATTGTCTACAATCTTCATATTAGTTTTCCGGAAGCGGCACTTGGAACAGACGTGGAGGTACCTACTGTATCAGGGAAAGCCAGAATTAAGATTGAACCCGGAACACAATCGGGTAAGATCTTGAGACTAAGAGGTAAAGGAGTACCTGATATCAATGGATATAAAACCGGAGATCAGCTTATTTATGTAAATGTTTACACACCGACAAAGCTGAGTTCTGAAGAAAAAACCTTGATGAAACAACTTCTAGAATCCGAAAACTTCAAACCGGACCCTACAAAAGAGAAAGGATTCTTTGATAAGATGAAAGATTTCTTCAATTAGTCCGAAAAAGACTGCTTTTTATTTGATTCCAAAACCAGTCTGAACTTTCTTCGTTTCCTTTGTTCAATATGGATGTTCTATCTATCGAAGGAGTCTCGAAATTTTACGCAAACCACACTGCACTTAACCGTGTGAGTTTTAATGTCCCAGAAGGGATTGTGTTTGGTTTACTGGGACCTAATGGAGCGGGAAAAACCTCGCTTATACGTATAATTAATCAGATTACTGCACCGGATGAAGGTCAGGTGCTATTCAGAGGCAACAAGCTCAATATCAGCCACATAAAAGAGATAGGATATCTCCCGGAAGAGCGCGGTTTGTATAAGAAAATGCAGGTCTTTGACCAGCTCTTGTATTTTGCTCGTCTTAGAGGACTCGATAAAGCTACGGCTATTAAAACCATCAATGAATGGTTAGATAAATTCGAAGCTTCAACTTGGAAAAAGAAGAGAATTGAAGAGCTTTCTAAAGGGATGCAGCAGAAGATCCAGTTTATCATCACTGTTTTACACGATCCTAAAGTGATTATTTTGGATGAGCCATTTACCGGTTTTGACCCAAAGAATACGCAATTGATTAAGGATGAAATAAGATCGCTTAAGCAAAAAGGAGCAAGTGTAATTCTAAGTACTCATAGGATGGAGTCTGTTGAAGAAATTTGCGATGAAGTGGTATTAATCAATAAAAGCGAAGTAGTAACTACCGGAACGGTAAACGACATCCGATCAACTTTAAAAGAAGATATTTTTGAGATGCATTACCGCGGAGATGTTGCTCCGGAAGATCTTCAGGGAATCCAAATCCTAAGATCATCCAAGCAAGGTAATGAAACCTTCGTGCAGTTTAAATATCCTGAAAATAGCAGACCGGACATTCAAGTCTTTGGCGGCCAACATTTACAAATAAGCCTGTACCGCGAAGTAATTCCAAGTATGCAGGAAGTATTCATCAAACTAACCGAGACTCAACATGCGTAAGATCCCACTCGTAATATTAAGAGAATACCTCACCCGAGTTAAAAAGAAGAGTTTCATCATCATGACGCTCCTCGCTCCTTTCCTCATTTCAGGTTTCTACGCTTTGATGATATGGATTAGCATTAACGACAATGTTGGATCCAGCGTAAAACATATGGTGGTCGTAGATCAAAGTGGAATATTTGGGAATGATGTGAAATCGAATGATAAAATCGACTTTCATTTCAGTCCTAATTTCAGCCGAGACTCATTAATTAATTCAGATTATGAAGGTATGATTATAGTACCGGAGGATTATGACATTGAACAAGACCTGAATCTCAAATATGAATCACAATCGAGTCTCTCAGTAAAAGAAATAGATGTAATTCAAAATGCTTTCAGCTCAGTTATTCGAAACACAAAACTCAAGAAGTCCGGGATAACTCAAGAAACATTGGATTCATTAAAAGTAAATGTTGCGGTGCAATCCTCGAAAATTGATTCAGAAGGAAATTCAAAAACCACAAATAGCATCATTCTAACGGCAGTTGGGATTGGTTCGGCGTTCATCATCTACATCTTTATCTTCCTTTATGGAGTACAGGTAATGCGAGGAGTTATAGAAGAAAAGACCAGCCGTATTGTAGAACTGATGGTATCTTCTGTGAAGCCCTTTGAATTGATGATGGGGAAAGTGATTGGAATTGCTGCAGTCGGTTTAACTCAGCTTGCAATTTGGGGTGTACTCTCCACAGTGCTTACTTTAATCATCACCACGGTATTTGGAATAAATCAGGTAGATCAAAGTCAACTTACCGAGATGCAACAAGCTCAAACGCAAGTTACTCCCCAAGTTGGTGAAATGATTGCCTCAATTGCAGACCTACCTATTGCAAAGATTTTTGGACTGTTCCTGTTCTTTTTTATCGCCGGGTACTTGCTTTACGGGGCAATTTTTGCGGCTATTGGCTCTGCTGTTGATAGTGAAACAGATACACAACAATTTATGATGCCCATTACCTTGCCTTTGGTGTTTTCTTTGGTGATATCCTTCTCGGTTGTTATCAACGACCCCAACGGCGCCCTGGCTACGTGGTTGTCGATGATTCCATTTACATCTCCTATCGTTATGATGGCTAGATTACCCTTTGATCCACCTACCTGGCAAATTGTTACCGCAGTATTAAGCATGATCATCGGAATAGTTATTGCAATAGCTATAGCAGGAAAAATTTATCGCACTGGTATTCTGATGTATGGGAAAAAGCCAAGCTATAAAGAACTCCTGAAATGGTTATTCTATAAAAATTAATGTAAATTAGCGATATGCGGCATTCACTATTACTTCTAGCTTTCTTTATTGTAAATTTAAGCTATGGTCAAGACTCATCTTTTATGTTTCTCGACGGTCATGAAAATGATGTAACCACTGTAACTTACTCCCCCGATGGAAAATATATTGTATCGGGAGATTGGAGCGGACAGGTCAATTTTTATGTGAACGACTCTAGTCCTTCACTCTATTTAAATTTTGCAGACCACGACGGCCCGGTAACATCTGTAGCTTTTAGCAGAGATTCTAAAAACTTCATTACAGGAGGCATGGATGGACAAGTAAATCTATATTCTGTAGACGATAGCTCCGGCATGATTATGCTTGATACTTCATTTCTTTTCACCACAGGACACATCAGCAAAGTATTTTACGGCTTAGGTCTAAGGATGATTTTTGCAAGTGACGACCAAAATGTTTTGCATTCTTGGGATTTGAAAAAGAGAAAAGAACGACAGATTAAAGCTGAAGGCCCTATTACCACGTTTACCATTAGCGTTGATAGAAAACATTACATCGCCACAAAAGGAAGCACCGATATCGTAGAATATGATATCGTGGGGAAAGAAACTCGTCGCTTCTCCGGCCATGAAGGAGAGATTACAGATCTTGCAGTTACACTGAATCGAAAATACCTGATCTCTACCTCTGAAGATAAAACCACTAGAGTATGGAGTCTGGCAAAAGGAGATGAAGAACGAAAATTCGAAGATCATACTTGGACCATCACCGGACTTACAGTTGACCCATTCTCTAAATATGTTGCCACATGTGGATTAGATGGACTTGTAAACATCCATGAAATTGAATCGGGGAATCTCGTAACTTCTTATAAAAGTCCGAATGGAAGATGTAAAAGTCTTTCTTTATCTGCAGACTTAAGCCATTTAATTGTTGCAATACAATTGAGTTCAACTCCGCAAGACGACTTTGGTTATGGTTGCGACATTTGGAGTACCAGCCTTCAACCTCCCAAGCCTCCTACCTTAAAACAACTTAAAAATAGAAGATAGGCTTTTGGCCTAAGCAATTTTCGCTGTACTATTGTCTTTCAATTTAAGTTATGAATCAAGAATTTGAAAGCAGTAAAGCACCTGAGCCGGTAGGACTATATCCTCATGCAAGAAAAGTTGGAGATTTATTATTTCTCAGTGGAGTTGGACCGCGAGAAAGAGGCACAAAAAAAATACCGGGCGTAGAACTCAATGAAGATGGTTCAATCGCATCTTACGATATTGAAGCACAATGCCATTCTGTATTCCGAAATATCAAATATATTCTAGAAGATTCCGGTAGCTCATGGGATAAAATTATTGATGTAACCGTCTTTCTAACCAATATGAAAGATGATTTTAAAATTTATAATAAGATCTACGCTGAATACTTCAAAGACAATAGACCTTGCAGAACCACAGTTGAAATCAACTGTCTCCCAACACCTATTGCTATTGAACTGAAGGTAATTGCTACGGTTTAGATAAAAGCCTTATCTATAGCCTTAGCTGTCTGCTCATTAACAGGATGAACAGGTAGTCTGAATTCGTTTTTACAAATCCCCATTTTAGAAAGGAGATATTTCACGCCCGGAGGATTTCCGTCCATAAAGATGGCTTTAATCATGGGTAAAAGCTGATAATGAATCTCTCTGGCTTCTTCCATTTTACCTTCAAGTGCCAAATGCACCATTCTGCTGAACAAAGAAGGATATGCATTTCCAATTACCGATATAACTCCTTCCATCCCAACAGAAATGAAGGGCAAGGTAAGGTCATCATCTCCACTGAATACATGAAAATTGTCCTTCTTATTACGGAGAATATTCATCACAATATCAAAACTACCACTAGCTTCCTTGGTGGCATGCATATTAGGTAGATCTGCAATTCTCAATGTGGTTTCAGGGCTGATGGTTGAACCTGTTCTTCCCGGCACATTATATATTATTACGGGAACAGGACTCACTTCAGAAATGCTTTTATAATGCTGATATATTCCTTCCTGATTAGGCTTGCTGTAATATGGACTTACGCTTAGAATACCATCCACTCCATCAAAATTCATGGATTTTATTTGATCTACTATGGCTTGGGTATTATTCCCACCAATTCCAAATACAATAGGTAATTTACCATTATTCACTTCTTGAACTTTATGCAAAATGTCCAATTGCTCATCTTTTGATATTGTAGGGTTTTCACCGGTAGTACCCATCACTACCAGATAATCAACACCACCATCAATAAGATGATTGGTAAGATTACTTAAACCAAGAAAGTCTACACTTCCATCTTCATTAAAAGGAGTAACCATTGCTACACCTAATCCTCTAAATTTACTTCCCATTATTTTATATAGTCTTTTAATTTTTCAAATAGATCCGGGCCGTCATTCACATCAGCCTTAATCATGAAGTCCTGACAAAATTCATAGTCTTCCAGATGTAAACCAATACGAGTATGAGCCTTAGAATATGCAGAAACGGCTTGTAAAACCAGATCTCCTTCTACATCCAGATTAATCAAATAATCAAAATCAACCTCAGTAAAGGTCTGTAAGCTTTGTGCTTTGGGAATCTTCCAAAAACTCAACTCTCTTTGGCAAAAGAACATGTGTCTGAAATTTGGAGTATAATTATGGTTCAACTCCTTTTCATCCAAATAACCCAATGTTGTTACTTTTTTTCCCAGAGATTCGAAGTAATGAATAAACTGCGTGACAGTTTTCCATTTGATCTTTCCTACGTTATAGACAATACCAACAGATCTGGCTTGCGACAAGCCTTTAAAGCGTTCGGCCTTCTCTTTTTGAGCATGTGCGCGAAGCTTCTTTAAAGCGATATTATACTTTATTTTGCTCAGGAACGACAAAGCTATGAAACCATTTCTAGAAATTCTGATTCTGATACAATTCTAACCCCCAACTTTTCCGCTTTTTCCTTCTTTGCGGGGCCCATATTAGCTCCGGCAATGAGTAAATCTGTGTTCTTCGAGATTGAACTTACGTTTTGACCGCCATAGCTTTCAATGAGTTTTTTTAGTGCAGGTCTTTCAAACTGCTCAAAAACACCACTCACCACAATTTTCAATCCCTCCAATTGATTCCCTGCAAGCTCCTGTTCTTCAACCTCCATTTGGAGCCCTGCTGCTTCAAGTTGATAAATCTGCTCGCGATGCGCTTCCACTTTAAAATATTCTATGAGGCTTTCTGCGATCTTCGATCCAATCTCATTGACATTGATTAAAGTATCAAAATCAGCATCCATTATACCCTGCATGTTTTTGAAATGTTGAGCTAATTTTTTAGCTACGGTTTCACCTACATATCGGATGCCTAAAGCGTAAAGTACTCTTTCAAATGGCTGAGACTTTGAAGCCTCAATTCCTTTCAAGATATTCTCAACCGTTTTTTCTTTAAAGCTCACCACCCTCGACTCACTTCCATCATCAGATTCAATTGTCTTGCTTAAACCCAAGATTTGGTCATATTCAAGTCGGTATAAATCAGCGGGATTTGAGATTAAGTCATTAGACCAGAGAATATCAATCTTACCTTCTCCCAAACTGTCGATATCCATCGCTTTTCTGCTGATAAAATGCTCAATTCTACCTTTTATCTGGGGCGGACAATGATTTGTATTCGGGCAATAGAAAGCCGCTTCGCCTTCGCTTCTAACAAGCTCAGTATTACACTCCGGACAATGGCTAGCAAATCGAGTAGGTTCTGAAGACCGCTTTGGATTATCGGTATCAACGTCTACGATCTTAGGAATGATCTCTCCTCCTTTTTCAACAAAAACAGTATCTCCTACCCTAACATCCAGTTCCCGAATAATATCTGCATTATGCAAGCTTGCGCGCTTAACTGTTGTGCCTAAAAGAAGAACCGGCTCTAAATTCGCCACAGGCGTTACTGCTCCTGTTCGCCCAACTTGATAGCTAATAGACTTCAAAGTGGTAACAGCTCGCTCCGTTTCAAACTTATAGGCAATGGCCCAACGAGGGAATTTAGAAGTAAATCCAAGTTCCTGCTGTTGAGCTCTTGAATTTATTTTTAGCACTACGCCATCAATCTCAAAACTGAGGTCTTTGCGTTTTTTATCCCAGGCCTCAATATAAGTCCAGAGTTCATTAAAATTTTCGCAAAGCTCCGTAGCTTCAGAAACCGGCAGGCCATAGGTCTTCATTCTCTGAAGCCCCTCAAAATGGTTTAATCTGTCATCATCATGTCGAACCAGTTGATACAACAAACAGTCGAGTGGTCTTTTAGCCACTTCCGAACTGTCTTGAAGTTTAATAGTACCCGCAGCGGTATTCCTTGGGTTGGCATATGTTGCTTCTCCTTGGGCTTCTCGCTCTTCGTTAAGCCGATCAAAGGCCGCTTTATGCATAAAAATCTCACCTCTCACCTCTAAAGTGGCGGGGAAGTCTCCTTTTAGCTTGTGGGGGATACTTCTTATGGTTCTAACGTTTGCGGTAACATCATCTCCTTTACTTCCATCGCCTCGTGTAATAGCTTGAACAAGCTCTCCATTTTCATAGATAAGTGCTATAGCAAATCCATCAATCTTAAGCTCTGCGACATATTCATAGTTGGAAGTCTCAAGTAGCTTCTGAACCCTTTGGTCAAACTCTTCTAATTCGGAGCGATTATAGGTATTGCTGAGTGAAAGCATTCTCTCTGAATGCTCCACAGTTCTAAAGTCTTTGGTAATATCTCCTCCTACCTTTTTAGTTGGAGAATTAGGATCTGCAAATTGCGGGTATTTTTCTTCGAGATGTTCTAACTCTTTAAGAAGTTCATCAAACTGTCTATCAGAAATTACCGGCTGCGCGAGTACGTAATAACGGTAATTGTGATCGTGAAGCTGCTTGCTTAATTCTGCTATTCTTTCCTCTGGTGACACGCGGTCAAATATAATCTGAATTTTCCTGAAGATTTACTCTGATATTCGCCTAAAAACCTGGTCACCTCAAAACACATTAAAGTGCAAGTCTAAAGGCAAATCAATTACTTTTGACAAGAATGAGGATTCTACTATTTTATGTACTTCTCGGTGCCGGAGTATTGGCTTCTGCGCAATCACCATTAACCAGTAATTTCACAAACTATCACCTTGTAGATCGTTTTGAAATCATGAATGGTGAAATCAGTAAATTTCATTTCACCTCAGTAAAGCCTTTCAGGCGAGATATGCAATATCGGTTCGCAGCAGAAGCAACAGCAATTTCTGCTGTTGATAGTTTTAACCGAGCATACTTGCTTATAGACAATGCAATGTATAGCAAAAGTGAGGCAGCACTTACAGATAAGCCTCTATTGAACACCTTCTATACCCGAAAAAATGCATTCTATTCTATTTCTTATGAAGATGTATTGTTCGGCACTTCTATTGATTTAGAAGTAAATCCGGTTTTGGGTTTCTCTGGAGGATTGGATGTTCAAAATGATCAAAGCATCTATCGAAACAGTAGAGGTGTTGTTGTACGCGGGAACCTCGGACGAAAACTAGGTTTCTATACTTATGCTATGGAGAATCAATATCGCTTCCCTAATTATCTGAGAAGCCAAATAGATGAAACCGGTGTGGTTCCGGGAACCGGTCTACACAAACGATTCGGAGATAATGGCGAAGACTTCTTCAACGCTTCAGGGTACATTACTTTTTCACCCATCAAGGAAGTAATGGTTCAATTTGGACATGATCGGAATTTTATTGGGAACGGACATCGCTCCCTCATACTTTCAGACTATGCTAAAGAATATCCTTTTCTAAAATTCAATACAAGGGTCTGGCGAATTAACTACATGAATCTATTCTCAGAGCATATCGATTATGTACCAACACCGGATGGTCAAGCCTTCAAAAGAAAATTTAATGCCTTTCACCATCTGAGTATAAACATTGGAAAGAACCTCAATATCGGTTTTTTTGAAAATGTAATTTTCGATAGGCAAGACAGCTCGGAGAATAACAGATATGAGATTAATTACCTCAATCCTATTATTTTTTACCGATCAGTTGAACACGGCCTAAACAGCAGCGATAATGTAATTTTAGGAACAGATTGGAAATGGAATTTTCTGAAGCGATTTTCATTCTACGGACAATTGGTTTTTGATGAATTTCAGAAGAATGAATTTTTCAAACAAACTAGCTCTTGGACCAATAAATGGGCCTATCAATTGGGTTTAAAGTATATCAATGTAGCCGGGATCAATAACCTAGACTTTCAGTATGAGTACAATCAAGTGAGGCCATATGTCTATCAGCACTTTACCAAATCACAGAATTGGATCCACTTTAATCAGGCACTTGCACATCCATTGGGCGCTAATTTTAGAGAAAATATTGTGATTATAAGATATCAACCTCTTGATAGATTAAATATAACCTTACTTAGTTCTATCTCAAACCAGGGCAAAGACAGCTCCGTGAATTCCGAAAACTATGGAGCTAATATTCTGAGGGATTACAGCGATATCCCGAATAAAGAGAATGTACAAATTCTTCAGGGTTTTAACAGCACAATTCAGACGATCAATTTTACCGCCAGCTATATGTTATGGCATAATCTATTTATTGATTTTCAGCTGCTCTATAGAACTACAAGTGGATCGTACTACACTGCTCCTATGAATAACCTGATTATAGGAGGTGGTCTTCGATTGAATACAGGCTTAAGGAAATATGAATAAAAAAAGGAAGCCGATAATCGACTTCCTTTCTGAATAGTCTCTATGTAAAGAGATTATTCGAACCTAAAGTTATAGGTGGCCCCAACACCTATACTTTGAACGTCTCTTGAATCTACCGTATAAACGTGATTATAGTATGCAAAGAAATTCCAGTCGTAGTTGTGGTAACCTAAATGTGGTCTCATACTGAAACCACCTTGGATTGGTGAATTTACAATGAAACTATACCCTAAATCTGCTCCTGCAAAGAAGCCTTCCAGATAAGGATAATATCTAAACATCAACTCAGCCGGAATAACTCCAATTCCCTGAACTGTTTTATTGCTATTCTCATTGTAATTTTCTCTGAAATAGTGATTATATCCAGAAGTAATACCAAGTCCAAAATTATCTGTTCTCATAAACTGCCCACTAACATCTAGTGCTAGTGAAAAAGTTGTCACATTATCTATAACACCGACAGGCGCTCCTACATTGGCACCTACCTTAAGCCATGAATTTGTTTCATTGATTTCATCTAAATCTCGTTCTACTTGGGCCATTGCAATTGAGCAGGCCATAATTGCGGTAAAGGTTAAAATTAGTTTTCTCATAATATTTTATTTTAACCTTAAGAGTACAATTCAGGTTCCAGAAGAATGAGGAAGCACTTCCGAGCTCGCAACTAAATAATAATGAGCGCCTTATATGAATTTAACTTGAAAAATCCCCGAATTGAAGAATAATTACTCGGGTGATAAATGATCATTTTGAGGGCTGAGTTCCACAGTAAAAGATGATCTACTTATTCATCGCCCAGCAATTTGGCGTATTCTTTCAGATTAGAATCTCGTTCCATATATACCTTAATTATAGCTAATGCGGGAACAGAAACTATCATACCCAGAATTCCCCACACAGCTCCTCCAATAAGAAGTGCTAGAATAACAGAAAATGGATTAATATTTACTTGGTCTTTCATCACCAGAGGTGTTATTAAATTTCCTTCTAAGATCTGAATAGCTGCGAACAGTACAATTACACCAATAGCAAGCCAATAATTCCCTGAACTTGCATAAGCAACAATTACTGCGACGCCACCCCCTACAACATTCCCGAGATAAGGAATTACAGATAATAAAGCCGCCGTGGTTCCAAGTAATATATAATATGGGACACCTAAAATAGCAAGTCCAATAGTATTGAGACAGGCCAGTATAAACATCACAAACAATAATCCTTTAAGATACTTACTTACCCCTTCTTTGGCCTCTTTAATGATCTGAATACTTTGTTTTTTTGTTTTGGATCTGCGCTCTAGCCAAAGCTCTATCAGTCTGTTTAATTTAGCGCGATAGAAGATCATGAAAAAAGTAAAGACAGGGATTAGAAACAAAATGCTGATGGCATTAATGAAATAAGTCCAGACAGAACCCACTGCATCTGCGGCATTAGATTGTAATCCGGATTTAACTTCTGCAAGAGTAGAATTAATAGTGGATGCAGACAGGCCCCAAGAAGTTGCAGCATAATCTACTAAGGATTCCAATTTTGCTGAAATTTTATCACCCCATTCGGGCAATTCATCCAACACATTCACGTATTGAAAAACAATCACAGTGAACAAGCCTCCTATTACGAGAAATAAAAGAACAGTAACAGTGAAAGAGGCCAGTACAGGTTTAAAATTTTTTTGCTCTAATGCCGCTACTATGTTCGATAGTAAGGCAGCAAGAATACCTGAGACAATAAGGGGAGCAAAAATAAACTTCCCAATTCTCAGAATTACTAGAATCATGAGAAACAGTGCAGTGCTAAAGACTACTTTTTTCATGTTGATTTAATTAATCGTAGTTAGACTCAATCCAGATGTGCATAATCTTCCTTTTAATAGGGATAAACAATGCAGATCTCTGAAGTAGAATCAATATTAGAGCAATCAATAGAAATAACCCTAAAAATACAACAACGCCTACATACCAACTGTTGAAAAAGACACCTGCTACAATAGCAACTGAAACCAGCAGTGAAAGGCTGAAAATAGCCATCGCTACAATAGCCAGCAGATAAATTAAGAGATGCGTCAAAAATGACGCAGCTCTATCTGCCGCTCTGTATTTGAACTTTTTCAGCCTTAAACCTACTAGAATTTTTAATAGCTTAAACATATTATGCTTCAGCTTCTAAATCTTTTAAGTAGCTGTCAATTTCTTTGATGTATCCTCGAATACGTTCTTTCTCGCTTGAAGCAGCTTTCGAAAGTTCAGCTCCAAGTTTTGTTTTCAAACCATTCAATTCATCCATCAAATCTGAACTCTTGTCTTTGATTTTTTGTCTTGTGTTTTCACCTGAATCCGGCGCAAAAAGTACTCCTAAAGCACCTCCTACTACGGCACCGGCTACTACTCCTAAAATTGTTTCTGTTGTTTTATTCATATGTGTCATGTTTTTAAAAAAGGAAGGCAGCAATTCCTCACTACAATCCCCGCTTTGTATAAATTCTTAACGCCCTATTTGCTCGACCCGTTCTTCACGAGTTTAAAACCGAGCCCGGCTGTGAGTCCAATAGCATTTGTTCTCATATTATAATCTTGAGTGGAAACATTAATGTTACCTCTAATGTATCTAAGGTCTACATTAAAAAATACTAAGTCTGTCTCAAAATCCACTCCAATTCCAAAAAGGCTGGCCAGGTTATAATTTATAAAATGATCTTGATCTACACTAGTTCCGTCATCATTAACTCCATTTCTATAGGTATTTTCTCCCAACTTATATCCTACGGATTGTCCTATACTTACATATGGTATCGCTTTTTCATTAAAGGGAAATCTCAATTTGAAAAGCAATGGAGTACTGAAGTAGGATACAGTTGATTTGAATGCACCACTGTCTATTCCATACGTACCGGGTAGTCTATCATAGAGGAGTTCAAACTGAAATTGAGCAACATCAGCCAGACCTAAATTAATAAAGCCCCCGGCGGTAATTCCCGTCCCCCAAGTTGCGGTTTCTAACTCAGAACCGCTAAAGGTGTTAAATGCAGGTCCCCCTTTGAAACCTATTGAAGTCTCTACTTGAGCTTTCAAACTTATTGTGCCGATAAAGCACAAGGCAAATAATAGTGTTTTCTTCATAGTCTAATCTTGTAGTGTTTTACTTTTAAATTTCTAGCCCCTAATTAGGTTCACGAGAAAGGATAAAACTGCGAGGATAATTGCAATCCAAAATACAGTTTTGGCAAATCCAGCTGCAGCTGCAGCAATTCCTCCGAAACCAAATAATGCGGCTACTAGAGCGATAACAAGTAAAATAAGTGCAAATCGTAACATAATCTTTTTTACCTAGAGTAAGGCGATATTCATGCCAGTAAACGATTATTACGAATACCTCTTATTATAATTTTATACACCTCATTATCAGCACTTTAAATGCTTATACTAAAAAAGAAAAGTACTCTTTACGAAATAGAGAAAAATGAGAATGGGAAATTTACTCTACAAAAGGCGCATTCAATTCCCGAATGCCTAATTTGCTTTGTATATGGTTCTGATTGGGAATGGAATATTGATACCATTATCATCAAAGGTTTTCTTAATTACTTTGATGGCTTTACTTCTAGATTCAAGTATAGTTGTGTTCACTTTTGCGTCGATCCAGAACCTGGTTTGAAAATTAATGGAACTATCGCCAAACTCGAGGTAATGAAACTCAATCTCCTTAGATTCATCATCATCAAAATTCTCTTGAATTGCCTGCTTGGTTAATTTCTCTACTTGCTCCAGATCCGAGCCATAGGCCACTCCACATTCCACAATAATTCTGATTTGATCTGTTAGACCATAATTTTTCAATGGATTTTCTACCATCATTCTATTGGGAATCATCACCAAATTATTATCCGGTTCCCTAATCACCGTATTTCTTAAATTCACCTCGGCAACGGTTCCGGCATAACCATTGGTTTCAACCCAATCACCTACATTTATATAAGACTTAAGCGAAAGATAGATTCCCGAAAAAGTATTGGAAAGGGAACTTTGAAGCGCCAAACCAATCGCCAATCCTGCCACACCTGCACCTGCCAGCATCGATTTCAAAACCGTGCTCAGGTTCATAACACCTATTGCTAGAACCAGTCCACCTAAAACTACGAGTATAGACGCTGTAGTTGTGACAAGAGAACGCACAGATTGTTCTGTAATCCTACCAATTAAAAACTTGTTAAGGTATTTCTTAACAAGTCTAGAAAGGAAATAAGCCAAAATAAAAACTACAATGGCTATAATGAAATTTGGCAGGTATATGATGATGGTATCCATCCAACCTGCCAATTTCTCAATCAAGTGTTCATACGATTTCTCAAATTGTACTATTATTCCTTCTTTCATTCTCGTATGAGTGTATAGTTCTAGTTATTAAATGCACTTAGCATCCAGTGTCTTTTCTCAATTCTCTTTAAGATAGAGTTTAATAAATCTGTTGTTCCCAGGTCGCCTAACTCTGTTGATTCTTCCGCAGCTTCAATAATAAAACCGGTTAATATTTCAAAATCTGAAATAATTTCTGCTACCATCTTATCTGCTGATAGATCCTCATCAACTTCTTCAATTTGAGCTACTTCAAGGTATTTAGACATAGTAGAATACGGTCTAGCACCAAAAATTCTAATTCTTTCAGCTATATCATCAATCACCTTTTTGGCGTAATTATATTCTATCTCAAACTGTTCGTGAACATCAAAAAAATCCTTACCGGTTACGTTCCAATGGAACGCTCTTAATTTCTGATAATGGATCTGATAATTCGCTAATAGAATATTGAGTTTTTCTGTAATTGTTTTGGTCTCTTCTAATGTGAAACCTAGAGCTTTATATTGTACTTTTTGCATAATGTTTTTTTTCTTTTAAATGATAAATAAAGCATTAGAATCTGTTTAGAATAGATCCTAATGCTTTGAACTTAACTACTACTTGAGATTCTTATTCAGTCTCTGCGGTAGGTCGATTTACCGCTTTAATTGCGATGTAGCGAGATTTCTGAGCAGCAATTTTAGCCACTGTCTCAGCATCATCCATGGGTTTTAATTCATCAGAGCGTGTTTTCAATCGCTCCCAAAGACTTTCAATTTCAATCCAGTCTTCTTTCGAGTATTCATCCTTATTCTCTTTCACCTCATCTACAAAGGCTTTATAAATTTGAGCTACATTTTCTTTGGTTACCATCTCCATGGTCGCATCAACAGAACTCATACCGATAGTAGTGTAGACTGCTTTCATTAAGGTAATATCCTTAACATCGTCTTTGTACTCAGCTACCGATTCTTTAATCGCATTCCATCTTTCATCTAGTTGAGTTTCATCCCAATTTGGCTCAAGTTCTTCGGAAAGGAGTTGGTATTCATCTTGCATCTCTTCCCAATTTTCTTTTAACCAGGTTTTACCTTCATCGGTATCCCATTTTGTTTCAAGCTTTGTGATAAACTCTTCTAGTTTGGTGTTATCCTGCGAATCGTCTTTCTCGCCGGCGCAAGCCGCTAGAAATACTAAAATTAATCCTGTAAGTATTAGTTTCAATTTTTGTGTTTTCATAATCTCTTTTCCTAAACAAGGCCACAAACTGTTCCAAGATATATGACGCTGATAATCAGACGAATAAAAATTCACTAAGAATACGAATTATGAAAGGGAATCAACAGTCAAGTAAAGAAGTGTGGAATAATTACACATTTTTCCGCTAGCAAGGTGAATCCTGCAAGGTGACCGGAAGTTTTATCGTGAAACAGGCCCCAAAGTCACTATTGTTTTCCGCGATTATATCACCTTCATGACTTTTAATAAGATTTGCACTGGTAGTTAAGCCCAAACCAAGACCATTGGATTTATTGGTATAAAAGGGTTGGAATAGCTTTTCAATAACATCCTCCTCAATTCCAACACCATTGTCTTTTACTTTGATAAATAAAAAATCATTGGAATTTTGTGCAGATACCTGAACTATTCCGGAACCATCTTTAGAACATGCATCAATAGCATTACTTAATAAGTTATGGATTACCAGCTCTATTTTCTCGCGATCCAGGCACACAGGGGGTAGCTCATCCTCCATACATAAATCAATACCCACTTCCATCAGTTTTGCTTTATCTTGAAAGTCTGATATACAAGATTCTAGCATATCAGATACATCCGTCGGTTCCATTTGAATATCTATTTGCTTGAAGGTATTCAGAAACTTCCCAATGAGATCTTCAATTTTGTTAGAATTACGAATAATGATTTCGGGATAAATCGCATCTTTTTCTTCAATCGCTGCTTTAAGTTGTTCACTGGATAGAATAATGTTAGTCAGCGGATTACGCACTTCATGAGCAACAATCCTCGCCATTTTCTCCATCAGATCCAGCTTTTGCTTTTGGTTTACTTCTTCGTCGTGCTTCACCTTTTCGGTAAGGTCGATTATTACAATTTGGTAACTATAACGTTCCGAAGCACTAACCAATTCATACACATTAAGCTGAACTTTAAGCAGGTTTCCTTCCTGGTCCTTACACTCAAATATCGAAGCGTTTTTAGCATTCTTATCAAGGATATGCTTTACAACGTGCTCTTTTAGGTTGAAACAATCTAAGAGATCCCAGACTTTTATTGGTTCATTGAGCCTACCTAGATCAAAGTCGTCTGAGTATTTAAAGGTCTCTTTAAATGCGTTGTTAATCTTCATTACATTAAAGTCCAGGTCGACCTCAATTACTGAAGTTTTGGTATTGAGATAAATCTGCTTATACTGATTTCGACTTTTCTTTAATTCAATAAGATTCTTTTTTCGCTCGAGACCGTAGCGAATGGCTCTTTCGAGAATAGCGGCATTAACATCGTTCTTTGAAAGATAGTCGTCTACCCCATTCACCATCGCCTCCTGCTCAACTTGTAAATTACTAAATCCGGTAAGCAAGATATAGATGGAATTATTGAACAATGAAGGATCTTGAACACTTTGAATTAATTCCAAGCCGGTAACCGGACCGAGTTTGTAATCTACAAGATATACATGATGATCGTGCTCTTTCATAATAAGTTGAGCTTTATTTACATCATGCTCCCAGTCTAGGTGAACATTTACGAGCTCAAAATCAGATATCATCTCCTTTATCAGAAAATACTCCGATTTATCATCGTCAACTAACAGTACTTTAATTAAATTATCGTGCAAAACTACTTGGGTAATTTAACAATTTTAAACCAGTAATTGCCCAAATTGGCAACCACTTGGACTAGCTGATCAAAGGTCACAGGTTTAGTAATAAATGAATTCACGCCTAGCTCGTATGAGCTTACGATATCTTCGTCGGCATTACTTGTAGTTAATATAATCACCGGGATCTTCTTGAGCTCAGCATTCGATTTAATTTCTTGTAAGGCCTGAATTCCATTTTTGCGCGGCATATTAATATCGAGGAGTATGATATCCGGGCGAGGTGCATTTTCAAGAGTATAAGGACCTTGTCTTAATAGAAAATCCATCAACTCCTCACCATCTTTCACAAAAAAGAGGTCATTTGCTAATTTATTTTCTTCGAAAGCTTCCTTAGCTAACATACGATCATCTTCATCGTCGTCGGCCATTAATATTCGTATTGGTGTTTCTAAGGACATTTTAAGATTTAATTGGGAAATATAAGTCAAATGTTGAGCCTTCACCCAATTTACTATTTAGTTTAATTTTACCATTATGTTTCTCCATAATCTTCTGACAGACAGCTAGTCCAATTCCTGTACCTGAATAATCTTCTCGCGAATGAAGCCGCTCAAAAATTTCAAATATCCGTTTTTGATGACGATCTTCAATTCCAATGCCATGGTCTTTTATGGATATAACATTATATTTTCTTTTAGGTGTTTGCTCTTTTCTGCTGCTGATTTCAATAATGGGATGCTCATCGTTTTTCGCAAATTTCATTGCATTATGAATGATATTCTGAACTACGCTGGATATCAAACTCTCATTTCCATAAATAGTAGGCAGTTCTTCGTATTTTATTTCTGCATGGCTCTCTTCTATGCTTTGCTCCAGCCTATCTATAATTACATGAAGTAGTGCATTCATATCAATGACTTCCGGATCCAAGGCTTTAGTCGAGACTCTGGAATATTTCAAGAGATCATCAATCAAGATTTGCATCCTGTTGGATGCACTTTGCATGCGTTCAATGTAGAATCTGATTTTTTCATCTTCTGAATCATTGAGTTTATCATTTAGTCTTGAGCTAAACGCTACAATTTTTCTCAATGGTTCTTTAAGATCATGTGAAGCTATGTAGGCAAAATTCTCAAGTTCTTCATTTGATTTTTTCAGCTTCTTATTCTCTGATGCAAGTTTTCGTTTTAATCTTTTGATTTCAACCAGAGCGGAATTCAAATTTTCAACCTCCATCTGGCTTTCAGCCATCATTCTACGGTCTTCTGAGATATCGGCTAAGAGCCATGCTTCTGCGCTTTCCACCTTGAAAGTGAAAATTCGGATATGTTTAACTTGTCCATATTTTGTGGTGATGAGCAGGTCAAAGGTCATTTTAGACGATTCAGGCTCATGCACCTTAAATATCTCGTTGTATACCTGTTCCGCATTATCCCCGAATAAATTATGAAACCATGTGTTCAGGTTTGGAATATCACCCTGCTTGTATTCCAAGAGCTGAAGAGCTTCATCATTCATATAAAACTCATCTTCATTAAACCACATTGCCGGAGCCGTGAGGTTCGCCACCATGGATCTCAGTGTCTTTTGCATAAACTAGAGTTCTATTCCGTATGCGTTAATCTTATTGTACAAAGTTTTACGGTCCACATTTAGCGCTTTTGCAACCAAGGTCTTGTTAAAATGATGCTTTTGTAAAGCTCTGATAATGGCTTTCTTCTCTGCTCGTTCTACCACGGTTCTCAAGTCTGCATCCTCAAGTTCGTCCTCTTCATTTTCAACCGGACTGCTCATAAAAATTTCATTTGGAACTTCCTCTTCGCTTATAACATCACCTTGACAAAGTAATACAGCTCGTTTCACTGTATTTTTAAGCTCTCTGATGTTCCCGGGCCAGGCATAGTTTTCAAATCCTTTTTTAACTATACTGTCGAAACCATTAACTTCTTTATTCAATTGATGATTCGCAATTTCTCTAAAATGATTGGCAAAGATCATTACGTCACTCCCCCTTTTTCGAAGCGGAGGAAGATTGAGCGTAAACTCATTCATTCTATAGTAAAGGTCTTCTCTAAATTCACCTTCCTCTATGGCATCGCTCAGATTTTCGTTAGTGGCCACAATCAATCTTATATCTACACTAACCTCTTTATCAGAGCCTATTCTCCTTACTTTCTGTTCCTCAAGAGCACGAAGCAATTTCACTTGATTCTCGTAACTAAGATTTCCTACTTCATCCAAAAACAAAGTACCACCGCTAGCGAGCTCAAACTGACCCGCTTTATCTCTAACAGCTCCTGTAAATGCTCCTTTTTTATGACCAAACAACTCACTTCCGGCAAGTTCATTTGATAGAGCACCACAATCAATGGCTACGAAAGGTTTATCTTTTCGTTCACTCAAACTGTGAATTCGTTTTGCAACAAACTCCTTTCCGCTACCTGTTTCACCAAGTATAATCACAGAAAAGTTAGTTGGTGCTACAAGCTGCAAGTTCTTGTTAAAGGATTTCATCGCAGCACATTCGCCCTCTACATACTGTAAAGAAGCCGGCTTGGCTTTACGCGCCGTTGTTGAATTTGTATTCTTCTCCTTAGCTTCTTCTACCTCATTTTGCTCTAACACTTCATTAATTCGAAGTACAATTTCATCGGGGTATAGAGGTTTGGTGACATAATCTGCTGCTCCTTTTCTCAATGCGGAAACGGCGGTTTTTACATCAGAATAACCTGTGATGAGAATCACCGGAATATTAGGTTGAAGATTTTTAATTCTTGTTAATATATCCAAACCACTAAAGTCGGGTAGTTTAAGATCACACAATACAATATCGTGATCTCTTTCAAGTTTCTTTATTCCCAATCTGCCGTTGTATGCAGTATCTACATCAAAGCCTTTCTGGCCCAAGAAATTAGTCAAAATTTCCAACAGATCCTGATCATCGTCAATCACCAATATTTTTTTATTCATCAGATGAGTTCGTGTCTTTTAAGTGTGGCGAAAATAACTTGATTATCAATAGGTTTCTTTAAGCAATCTAAGACTCCAAGAGCTTTGGCCTCCTCACGGTCAGACTCAGTTAAGTATGCACTATACACAATAATCGGAGAACTGTAGTCTTCATTCAGATTTCGTATTAAATCAAAACTATTGCCATCGGGTAAGTTATAATCAAAAAATAATAAATCGTAGTCTGGTTCTTGTGCAATTTTAGACTTTGCAGATGAGATTTTTTTCACTACCTCGGTTTTAAAACCATTGCTTTCCAGCATTCGAGCTACTAAAAGTCCTGCATCATCATCATCCTCAAGAATCAGTACTTTTTTGTGGGTAGTATTCATCTATTCAATGCAATTAATATTAAAGTTAAACTCTGCACTTATCCTTTGCTACACTTTCATGTGGTTAAATATAAGTACTAAAACTAAAAGCCAATCAATAAAATGGTGCCCGCAAAGCAGACACCATTACTCAGTTCAAACTTAGTTAAGCTTCAGTTCCAGATCTTCTCCTTTTTCCCTTAGCCACATTTCATCTTCTGTTAACCTCAGGATCATATAGGTTCTATCTGCGTCATCGTCTTCAAAGTCGAGGACGAGATTTTCTTTGTTGTTGTCAAATTCCCATGTTCCATCGGTTTCATATTGATATGTGATGTCACCAAAAGTATAAGTTGCAACCAAAGAAGCATCACCGTCTTCAGCTGTCATAAGAGTGAACTGATCATAACTATCTGTTACATCTTCACCATCGTTCGTAGCTTCATAAACATTCCAGGTATTAGCTACTCTATCCTTTTTTGTAGATAAACTAATTGCCGGACCCTCTTCATATTTACAGGATGCAAATACAAAGGCTACACATAGAATTAATATATTAATTTTCTTCATGCTTGGTATAATTCAAAGACCAGACCCTAATATAATCTGCTGGTTATATGACACTTACACAATTCAGTCTTATCGGTGTGTAGATACTATTCCTTGTCTGTGTAGAACATTTACTCAATAGTAGACAAAGAAAAAGCCGACAATTATGCCGGCTTTGAGTCATAGTCAATAATTGAAGTCTTACAATGGCAACAATGCCCCAACTTCTAAATCAAGATTCACATCTGAATCGCTGCTTACGCTTACATCAGAGAAATCTAAATTTGTTCCTAATTGCAATTGAGCCATGGCATCTACTTCAAATCTTCCGTCGTTATCTTCATCTGAATAGTTGAACACATATAATTCGTATTCTCCTTCTTCAATAAATGAAAGTCTAAAATCTCCATTATCACTCGCAACATTGCTATTTACTGCATTAGCAAATTGCACGTCACTTTGTCCTTCACCAGCAAGTTCAGTACTGGCATCAAATTCTCCTTTTCTGTATAAATACACAACTGTCTTAGCTGAATCAGTACTCGACATCCCTTCTATATTACCTTCAACGGTACTAGTAGCAGATGCCTCCACGGTTCTAATATGAGTTTCAAGCTCTGCATTAGTTACTAGTTCAAAGTCACTACCAGTTTCGGTAATTATCTTTCTTAAGTCAAAGTCGATAACAAAGGTCTTAGTGCTGTTAGCTTCGAGCATGGCATTGTTGGTCAACTTGATTTCATTCGAACTTGAGCTAATTTGATCTTTAGTTCCGCCTTCTAGTAACACATAAGATCCTGGAGCATTTCCTTCAGCATCAAAATCATAATCTAGTACAAGTGTTACTTCACTCATAGTAGAAGACTCAGATTCAAATTCGCCGAGTAACTCTGTGTTTCCATTCGTAAGAGCAGATAACTCAAGAGTTGTTTTCTGAAATCCCTCCATTTGTTGATCATCTACCCAAACCTCTGCAACGGTAACAAAGACTGCATCTACTTCTGCATTGTCAATTGGAGCATCTGTCGCTTCAAATCTTGCCGAATAGGTATCGCCGTCGTTGTTGGGATTAGGATCATCATTGTCTTTACATCCAATAAAAATTACACTTATCGCGAAAAGCGCGATTAAGAATTTTGGGTTTAGTTTCAATTTACTTTTCTTCATAATGTTTCGTTTTAAGGTTAAATCACAAAGCAACAACCAAAACCTCAACAGCCTGCATATCAGCACATTAATGCAATCTATATACATCAAAAAGTAGAAAGCTTACCACATGCTGAGGAAATACATGCCCAGAAATTTCTATTTCTTTTTTAACGATCTTTGTGTATCGAATTAGCATTCATTATTTCAGCTAGCATTCTTATTCTGTGTTCCATATTACCTATGGTGAACCACAGCCATGTATTATTTAGAATATTTGAATTTGCTACGGCCCACCTGATTGCACTTCAGGTACTATACTTATTTCTTTATGCAATTAGTGGTATAGAAGATTATAACATCCATCTACTTACAGGCGCTGTAATTCTAACTGCCGGTTACAATTTTTTTCTACTCTACCCTTATACCAAAATATTTGGGAAGAAATCAAGAATAGAAATAAAAGGTAAAGGAACAGAGTATTCTTTGCTCTGTATTAATGTTTACCAGCCAAATACGAAGTATGGTGAGTTAATCAAGTTGATTGAGGCCGTAAAACCGGATATCGTTTTAACTATTGAATCAAACAAAGATTGGGAGGAGGCGCTTCAAGAAATTGAGCAAGATTATCCCTATGCCGTAAAGGTTCCACTCGAAAACACCTATGGAATGCATCTATATAGCAAAGTGAAATTTCAAAAAACGGAAACTCATTTTTTTATTTCGGATGACCTTCCAAGTATTGAAGCCCATTTTGAAGATGAACAAAGTTCATTCGTATTATTTGGGGTTCATCCACCTCCACCAAGTCCAACAGAAGAGCCGAACAGTAAAGAACGAGATGGGGAACTATTGGCTATAGCCAAGTATGTGAGAGATATTGAACAGCCTTTACTTGTTGCAGGTGATTTTAATACTGTTGCCTGGGGCAAGGCGCCGAGACTCTTCAGAAAAATCACCAGTTTATTGGATCCAAGGGTGGGTCGTGGCCTGGTATCTACTTTTCATGCAAAATACCCTCTCTTTCGATTTCCGATTGATCAGATGTATCACTCTAAAAACATCAAGATCAATACCTTTGAAAGCTTGAGAAACGTAGGCTCAGATCACCTTCCGCTCTTTTGCACTTTTGAGGTCTTCCCACAGCATGAAAATGGGATTGAAGCTAAATCAGGAATTGAGCGAGAAGATGTTGAAGAGATTCATGAAATTATAGAAGAAGGCAAAGAAGAAGAAGGAGATCGCGAAGACCTCAACTAATTTTCAGCCTTTATAAAACTCGATTTTCTCCAAACTCCTTCTATTTCATAAGAAATAAAATAGAAACCGGATTCTAAATCCTCTAAATCAACAGTAGATGTCATTGTACCGAAAAGAACTTCCTTGCCCATGGCGTCTGTAATGCGGTAGGTGTGAACTTCTTCACTAAAATTCACTGAATTATTTGCCGGGTTGGGATAAATGTAAATCTCTTTCTCAGCACAATTGAGTTTGATGTCTTTTGTATAGCTTGTATTTCCGCTGTAGTCTACTTGTTTAACCCGATAATATGCCCCAGGGACAGCGTAAAGATTCAAATCAAAGGAATAGGATTGCACTTCATGTGATTGCCCTTTCCCCGCAACATATCCTAAAGTGTGATACTCGTTCTCTCCAACTTTCTGTTGGATTTCAAATCCTTTATTGTTCCATTCACTTGCCGTCTCCCACTGGAGCATTGCATGTCCATCTTCACAATTAATTCTTGAATCTATCCAGCTCACCGGAACCGGTGTACCTGAAGAACCACTGCATGAAGAACCACCGCATGTTGAGTTGGTATACCCATACCAATCTACATAAAGCTGAGTGCTGCAGGTGTTTATGGTATATGGACCAAATGAAACACTCGTTGGTGTTGTTGAGGTTGATTCACAGGTGGTACTAACTAAGGTATCGCCGCCACCACAGTAAATATTAATATTTACGCTCTTACCCCCTCCGGATGTAGTAGATATATAACAAACAAAAGAATAATTTGATGTTCCGTTTCCATTATGCGAAATGCTAGTGCTCACACTATCTAAAACTCCACAATTCTGGCTAAATCCCAAGAATGGCAGAAACAAAACAAGCATGGCCAGGGTGATTTTTTTGAAATAATACATAGTTAGACTTAGGTTTTACTCGTGGTTATTTCGCAAAGTTAGAGCGGGCAGACTACATAAAGTAAGCTATTTATACAGTCAGCGCAATTATGTATTATAAAATAGAAATGAGGTATTTTTACAAAACCTTATTCGCCAAGAAGTCGATCCGAAACAGTTTTACTTAGAATGGTTTCCTTATCCTTATATCTCACCGTAATACTAAAATCAAAGGGCTCAATAAACACAACCTGAAGCACTGTACCCAAACTCAAATCTCTCTGGTTGAGATAATTAAGAAAATCGTCTTCTGAGTTGGTTACTGCTTCAATTGTGAACGTATCTCCTTCACTAAGCTCGCTAAGTTTCCTTAATTTCCTACTCATTATTTTGCCATGTCTATCGGGTATTGGTGATCCATGTGGGTCTACTTTTGGGTGGCCCATAATCTCATCCATCCTATTAAATAATGCAGGTGCTTTCACATGCTCAATTTGTTCAGCAATCTCATGAACTTCCTCCCATCCGAAGCCCATATGTTCTACTAAAAACATCTCGGTTAATCGATGCTTACGTATAACCAAGGCCGCCTCTGTTTGTCCTCTTGGCGTTAACTTTACCGGCTTATAGCTCTGGTACTCAACCAGTCCTTTCGCCGCTAATTTCTTCATCATGCTGGTAACCGTTGGCATCTTTATACCAAGGTCAGCAGAAACATCTTTTACACTCACTTCTGAGCTCACATTCGATAAATGGAACACCGATTTGAGATAGTTTTCTTCCGTAAACGAAATCATTTAGATTTCAAAAATAACTATTCATGTCAAATATTTTTGTTAGATATGTCTAAGTTTTTATTTTTGCATCACTAACACAGTATTATGAATGATCAAATACGCAGTTCAAAAACATTTATTATTCTCTTATTTCTACTCATCATCGCAGCCTGTTCGAGAATAATTCCTCCTACTCCGGAAGAGAACAGTATTCTGGATGGGCCGGTTGGAGGCTTGACCAATGAAGAAAACAAAATATTTCTAGCTGGTGATATCGCGTTTAATGATGAAGTCTTTACTGAAGAAACAGGACTTGGACCTCGTTTTGTAGCAAACTCTTGTGCTGCTTGTCATGCAGGCGACGGTAAAGGGCATCCATTTACAAGCTTAATTCGATTTGGACAGACAGAACCGCTACAGACTCCTGATGAAAAAACAGGCGCTCCTCAATTACAAAATCGCGCTTTACCCGGTTATGAGCCTGAAAGCTTACCGGATGGAGTTCCTCACATGAAACTAATTGCTCCCGCGGTTACCGGTCTAGGTTTTCTAGCTGCTCTAACCGACCTGCAGATTCTCGAGAATGAAGACCCTTTAGATACAAATATGGATGGCATAAGCGGAGTGGCATCCAGACCTAATCCTGCGGATTATTTCGTGCAACAAAGTATACATAATAGCGGAGGCAAGGCAGTAGGACGTTTTGGGAAGAAAGCAGGTGCAATTGATCTTCTCCAGCAAATTGCTACGGCGTATAACCAAGATATGGGAGTTACTTCGATTTATGAACCAAGAGATCCTTCCACAGGACTTTTACACTCTCCGGAAGTGGATGAAAGCACGATAAATGATATTCTCTTTTACATCAGAACACTAAAAGCTCCAATCCCTAGAAACACAGAAAACCCCGACTTTATTGCAGGTCAGCAACTGTTTGTAAGCATTAACTGTTCGGCTTGCCACACCCCTTCTTGGACCACTCCGGAAAGTGATATTGCAGCCTTATCTAACAAAATATTTCACCCTTACACAGATTTACTGCTGCATGATATGGGTCCGGAACTAGACGATGGAGCAACGGAAGGCTCTGCACAAACTTACGAATGGAGGACACCGGGGCTATGGGGACTCGGACTTTCAAAAAATTCCCAAGGCGGTCAGCACTACCTCATGCACGACGGCAGAGCTAAAAGTATTGAAGAAGCCATTTTAATGCATGGAGGGGAAGCCTCAAACTCAAAACAGGCTTACACTAATTTAACTAATGCCGAACAGGCTCAAATTCTCTTTTTCCTCGAATCGCTTTAAGATGAATCGTAAACAGTTTATTAAAACAGGATGCTTGCTCTGCATGGGAATTGCAAGCACTTCAATTTTACTCTCATCCTGCACACCACAAAGAATTCTTGAGGGTAATTTAAATGAAGAATTTTTAGAGATTCCCTTAAGCGCTTTCATTCACAAGGAGAAAGAACTTAATCAGATCATTGTAGATCACAAAAGCTTAAAAATTCCGGTGGTAGTATTTAAGACCGAGAATCAATACAAAGCCTTTTTGATGAAATGCACACATCAAGGCGTTGAGCTACAGCTATTTGGGGAGGAATTACAATGTCCGGCCCATGGCAGTTCCTTTAATTCAGACGGAGAAGTAACGAATGGTCCGGCTGCAAAAAATCTGAGAGAATTTCAGACTCAAACCACAGAAGAAAAACTTCAAATTATTTTAAAATGAAACGGAAAATTATCGCCATTATATTCTTGATTCTAGGCTTCAATTTGAGCGCCCAAATAGATAGCAGTCTCTTAAATCCACAGTATGGATCAGATCCAGACAAAATGAATATGGACGCGGTCTATCAACGACCTTTTTTAGCCGGGAATTCAATAGCGGCCATAGGTGGATACGTGGAAGCGGATTACCAGTATATGGGTACAGACGGCATTACCGATGGACACCAATTCAGCATCCCCAGACTCACCTTATTCATTGCTAGCTCAGCCCACCGCAAGCTGCGCTTTTTATCTGAGCTGGAAATAGAAAACGGGGGTGAAGAGCTCACTATTGAATTTGCAGCGGTTGATTTATTGCTGCACCCATTACTTAATTTAAGATCCGGTGTAATCATGAACCCAATAGGCGCCTTTAACCAAAACCACGACGGCCCCAAATGGGAGTTTATTAAAAGACCTATTGCCATGACCCAGTTATTACCCGCAACCTGGAGCAACCCGGGGGTAGGTAGTTACGGTAAATGGACCAAATCCAATTTTTCTTTCGGTTATGAATATTACTTGAGCCATGGATTTAATTCCACAATTATCGACAACAGTGAAGCCAGAACTTTTTTACCTGCAGCTAAAGCTGATAAAACTCGATTCACTGAAACCTTAAACGGTAAAGTAATGCAAACTGCGAAGCTTGCAGGTCGATACAAGAATTTTGAATTAGGCTTATCCTACATGGGCGGTGTATACAACAACCCCGTAGTGGATGAATTGAGTTTGGAAAACGAGAGAAAACAACATTGCTATGATATTGATTTTTCTTTTCAAACCACCGACCTCCAAGTTGTGGGCGAATGGGTATACATTCAAGTGGATGTGCCTGAAACCTATAACAGACAGTATGGCAATAGTCAGACCGGAGGATTTCTAGACATCATATATCCCTTTTATAAACGTCCTGTGTTCGGCTTTAATGATGCTGTTTTTAATGCCGCATTACGATTTGAATATGTAGACTGGAATCTTCAAAACTTCGA
Organism: bacterium; assembly: GCA_018223105.1. Classification (GTDB taxonomy): domain Bacteria; phylum Bacteroidota; class Bacteroidia; order NS11-12g; family UBA9320; genus JAAEYY01. Next base: position 32,643 of record JAAEYY010000001.1, on the reverse strand, counting down.
GGAAACCAATGAGCCTATTGGCGATGAATTAACTGCATTGGTCTTAGGAATAAGCTTCAGACCGGTACAAACTGCTGTATTCAGAATTAATTATCGCTTCCAGCAAGAAGTAGATCTGTTTGGAAATCCACCAGCAAATACTAGAGGAATTGAGATTGGAGTTGCAAGTTATTTCTGATCTTGAATGATTAATTTACCTTGCTGAATACGTCCGGATTCACTCACAATTACGTAGAAATAGATACCATGATTAAGGCTTAAATCCACCGCAATTTCTGCATCGCTTACTATCAGCGTTTCTATGAGTTTCCCTTCAGAAGTGTAGAAACTCACTTCACAATATTCTTTGATTGAGTTTCTAAGATTAACAATTCCCTTACTCGGATTTGGGTAAACCTGAATGAAGTTATATTCTGTAGATCTAAGATCTTCAACACCAACAAGATTACAATCTATAGAGAAGTCGAGTGGATCTTGTTCAGCTTCGCTCGTATTCGCATCATTAGATTTAAATTGTTCTGAGCTAAAAGGGCTGGTTCTATCAAGATCGTCCACAATGGCAATGCTTACAAAATAAGTTTCACCGGCATTGAGGTTCGGAATGATAAAGCTTTCTGAACTTGTTAGATACATAGCATCAAAAGTTTGTGTTTGTGCACTGTTTCTAACTCCTACCCTATACCTACTACCCTCTTGATAGTCCAAGATTTCCACCCGAAGGCCTGTAGCTTCATCATGTAAAACAAAGTCCGGTGTCTCCGGGCCTAAGGCTATCATCACTGCGGAAGTCCCATTTATAATGGCATTTCGTTTCAAATACTCAAAATTCACAAAATACTCATCCGGACTACCATTTGAATCTAGATCTGCCGAGAGCAAATCTCTGGAAGTATGCTGCCGATCAGTGTAATCGGGACCGGGATCAGCATCGCCGTGTTCATTTGCAGAAGTAAACCTAACATTGGTAAATCCTTGCAACCTGAATGGTATATGATCTCCACCTCTACCTGTTCTATCTTCTTGACTCATGATCTCTACATCCATGGGGATAAACATCATGGGCTTTAACATTTCATCATTATAAAGCTTGATGGTTCTGGCTAAACCGCGATTTGGAGTTGCCAAACTACCATGTGTAAAGAGCCTAACATGCGTACTATCTAAATGACCTTCAAATGGACAACCCGGAGGGCTTGCTGTTTCTCCGCATTCAATTCCACCTACAATATCATTATTCAAAACCGCTTTTATTGCTACATTTTCATCTGCGCAAAACTGAGCCATAGCCGATGCACCATAAAGCCCTTGCTCCTCTCCTGTAGTAAGCATAAAAACAATACTGTGTTTAAAGCTATATCGACTTAAAACTCTTGCAAGTTCAATTACCAGAGCGGTTCCGCTGCCATTATCATCAGCACCCGGTGCAAAGCATGTGCTGTCGCATGCTTCTGCACATCTGCTATCCATATGTGCTTCAATAATGATCACTTTGTGGTCTTCCGTGCTGGTTCCGGGTAAAACTGCCAACACATTTCTCCATGCAAGTCCGGGACCACAAGCTCCTGAAGGATAATCAAATTCCAGATACGCAGGAATTAATCGATTTTCATAGTTCGCACTAAACTCTTGAAATTTGGAATAGGCCCACCTTCTGGCAGCGCCAATTCCGGTTTCATTGCTCAAAGTATCGGAATATGTGTGTCTGGTAGAGAAACCTTCCAGCTTCTCGATATACGATTTCAAGGAATCAGTAGAAATCCTATGCTGTAAACCACAAATAATCTCTTTGTGATCATTCTCCACTGAACTAGCGGTATACAGTGATGGGTCAAAGTCGCCCTTGATAACTGATCTAGCTTCAGCATTTGTAATTCTGATATTGGTCTGAGCAAACCCGAATAGGATTGCGCATGAAAGAAAAACTGAAATTACTACCCTCATAATCCGGGGTAATATACAAACATTAGATCAAATCAAACTTCTGCTGAGGTCTTATGTTTTCTGCTTTTCTTTCTTGGCAGAAGGGAACAGGATATTGTTCAAAATCAATCTATAGCCGGGAGAATTAGGGTGAAGATTTAAATCTGTAGGCGGCTCCCCAACCATGTGTTTGTAGTCTTCGGGATCATGTCCTCCATAAAAAGTCCATTGTCCTTCGCCCATGGTACCGTGAATATATCTAGCCTCATTTAGACTTTTGTTCTCCCCCATGATAGTTACAGAGCTTTTAATTCGATCTTTATTAAAAGCAGTTGTTTGGCCCATAAAACCTTTGATTATTCTCTCGTGATTTTGAGTAAGAATAGTAGGAATGATATCCCATTTTGCCGAAAATTCATTCAATACAAAAAGATCGTTCTCTTCTGCTACTCGTCTGGCCCTTGGGTCTATATCAATATCCGAAACTTCATACTCTCTGGGATCCGTTTCAATAATAAAATCGTGAAAAGCAAAAGTCTTCTTATAGTCGAGTTTGGCTTGTGCTCCCGGTTCTATTGGATCGCCATCAAACATAGACTCACAAATATCAACTCCATCTGCTGCCAAAGCTATATCATAAGAATCTGTGGCTGAACACATTGCAAATAGGAAACCACCACCCATGGTGAAATCCCGAATCTTTTTCACCACCGCAAGTTTCAATTCTGATACGGTTTCAAAACCATGTTTAGCAGCCATATCTTCAGCCTCACGAACTTGTTCCTTGTACCAGGCTGTTCCTCTAAAACTCGCCCAAAATTTTCCGTACTGACCTGTAAAATCTTCGTGGTGAAGATGTAACCAGTCGTACTTCAATAAATCGCCGGCTAAAACTTCATCATCAAAAACAACATCATAGGGAATCTCCGCATAGGTAAGAACCATGGTAACTGCATCGTCCCACGGTTGTGCGGATTTTGGAGAGTATACTGCAATTTTTGGTGCCTCAAGCAGCTGAACAGACTCTGCATTAATGGTAGGGTTTGCGATATACGCCTTAATTTCCTCGGCTTTGGAAGTAGAGATCGTTTCATATGAAATGCCTCTTATTTTACATTCCTTTATGATATTCTCGTAGGCATCCATTAAAAAGCTTCCACCTCGATAGTTCAATAACCATTCAATTTCTGCTTCCTGCTCTAATACCCAATACGACAATCCGTACGCCTTCAAGTGGTTGGTTTGACTAGCATCCATTGGCACCAACACTTTATCTGCAAATCCGGCGCTTGCCGTACCCAATATTATCGTAAGAAGAATTAGTATCTTTTTCATAATTTTTCAATCAAACCACTTAATCTATTCCCAAGTATAACGAAAAGTAAGCCAAATAGATTGCTCAGGAGTAAATAGCTGACAAACACCTTAAATTCACCGTTCTGTTGTAGCTTCATTAATTCAAATCCATAGCTTGAGAAGGTTGTAAATCCACCCAAAAAACCGATTACAAACAGCAGGTGTAATTTACTTCCCTGTTCCAAAATAAAATAGCTAGCTATACCTATGAGCAGGCAGCCCAGCATATTTGCGGTAAAAGTTGCGAACGGAAAACCGGATTGTGGTTGAATAAATTGGGCTATAGCCCAACGACATACTGCACCTAAGCCTCCCCCTATGAATACATAGAGCCAATTCATCTATACTTGTACTTGTAAATTACTTCACTTTCAAGATCGCCATTGGTGTTGTAATTCATGATATTCTTTATCAATCCATTTTCTAAATAAAAGTAGTACTGAGACTGATTTCGAGAGTTGTAGGATTTAACCAATTGCCCTTTCTTGTTGTATTCATAGTAATTCTGAACAAACATGGGGCGTTCTCCATAAACACTGGTAGCTACGCTTAATGGATCTCCATTTTCATTCAATTCATAGCTCACTTCTTGTTGGGTAATCCGATCGGCATCCATTGATATTATTTCAACGACTCTGCCTGAGTCGTCGAATCTGGCAATCGTTTTAGATTTTACCGTATCCCTAAATTGATCAATTACCGTCATTTCGCTAGAATCCGGTTGTCTATACTCCCCGAAATAATATTCGAATAAAGTCTGTGTTGAATCTGCAGTTTCGTAATAATAGGTATTGACTACTGAAGGTAATTCCGGCTGGTAAAACTCATAGCTCGTTCTTGTAAATGGCTCATTATTCTTAACTAAGCTAAGTTGTTCTAGAGCTGTATCGCTATACTTATAAGTATACTCTTCAAGACTACTGTAGCCATAGCAGCCCATATTAATTCTTTCGTAGGTAGGACGAGTTTGACTATCCAGTTCCTGATGGAAATATAAACAGGTGTCATTTCGGCCTTCAAATGCATGGATATAAATGTATTTTTCTACCTGAGACACATTCAACTTAGCCAGTTTAGCTGTATCATTATCTTGTGCTCTCAGCTGTATGCCGCAAAACAGCATTCCAATTATCAATAAGTACTTAATCATTTCTTGCATAACATATATCACGAAGTGTGCCAAGCTCATTCTTAGCCCATTTAATTTCTCCTGCTTTAGCAATCATTGCTGCATTATCTGTGCAATATTCAAACTTTGGGATGAAAGCTTGTGCATCTATTTCAGCGGCATAAGATTCAAGAGCAGAACGCAAAGCACTATTTGCAGCAACACCTCCGGCTATTCCGATTTGTTTGATGCCGGTTTGCTCCACTGCTTTCATTAGCTTGCTCATTAAATAAGACACAATAGTATGCTGTAATGATGCACAGAGATCAAAAGAATTTTTTTCGACAAAATCAGGATCCACTTTTTTCTGTGCTTGAAGAAAGTATAGAACAGAAGTTTTCAGTCCGGAGAAACTAAAGTCTAAATCTCCAACTGAAGAAGTAGAGAAACTAAATTTATTCGGATCTCCTTTTTGAGCTAACTTATCTATTTCAGGGCCGGCAGGGTATGGGAGTCCAAACATCTTTCCCGCTTTATCAAAAGCTTCACCAACCGCATCATCTAAAGTTGTTCCTATTATTTCTGATTGTCCGTAGTCTGTAATTTTAACAATTTGAGTATGGCCTCCTGAAACGAGTAAACACAAGAAGGGAAACTCCGGTTTCTCATCTTCAATAAAATGAGACCAAATATGGGCTTCTATATGATTTACATTGATCAGTGGTTTGTTCAGAGCCAAACTCAACCCTTTTGCAAAGGTATGCCCTACAAGCAATGAACCGAGTAATCCAGGACCTTGAGTACATGCAATTGCGTCGAGCTCGGAAATATCAACTCCCGCGTTTTTCAATGCAAGATCTACCACAGGAATAATATTCTGCTGATGTTTTCTGCTTGCCCATTCGGGTACTACACCTCCAAATTGAGCATGAACTTCCTGACTAGCAATATGATTGGAACGTATTTTGCCGTTAATTAATACAGCTGCAGCAGTATCGTCACACGACGATTCAATTCCTAAAATTATGGACTGTGAATTGTTGTTCATTTCCCTGCTGTACCTTCGCAACTCGGTTTTAAAAAGAAGTGTCAAAAATAATTAAAATAAGCTTGATCACTCTAGGCGTTATTTTGGGCCTACTCCTCATTCTTTGGGGTTTAATGCAAACCGAATCCTTTCAACAATATTTATCAAAAAGGCTCACTTCATACTTATCTAAGGAACTCAAAACTACAGTTAAAATAGGGCATGTTAAAGTCAAATACTTTGATCATCTCGAACTCCAAGATTTTGAAGTCTTAGACCAGAATGGAGATTCCATGATACATATAGGAGAGTTAGAAGCCAATTACGATTTTTGGAGCTGGTCTTCCAGCAAAGTTGGATTCGACTATATCCGCCTGGATCATGCTGATGTAAAACTAGGGATACCCGAAGGCGATAGTTCACTGAATCTACAGTTTGTAATTAGCTACTTCTCCGCTCCAAGCTCTGCTCAGGCAGCCAGCACACCGGTAATTCAGTTTGACAAGATCGATTTGGTCAATTGCAGGTTTAACTATTTCAACAAAAATTACCCTGCACCCCAGTCTCGAGATTTCAATGAAAACAATATAGACTTTAGGGCTCTAAACGGCACTGTCAAAGATTTTCAAATTATTAATGATTCACTTGTCTTTGAAACTGAAGAGCTCAGAGCTAAAGAGCAATGTGGCCTCGTAGTTAAATCTCTAGATGCCAACTGCATTATAAGCTCCACTCTTATGGAGTATTCAGACCTAAAGCTATTGACCGAAAGGTCGGATATCTCAAATTATCTCGCCTTCCACTATACCTCTTATTTTGACTTTAGCGATTTCATAGCTGCGGTAGACATTGATGCCGACCTTGATAATTCTGAGATCCACAGCAAGGATTTAGCTTATTTCGCAAATGAGCTTAAGGCTTATGATGATGTTATCGTAGCCACCGGCCTTGTGAATGGAACAATAGATAATATTCACGGTGAAAATGTCCAATTAGCTGTTGGCGATCGAACTGAATTCGTTGGGCAAGTCAGAATCAAAGGGATACCGGAGATGGATGACTCCTATTGGGACATAGATGCAGATGTATTAGTAACCAACAGCATGGAGTTAGGGAAATTCTTGCAAATGGAAACCATTCCAAAAGAATTGGATGCCCTTGGAGACATTGCCTTTTCGGGTAGATTTATGGGCTTCCTCAATGAGTTTGTGGGTTATGGTGATTTAAGCACAGCACTTGGAAATGCTCAAACCGATATAAAATTTGGCGTGAATGCCGAAGGAGCTGAAAAATATAGCGGATCCCTTAGTTCTGAAAGCTTAAATCTTGCGCCATTACTAAACTACAACAATATAGGATCGGCCGCTTTTGACTTAAGCATCGAAGGCGAAGGCATGGAAGTTTCTAAACTAAATGCAAATATTAAAGGCGATATTTCATTCATTGAATTTAATGATTATAAGTATCAAAATATCACCCTGGATGGCTTGATCAAAGAGAACTATTACAGTGGATTTGCCAGTATAAAAGATGAAAACCTCGATTTTGAATTTGATGGTAGCATAGATGCAACTGTTGGACATCCTGTTATTGACATCTCGGCATATGCTAAAACCATAAATTTAAAAACTCTGGGGCTCGATACTATGGATAGCTATCTGAGTTTTGAGGGAGATATAAATCTTGAGGATACAGAGGATGATATTTACGGTGTAGTTTCATTAGACAGTATTAGTTTAAAACGCGGCGAAACTATGTACCCGGTTAAAGGGGTGGAACTTATAGCAAGCAGCGCAAATCCCAACAGCGACAAACAAATTCTGCTTAAATCAGATCTGGTAAACATGCAACTCACCGGAAAATACCGGATTGCAGACCTCCCTAATATTGGCGAACATATAATTCATTTTATTCTTCCCCATGAAGAAGATGAGGACGAGAAAGAGTATGTTGAAGCAGATATCAGTCTGATAGCAGAAATCCCCGCATACCATCCCATTCTTGAAGAATACCTACCCGAATTATTCTTTGAGCATGCAGATATTCAGCTCTTATTCGACTCTGAACAAGAAAAACTCCAAAGCTCCGGCAGCATTTCAGAGCTTGTTTATGAGGAATTTAGCTCAGATACATTGGTCTTTAATTTTGCAAGAAACAGTCACTATGATCCTCTTTTATCCGAGATTCACTTAAAAGAAATCCATCAAAACGACACCTTTTTGCTAAAATCTATCGACTTTGCAGGAGAAGCCAAAGCAAACCGACTCGACTTCATACTTGATGCCGCGCGAGATAGCACTCTGAATGCCAATATCGATGCATATCTGATAACAAAATCGGATAGTGTTGAAGTCTACATTAATCACCTTGATGCTTTGATCAACTCTAAGCTCTGGCAAATGGAAAATACAGATTTTGCAAATGTGGTTTACCATGATGGAGCAACTGATCTATTCTATATTCTCCTAAGAAACCAAAATGAAATCATATTCCTCGATGGAACTTTTGGTGAAGGCCATCAGAAACTCAGCATGGTGCTTGAGGATTTCCTCTTAGAAAACTTAAACCCCTTTCTCGAGAGTCAAGGATTCAGTTTAGGAGGTAAAGCAAATGGTTTTATTGATGTGAACTATGTTGATGGATATCCAATATTCGAATCAGATTTAAATATTGCCGATATCGCATATGACGATGATACTCTAGGACAGTTTTTCATCAACAGTCACACAGGCAACAATCCTAAAAGTGTGACCTTGGAAGGCACTTTAGAACAGGGAATTGTAGAGAAACTTAATATTACCGGAGATATTGACTTTAACAATCCGGAGAAAGCGCTAGACATAAAACTAATCACAGACAAAAGCCCGATTGCACCCTTCGGCCTCTATTTAGAAGGTTTGGCATCAGAGCTCGACGGATACTTAACCGCCAACATCAGTATCGCAGGTCCATTCGATAACCCGAATTTAGGTGGAACTGCAGAGTTAATTGATGCAAAATTCAAGGTTGATTACCTTCAAACCCAGTATACCGCTAAGGCCGAAGTTGAAGTAGGAAATGATTACTTTAAATTCAAAGAAGCCACCATTAAAGATCGTTTCGGTAAAACAGGCAATATTTCCGGAGCTATCAACCATAAAAACTTCAGAAATTTCAATTTCGATATTGATATAAAAAACCTCAAAGAATTTGAGTGCATGAATACCAAGAGAAAAGACAATGAACTTTTCTATGGTACAGCCTATGCCGATGGTTCTATGCAAATAAAAGGACCACTGGAAGACATCCTTCTAGTTATTGATGCCAAAAGCAGAAAAGGAACAAAGATCTTTATACCATTAGATAATATTGAAACTGACGGTCAGTTGAGTTATGTTGAATTTGTTGATTTTGATGCGGATAATAACAAGCTGAAAGATCCTGTACAAACCACAGACGGTGTTCGTATGGATTTCAATTTCGACATTACAAACGACGCTGAAATTGAGCTCATTTTTGATGAACTTTTAGGTGATAAAATAAAGGGTGCCGGACATGGTAACCTTAGAATGGAAATTAACACCTACGGTGATTTTAACATGTATGGCAAGATCACTATAGATCGAGGTAATTACCTGTTTACCGCATTTAACTTCATCAATAAGTATTTCACTGTTGAACCCGGCGGGACCTTGCTTTGGGACGGAGATCCATATAATGCGCAAATTGATTTGGTTGCCGTAAAACGAGAATATCCGGAACCTGCAACTCTTCTAGCAGGCTTAGTAAGTCCACAAGAACTTGAAAATTACGAAGAGCCTGTTCCTGTAGATTGTGAATTGAAGCTCACCGGTTTACTTTTCAATCCAAACATTAGCTTTGGACTTTCATTTCCGAGCACCAATAATCTTTCTACATCAAATTCCTCCACATTTAATACGGTGGTTGAGAGAATAAGGCAAGACCCCGAAGAACTCAACAGGCAAGTATTTGCGCTAATAGCACTTGGAACTTTTATCCCGCCTAGCTTTGCTAATGGAAGTAATTACACAGCAGGAGATGGACTACAAAACACGGTGAATAATAGTTTGAGTGATTTTGTCTCAAGTCAATTAAACAATTGGTTATCACAAGCAAATCCCGAATGGCAATTTGGTGTTGATTACCAAGCGGCAGCAGCTAAATCGCCCACAGATAAAGCTGAGTTAATACTTTCTATAAAGAAGAGTTTTTGGAACGAGCGAATTGAATTTCAAGGTTCTTATGATGCTGCAAGCGCCTCGGGCAATAGTTTGTACGACGTAAACTTACAATACAATCTAAATGAGGATGGCAGCTTTAAACTCCGTGGTTTTCACAGAAATGCGAATGATCCGACATTAGGTAACCTCAGTAACGTCACCACATCCGGAGTTGGACTCTTTTATCGCCACCAATTCGATTATTTCTGGTTTAACAAGCCGGATGATCTCGAAGTACAGGATCAAGACAGTATCCCGATTGTCCCTTCCGGAACACCTTCCGACACAACAAGCAACAGTGGTTCTTGATAAATAATCTCCGTTTTAAAATCAAATAAATCTATCTTGCCTTTTTATGAAACCAAGAATTCTGACTGCAATTGCCTTTGGATTGTTCCATCTATTTGCTTTTTCTCAAAGCACCCAAAACATTAAAGGACGAGTTATTGATCGCGATTCAAAAGCGCCATTAATTGGAGTAACAGTTGAGTTGCTTGACAGCACTGGAGTTGGCACCTATACTGATGCTCAAGGTTACTTCAAAATTGAAGGTGTAACTATCGGTCGACATGAACTGAGAATTACTTATCTTGGGTATGAGCCTGTAATATTGCCTAATATTATAGTAACTGCAGGTAAAGAAGTATTTGTTCCTGTTGAGATGGCCGAAAATGCAACTGATATTGATGCAGTATCAGTTACCAGTACTAAGAAAATTGGTTCGTACAATGATATGGCTACGGTGAGCAGCAGATCATTTAATGCTGAAGAAGCTGAGCGATATCCGGGAAGCAGACAAGATCCGGCCAGAATGGCCAGCAATTTTGCAGGAGTTCAGGGAACTGACGATTCGAGAAACGACATTGTGGTAAGAGGAAATTCGCCACTTGGAGTGCTCTGGAGATTTGAAGGAGTTGATATTCCAAATCCAAGTCACTTTTCCATCGCCGGCACCACAGGCGGCCCCTTGTCAATCTTGAATAATAAGGTAATTGGACATTCAGACTTTATGACCGGAGCTTTCCCTGCAGAATACGGCAATGCATTAAGTGGTGTTTTTGATATAAGGATGAGGGCCGGCAATCGTGAAACCTATGAACATACCGTGCAAGTAGGAGTACTGGGGTTAGAACTGATGAGCGAAGGTCCCATAAACAAAACCAAAGGGAGCAGTTACATCGCTACTTATCGCTATTCAACTTTTGCTTTATTTCAGGCAATCAATTTTAATCTGGGCACCTCGGCCATTCCGAAGTATCAAGATGCTTCATTTAAATTAAACTTCCCTTTTAAAGATAATAGCAGCCTTTCCATTTGGGGTATTGGCGGATTGTCTGATATAGACATTGTGTTCTCTGATGACACCATTCCCAGCAATGATCTTTACGGTGAAAACGACAGAGATCAGTACTTCACCACGAATATGTTTACGGTTGGAGTGAATTACAGTAAATATTTCAAAAATGATTGGAGTGCAAAAATCATCTTAGCTCAAAGCGGTCAGGAAATTATCGCCGACCACAACTTCATTATCTGGGACAGTGCAAAAGCAAGACAGCGTATTTTAGAACTTGACACCTTATATCCTGTCCTGAGATCTAGAATGTATGAAGGTAAAACAACGGCACATTTCATCCTGAACAAGAAATTCAGCGCTCGAAACACTACCCGCTTTGGTATCATTTCTGAACTATATCAAATAAATTATATTGATAGTTCAACCAACGAATTTGAAAATAATTGGATAAGAAAACTAGATGCAAATGATCAAACTTATATGGTTAGAGCATACATCTCGCATAAGTTTCGATTAAACAACAGAATCACAATTACAGGAGGCCTGCATGCCTTGTACTTTGAGCAGTCGAATGAATCCAGTATAGAGCCACGTCTAGGGGCAAACTGGAAGCTTAGCGAGAAGATGAACATCAGCGCAGCATATGGTTTGCACAGTAGAATGCAACCGATGTATGTCTACTATTATCGTTTTGATGATAGCCTTTCAAATCCCGGAAACTCTACTTTAGCTGCACACAATAACAATATCGGACTTACTAAAAGTCATCATCTTGTTGCTGCATTGGATTATTTATTTAGTCCGGTTCAACGAATGAAAATAGAATTGTTCTACCAAGACCTCTATAATGTACCCGTTGAGGCATGGGGTGGTTCTTTCAGTTTAATTAATCAGGGAAGTGGTTTCACCAGATTCTTCCCTTCTACACTTGAAAATACAGGTAGTGGAACCAATTATGGAATGGAATTAACTTTTGAAAAGTTCTTTAGCAAACGCTATTTCGTCTTGAGTAATCTTTCCCTATTTAATTCACTATATCGAGGTAAGGATAATGTCTTGCGTAACACAGATTTTAATGGTCAGTTTATTCTTAATGGCCTTTTCGGATATGAGCTCCCCATTGGAACGAATGGGAAAAACAGTTTGAGTTTCGGAACAAAATTCACCTGGGCCGGAGGAAGACGTTATTCACCGGTTGATTCAGCAGCTACTGCAGCAGACGGGATCTATGTACAGTTTATTGAGGACGAACGAAACAGTCTGCAATTCCCGGATTATATACGCTGGGATTTAAAGTTTGGCTTGAAGATTAATGGTAAGAAGACGACCCATGAAATTTCCATTGACTTATTGAATGTCACTAACAGAAAAAACCTGCTTACCATTGTTTATGCTAATGATCCTGAAAATCCCGGAAGTAAGAGATTGGTGCGGCAGCCACAATTAGCTTTTCTGCCACTGCTCTATTACAAAGTGGATTTTTAGTCTTCTTTTATTGCGAGATATTGCTGTTTACAGCGCAGAACTTCGATATAAAGTTCCAGAGGCGTTGCTTGATTTATAAAGTCTTCATGAAATGAACAAAAGCGTATAAACGCTTCAATTTCATCCTCATTAAATTCCGTTAGCATAGAAATCACATTTTGATTGAATTTCTTTGCATTTAATGAATCAATGAGATCTTGACGAACTAGTGCTTCGTACTTTCTTCGTTCGGCTGCGGCCTTACTAAACTGATCATAAATAGCCGTAATTGGACTTCCCAAAACTACCCCATCTTGAGCAGCCGCATCAAGAGCTACAAGATCACTCTTCATGTCCTCTATTTTCAACTTCTCTTTAACTTTCTCCTCATCTGTTTTTTCAAGCTCAAGGCCAATAAAACGATTATCAAAAGTCTTCCTAGGACCCAAAATGCTATACGTAATCGATTGAAGTTCGTAGGTCCTCGGTATTAAATAAAACTTGCCGGTATCACGAACCACTCCCGGCGACACATTGATATCGAAGGTATCATAGCTCACATGAGTTACGATGATAGTTTCTCCCATGATCACCGGAATTTCTACATAGCCATTAGAATTTGTTAAACGGCTCATCCCTGCAGAGTTAGTAACCCTGGCATACATAATTTCTTCGCCATCTGCTAAAGATGCAAATCTTCCGTGAAACACCAATGACTGAGCACTCAGCTCAAATGCCACCGATATCAGTAATATGCAGAGAATGAAATGTTTCAAAGTAGTTTAACGTACAAAACAAACAAATAGTTACCTTAAATTCGTAGATATTATGCTAAGATACGGGATTATTCTACTGATCGTCGGATTTAGTCTACCTTCATTTGGGCAAAGAATGGCTACAGACAGCATTCAACCCGATTCTCAGAACTATTCCAATATTTTTGTAAAGAAGCTAAGTGAAGACAGTTTACATTCTTCTTACATGATCTGGATTAAAACCGGAGTTAAGGCTCATTATCACGCAAACCACACAGAGCAAGTGTATATTGTAGATGGTTCGGCAACTATGACCTTAGGTGATTCTATTTTCGAAATACAAAAAGGAGATTTAATTTTAATTCCAATGGGAACAAAACACTCCGTTGTAACAACATCTAAAATTCCACTTAAAGTAATTTCAATCCAAGCTCCTAAATTTGACGGAGATCGGATATGGGTAAAACAAGAAGACCATGAGTAAAAACACTAAAGTAATCCTAGGAATCTTGTCATTCTTGCCTATTGTGGCAGGAGTTGCAATGTTTATCTTCTTTTTCCAATTTTTTATTGCTTTGATTCAAGAGTCAGGCAGCGGCCAGGTTAGCCCCGACTTTATTGAAGACGAATTAGGTTCTATTATGATGTTTTCCTTCCTTGTCATTGTTACCTCAATAGCGAGTTTAGGCCTCATGGTTACCTTTATTATTTTCTCAATAAAAGACAGAAGCGCTAGCGAAAACCAGCAATTGCTTTGGGCTTTGTTGCTCTTTTTTATGGGCCCTATTGTGTTCCCTATTTACTGGTATATCAGAATTTGGGATAATCCGGATTTCGGTTTTGAAAAACGTTTCACAGACCGCATAGACTAGTACCGTTAAATTCAAGCGCAATAATATCTTTGCTCAGTGAGCAAATCACAAGAGCAAGTGCCATATCGTTCCAAACTCAAACTCCTTCCAAATGAACCGGGGGTTTATAAGTATTTTGATAAAAAAGGGGATATCATCTACATCGGCAAAGCCAAAAACTTAAAAAAACGAGTAAGCTCTTATTTCAATAAAAATCATCACGAAAACCGCAAAACAGCGGTAATGGTTAGAAAGATCTACGACCTTAACTTCACAGTTGTCCCAACTGAGCTAGACGCATTGCTCCTGGAGAATAGCCTTATAAAGGAGTTTCAGCCGCGTTATAACATCAACCTTAAAGACGACAAGTCGTTTCCATTAATCAAAATAACCAAGGAGCGTTTCCCTAAGGTATTCCCCATTCGCAACCCGGTTAAAGACGGTTCAGAGTATTTTGGTCCATATGCCAGTGTAAGAATGATGAAGGTTCTGCTCGAACTATGCAAGCAGCTCTACCCCACTCGAAACTGCAATCTTCAACTCAGCGAAAAGAATATTGAAGCGGGTAAATTTAAAGTTTGTCTGGAGTATCAAATAGGGAACTGCAGAGGACCCTGTGAAGGATTAGAAACTGAAGAAGAGTATATGGAAAGTATTCGCCATATCAAGCATATCCTCAGAGGAAATCTTAAAGAAGTTCGAGATCACTTGAAGGTTCAGATGGAAGAAGCGGCTAACAACTGGGAGTATGAAAAAGCAGAGGGGTTTAAGAAGCGACTGGATTTACTCAATGCATATCAGAGCAAAAGCACGGTAGTTAATCCGCGCATCAGCGATGTAGACGTCCTTAATATATTCGAGTTCGGCAACTATGCTTATGTCAATTACCTCAGGGTTTCCGGAGGAATCATCATCCAATCTAAAAACATGGAAATTAAGAAGAAGATGGATGAAGAGCTAAACGAGCTAATTGAAACAGCCTACGCTGAAATAAGAAACTACAATTCTGATACTGCCGAGGTAATTGTACCGGTAGAGCTTGAATTGGAAGGAAACTTTATTGTTCCAAAATCAGGGGATAAAAAGAAACTCCTGGAGTTATCACTCAAGAATGCTACCCTGTATGGGCGAGAAAAAGTGAATCAATACGAAAAACTTAATCCCGACCTAAAAGTAGATCGTATTTTGAGCACGATGCAGGAAGATTTAAGATTAAAGGAACCCCCGGCCCATATTGAGTGTTTCGACAATTCGAATATCCAGGGTAATCAACCTGTTTCGGCCTGTGTAGTATTCAAAAATGCAAAACCAAGTAAAAAAGACTATCGTCACTTTAATATCAAAACAGTTGAAGGCCCTGATGACTTTGCATCTATGTACGAAGCGCTTAGCAGGCGCTATAAGCGATTAATAGACGAAAACGAGCCCTTGCCACAACTCATTGTAATAGACGGCGGTAAGGGGCAACTGAGCTCAGCTGTTAAAGCGCTTAAAGATTTAGGTATTTATGGACAAATTGCAATCATTGGAATTGCTAAAAGATTGGAAGAAATTTACTATCCGGAGGACCCTCTTCCTTTGTATATAGACAAGAAATCGGAAACATTAAAAATAATCCAGCAACTGAGAGATGAGGCTCACCGTTTTGGTATCACCCATCACAGAAATAGAAGAAGTAAAGCCAGCTTACATTCAGTCCTTACAGACATTAAAGGGATTGGAAAAGAAACAGCCGATGAGTTATTACGCAAGTTAAAGTCTGTTAAAAGAATAAAGGAAGCAGAGTTTGAAACACTTGCAGAAATTGTTGGACCTGCAAAAGCAAGTTTAATTCGAGACTATTTCCATGATAATTAACCCTGAATCAATTTATAGAGAAAAGGGCCTTGAAGGATTAAAAGAGGCTTGCCTTTTGCATTCAGAGAATCAGGAGCACTCTTGTATTTTAGATAACAATCTATTCCCGGTTCGCAATGTTGTGGATCGATATGAGTTTATTTATGCCTGGGGGCCTGAAGTTATTCTTGATGAATACAAAAGTATTGAGATTGAATCTCACTACGGTAAAGATTGGATTTTCGGGTTACTGCCTTATGATTTAAAAAACGAATTTGAAGATCTGAATAGCGCTAATCCCGATTTCATGGGCTTACCAGCGCTCGCATTATTTGTACCTAAAAATGTGATTACGGTTAATCACAGTGGAAAGTTTAATCTTGAAAAAGGCACGACAGAAGATTTTGAGATTCCTTCAGAAAACTCACCAGTAAGTACCCAACAGATTACCGCACTTGATGCTGAAAGCAAAAGTGAATATATCAGCAAGATAAATCGTATTAAGGATTTAATCCGTGAAGGTGAAGTTTACGAACTGAACTACTGTAGGCAAAACAGGTTTGAATACGAGCATTTTAACTTCAGAAAATTTTACCGTCGATTAAGAGAGTTATCGCCCGCACCTATGTCTGCTCTGTTTACGTTTGGAGATTACTCCACTTGTTCTGCAAGCATGGAGCGGTTTATATCAAGACATGGAAATACAATTTGTAGTCAACCAATTAAAGGGACCATACGGAGAGGAAGCTCAGACACCGAAGATCAAAGGCTCAAATTAGACTTGTATAATAGTGAAAAAGATCGTGCGGAGAATGTTATGATTGTAGACCTTGTGCGGAATGACATGGGGCGTATTTGCCTGCCCGGAACAATAAATGTCGCTGAATTATTTGGAATTCACAGTTTCGGTCAGGTACATCAAATGATTAGCACAATTGAAGGAAGACTCAAAGAAAACATCACATTTAGTGAAATACTAAGAGCTATGTTTCCTATGGGAAGCATGACCGGAGCACCCAAAATAGCGGCGATGAACAGGATAGAAGAAATGGAAGAATTCAGACGTTCTTGGTATTCCGGCGCCTTAGGTTATATCAGCCCGGATGGCTCCTTCGACTTCAATGTGATGATCCGAAGT
This sequence comes from bacterium, assembly GCA_018223105.1. Classification (GTDB taxonomy): domain Bacteria; phylum Bacteroidota; class Bacteroidia; order NS11-12g; family UBA9320; genus JAAEYY01. The sequence goes on along the minus strand of JAAEYY010000001.1, from coordinate 15,671 downwards.
TTATTTATAAACGAGAAATTAAAGAGATTAAGCTACAGTACCGGAGGAGCTATTACCATCGACTCAAATTCCGAAAGTGAATGGAATGAATGTCTATTAAAAGGAATTGCGATACAGAATTTACTATTAAACCAGTGAAGGATCTCTCTGGATTTTACGACTAAACTCCAGCAGTATATCTTCCAGTTCTTCAGATTTGAATGGTTTACTTAAAAAACCATCCATACCGGCAGCTAAATATTGATTCTTACTAGATTCTGTTGCATCGGCTGTAAGCGCGATGATGGAAGGGCGTTTATCCCCGTATTTCTCAATAATCTTGCGTGTTGCTTCTAGACCATCCATCTCAGGCATTTGAATATCCATGAGTATAAGATCAATCTCATTCTTTTCTAGAAGCTGTAAAACTTCATATCCATTTTCTGCATGGAGGTAAGAACTATATCCAAACTTCTCGAATAGCTTGTCGATGAATAGTTTATTAAAAGGATTATCCTCGGCAACAAGAATTCTCAGCTTGCTAAGCTCCATTGGCTCTTCTTCAATCTTCTGAGAAGACTGTGGAATAACCGCCTTTTCTCCTTGCGCCTGAATCACCTCTTCAGCATACTTATTTGGAATTTCTACGTTCAAAGTGAAATAGAATGTAGTTCCTACACCTTTCTCTGAAGTTAGGGCTATTTCACCTCCCATTAACTCTACAAGCTTCTTGGAAATAGAAAGACCCAAGCCTATACCGCCGTATTTTCTGGAGGTTGAAGTATCCTCTTGTTCAAAAGACTCAAAAATCTTCTTTTGCTTTTCTTCACCAATACCTATTCCATTGTCTTTTACTGAGAAGCGCAGTTTAGCAATACGAGAATTCTCGGTTTGGGCACGCATCAATTCATCCAGCTCAACAATGATTCTTACATAGCCATGCTCGGTAAATTTTATCGCATTGCTCACCAGGTTTATAAGTACCTGTCGAATTCTAAGC
>JAAEYY010000001.1:12714-14682 GCA_018223105.1 bacterium | reverse complement strand
ATTCTAAGCACATCACCTTTAAACTGATGGATCATCGCATTACCGATGTACTTCGAAAGCTCGATATGCTTGTCTTTTGCTTGCTTAGAGAAGATAATCATAACTTCATCCAGAAGTTTATCTAGGTCGATTACCGTAGTCTCTATATTCATTTTCCCCGCTTCAATTTTTGAGAAGTCGAGAATATCATTCAATATAGTTAATAGATTTTCAGAGCTGGTCTGAATGGTTTCAACATATTTCCTTTGCTCTTCATCCAAATTAGACTCAAGCAAGAGACTGGCCATACCCATAATTCCATTCATAGGAGTTCTAATCTCATGACTGGTAACTGCAAGGAAATTAGATTTCGCAACTGAACCTGCTTCCGCCTGTTTTCTGGCATCTTCAAGCGTATTATTCATCTTCCTCAGTTCCTGATTCTGCTTGTTGATGAGATTATTTCTCTGCTTTAATTGATGGTTGGTATTCTGTTTAATTCTGATTTGTCGATATAATATGATAAGAAGAATAGAAAGTAAAATCAAAGCTGTAATGATGGAAATCTTTACAACCTTTTCATTCTTCTGTTCAACATAGTTCAACTCATTATTTGCATCTCGCTGAACATCATTCAGATTCATTTGAGCTCGTTCAGACAGCGACATTAATTGTTCGTATTGCTGAAAAGCCGCCGTGGCAGCTAATTCCTCTCTTACCTTCCAGTACTTCTGACCTGCATCATAAGCTGCTTTATAATCCCCGGTTGCATCGTATATTGAAGTTTGCATCTTTAAAGCTAGAGATAGCTGTGCTTTTGATGGATAAACGCCGTCTATATTTAGGATGGAATTCGTTAACTGCATTGCAGCAGGGTAATTCTCCTGTTCAAACGCAATTTGAGCTTTTGTCCAAACCAATTCAGCCTCCATAGTATTAATCATACTTCTTTGGCTGATATCCGATGCCGTTGCAACATGATCTAATGCTTGCTCTTGATCACCTAATTCTGACCGCATTAAAGCGAATACAAGGTGATATTGAGCCAACAATAAATCGCTGTTTATTGCTGAAGCTTGAGCTTCAACATTTTGGAGGTACTTGGCAGCATCATTCAATTTATTGATGGCCAAATTATTTCTGGCAAATTCCAGATTAACTTTTGCTTCTAAAAAATCATTTTTATCACCGAGAGAGGTATGTGCAAGATTGAGGTAGTACCTGGCATTGGCATACTGACCAATCTCGTACATCATCTGCGCCATCTGGTACTTAAATAGAGCATCCAAATAAAATGCAGACTCACTTGTACGTATCAGTTTATCAGCTTCAAAAAGATGAGTGAAAGCAGAAGCATATTGCCCTGAATAATGATCTATTCTAGATTGCATTATATAAGCAAAAGCTTCGAGCTTTGTACTTTCTACAGCTTTCGCTCCATTTATTGCTTCTCGAATTGAAGTATGTGATTGTTGTATGTTCCCTTTTGTTTCGTGAATCAAAGCTAGAAATGCCTGTGCAACAACCTTAGATTCGCTAAACTCTGAAGGTTTGGTAAACTGTAGCGATTCGGTAAAGTATTGATTTGCTTCATCAAATCTTCCCTCCATCACCAATAGATACGCCAAATTATTTAGATAGACAGCTTTATCTGCGTCAACAGTAGACGAGGAAACCAAGGCTTGTTGTTCTGCAATATTGACCTGAATATCGCCTGAAGGCACACCTTCAACAGCCAAATGATCTACAGCTAATGCAGTAAACCGGGCAAAGACACAGATCAGTATCAGAGCGCTTAGTCTATTCGGGAGAAGTCCGCTATGTTTCTGGGCGAACATGGGTTGTAGTAGCGTATAAGTTAATAGTTTAGAATTACAAAAATATACAAAATACTTTTAGAATCGTAAAATCTAAGTCAGGAGCACTAAATCCAGGACAATATTTTATCTCCTAAAATTGAAGAATCTTTCTCAAAGACATCCGAAACAC
>JAAEYY010000001.1:10662-12704 GCA_018223105.1 bacterium | reverse complement strand
AATTAAGGCTTCACGCGCATTAGGAGATAATTTTTTCACTCTGAAAATCAAGTCATTAGAATAAAAAAATAAAAAACTTTTATGTAATTTTTCCATATTCTAGACTTTTTACTCTATTTTTGAAACCGATTAACGTTCTTTACATTAAATAATAAGGTTAGATAAAATCCTAAACACAAGGTAACTTTTACTACTACTTTCCATAACGAAAATTAGTAATCTATTTGACTATTATCTAGTAAGAATTTGCTTAAGTTTAGGTAAAGCCCGGCTTCTCATGGCGGGCTTTTTTTTTGGCTATTTTTTGAGTTCTACCCCTAAATACCTCAATGCATCATAAACACCTTCCGAGGCTTTTGATTTAAAGTGCTTTACTCTTGAACTGAGTGACATTTCAACAGAGATCGACCCCGGGTCAACTAATATTATTTCAGAATCAGGTGGTGCAAAATGCAACAAGCCGGCAGCAGGATATACTTCTAATGATGTTCCAACTACCATTAAAACATCTGATTCAGATACAATCTGAGCTGCTTTGGCCATCGCAGGAACTTGCTCCCCAAACCAAACAATATGAGGCCTCATTTGATATCCATCCGGACAAGTTTCTCCATCCTCAATATCTCTAAATCCTATATCTACAATATAACTTTCATTCCCACTCGACCTCGCTTTCACGATCTCACCATGCAGGTGCAATACATCCTTACTACCGGCGTCTTCATGTAAATGATCAATATTCTGAGTAATGACCTTTACCTCGAGATACTTCTGAAGTTCGGCTAGGGCAATATGCGCTTTGTTTGGCTTAGCTATCCCTACACCTCTCCTTCTCTCATTATAAAACCTGAGAACCTTTTTATAGTCTTTTACCCAAGCTTCCGGTGTTGCAACCTCTCTAATATCATGGCCCTCCCAGAGTCCACCTGAGCCTCTAAATGTGGCTATCCCACTTTCTGCACTAATTCCTGCTCCTGTTAATACCGAAATACTTCTCATTCTATACGGATTTAATGTTCTTTTGCGCTTTAAAAATACAAGGTCATTTCAATTTACCTCAAGAATATCATCAGAATAAGCACTCCCATTGTTGTTGCGCAGCTGGGAATGATCCTTACAGGTTTCTTCGACAACCTTATGGTTGCCCAATTAGGCTATGTTAACTTAGCCTCTGCCGGGATATGCAATAGTATTTTCTTTTTGATAGCGGTATTTCCTATGGGTATTACTCTGGCATTCTCAACAATCACGGGAATTATGCGAGGGAAGAAAAGGGTACATGTAGGTGGAATTCTTTTCAGAGACGCCTTATTCAGCACCTTAATTATTACCGCGGTTTCTGTGATCGTGCTGCTGATACTTAAGGAGAATTTTCATTGGTTTGGACAGGAAGTAGCTGTAAATGAGCTGTCAATACCATACTTCACACTCCTGATATTCTCTATTATTCCCATGCTTTGGTTTTTCTTCGTTAAAAGTTTGGCTGATGGCTACGACTTCACACAGGCAGGCATGATCATCACCATTCTATCCTTAGCACTCAATATTTTACTAAACTATATTTTCATCTACGGGAACTGGGGCGCCCCTAAACTCGGACTCAATGGGGCCGGCGTTGCCACCATACTTTCCAGGTTATTTTCAGCTATTGCTATGACCATTCTATTCTTTAGAAACAAAAGAATTCCAATCTACTGGATTGATTTTTTACATTCTTTCAGAAGAAAATCTTTCAATTTCTACCGACAAATTATCCGTCTTGGGATCCCAACAGGTTTACAATATTTCTTTGAAGTTGCGGCATTTGCAGTAGCTGCAATACTTGCCGGATGGTTAGGCGCCAAAGAACTTGCTGCACATCAACTTGCTATCACCATTGCAGCGCTAACATACATGTTTGCCAGCGGCATCTCATCAGGTACCAGTATACACGTTGCTACGGCTTACGGCAATAAAGACAGAGCTGCCGTAAGAGCATATGGAAATGCGTCATTGCGACTTTCAATAATACTCATGGTCTTTTTTGCCATCATCTTTGCAGT
>JAAEYY010000001.1:0-10652 GCA_018223105.1 bacterium | reverse complement strand
GTCTTAAGAACTCCTATTGCTGCAATGTTTGCCGATGACCAAGAGGTTATTGTTTTAGGAAGTTCATTACTATTACTTGCTGCTTTATTTCAACTAAGTGATGGGATTCAAGCAGTTGGTCTAGGTTTATTAAGAGGAATAGAAGATGTGAAAATACCTTCACTTATAACATTTATGGCGTACTGGCTAGTTGCAATTCCTCTTGGATATTACCTCGGCTTTAATTTAAATCAAGGAGTGAATGGTATTTGGTACGGTTTAGCCGCAGGGCTGTCGGTATCTGCACTATTTTTAACCTTGAGGTTTTACTATCTTAGCCGGCACATAAACCCATGAGAACCCTTCTAACTATCCTGGCATTTACATGCATAACAGCATATGCTCAACAATATTCTATCGGAATTTTTGCAGAGCCTAATTGGCAAGTACCAACTCTTCTTAAATCTGATTACCAAGCTACAGATAGCATTAATGCTATTATGAGTAAAGACTTAGGCATTGCCGCAGGTATATCAATAGGTATACACTCAGACCGCGTTAATTCATTTTATATAAAACCACAGTTTAGGCAAGGCGGATTTCTCCTGACAAGAGAAAACCTTCAATTGTTTGACTTAGTCCACCCCAAAATTGGCGAGATCCGCGATCAAAGCCAAGCTGCGACTAAAATCGCATACTTTCATCATCGTTTCAGATATGTTGGTCTCGAGTTCAATTATCAACGCGACATCACTCCTACCACTCGGAATTTACCGATCAATTTCAGCATTGGCGGAGGTCTTGGCGTGAATTATTTGATTCAACAAGAACTCCTTCTTCAAACCGAAGGTTTTGCCATGAAAGGAGAGTTTAAACATCATTTTGAAGATAGTCTTTTCTTTCAGGCTAGAACACTGATGCTTAATGCTAGCATTTTTGGCGAAATGAATTATGAAGCTAGCCCGGGACTAGAGACCTATGCACAAATCAAATTCCTTGGTAATTTAATGGCAAGCACTACCAATGAACCTAGAGTTTATATCTGGAGTCCTGCACTGAACGTCGGATTAAGAAAATTCTTTTAATAGACCACTGTCAAAGGCCCTGAGATGGTCTGCGGAAGGGCGTACTCACCGGCCGGCAGCATATACGTGATCATATAAAAATATGTCCCTTGCTGCACTCTAGCTCCTTGATAATAACCATCCCATGAAGGAGTAGGTGAATCTGTTTCATACAGCAATTCTCCCCAGCGGTTATAAATTTGAAGTCCTGTAATTTCAACATTTCCAACAGCTCTAAATACATCATTCAAACCATTTCCATCCGGGCTAAACGCCGAAGGAACGTAGATATCACAAGGATAAGGCAAAATGGTCAAATCTACTGTTGCAGAATCTCGTCCACATTTATTGTAAACCAACACCTCGTAGAAACCGGTTTTATCAATCGTTCTAATAGGGTCGGGATAACCATCAGACCAAATATAAGTTGCCTCATCGGAGGTTACGTTTACTGTTCTAAATTGATCTCCGCACATTACTGAATCAACACCCAAAGTTATACTAGGTGGAGATATCACTTCAATATTAATTGAATCTCTGAACGGACAAATTCCGTTATCCAGTTCTAACCAATACAATCCTTCATCGCTAATTGAAATAAATGAATCTGTAGCATTGGTGCTCCAAAGAGCAGTTGCATCGCCTTTCTCTACCGATAGTTCAAAGCTGGTGCCTTCACAGATAGAAGTATCCTCTCCTAGATTTAGATATGGTCTAGGTAATACCTCTGTGCGAAGCGTGAATGTATCAACACATTTATCTTGATCAATTCTATAGCTAATGCTGTAAAGACCTACTTGATCCGGTGTGAATTTACCATTGGAGGTCACTTTGTTTGTTCCGAAGAAATATCCACCTGAGAGGTTTGGAGTTAAAGTAACAATAGGATCAAACTGACAATATGGAGAGTCTAGACCCTCGAAATAGTTATTAGGTTGTTTTAAAACCCTGACCGAATCGCTATATTCATCATAACAGCCTTCATTGTCGATAAAAGTGAGTGTCACCTTATACTTCACTGTTTTGGCAAGCTCCAGATAAGAATGCGTTGTTTTATTGGTGTAGGCTTGTGCACTGTTATCACCAAAATCCCAAGTAGGAGAACCGGCGACACCGGAATTATTTTCAAATCGGAATAAATTCCCTTCCTCGCACATGACCGTATCTAAAAACTTAACACTGTCTGCAATTAAAGGTCTTGGTTTGACAACTACGGTATCTCGCAAGGAATCCGTGCACCAGACATTTTCTGCGTTGGTTTTTGTAGTACTCACAGTCAACTGCACAATGTACGTTCCGGGTTGGGAATATGTTTTTCTACCTCGATACTCTGCTGAAGTTGATCCATCTCCCCAATCCCAAGTAATTACCGCTTTATCGGTAGAAGTACCTAGATATGGATTGACTGTCGTGTTGTCAAAGAAAAATCTATTTCTAGATCCATCCGGATTATAAAAACACTGAATATATGAGTTATTAGGTGTATCAGGATGCAATTCAAAATCAATTCTAGGAATCGGTGCTACTGTATCTTTCTTAGCAATTGTACTAGCACAACCGGTTGTTGTTGCTGTTAGCTTAACATTATAGATACCGTATGAACTGTAAGTATGAGAAGGACTAGAGTCTGAACTTGTGTTGAAGTCGCCAAAGGTCCACGCAAAACTCACATCTTGATTTAAGGATTGAGTTACATTTGGATAAAACTCAAAATAATTATCATTATCACATTGATGTGGTTGATTTATAGAAAAGCTAGCGTTGAGCCATTCGGTCTTCACTGAATCTCGAGGATAATTTGCAGTGTTATAGCTAAAGGTAGATCCAGACCCGTTGTACTCAAAAATTCTAAAAAAATACTTCGTATCGTGTTTTAGATTTGTTACAACAACTGAATTACCTGCACCATTATAAACAACATGCTGACCTTGCTTTAACCTTGAAGAAACATTCCCGAAATCTGCTCTAGCTAGATAGTACCCGGATGTAGGAAAGGTATCTACAGGCTCACCCTCGCTGGCAATAACAAGACGACCCGAACCGTTACCATTGGTCCAACTCACTGTGACCCTATTGCAAAAGACCTCGGAGAAGGAAATGTTGGAACTAGGCAAAGTAGGGGCTTGAGCAAACCCTGCAACTACTATAACCATAAAACCAACTAAATTTAGTAACCTTCTCATTACCTGCAAACTTAATAAAAGTATAGCGTTTTTTTCAACCTTAGAATGTCAAAAAACCATATTAAAACCTAAAACTTTTTATCAATGATTATTTCTTAAAGAGTTTTATGTATATATTTGCATCGTTAACCAAAACTACTACGTAACCACCTATTTATTATCAATTTATAGAAATATTGCTGCCTAGCGATGCTTGCTATTCATTTAGCATGGTTAATAGTTAGTTTAGTTAGGTTTATTGTGGGGGGACAGTATATTTCTGTCCCCTTATTTTTTTTAAGAAATTCTTCCTACTATACCCAGAGGTAATATTTGCTTCGATCTGGATTTAAGACCTAGTTCCGACACCTCAATCACTCTGCCCTTAAAATGGTCAATCATCATATTTTGAATGATATAAGGCGATAAACCAAGTGAATAGACATTCAATACAAGAAAACCATCGGGATGCAATAGCTTAGCCACTTGAGAAAGGAGCTCGTCTAACTTATCTTCAAGTTTCCAGCGTTCTCCTTTAGCACCAATTCCATAGGCAGGTGGATCTAACATAATGCCGTGATACTGGCGATTCCTTTTCACCTCTCGGATTACAAATTTCAATGCATCTTCAACTACCCAGCGTATATCTCGCAGACCACTTAGATCTTGATTTTCATTGGCCCAGCTAATGACTTGTTTTACTGAATCCACATGGACTACATCTGCTCCGGCAGATTTCGCAGCCAAAGAAGCACCGCCTGTATATGCGAATAAGTTTAGAACAGAGGGTTTACTTTTAATTCGTTTCCGTGTTTCGCTGAAGATAAAATCCCAATTTGCGGCTTGTTCCGGAAATACGCCAATATGTTTAAAGGCTGTAAAATTGAGTTTAAACTTTATTCTCATTTTACCCGAAGAATAGGCGAGGTTCCAGGCATGCAGTGGCTTCCCTTTCCATATCCAATTCCCCTTGTGGGAGCCTTCTTGTTTGAATTCTGCATGATGCATTTCTTCCCACTCGTTCAAGCTCATTCTGGGATTCCAAATAGCCTGGGGCTCAGGCCTTATAAGAATAGTTCGATCAAATCGCTCGAGCTTTTTCCCATTGCCTGAATCAATAAGTTCGTACTGTTCAAAATTCTGAGGTAAAATGAGTGGAATCATGGTACAATAGTAAGATCATCCTCCGTTATTATTGGAAGCTGATTAAATTTTAATAATACATTGCAAAGTGTCAAAACATCCTTTTGGCAATACACCTTTATTCGATCCAAATCTTTTTGCTCGTAATACACATCGCGAATCATACTGCCATCAATATCGTCTTTAGGAGTTGGAATATCAAAAGCCGCCGCCAAAAGCTCCAGGCTGGTATACGATTTGAAATCGCCAAACTTCCACAATTGCATGGTATCTAAATGCTGAATTTCCCAAGGTTTCTTGCCGGCAATGTCTAATATAGAAGGTAGCTCCAAACCATTAATAATCATCCTTCTACACAAATATGGAAAATCAAATTCCTTTCCGTTATGAGCACAAAGCAGATGGCGAGGTTCATTAAAGTTTCGGGCTAAAAGCTGAATAAACTCTTGAAGTAATAACTTCTCATCATCTCCGTAAAAACTCTTTACCCTTAGCTGAAAACCCGCACCCGACCGAACTAAAAAACCTGTTGAGATGCAGACAATTTTACCGAATTCGGCATAAATTCCGGCACGATCATAAAGCTCTTCTGCACTTTCATCTTCTTTGGCCAGAAATCGAGCCTTATGCGTCCAAAGTGCTTTCCAACGCTCTGGCATTTGCTCAAAATGTTCGTATTGAGAAACGGTCTCTACATCGAGAAATAGAATATCTTCTAATACAGATTGATTGATCATGATTACCAGCTACCACTAGCACCACCACCTCCGAAGCTTCCGCCACCGAATCCACCGCCAAATCCGCCACCACCGGAACCAAAACTTCCACCTCCAAATCCGCCAACATAGCCTCCTCCCCAGCTTCTTCTGCCGGTGTAGGTATGACCATTATTGCTTCCATTGGAGAAGATAATGATGAGTATTATAACGATCAAAATTATCACCCAAAAAGGAATCCCTTTAGGTGCTTTTTTCTCAGAGAATGAGTATTCGCCTTCAATGAGCCCAATAATTGCATCAACGGCCATATTTATACCTTCACCGTAACGCTCATTCCTGAACTGAGGCTTCATTAAGTTCTCAATGATACGCTTAGCATCCACATCCGCTACCGCACCTTCGAGCCCTCTGCCCACTTCAATATCCATTTGACGGTCAACAATTGCGATATAAATAAGGATCCCATTGTCATTTTGTTCGTCCCCTATCCCCCACTTTTCGGCCAAGCGATAGGCATAATCCACAATATCATCTCCTTCTGTAGATCGCTCTGTAACAACAACAATCTCATTCGAAGTACTATCGTAATGCTGCTTTAGCTTATATAAAAGATACCGTTCTTGATCTGTAGATAAGACATTGGCATAATCCTGAACAAAACGGTTTTGAGTTGGTGCTTCTGGAAGATCTTTAGCATAGCCTAGGACCGTAATAAAAAGAAATATGTTTAACAATACCTTACGCCCCATAGCTAATATCATCCGGTAATTCGTTTATATCATCTGACTTGTATGGAAAGAATTTAGCCAATTGTTCACCACATTCTTTTACTCCCGCAACAATAGCGTCAACAGCCCGACCCGCTTTAAAGTGTTCGGTCATTTTTTCAGCCGTACTGTCCCAGAAGTTTTCAGGTACTTTTTCATTGATTCCTTTATCTCCCAGAATGGCAAATTTGTGTTCATCTAATGCGACGTAAATAAGCACACCATTGCGCTCATCAGTATCCTCCATTTCGAGGCGTTTAAAGATATTGGCTGCTTTATAGTCAGGATAAGTTTTACACCAGCGATCAATATGAACCCGCAGCTCTCCCGATGTTTTTAATTCAGCTTCTTTTATCGCTTGGAGAATCCGTTGCTCCTCCTCTTCCTTAAATGGTTTCCATGACAACAATCCCATTAGACTAATTTAGTAGCTCTCCTACTTCAGGTGCTTGCTCTGCACCTTCTTGAGCATCAAAATAGGCCTTTCTATCAAATCCAAAAACACTTGCGATAATTACGGTAGGGAACTTTCTTATTTTTGAATTATACGCTTTTGCTGATTCATTGAAAAGTTCTCGTGATCTATTAATTCTATTTTCAGTTCGCTCTAGTTGAGTTTGAAGCTCTAAAAAATTCTGATTCGCTTTTAGGTCGGGATACCGTTCAACCGTAACAAGTAATCTACTTAAAGCACTTGAAACTTGAGTCTGAGCAGCTTGAAACTTTTGTAGCTCCTCAGCCGTCAGATTATTCGCATCAATCGTTGTAGATGTCGCGTTGGCTCTTGCATTAATTACACTTTCTAATGTTTCTTTCTCGAATTCTGCATAACCTTTCACAGTCGAAACCAAATTTGGAATAAGGTCCGCTCTCCTTTGATACTGCGTTTGGACATCTGCCCAAGCATTATTAACAGTCTCTTCTTTGTCAACTAACCCATTGTAGCCTCTAAATAAAATAAACCCTATAACTACAAGGGCTCCAATTATTATTAAACTTGATCTGCTTTTTTTCATTTCCTTTACTCTGATGAATGAGTGAACAAAATTATAGTAAAAATTGAGACGCAAAACTGCTGATCGATTAAGTAGTCACAAAATCACACCATTCAACGATAGTAGAACATAAACGTAGAACTCTTACGCATATCAAATACTTTGTCGCTATCAGAGAACTATTCTCAAGTGCACTAGTCTTGATCTTCTAAAATATTTCAAATTGCATGCATGAAGCTATTATTTATATTGCTTTTGTTTTGTTTTCACCTGAATTGTTTGAGTCAATTCGACGAGCACTTTGATTCAGACTTAGAGACCAATTGGTACGGAGATATAGAGAAGTTTGAAATATCTGAACATGGGCTGAATTCAAACTCAGAAATAAACCATGATTATTTCGACATCTATAGATATTCCTCAAACCAAATTGAATACACCTTAAGCTTCAATCTTGATTTCAATACATCATCGGCCAATTATATAGATTGGTTTATTCAATGGACCGATACTAACAATGGATATGGGTATTTCGTAAGGATCGGAGACACCAAAGATCACTGTGTTTTGTATTTCAGAGATAGCTTAGGCAAAGATCATGAATTAATATCAGGTAGATATAAGACAACGGAAAAAGCCGAGATGCAATTGAAGATAATCCTGACAGAACAATCCGCGCATTTATATAGAGTTTACCCGGATAGCGTTGTTCTGGAGGGAATAGCTCCACATGAATCAAGGGTAAAAACTAAGTACTCAGGACTTGCGATTCGACAATCTACTTCCTCCTTTTTCAAAAAACATCTTTTTCATGAGATGTATGCCGGTGAAGTTCGGAGAGATACCAGTCCCCCTGTACTAGATAGTTTCTCATTAGAACGAAATCAATGGGTTTTGCATTTTAATGAGCCTATCAAATTAAATACAGTCCATATTTCTATTTCACCGGATCTACCAAAAACACATACTGTTTTAGGTTCAAAACTTCACATCAAACCTGACAGCATGATTAATTCGAAGTATACGCTCCAAATTTCGGGGATTTCTGATACTGCAAGTAATAAAATGAAGGATTTTGAGCTCAAAATAAATATACTTTATGGCAGCACTCCCAAACCCGGTGACCTCATTTTTAATGAAATTCTTTTCAATCCTATTGGTGATGGTCCGGATTATATAGAGCTCTATAATCGAAGTGCTCATCTGATAGACTTAAACGGATGTGTTTTACTGAGGCAAGTAGATACTATATATAAGGATGAAGTATTCTTACCTCCTATTTTATGTCATCCTGGTCAGTTTTTACTTTTTTCCGAAGATCTGAACTTGGTCCGAGCCCGTTATAGATGCGGGCCCGACTCGAACCTCGTTGAGCTAAAGACTCCCACCATGACCAATAAAGAAGGAACTGTGCTTTTACTTGATTCAGGTTTTCAAATGCTCGACTCAATTACCTACTCAGAAGATCTTCATTTTAGTTTACTCAATTCTTATGATGGGGTCAGTTTAGAACGGATAAGTTATGAAGGTAACAGCTGGGATGTTTCGATCTGGCAAAGTTCAGCATCCATTGAAAATTTCGGAACACCGGGTAGACAAAACTCCCAACTCATAGAAAACAATCAAAATGCATTTCAATTAATCTCTTCATTAATTCAACCCAATGGCAATGGAAGCTTTGATGCATTGCAGTTTCAATACCGTTTTTCATCTCCGGGCTATGTGATTCAAACTCGAATATTTGACTTAAGTGGCAACCTGGTCGACCGACCATTGAATCAGGAATCAATGAATACTTCGGGGATATATTCATGGGATGGGATAAAAAACGATGGCAGCTTAATTGAAGCCGGTAATTATGTTCTATTGATTCACGCGATTCACCCTGGAGGCGATGTATTCATTAAAAAGTTTGCTTTCACAGTGCTGCCTATATAGATTTTAGGTTGGAGATAGTAGATTCGCAACATGAAACGGCTTATAGCAATCTTTTTATTGCTTTTTGCTTTTGGCTCCTATGCACAAAAGGTGAAAAGAGTAAAGAACAAGGAAGCTTCAGGACTAATTGAACTGTATTATGTGTTGAAATCGGACAAGACGACCCGACACGGAAAATATTCGATTAGCCATGATAAAAACAAATATGTAAGAGGTCAATATAATAACGGTCAAAGAGTTGGCCTTTGGGTTATGACCGGAACTTATACAGATGATGATGCTGAACGCACCGAAGAAGAATATGATGCCGGAAAGATCATTCAACGGAGAAATAAATACGGTTCAGGGATTGAGACAGTATACTACTTCAACGGGAAAGATTTAGCAGATTCTATCATCACCACCGGGCCAATTTTTAAAAAAGTAGAATTACCCATTGAAAAAGGTAAGTCCATGGTCAAATACTTTATTCATGGAGAACGTGACGTCTACGCCGCAGGGACCGTTCAGAAAGGAAAAAGAGTAGGCTTTTGGACTTTCACATTTAATAACTTAGTGACAACTGTCAACTACATTAATGGTCGAAGAGAAGGTGAATTAAGAACACTTACAAAGGAAGGCGCATTGATAAGAGTTCAAACCTATAAGAACGGTAAATTACATGGTCTAAAAATTGCTTACTATGAATCTGGTGATACATTATTATACGGATATTATGTTGAGGGAAATTATGTTGGTCAACATAAAATTTTCTACAGAAATGGCAGCTTGTTTAGTGCAGCTGAATACTTAGGAAACCGATTGATTGAATATACTGCCTTTTCAGAGGATGGAGAGATACTGCCAGGCGCTATTGAAAATGGTAACGGTACAATCCATTTTTATAGCTTAAGAGACAGCATGGGTGTTCAACGCTTTATTGAAAAATACAGGATTAACATCAAAAATGGCTATCGTCACGGTGAAGAGCAAGTCAAAGGTAAAAACATAGGAACTATATATGTTCATGGTATAGCAACTGAGATTCAAAATATAAAACTGAAACCTCAAAAAGACACCACTCATCTAGGGATTTTAAATGGTGGTTATTATTCGCACTCAACTGATGCTAAGGTTCCAGTGCCAAATGAAGACAATGCCAGGAGAACGATAGCAGAGAACTTACGGTTTCCTCCGAATGCTTATCTAGCTGAAAAACAAGGCACAGTGTTATGCAAGTTTTACATAGACGAGTTTGGTGAGATCTACCATGTTGAAACTATTAACGAAAAACTCGGCTATGGCCTGGAACAAAGTGCAGAAGATGCAATCTGGTATTTAAACTATACCCTTTCTGCATCCATTGATTTCGGATGTCCATTTAATACTGTTTATCAAATTCCAATTAAATTCCAACTCTATTGAAAAAACTCACAACAGAATCATCATCGAAACACGATAATTTAGAACAGCTCTCGACGAAAGAATTGCTTTCTAAAATCAATGAAGAGGATTACACTGTTGCTGATGCAGTTTCGAAAGAACTAGACAGCATTGAAGGGTTTATTAATGCTGCACATTTACGTATGGAGCAAGGCGGGCGTTTGTTCTACATCGGCAGTGGAACATCCGGCAGACTCGGAATTGTTGATGCAAGTGAATGTCCACCAACCTACGGAGTACCTCATGGACTTGTGGTAGGCATCATCGCCGGAGGCGATACAGCTATTAGAAAAGCAGTTGAATATGCTGAAGACGATACAGAGCAAGGATGGAAAGATTTGCTAGAACACGAAGTAGATGAACGAGACACTTTACTCGGTATCAGCGCATCAGGAACTACCCCGTATGTAAAAGGTGCCTTACAAAAAGCCAGGGAACACGGTATGCTCACCGGGTCTTTATC
>JAAEYY010000043.1 GCA_018223105.1 bacterium | reverse complement strand
ATGCAATAACTTTGTCGCTCGCCCCGACCAATTCTCCCTCTAAGCTGGTGAAGTTGTGATAATCCGAATCGTTCAGCATGTTCAATGATCATCACTGAAGCGTTTGGTACATCCACACCCACTTCAATTACAGTTGTAGAAACCAAAATCTGAATTTCATTAGCAATGAATGCTTTCATAACGGCATCTTTTTCATCGCTTTTCATTCTGCCATGCAATAGCCCAACATTAAAATTTGGGAATCGCTTTTTGATATTTTCATAGCCCGCGGTAGCATCTTTAAGATCTAAAGCTTCAGATTCTTCCACCAATGGATAGATCACATAAACCTGACCGCCATCATTAACTTCGGTTCGAACAAAATCCCAGACACCTTCTCTTTTTTTGTTTCCGCGGATAGCGGTTTTGATCGGCTTTCTTCCGGCAGGTAATCCTTTGATGATGGAAATATCCAGATCAGCATAAACCGTCATCGCCAAAGAGCGGGGGATAGGAGTTGCACTCATCACTAATATATGTGGATGAGAGCCTTTATTCAGAAGTTCGGCTCTTTGCTTCACTCCAAAACGATGTTGTTCGTCAATAACGGCAAGTCCGAGTTTGTGAAATCTTACATCTTCCTGAATGATAGCATGCGTTCCAACCACGATCTGACATCCACCACCTTCAAGGTCTGTGAGTACATCCATTCGTAGTTTTGATTTTTGTCCACCAACAAGCAATCGAACATTGATATCTAATCCTTTTAAATGCTCGGCAAGTGTTCGATAATGTTGCTCAGCGAGAATTTCTGTTGGAGCCAAAAATGCAGCTTGAAATCCATTATCCAATGCCATAAGCAATGCTCCGATAGCTACTATTGTTTTTCCGGCACCCACATCGCCTTGAATAAGTCGATTCATTTGTTTTCCGGATCGGACATCCTTTTTAATATCGGTTAGGCAAGACACTTGTCCTTCTGTAAGCTGAAAGGGTAGGAGCTCATTAAAGTATTTGGATGTGTAGTTTCCGGTTTCTGAGAAAATATGACCTGATTTTCTTTCTTCTACGGTGTGATGAATTTTTTCCATACTCATTTCAAAAAGAAAGAGTTCTTCAAACTTAAATCGGTTCAAGGCTCTTTTGTGCTCAGAATGATCTTCCGGAAAGTGGATCATTCTGTAAGCTTCAGCTCTGGATGGAAATTTCATTTCCTTTACAAGATCTTCCGGTAAAAATTCAGTAATAGTAATCTGATTCAGAAGTGTCTCAATCCAACCTGCTACAATTTTATTGGTAAGACGGGTTTTGCTGAACTCTTTATTGCCGGGATAAATTGGAACAATTTTGGAGAAATTGCTGACATCACCCTCTTCAGAAAGTTTGTCAACTTCAGGGTGAGCAATGGTGATGGACTTACCGTATCGTTTAGCCGGACCGAAAAAAGCAACCAGATCGCCTTCCTTAAATATCTTCTTGAAATAGGTAGCCCCGCGAAACCAAACTCCCTTAACAATTCCGGTTCCATCATTGATGGCAACTTCCAGTCTTTTACTTCTTTTAAATCCTACTTCCTGAAGATTTACTACTTTACCAACTACAGTAACTTCTTCACCCGATCCCATCAGGTGGTTTATCTTTTGGACATTACTTCTGTCCAGATAACGGCGGGGGAAAAAGTCGAGCAGATCCCTTTCAGTACGGATGCCTTCAGTAGCGAGAGCGTCCAACCGTTTAGTGCTTAAACCAGGTAGTGTTGCAATACTCAATTGATATAATGTTATGTATCAGTTAATAAATTAATGAAGCAACATAGAAAAGAAAATCCTTTAATTTGATGTTTCACGAGGTATTCTGAAATATTTAAGAAATAATGTTTAGAATTATTTTTAGAAGTACAGAAAAAAGCTATATATTTGCAAGCTCTAGATTTGATGGCAATAACCAAACAATTTGAACCGTGCCAACTATACAACAACTTATTCGAAAAGGTAGAAAAAGCAAGACTCGAAAGACAACTGCTCCTGCAATGCAGGGGTGCCCTCAAAAGCGTGGCGTTTGTACTCGAGTTTACACAACTACCCCTAAAAAGCCGAACTCAGCTCTTCGTAAAGTAGCTCGTGTTCGCTTAACTAATGGAATTGAAGTTTCAGCATACATTCCGGGTGAAGGTCACAACCTGCAGGAGCACAGTATTGTGCTTATTCGTGGTGGGCGTGTGAAGGATTTACCTGGTGTGCGATACCATATAATCCGTGGTACACTTGATACTGCAGGTGTAGATGGAAGAACTCAAAGCCGTAGTTTGTACGGAACTAAACGCCCAAGAGGGTAAAACTAGAATTTTAGATTGACCGACGATGCGTAGAAAGACAGCAGAAAAACGAGATGTACAGCCGGATCCAATTTTTGAGGATAAGCTAATTACACGTTTTGTAAACAACTTGATGAGAGACGGTAAAAAGAACGTTGCTCGAAAAATTGTTTATCAGGCATTTGAAATTATTGAAGAGAAAACCGGCGAAACCGGTATAGACATTTTTAAGTCAGCAATGCAGAATGCAACTCCGGTTGTAGAAGTTAAATCTCGCAGAGTTGGTGGAGCGACGTATCAGGTTCCTATGGAAGTTCGCCAAGAGCGTGGTACTGCATTAGGGATGAGGTGGTTGATAAGATCTGCTCGTTCTAGAAACGATAAGTCAA
Organism: bacterium; assembly: GCA_018223105.1. GTDB lineage: Bacteria > Bacteroidota > Bacteroidia > NS11-12g > UBA9320 > JAAEYY01. The sequence continues at coordinate 2,350 of JAAEYY010000043.1, read as the reverse complement.
TGTCATTGAGATTGTCTCGTGAATTGATGGATGCTTCAAACAATGAAGGTGGAGCAGTTCGTAAGAAAGACGAGGTCCACCGTATGGCAGAAGCAAACAAAGCATTCGCTCACTTTAGATTTTAATAGTATTTCAAGATTATCATGGCAGAAGTAAAACAACAAGACCCAAAAGTTATCGACAAGATGCGCAGAACGCGTAACATTGGTATTATGGCTCATATCGATGCCGGAAAAACCACAGTTACTGAGCGTATTCTTTTTTACACCGGTCGTAGTCACCGTATTGGTGAAGTGCACGATGGTGCTGCTACTATGGACTGGATGGAGCAAGAGCAAGAGCGTGGTATTACCATTACTTCTGCTGCAACTCACTGTATCTGGAAAGATCACCGTATTAATATTATTGACACTCCTGGTCACGTTGACTTTACTGTAGAAGTAGAGCGTTCATTGCGTGTTCTTGATGGAGCTGTTTTTGTGCTTTGTTCTGTAGGTGCTGTTCAGCCTCAGTCTGAGACTGTATGGCGTCAGGCTAACAAGTACAAAGTTCCTTGTATGGCATTTGTTAATAAAATGGACCGTACCGGAGCTGACTTCTATAATGTAGTTGGTCAACTAGACGAGAAATTAAATGCTAACCCGATTCCAATTCAAATTCCTATTGGTTCTGAAGAGAACTTCAAAGGCGTTGTTGATTTGATCAACATGAGAGGAATTGTTTGGGATGATGCATCTCTTGGCGCAAAATACGACGAAATTGATATTCCAGAAGATCTTGCAACCAAAGCTGCAGAGTATAGAGTTCAATTGATCGAGGCTATTGCTGATCATGATGAATCATTGATGGAAAAGTATCTGATGGAAGAAGAAATTTCAGAAGATGAAATTCTTGCAGCTATCAGAAAAGCAACTATTGCAAAAGATATTACTCCGGTAATGTGTGGAACTGCACTGAAGAATAAAGGTGTGCAGGCAATGTTGGATAGAGTTATTTCATTTATGCCATCTCCGCTAGATGTTCAGGCAGTAAAAGGTGTTAAGCCGCATACTGAAGAAGAAGTAGTGAGAGAAGCTGATGTTACCGCTCCTTTTTCTGCACTTGCATTCAAAATTATGACTGATCCTTACGTTGGTAAGTTAACTTTTGCCAGAGTGTACTCAGGTACATTGGAAAAAGGATCATATGTATTGAATTCTTCAACAGGAAATAAAGAAAGAGTTGGGCGTCTGCTTGAAATGCACGCAAACTCTAAGAAAGATATTGAAGTAGCTCAAGCTGGTGATATTGTTGCTGTAGTTGGTGTAAAAGAAGTTTATACTGGTGATACACTTTGTGATCTTGACGATCCTGTTATTCTTGAGCAGATTACATTCCCTGAGCCGGTGATCAAGCTTGCTGTTGAGCCAAAAACTAAAGCTGACAGTGAGAAACTTTCTGCCGGACTTCAAAAACTTGCGGAAGAAGATCCAACATTCCAGGTTAGAACTGACGACGAAACTGGTCAGACTACTATTGCCGGAATGGGTGAGTTACACTTGGAGATCATTGTTGATCGTCTTAAGCGTGAATTTAAAGTTGAAGCAAATGTTGGTGCTCCTCAGGTATCTTACAGAGAAACTATCTCTAAAGCAGTTGAGCACAGAGAACTTTACAAAAAGCAATCTGGTGGACGTGGTAAATTCGCTGATATCCAGTTTGAAATTGCTCCGATCGAATATTTTGCTGATTACGATGGTAAAAAGGATCGTATTTCAGAAGAAGATGGATTTATGTTCATCAATGAGATTGTAGGTGGTAATATTCCTAGAGAATTTATCCCTTCAGTTCAAAAAGGATTCAAAGCAGCGTTAGAAAATGGTATTCAAGCTAACTACGCTGTGCAAAACGTTGGTGTAAGACTTTTTGATGGTTCTTATCACGATGTGGATTCTGATCAATTGAGTTTTGAGCTTGCAGCTAAGCTAGGATTTAGAAATTCTGCTAAAAAAGCGAAGCCTCAACTACTTGAGCCGGTTATGAAAGTAGAAGTAACTACTCCGGAAGAATATATGGGTGATGTTATTGGTGACCTTAACAGTCGTCGTGGTATCATTCAGAGTATGGACAATCGAAATGACGGTTCTGTTGTGAAAGCACATGTTCCACTTTCAGAGATGTTCGGATACTCAACTGACGTTAGATCTTTGACTCAAGGTCGTGCTGTTTACTCAATGGAATTCGAAGAGTACACTGCTGTTCCTGAAAAGATTGCTCAGGAAATTATCGAAAGTCAATCATAAAGAAATTTAATAAAAACAAGACAAAGACATGGCAAAAGAGACCTTTCAACGCACCAAGCCGCATGTAA
>JAAEYY010000042.1:5208-5918 GCA_018223105.1 bacterium | reverse complement strand
TCCGCCCCTCACACAATTTCTTTGCTTGATTTCTGATCAAAAAATTAGAAGGACATTCAAATGCGTTTGCAGCGATTAACAGTTCACTTTAAGAAGAACTTTTGATCATTGTAGCTTGATCACTGTTTATTTTCTGGAATTTGGTGCTTACTAATTGATTATTCTCTCCAATTGCTTGCATTTAGAGAGCCAGAGCACTTTTATTAATTTTCTAATCAATAATCTGATTCACCCCAACGCCGGCCCGCAATATTGTGAAGCTTACCCGCATCTTCGTCGTTATGTCATAATCTTGGTTATTTAGACAATCTTTTTTGTTATTGATACCTGAGTATTGGATCTTTTCTGGGATTTGGTGCTTGTCCGCCAGCTGGCGGATTGATTATTCTCAATCCTTTCCCTATAAAGGATTGAGCTAGTATGCTTTCGCAAACAATACCCTACCTTCACTTGGTTTCCCCGAGTAAACGCATTTGCCTGCACTGCCTCTCAACTCTTTGTCAAAAGGAATACAGCGAATGGTAGCTTTAGTTTCTTCCTTGATCTTCTCTTCCGTCTCTGCAGTTCCATCCCAGTGCGCAGAAATGAATCCGGTTTTGTTTTCTAAAACTTCTTTGAACTCATCCCAAGTGTTGACATTCGTGATATGATTGTCTCTGTGATTCAAGGCCTTGAAGTAAATGTCGTGTTGCATCTGCTCCAATAAATGC
>JAAEYY010000042.1:0-5198 GCA_018223105.1 bacterium | reverse complement strand
AATAAATGCTCAATCTTATTGTCGATATCCGTCAATTGAAGTACTTCTTTCTCCTTGGTATCTCTTCTTGCAACTTCAACCGTGTTATTCTCTAAATCACGTGGTCCAATAGCGATTCTAACCGGAACTCCTTTCAATTCCCATTCAGCAAATTTGAATCCCGGCTTATGGGTATCTCTATCGTCGAATTTAACTCGGATGTTCTTCGCTTTTAATTGATCTATCAAAACATTCACTTTCTCAGTGATCATTTCCAATTGATCGAGACCACGGTAAATAGGAACAATCACCACCTGAACCGGCGCCAAACTCGGAGGTAGAACCAAACCTTCGTCATCGCTATGCGTCATGATTAATGCACCCATCAAACGAGTACTAACTCCCCAACTTGTAGCCCAAACATAATCTTGAACTCCTTCTTTATTGGTGAACTTGACATCAAATGCTTTCGCAAAGTTCTGACCCAAGAAATGGCTGGTTCCCATCTGTAGTGCTTTCCCATCTTGCATCAAACCTTCAATACAAAGGGTTTCTTCAGCTCCTGCAAATCGTTCAGATTCACTTTTCTGGCCTTTAATGGTTGGAATTGCTAAAATGGTCTCGGCAAATTCAGCATAAACATCCAGCATCTGAACAGTTTCGTCCCAAGCCTCTTGTCTTGTTGCATGCGCTGTATGTCCTTCTTGCCATAGAAACTCAGCTGTTCTAAGGAAAAGCCGTGTTCTCATTTCCCAACGAACAACATTGGCCCATTGATTTATCAATAGCGGTAAATCTCGGTAAGATTGTATCCAGCCCTTATAAGTACTCCAAATAATAGCTTCACTAGTAGGTCTCACTACTAGTTCTTCTTCCAGTTTCGCCTCGGGATCTACAATTAATTTACCCGGATTATTCTCATCTGTTTTCAATCGGTAATGCGTTACCACTGCACATTCCTTTGCAAAACCTTCTGCATTTTTCTCTTCTGCTTCAAATAAACTTTTCGGCACAAAAAGAGGGAAATAGGCGTTGCTATGACCGGTATCTTTAAACCTGCGATCCAGTTCTTCTTTCATTTTCTCCCAAATCGCGAAGCCATAAGGTTTAATCACCATACAACCTCTAACCGCACTGTGTTCTGCGAGATCTGCATTCACCACCAGGTTATTGTACCATTTTGAATAATCTTCTGCTCGTGTTACTTTCTCAAATGCCATTTGACTTTCTGGTATATATTTTGGATATTATAAGTGGAGGGCAAATGTAAGTCCTAAGGTTTAATTAAAAATTGGCATCATGAAATCGTATAAGTACTTCTTAATTATCTCAGTGTTCCTAGCCTCTTGCGCTAGTTCTTCACAGTTTTCAACATCCACAGATGATATCTATTACACACCCGATGATGATAAAGTACTTGTACAAAATGCTCCACAAACCGCTCCTGAAAAGTATACACCGCAATCTAAACCTGCAGATGAGCAAGTAACAAACGATGCTCGCGATGATGAATTTACCAACGAAGAAGATTATGCAGTTAATCCTGAAGAGCGGGTTGACTATGAAAGATCAATAAGAAGATTTAGAGGAGATGATTTTGCTTATGATTACGAGCAGGGTTATCGCGATGGTTATCGGGATGGCAATTGGGATGATTTTTACGATCCCTTTTATTACGGTTATGCCAACCCATATCGATATGGCAACAATCGTTTCAGAAGATATAACCGCGGCTGGTATGTAGGATGGAATAGTAGAGCCGGTTGGTACGGAGGCTATGCATGGGGATATGGATATCCTTACTACGGATATTCAAGATGGAACGATCCATGGTACAGCTACAACAACTGGTGTGATCCATGGTATGGAGGCTATTACGGCTGGAACAATCCCTATTATGGCTGGAACAGTCCTTACTATGGTTGGAATAACTGGTACGGCCCAAATTACTGGGGTCATCACCATCATTACAATTACTGGGGTGGGAACAATAATGGCTGGGGCTCAGGCTGGTCCGGAGGATCTGGTGGATCCGGCGGCAGTGGCGGTTCCGGAAATGTTGGATCAGGATATAGTAGCCAATATTATAGAGCAGCTGATAGTCCTCGACAAAGAATTGATGGTAACCAATCCGGTGGTGTAAATAATGGAACAACAACGAGAAGACCAGGCGGTATGAGAACCGAGCCTGCTTCAGTGTTTGATCCTAAAGAGGCAAATACGAAAGAACCGGATGCCGGCGAACGTGCAACGACAGGCGGTACAAGAAAACCGGGTGACAATACCGGTGTTGCAGGTACCTCAGGTCAAAACAATCCGGGTTCTTCAAGAGCAGCTCAAGACCCATCTAATCCTACAGATTCTGATGGCCAAAGAGCCACACCGAGAAGTTCGAGTGGTACATCGACGACAGGAAATGGTACAAATCCGGGATCTACAAGAGGTAGTTACACGAGTGGAACTTCAAGCTCAAGTGGCTCTAATAGTTCCGGATCAGGAAGTACTTCAAGAGGAGATAATACCTCCGGAAGTTCTGACAATAGCAGTGGATCAAGTAGCAGATATACTAATAATAGAAATTCAAGTAGTGGAACTTCATCGGGTTCATCTTCAGGAAGTAGCAGCCCTTCGAGAAGTTATAGTCCACCTGCGAGCAGTTCCGGATCTTCAAGAGCTACGAGTCCATCGAGATCAAATTCATCTCGATCTTCAAGTCCTTCTAGATCCTATAGCCCGCCAAAAAGCTCAGGATCTTCAAGTGGAAGCTCACCTTCGAGAAGTTACACTCCTCCAAGCAGATCGAGTGGGTCGAGCAGAAGTTCATCGCCTTCTAGAAGTTATAGCCCACCAAGCAGATCTTCAAGTGGAAGTTCTTCTCCATCGAGAAGTTACAGTCCGCCTTCAAGATCTAGCGGAAGTTCATCACCTTCAAGAAGCTATAGCCCTTCAAGATCAGGTGGTTCATCCTCGGGAAGAGGTTCATCAGGTGGTTCTTCCAGAGGTTCTTCGTCAAGAAGGAGATAGATAGATTTAACAGATAGAATTATGAAAAAAATTGCAGTAATTATACTTCTTATTGGATCCTTAGTGCTTGAATCTCAGGCTCAAAGCGATGTTGATGCGCTCAGATATTCAATGACAAATCCTCTGGGTTCAACCTCCAGAAGCATGGGAATGGGAGGAGCTATAGGAGTTCTCGGCGCCGATCCGGCAAGTCAGCTTATTAATCCAGCAGGATTAGCGCAGTATAGAAGTGGAGTTTTCAGTATTGGGATTGATATGCTTCTAGAATCTGTTGAAGCAGACTACAGAAATTCAGGTCCGCTGAATAGTAATTACGGAAAGGTAACCATCCCTAATGTCAACCTTGTATTTTCTAATGTTAAATCATACAGAGGAGTCCCTGCCACAAGCGGTTGGGTGAATTATTCATTTGGCATTGGACTTAACAGAACTGCGGATTTTACTCAAACTATGAGTTTTAACGGCCAGAACACACAAAACTCTATGTTGGATTACGTCGCTTCTTATGTTCAAGGACTTTCAGCTTCGGCCTTAGATGCAAATGATGAGCAATTGGATAATGGCTTTTACTACTTTGAAAATATGTTCTGGTATGGGTATCTGATTGACACTATTAATAATGGCAACTATTATGGCTACTACGATGGGATGAATCCAAACCAGTTTCAGTCGGGCTATATTAAAAAAACCGGAGGTATGAATGAGTTCAACATGACCTTTGCCGCAAACTATGAGCATAAAGTGTTCTTTGGGTTTGGAGTTAATATTCACAGTGTAAATTACACAGAACTTAATCGCTTTAGTGAAACAGATAATCCCGCAACTACAGGGAATTGGAATACGTACGACTTCACTCGAAACTTGAACACTTCCGGTTATGGATTTAGTGGTCGATTAGGATTGATTGTAAAACCAAATGATAATGTTAGAGTGGGAGCTAGTTTAACTACTCCTACCTTCTTAAACTTAGAGGATAACTACTACGATGAGTTATATGTAACCTATGACAATGGTGAGTTTGAAGATATGAGAACCATTGATAAGGAGTTTAGTTATACCATTACGACTCCGGTTCGCTATGGTCTACAAGGAGCCTATATTTTTGGAAAGTCAGGTCTTATTAGTGCTGAAATTGAGCAAGTAAACTACAGCACCATGGGCATTAGTTCTGATAATTATGGCTTTGAAAATGAGAATCAGAAAATTGCGAATAAATACAACTCTGCGACCAATATTAAGATAGGAGGGGAGATGGCTTTTGACGCGTTTAGACTGAGAGCAGGTTATGCGAAAATGGGTAATCCATTTGCAGTTAACACCCGATTTGCTCAACAATTCATCACCACAGGATTCGGAATCCAAGATGAATCAATGGCCATTGATTTAGCCGTGATAAAACAAATTGGTGAAGGTCAATACATCCCTTACGAGATCAACAATATCTCTTCAGGAGCCGTGAGTACAAACACAAATGGAACTCGGATAGCCTTGACTTTTAGTTATAAATTTTAACCGTTTTTAGTGACGAATTACGAATTTAGAGTGACGAATGTTTTAACCGCCATTTACAAATTAGTAAATGATCCACGTGTCCTTTGAACCTTGTAGGGTCTCACGCAGTGGACCCTACAGGAACAATCAGAGATGAATCTGCTCTGCAATATAATTTGATCGACTTGAAGAGTCCTGATTAATGAGTTAGAAATGGACCTGCCTGGAATTAATTAAATGACGAGGTTCATTGTAAAATCGTAATTATCATGTGATCGTCCGATTCGACTTTTAAACACCGTCAAGGTCTCTCAATTACGAATTACGAATGTAGAATTACGAATAGTTCTATTGGAAAATAAGATTTAGACTTGGTTCTGTTGTATTGAAATTTGTCTTCTTCTCCCGTCACTCTGCACTGTTTTTAGTGACGAATTACGAATGTAGAATGACGAATGGTTCTATTGGAAATTAGGATTTAGTCTTGATTCTGTTGTATTGAACTTTGTCTTCTTCACTCGTCACTCTAAACTCGTCACCCGTCATTCGTCACTCGTCATTCGTCTGTGATTTACTGTTGTTGATTCACGACTTTCATTGACGATCTAGTTGTAGTGATAGATTTTACCGTCATTTTTAATATTTGTTCTGTCAGCTTCCCCCGTTTCGAACTGTTTAATTCTAGACTAACAAAGTTAGTTTAA
>JAAEYY010000014.1:46132-95246 GCA_018223105.1 bacterium | reverse complement strand
TTGGTATACAATACCCGCATAGACCTTGTTTTTCCCAAAAGGAACAATAACTCGCTGTCCAACCTGTATTCTTTCGTTTAAATCAAGCGGAATACGATAAGTATATGCCTTTTTTAGGTTGAGAGGAAGAATTACTTCCGTAAATAGTGTTTCCTTAGCGTCAAAACTGTCCAATGAATGTAATAATTACAATATAGGATCCAAAACTAAGTTAAATAATGCAAAGGCAAATTTACATTTGCAAACGTGTTGATGAAGAAAGTGAAATACATAGGGATTCTTATGATCTTGACTTTCATGGGGAATGGTTGTCAGGATCCTGAAGTTGTAGAAGTAAAGGAAACATCAGATCCGGTGGAATCGTTGGTTGTGGCAGTATCTGAAGTTTATTCTACTTTTGATGTTTTGGATGATTTTCTTTCAACGGATGAAACCGTGAAGAAAAAAGATGATCTTCTCATCCCAAATTCAGTGGATATCATATTTACAGATAATTCTTTTACCGATGGTGATGGAGTTGAGTTTACTATAGACTTTGGAGAATTAGGTACTGAAGCTCCATTCGGCGTATTATGTAAAGACCAGAAATACAGAGCCGGAGTGGTGCATGTTACCATTTCAGATCGATACTCAAGTCCGGATAGTAAAATTCTAATTCACTTAGACGAGAACGAGCCATTCTATAGCGGCAACGGTGCCGATATGGTTAAAATGACGGGATTATTTGAAGTTCAGAAGTTGGGCCCAACAGCTCAAACCTTCAGAACCGAAGACCTAAAAGTTTATGTTAAAGAAAAGCCTGTAAACTTCAAGTGTAATAACACCGTTTCTAAAGTAAAAGATAGCGGATCAGGTATCTTAAATGACGAAATAAAGATCGATGGCGATTTTTCTATAGACTCTGATGGAGAGGTCTTCTATCAGGCTTTGATCACGGAGAGTTTAAAGAAAGTGTATGAAGCCAATTGTGTGAAAAACATTGTGAGTGGGGTAATTACCTTACAAGGTGCCGGGTCTAGCAGTCATCTAGCTGCAGATTTTGATCCATATGAAGATCAAGCCTGCGATAATATTGTGAGAATCACAATTAACGGGAAAAGCACAATTCACGAATTTTAATCCAGTCCTTTCGGATAAATAAACCATTCCAGCTCACCTGAGCCTTCTTTAATTTCAGAGAATCGGTCTACATTAAATTGCAACAAGCCGGCACCGCTGGTAGGTACATTATCTATATTCACCTTAGCTAAGGTGAAGAAAACATCTGTAACACCGGGGTTATGCGCCAGTATCATAATTCGTTTGTACTTGTTTTCTGCAGACTGAATTGCCAATAAAATTTCATCAGCTGTAGCGTGGTATAGATCATTTGTGAAGTTTACTAAGAGATTCGGTGCTACAGACTGCAAACCTTGAGAAGTTTCTATGGTGCGCTGTGAATCTGAAGAGTACACTATTTCAGGTACAGCATCTCTCTTCACAATATATTCCATAATTTTCGGAGCATCTTGCTTTCCTCTCTCATTTAAGGGACGTTCGTGGTCAGTACTCCAGTTGCCATCCCAACTCGACTTCGCATGACGCATGATGATTACTTCCTTCATTTCTTTAAACTTATAATGCTAAATAAAACCCAACCTAGAATAAAAGATAAACCTCCAATTGGAGCCATCATTGCAAATACATTAATGTCGAGTCCAATCAAATCTTTTAGAGCATGTATAATTAAGCTAAATGAGAAAAGGAGAATACCTAATGAGAAGAATAAATTCACATAAACGCAATTTTTGCCCATCTGCTGTGCAATAAAATTGACCAATATTAGCCCTAAAGCATGTATTATCAAGTATCTTAAACCAGTGTTGTATGTTCCTAACTGGCTGTCTGTTAATTTGTTAGCTAGGGCGTGAGCTCCAAATGCGCCAAGAGCAACATAGATGGCACACAATATTGCTCCAATACCTATCCAGATTCTAAACTTCTTTAAATTCATAGTAACTTTGTTACAAAGTCAACAAATATGGTGAAAAAGGCCCCTCTATTTCTCCTTCTGGTAATTTTTCTCTCGGCATGTGTTAAAGACATTCTCGATACAGTAGATAAAGCTTCAAAAATTGATGGAGTGAAGTGGAATCCTACTTTAGCTGTTCCTCTGGTTTACGCCGACCTTGGTATGGATGACGTGGTGAAAAAAACAGGTGATCTTAAATTTGTCAAAAAGGAAGATGATCGAAGTATTACTCTAGTCTATTCAAGCTCGCTCTTTAGTCTGAGAGCAACAGATGTTTTTCAATTACCTGATCAGGTATATTCTAACTCCTTTAACCTCAATGCCTCGGATCTGTTAGCCTTGAACAATACAGACTCTGTAAGAGTGAAATTTATTCGGGAATTTGATTTTGGCTTTAGTAATAATGAACTGGATTCCATACGATATAGAAGCGGTCAACTTCAATTCATAGTTACAAATGGTGTACCTCAAAAAATAACAGCGGATTTTAAAATTTTAGGTAGTAATAAAGGTGGAAATCCTATTAGAGACAGAATTAGCTTAAACTATACCGACCCTAACCAACCTCCTCCAAGCGATAATACGATCATAGGCCTAAACAATGCATCCGTAGATTTTACACTAGGCCCACAAAATCACTCAGAATTTACAATTGAGTTTGATATCCTTATTGAAATGACAAATGCGAACCCTGTGAGTAGTACAGATCAAATTCAATTGGATCTAGAGTTTAGAAATCAACAATACAAGGTGGTACATGGTTATTTGGAGAGTCAGAACATATCCAATGGAACAGACACCTTAAAGGTAGCGGTTTTCAATCAAACACAAGACGGCTCATTCACTTTAGCAGATCCAAGAGCTAAATTGAAGTTCACTAATTCCTTTGGAATACCCATTGAAGCCTCAATTCTTCAGGCAGATGGTAGACATGTTGATGGAACTACCGTCAGTTTAAATGGTTATCCCGATCCATTGCCTATTCCTATTTTAAGTCAAAACGAGGTAGGGCAGGAGAAGTCAGATAGCCTAATGCTAAATCGAAATAATAGTAATCTGGCAGACTATATCAATAACGAACCTTACACTAATATTTTCGAGTACGATATTGCCACGAATCCTGCGGGCCCGGCTCAACGAAACTGGATCACAGATAGTTCCGTGGTTGAATGTACTGTGGAGCTCGAAATTCCTCTTTACGGAACTGCTAGTAATTACGCATTGGAGACAGATGCTCCTTTCGAACTCTCTTTAACCAATATTGAGCAGATCGATACTTTGATGATGCGGATTTATACCGAGAATGGATATCCAATTGAGGTGGGAGTGCAGGTGTATTTTGAAGATAGTGTGAGCGGAATTATTTATGATTCTCTTTTAGTCAATAACGATGTGATTTTTCCGGCAGCAAATGTGGATGCTGCGGGTAAAGTGAGTGAAATATACCCTCAAACACTTGATGTACCATTTGATTGGCCCAGAATCCAAAATATTTCAGAAGCAAACAGGGTGAGGCTAAAGGCCACATTTAATAGCCTGAAACAAGGGGGTAACATGCCCGATGTTAAAATTTACGAATTCTATAACCTGCTCTTTCAACTGGGGCTTCAAGCGGAGATCGAGATAGATGAATAGAATTGTTGGATATATCATATTGATGTTGACGGTGCTCAGCATTCATGCTCAAAGTAATCAGACTTTGCATTACATGAGGAGTTTACCTCAAAGTATGATTACAAACCCTGCAAATACTCCTGATAGTCGGTTCTTTATTGGAATTCCTGCGTTGTCCTCTTTTCACACAGAAGTGAACATGGCCGGATTGCAATTGAATGTCTTTGAGGACGCTTTGGTAGAAGGAAGCACTCCAGGTAAATACGATCTGGACATTACTAAGCTTGGAGGAGTGCTTGGAGACAGAACCTATATGCAAATTGGCTTTAACCTCGACCTTTTACATTTTGGGTTTCTTTTAAATAAAAGTTTGATCTCCTTCAATGTTACGGAGAAAGTTAAGTTTAGAATGGATATCCCCGGAGATCTTGCTAAACTGATTGCAGAGGGAAATGGAGGCGATAATCTAGACTATGCTTTTGCATTAAATGCCGGGGTGGATTTAAGACATTACAGAGAATATGCAGTAGGATACCAAAGGTCTTTTGTGCAGGATCACATTAGAGTTGGAGCAAAGCTGAAGTATTTATATGGCTTAAATGTATTTCAAACCAAGCAGAATACATTGAGTTTCAGAACCAGAGAAAGTGATTATGCTCTCTTTTTGAGGTCTGTTGTTGAATTAAATGCAGCCTCATCCATTGTTCCTTTCAATGGCAATGACACCTTTTACGCAGATAGAATGATTTACGGAGCTAAGAATGATGGTTTTGGTTTAGATATTGGGGCAAGTATTGATCTCAATGAGCGCTTAACAATAAACGCTTCTGTTATTGATATGGGATTCATCCGTTGGAAGGAAAATACCTACAATATTAAATCCAGAAATCCGGGGGCAGAGTTTGAGTTCAGGGGATTTGATGCCACTCAATTCTTTTCTGATTCCATCTCTTTTTCTGAGTCTTTTCAGGAAATGGGAGATAGTTTAATCGATGTTTTTGCTCTAGATACCTCAAGAAACACCTTTACAACCGGACTTTTATCAGAGTTCTATTTGGGAGCCAATTTTAAGCTCAGTAAACGCCATTATGTTGGACTACTGTTTTACGGAAACTTTTATAACAGAAAGTTCTATCCTGCAAGCACCATTTCTCTGAATTCCAGAATTAACGATAAACTCGCCTTTAGCGCTTCTTACACCGCAATGAAACAAAATCCTTTGAATGTGGGGTTAGGCGTAAGCTTGAACTTAGGTGCATTTCAGTACTATTTTGTGAGTGATAACTTTCTCGGGTATTTCGTTGGCGATATTCAGAATGTAGGGATCCGCACAGGAATAAATCTAACCTTCAATCGTACAGTTAAAGAAGACCTGGATATTAGAGACAGAACTCCTACGGAACATATAGATCCACCGGGTGAGATTAAGTAAATTTGCAGCAATGAATCGAATCCTAATTTTTTTATGCGCAATTGCAGTCTTTGGTTCTTGTGAGAAGCAAAGAGTTAAAAAAGAAAATGAGTCTATTGAAGAATATCTTGATGAGAAAGGACTCAGTGCTGAAAAAACTGAGGAGGGGGTATACTTCATCATTGATGAAGTAGGAACCGGGGATAATCCGCTGGCCAGCGATGATGTAACTGTGGATTACGAAGGCTACACCCTTGATGAAAAGGTGTTCGATTCATCATACGAGCGAGGAAAACCTGCAACATTTAATCTTCAGAATGTAATAGAAGGTTGGCAAATTGGGATCCCTTTATTTAGAGAGGGAGGTTCAGGTACTTTAATCATTCCATCGGAACTTGCCTATGGCACAAATCCACCACCCGGCTCAGGAATAGAAAAGAATGAAGTTCTGGTTTTTGATATTGAATTACACCAGATTATTCGATAGACTTTTAGGTAGAAATTTCTTCATTTCCTCCAGTCCTGAAACCTCAATAAATCGAGGATCATTTCTAAACCAGGTTAATTGTCGTTTTGCGTAATTTCTAGAGTTTTTCTTGATTTTTTCTATGGCTGCATCAAGACTCAGTTCTCCTGAGAAGTGCATGAAAAGTTCTTTATAGCCCACGGTTTGTAGCGCGTTTAAGTCTTTGAACTTATAAAATTCTCTTGCTTCATCAACCAAACCGGCTGAAACCATCTTATCAACCCGCTCATTGATTCTCGAATACAAAATTTCGCGATCCATATTCAGGTAAAAACAATAGGGAGAAAACTCCCTCTTACGCTTATTAACTTTAGGGATAACATCAACTTGTTTCTCAATTTCAATGGCTCTGATAAGCCTTTGAGGATTTTGATGGTCTTTTAACTTTGTATTCGGATTTAATTGGGCTAAATATGAAATTAAGCCTTCTATACCTTCTTGTTCATAAAGCAGTTTAAGCTCGTTCCTTAGTTTTTCATTCTTGCCTGGTAAAGGATCAAATCCATCTAGAACCGCTTTTATATAAAGCCCCGAACCACCGGATAGCACTGCTGTATTATGACTTGAGAAAACTTCATCCAAAACATCCAGAGCTTCTGCCTCATATGCTCCGGCATTAAAGTCATTAAAGATGGAATGTGTTGAAATGAAATGATGTTGGACTTTCGCAAGCTCTTCCACAGAAGGTTTTGCAACTCCAATGTCTAGTTCCTTGTAGATTTGCCTTGAGTCTGAAGAAATAATTTCTGTCTTTAATTCTGAAGCAATCTCAACCGCAAGTGCTGTTTTGCCAACTGCCGTGGGGCCACCGATTACGATTAGAATCGGTTTTTGACTCATAGTTCGCTTTCGTCCACTTGGTCGCCGTAAAGATTGAAGTCATCATCTTCCTCCTCTTCGTCATCATCTTCGTCATCCTCATCATCGTCCAAAAGCTCTCCGATCAAATCATCGGCCTCTTTGAAGAATTTACCGCTTGGATCATCAATAATGGCCTTTGGATCTACAAACTGTTTCGGAGCATTTCCAACACTTTTAACGAGATTGGGGTACAGAATACCTGCTTCTTCTTTCATTAATTTAATCACCTCTGCTCTCAAGGCCCAATTATCTCCATCTTCATCGTAGACATACAGAAACTTTTGATGCGGATCATCAATAAACTTACCCAGTTCTGAAGCACCTGCCGCTTTTGCACTGGCTTTAGGCTCTGTGCAAAATTCCTCATAAGGTCTCCAATGATCATTGGTTTTGTAAAATGATGCGGGTTTTAGGTTGTCGAAATTTATCGCTTGTTGAATCGCATTGTGGAAGTCGCGAAACGTGTTTTTCCCGCTTACATCAATGATTCGTTCAACATCATCAACGTCTTCAAAAGTTACTCTAAATCTAAATATAATATTTGCCATTATTCTTCTTCTTTCTTCAAGCCCAGTCTTTTACCCTGCTCGATTACAAATCTATATGCATCTTCATAATTATTGGCAATTTGTCCATCCAAAATGGCATCCTTCAATGCATTTTTGATTTCGCCAATATGTCTACCGGCACCAATATTGAAAATTTCCATAATCTCCGAACCGTCGATTGGAGGTTGCCAATTTCTTATTCGATCGCGTTCTTCTACCTCAACAATAGCTTCTTCCACTTTGTCAAGATTTGCCAAAAAACGCTTCTCTTTTTCCTTGTTTTTGGTGGTGATGTCACATCTACAGAATAAAATCAAATCTTCAAGATCATCACCGGCATCAAAAATCAACCTTCGTATCGCAGAATCAGTAATGTTTTCATTGGTTAATGCAATAGGTCTATGGTGCAATTTAACCAACTTAGAAACATATCGCATAGGTTCGCCCAAAGGAAGCTTCAACTTCTTGAAAATCCCTTTCACCATTCTAGAACCCTTGTCTTCATGGCCGTGGAAAGTCCAACCTTCTTCCTTCGAAAATCGTTTGGTTGGAGGTTTGGCAATATCGTGAAAAACAGCTACCCATCTTAACCAGATATTGTCAGACTTGGCTGCTACTTTGTCTAATACCTTTAAAGTATGGTAGAAGTTATCTTTATGTCCTTGATTTTCACGATACTCTACGCCTTGCATTGCGGTCAACTCGGGAAAGAATTCATGCAGCAATCCACTACTGAATAGAATTTTGAATCCAATACTTGGCTTATGGCTCAACATTATTTTGTTGAGTTCGTCTGTGATGCGTTCCTGAGAAATAATGTTGAGACGCTTTGCATTTTTGCTCATGGCATCAAATGCCTCTGAGCTAATTTCAAAATTCAGCTGTGAAGCAAATCGCGCTGCTCTCATCATCCTTAAAGGATCATCCGAAAAGGTTACTTCAGGGTCTAGAGGGGTTCGAATAATACACTGATCCAAATCTTCTATACCATTGTAGAGATCAATGAGTTGATTCGTTCCATCTTCATTTAGAGCGATGGCCATGCTGTTTATCGTGAAATCTCTTCTGGCGATATCATCTTCAAAACTCCCGTCTTCAACAATGGGTTTACGACTATCTTTTCGATAAGATTCTTTGCGCGCTCCTACAAATTCAAATTCCCAGTCATCCGTTTTGAGCAGAGCAGTTCCGAAGTTTTTATAAACAGCGAGATTTGCTTTATTAAAGCGTTTTTTAACTCTTTCGGCCAGATTAATTCCGGAACCTATAATTAAAAAATCGACATCTTTTGAGGGTCTCCTTAGTAATTGATCGCGAACAAATCCACCTACTACATATACTTCACAGCCTAAGGCCGCTCCTTCTTCAGCTACAATATTGAATACAGGATGTTCGAGTTTGAATTTCAAGCCGACAAAGCTACGGCAAATGTTTTTTTTCAGCCTAGCTTAATTATGAAATTAGCTTCAATGTACCAGGGTGTAATCAAATGGTATTAAGTTTGAATATTTAAAGGTATGCAAAGAATAATAACTCTACTTGGTCTCGCTCTTTTTTCAGCTGCTCTTTTTGCTCAGAATTTAGAATCATTAAATGGGAAAGACATTAAGCAACCCGGTGAACTAAATCCGGCTCTAGCCGGCTTACAAGAAGACTTGGTAAGGGTTCTTACAGATGCGGATGTAGGTAATTCTTTCCAACTTATGTTGGAAGGTCGTATGCCATTGAAACTCGGTAATTATATGGTGGGGTACGAAAGAATTTACAATGAATATGCCCAGAACAATATGTTAAATGTTACCTATGGCCGTACAGTGAAGACCGAAAAAAAATACAGTTTTAGATATGGAGGAAGCTTACAATTTAATCAAAGAAGTTTGTTCAATGAAGATTTTGACTCTACCAATGGGTATACTTTCAGAGATTTAAATGGAGAATTGGTTACCGTACCTTCACTTAACGATCTGAATCGATCCATTGATTATGTAGATTTTCAATTTGGCTTCAGTTTTAATTTCGATAAACTTATCGCTTCAGTTTCGGTGGAAAACATGATTAAGCAGAATATTTCATTTGATAGAACATCCACCAGAACTATGCCTCTTTCTGCGAATGCATTTGTTGGAGGATTTTTGAAGTTCGGCGATAATTACACCTTGTTTCCATCTTTTACAGGTGCATACTCAGGAAATGAGTATTTTGTAGAAACCGCAATTGATTTCAACACACCTTATTTCAATATTGGGGGCTCATACGTTTCTTATGATCAGTTTGAAGCAATAACAGGAAATATCGCAGTAAATGTAAAAAAGCTTTTTGTTGGTCTTGAATATAGCCATCCAATTGAGGTTCCAACCGGTTTCGATCAGTATCCTCGTTTTAATCTTTTTCTAAATACTTCTGTGTTCAAGAGCCGTAACTTCAACAAAAGTGATTTTGCCGAATTGATTAAAAAATTCTATTAATAAATTGACGAAAGTTTAGGTAAGTTTGAGGAGTGAAAAAGAGGGTGAAGATATTCGTCAGTTAATGGTAATAATGATGAATATCAATAGTTTATCCTCTGAAAAAATCGTAACTTAATACAGAATGCTACGGCTCCTTTTTAATTACTACATTGTACTCAAGAACTGCTGGGTAATATTACTCTTCCAACTTATTGGTTGGATAGGTCTTGTAGTTATGGAGCAGGGTAATGATATTCTAAGAGCCTTATCCTTTACTGCTGAACCGCCGATACGTTATCACGCATGGTATAGTCTGATTGCCGTAATGTGGTGGAGCTGGCAAAGCTGGAGATCGTCACGGGTTGAATTGCATTTCACCACTTTTGATTTTGTACAATTCAGCAAGCGTTACGCACTTCAGGCTCAGGTAATGATTCCAAGGGTCTTGGGGCTTATGCCGATCATAATTTTCATGGCGGGTTTGCTCAAGGCAACCGGCTGGCACAATCCTATGGTCTATCTCTATTTGTGTTTAGGGATTTGGCTTTTTATTTTCTTCTACATGAGAAAACAAATAATCGTTTTCTTCATGAGTCGGAATCCATTAAAATTCATGAATATTCCGGATTATGTATTGATCAAAAACGAAGCCTATCCGGCACTATTTATTTGGAAAAAGCAGGGTCCGTGGATTCTTTTTCGGCTAATATGCATATTTACATTATTTACTCTAGTTGTTCTCTATCCGGTTCATTTCCCTCAGAAACTAGGCTCATCAGCAATAATTCTGTTTGCTCTGGGGTCCTGGCAAGTAATTGGGACTTTTATTGATTTTGCAGAAAAGCATTTCAGCTTTCCCTTCACTTTTACGATTATAGTGATGGTGATGGTCTTCAGCTTCTTCAATAACAATCACAAAATCAGAACGGTTGAAGATGCACCTCAACATAGAAAAAGTATAGAGAATCACTTCTTATCTTGGTACGAGAATCAAACACCATGCATGAACGATTCTGTTCCTGTGGTGTTGGTTGCAGCTCAAGGTGGTGGTGTTAGAGCTTCCTATTGGACTGCTCAGGTATTAGCAGAGATGCAGGCATATCATCCTTCTTTTGATAAATCTGTTTACGCATATAGTGCGGTTTCAGGCGGGTCTTTAGGTGTGGCAACCTACAAATCCCTGGTGAAAAATCAGGAGGATAGTATTCCTCAGAAAGCCCATGATATCTTAAGTCAGGATTTCTTATCTCCGGTTTCTTCATGGTTGGTATTTCCGGACTTAGTCCAGAAATTCTTACCCTTCCCGGTGTACAGAGTAGATAGAGCACGAGCTTTAGAATATTCTTGGGAAGAAGCGGCACGAAGTGTAGAAGGCGATGTATTTGCAAAAGGTTTTTTAGCTTCAACGGTTGATGATCCATGTTTGTATTTCTATAATTCAACAAAATCTGAGAATGGCTTAATTACATTGATAAGCAATGTGCGAGCAGAGAAAGAGATTTTTCCACTAAAAGAAGACTTGTTTAGTGTAATGGATCAGGATATTCCCTATAGCACTGCAATTTCATTGAGTTCAAGGTTCCCTTTCCTAACTCCTCCCGGCCTGGTATTTGATCGCGACGGAAATAAATGGGGGCACCTTGTTGATGGAGGTTATGTAGAAAATATGGGAGCAAGCACCATGTTTGAACTCTATAATTACCTCAAAGAGATTTCAAGGCATCGAAACCTGAAGACGAAATTTATCATGGTATTTATCCGTAATACCAAAGATGAATACACAACCGAAATCAACGGGATGCATGAAATTATTGCTCCTATCAATACCTTCTCAAAAGTCTGGGTGAACAGCGGAAACTACAGCAGTAAGAATACGAAAATTAATAACTTACCTGCTTCTGATGATGCTGTTTTTATAAACCTCGATCGGCCCGACGGAGAGCTGATTCCCCTGGGCTGGTACTTGAGTCCTCAAGCCATTTCTAGTATGGATGGACAGTTGGAGAAACAAACCGCCCACTTCAAAGAAGTAATGGACCGCTGCTTTCAGCTCAAGTGATATTAGCTTTCTATCGGACTTATAATAGTTTCGTGCTTTATTCGGGATTTTCTGTAGGTTTGCCACGTGAAAATTACATTCCTCGGCACAGGTACTTCTCAAGGTGTTCCGGTTATTGCTTGTCAGTGCAAGGTTTGTAAATCTAACAATCCCAAAGACAAACGACTGCGATCAAGTATTCTAGTGGAAACTGATTTGGTTTCACTGGTGATTGACACCGGACCTGACTTCAGGCAACAAATGCTTACAAATGATGTTCGAAAATTGGATGCAGTATTGTTTACTCACGGACATAAAGACCATACCGCAGGCTTTGATGATATAAGAGCGTATAATTTCATACAAAAGAAAGCGATGGAAGTGTATGCCGACGAAAGGGTTGATGAGGTTTTAAAAAGGGATTTTTACTATTGTTTTGAGGAATTTAAATATCCGGGAGTTCCTGATCTTAATCTCCATATCTTTAATGGTGATCCATTTGAGATTAATGGCGAAACTATAAGCCCGATTCGCCTTTTACACTATAAACTGCCGGTGTTTGGATTCAGAATACAGGATTTCACCTATATCACCGATGCTAACCATATTTCGGAAGAGGAAAAAGAGAAAGTAAAAGGATCGAAAGTACTGATCTTGAATGCACTGAGGCAATCGGATCATATTTCGCATTTTACCTTAAAAGAAGCGGTAGCTCTTGCACAGGAAATAGGCGCAGAAAAAACCTATTTCACACATATGAGTCATCAGATGGGATTACACGATGAAATCAACCGCGACTTGCCCGATGGAATCCAACTTGGTTACGACACTCAAGAAATCCTCATTCCATAAAAAAAGGCCTTTCGGCCTTTAATCTTATTCTTCAATTTATGTGTTATTCGTCGGTATCTGCGATTTCAACAATATGATCTTCAAGCTCATATTCATCGCCTTCAACATAGCCTGTGTGCACATAAACTATATTTCCGTTTTGATCTATTAAGAATGTAACCGGTGGATTTGCTACATTTAAAGCTCGTTGTAAATCACCGTTTGGATCCAACAGAACTTCAAAATCCCATCCCATTCCACTTACAAAAGGTCTAACTTTAGACATGTTTCTTGAATCATCTACACTCACTGCTACCAGTTCAACATCATACTCATCGATCCAATCGCCCAATAAATCATTCATATTCTTCAACTCTTTAATACAGGGCTTACACCATGTAGCCCAAAAAGAGATGATTGTGATTTTACCGTTTGTACCAAATGAAGCTATGTCTACATCCTCACCGTCGATGTTCTTTAGTACCAGAGATGGCAATGTAGTGGTCTCGCTGCCTTTAGTACTGTCTGCGGGAG
This sequence comes from bacterium, assembly GCA_018223105.1. Taxonomy (GTDB): domain Bacteria; phylum Bacteroidota; class Bacteroidia; order NS11-12g; family UBA9320; genus JAAEYY01. The sequence goes on along the minus strand of JAAEYY010000014.1, from coordinate 82,425 downwards.
TTTCTGAAGTTTGATCTTGCGCCATTACAAATTGAGCTGCAAGCATGAATATTAAAGTGTATACTATTTTCATTAACCTTGTTTTATGCGATTATACGTTCAAATTCCGTTCCAAATGAAATACTAATTGTCAAAAGCTCAAAATTTTGCACAATTGGTTTAAATTAATATTTGTTTTTAGGAGGCGTACTTCTGCATTTTTGAATTGATAATGATAAAGGTCGGAATATTTTTTGGTGGAGCTTCGAGAGAACGCGAGGTTTCATTTGCGGGTGGAAGAACAGTATACGATAATCTCGATAAAGGAATCTTCGATCCCGTACCCATTTTTGTTGATGCAAAGGGGAACTTTGTTGAATTGAAATGGGAGTTTGTTTACCGCGGTACCATACGAGACTTTTTTCCTCCATCAGCTTACCTACCAGACTCAGATCATCATTTCCAGATTTACAGCGAAAGCCTTGATTTGGACGATATGGCCTACAATAAAATGCTGAATGAAATTGGGAATCCTCTTAGCATTGAGCAATTAAGTAAGAAAATAGACTTTGCATTTTTAGCCTTACACGGCAGTTTTGGAGAGGATGGTACATTACAAGGGATGTTGGAATGGTATAATATTCCATATTCCGGTTCAGGAATATTGCCATCTGCTCTAGGTGTATCAAAGCAAATACAGAAGAAATGGTGGCCACAACGTCTTCCAATCCAGAATTATGAAAGCATAGATTTGAACGAATGGGAGCAAAGCGACGCCCAGCAGCTCTTCGAGGAATTGAAAGAGAAACTAGGACTGCCCTTTGTAGCAAAATCGTCTAACCAAGGTTCTTCAATTGGTGTTCAAGTGATTGAAAATGCAGATGAGTTTTCTAAGAAGGTATATAGTACATTTTTTATACGAGATTTAAGTAAGAAGGACTGGGAGTCAATAGACCAAGTTCAGTTTGTTAGAGAAACTACGGATTTAAGAATTGGCCTTGGGGTGCCAATTTTGGTAGATAATGACCTTTGCCTGCATCCCGAAGATTTACTCCAGACCTTAAAAGATGGATTTGAGCACAAAGAGAAAATTAGATTACAAGCCACCGCAGGAGAGTATGAAGTAATTTTTGAATCCTTTCTAAAAGGAAGAGAGTTTTCTTGTATTGTTATTCAGGATGATGAAGGAAAAGCTTTAGCATTGCCGCCAACGGAGGTTGTTAAAGGATCTGAAATTTTCGACTATAATTCAAAATATCTTCCGGGCTTGTCGCACAAGCAAACTCCAATAAATATTGAGGATGAGAAAATAGAGGAAATTAGAAAGGCATGTGTTGATCTTTTTGATTATTTCGAATTTGAAGTATATGCGAGAATTGACGGATTTATAACTGCGGATGGAATATTCCTAAACGATCCAAACACTACTTCGGGAATGATGCCGTCTTCCTTCTTTTTCCATCAAGCTGCTGAGATTGGATTAAGTCCAAAACAGTTTGTGACCTACATTATCAGAACCTCATTAAACCAGCGCTTGAGAAAAAAGCCATCGGCTGTGAAATATAAAGCCCTGGTGTCAAAAATTGATGCACATTTAGAGCAGGGAGATCTTGCTCTTCAAGATAAAACTAAGGTAGCTGTCATTCTGGGTGGTTATTCTACTGAGCGACACATTTCTGTAGAAAGTGGTCGTAATATTTACGAGAAATTAAGTTCATCAACAAAGTATTTACCTCAACCGGTATTCTTATCTGGCAAGGATGGTGCACACCGCTTATTTGAGTTACCGGTGAATATTATGCTGAAAGACAATGCAGATGATATCAGGGATAAAGTGGAAAACCCTAAACCCAGTTCGATTCTTCAAAAAATAAGATTAGAGGCTAAAAAGGTGACTTCAAAATATGCTGCAGAGAATCACAGGTTTGAGCCCAGAGAAATCAAATATGATGATCTGGCCAGTGAATACGATGAAGTTTTTATTGCATTACACGGAAGGCCGGGAGAAGATGGTCAGGTTCAGGCTCATTTAGATCGTTTAGGAGTTCCTTACAATGGCTCGGGAGTGGCTAGTTCACAGCTTACCATAGACAAATATCAAAGTAATCAAATCTTAAGGGAGAATGGAGTTAGGGTTGCTGATCATCAATTGATTTCTAAAACCCAATGGATGAATGATCGAGATAGTTTAATTCAGCAAATCGAACTATTGAAGTATCCACTAATTGCAAAACCCCACGATGAAGGCTGCAGTTCAGCGGTAATAAAGATAGAAGATCGCTCCATGCTGGAAACTTATGCAGATTTGTGCTTTGGGCAAATTGAACGCAGCCCGGAAGTTGAAGAAGTTCTGCAAATAGGGAGCAAAGACGAGTTTCCGAGCAAGGATGCATTTATGGTTGAAGACTTCACTTCGAAGAAAGATGCCGACCGTTTCTTGGAAATAACAGGAGGGATGCTGACATACAGAGAAGGAAATGAACTCAAATACGAAGTCTTTGAAGCATCAGAAGCCTTGTCTTCAGGTAAAGTATTGAGTTTGGCAGAGAAATTCCTGGCAGGAGAAGGTCAGAATATTACCCCCGCCAGATACTCCAAAAATACCGAAGAACAGAAGAGAATTAGCGCAGCGGTAAAGAAAGAATTTGAAAAAGTAGCTCGCTTACTTCAGGTTGAAGGATATTGCAGAATTGATGCATTTGTTCGGATTTATGAAGGGAAAGAACCGGATGTGATTATCATTGAAGTAAATTCGCTACCCGGAATGACACCGGCAACTTGTATTTACCATCAAGCGGCAATTAATAATTACAAGCCATATGAGTTTATCGATCAAATTCTGGAATATGGCAAAAGCAGAACATCTCCGGTAGTAAATAGAGCATGAAGAAAATACTAATCCATCTCGGACTCATTATTCTCACGATTGCAGTCCTTATCTTTATCACTTTGCGTATTCTCAGAGTGTATACCAAGCACGATGAAGAGTTAATTGAAGTACCCGAATTACTAGGTGAGCAAAGCAGAGATGCAATTTCAACCCTTGAAGAACTTGGTTTGAGATATGAAGTGATGGATACTGTTTATAAAGATGGAGAAAGAAAACTTTCAGTTATCAATCAGGATCCTGCTCCCGGATTACAAGTAAAATCGGGAAGAAGAGTCTATTTGGTCATAAATTCAGATAAGATTCCTATGGTGGAAGTTCCTGATTTAGCAGGAAAGACTTCTTTGAATCAAGCAAAAAGCATCTTATCAAGACTGGGTTTGAAAATGGGTAAGATCATTGAACGCCCTAGTGATATGGTGCGCTCAACAGCGAACAAACCTGTTCTGGGCCAAAGAATCCACGGTGATTCTACCGAGCTTCAACCCGGCGGCTTGATCGAAAGAAACTCCAAAATCGATTTGATCATCGGTGTACCTAAAAATCAATCAGATACCACTGATTTTACCGATGAACCTATCGAAGGTGAAGAGCCCATTGAATTGTTTTGATTCCTAGATTACACTTTAATCCATTTGCCTGCGTTTATTAGAAGAACAGAATGAAAAATAGCCTTACATTAGTATTTCTACTATTTGCTGTAATCTCCAATGCTCAGGTAACTACTTACCCCTTAGAGAGCAATGGATATTTAGAGCGTATATATCAAGATCATCCCAATTATGTTTGGGGACAAGTTAATACCGTAAATAAATGGGGAAGAAAGGATACGCTGGAACTTCCATTCTTTGAAGATTTTTCAACCAGTAATGTTTATCCGGATTCAAGTAAATGGCTTAATAATCAGGTATTTGTGAATTCGCAATTCCCGATAAATCCACCTACTATAAATGTTGCAACTTTTGATGCTCTCAATCCACAAGGAAGACCATACAACGGTACAATTAATAGAAGGTTGTTTGGCCCCGGAGACAGTTTGTTGTCGCAGCCGATCAATACATACGACTCTAACGGGACACGATATAAGCTAAGTGATTCACTCTATTTTAGCTTTTTCTATCAACCCAATGGAAATGGATATCATCTGGGTGAAAGAGATAGTATCCGACTGTTTTTTAAAAGTGAGAATGGCAACTGGATTCAAGTTTGGACTAAGGGAGGAACTCCTGAGAGCAAACCCTTCAGACAAGTATTAATTCCAATTACAGATACGGGTTATCTGCATAAAGGTTTTCAGTTTTTATTTACTACATGGACTAAACAAGTTGGGAATGCTAATCAATGGCATATAGACTATATTGTATTTAATAAAAACAGAAATGCCGGAGACTCATTTTATTACGATCATGCATTCTCCTCACAAGCTAGTTCACTCCTGAAAGATTATAGTGTTATGCCTTTGGATCACTATAAAGCTTCGCCGGGTAAAGAGAATGCAGACTCTATTTTTATTGATGCTTCTAATTTGGATGAAGATCTTTGTGTTTGTCAGGTGAGGCATGAAGAAACCTTTGGCGCAACAACCTTAAAAAGCACTTTGCTCACAGAAAATAATGTGAATATGCCGAGTCAATCTCACGTGCTTCGTAGATTTGAGTCTTATAATTTTACAAATATTTCAGGGCAAAGACCGGTTGTCATCGATCGACTTTATGAAATAGAGGAAGCAGGTATTTCCTCAATAAATGATATCCGAATCAATGATCAATTGAGAACCACTCAGGTTTTTGATGACTATTTCGCTCATGATGACGGTACTGCTGAACGAGGTTTTGGATTCGACCATAATACCAACCCAAGTAATATCGAGGGTGAAATTGCATATCGATTTACCTTGAACAAAGCCGACTCCGTGTATGCAATCGGTGTATATTTTAATGAGGCTGTATTTGATGTGAGCCGAGAAGAGTTTACACTGAGAATTTGGCAGCATCTAGGAGGTGTAGATACCACAGGTGGTGATAGTTTGATTTATGAATCTGATATACTCACTCCTCAGTATGTTTATCAACCGGGCAGATACTATATTCATTATATTGATACCCAATTGTTTTTGCCTGCCGGCGATTTCTATATAGGATGGTGGCAGCAATCAATGTATAACTTGAATGTGGGTTGGGATCTAAATTCAGGAAACACCATTCACAAAGGAGAAAGTAGCTCATTCCTTTTTTACAAGTTATTTGGAAGCTGGTCTAACGCGAATTTGCCGGAAGGTGAATTAATGATGAGGCCTTATGTAGGCAGCCGACGTGAAGTTTGGTTAGGAATAGAGCCTGAAGCGGAGCTTGTTAATGAGGAATTGGAGTTCTATCCAAATCCGGCACATAAGCAGGTGAATTTTAGAAAGCATTTCAATAAGATCGAGATATTAAATATGCAAGGACAGGTTGTGCTTAGTGCAGAAAACCAAGACTTCATAAATACAGAGTCTTTGCAGAACGGAATGTATGTAATACGAGCTGTGAATACTCATGGTAATTGGTTACAATCAAAACTGATTATTTTTGTGCCTTGATGATGAATAACGAAGACATAACAGTAGAACAGCTCAAGAATAAGCTGGACAATAAAGAAGATTTTCTTTTAATTGATGTTAGAGAGCCTTGGGAATACGAGGAATTTAATCTTGGCGGTAAACTTATTCCATTAGGAGAACTACAAGGAAAAATAGACGATCTAGATGATTGGATGAATAAAGAAGTAGTTGTTCATTGCAAAAGTGGAGGAAGAAGTGCTGCTGCTAAAGAATTCATGATCAAACAAGGCTTTGGAAATGTCCGAAACTTGCTTGGAGGAGTGATGGCGTGGCAAAGCAAATACTAAGAATATTTCAGCAAAACTCTAAACTGGGAGTACTTACAGCGGTCTCCCTAATTTTATCATTACTTTTTTTATACCAATGCAGTAGCAATACTGATGGTGTTGGGCAAGATTACGCTAATCACGCTCCTGTTGTTGATTATGTGGGTATTGATGCATGTGCAGAATGTCATAGCGACAAGGTAAGCACCTTCATTCATACCGGAATGGGAATGTCGTTTGACCATGCTACCAAGGTTAAAAGTTCAGCAGAGTTTAAGGAGCAACATATAGTCTATGATTCATTTCTAGATTACTATTATTCGCCCTATTGGAGAAGGGATTCCCTTTTTATCAAAGAATTTCGATTAAATGATGGCGATACTACCCATCAGTTGGAAGTGTTTATTGACTACATTGTAGGGTCCGGGCAACATACCAATTCCCATATCTACAGAAACGGGAATTTCCTATTTCAAGCACCCTTAACTTATTATGTTCAAGAAGGAAAGTGGGATTTACCTCCGGGCTACGAAAATGGAAATAATTCAAGGTTTAATCGCATACTGAACGTAGAGTGCTTGTCTTGTCATAATGCAATGCCAAAGATGCTCGACGAATCGCAGTTTAGCTTTGCAAGTGTAGGAAGCGGGATTGACTGTGAACGATGTCATGGCCCTGGAGAACTGCATATCAAAAGAGCCAAAGAAGGTACATTGGATTCAGAAAAAGTGCCTTCTATTGTAAACCCGAGGAATTTAAGCTGGGAACGACAGATTGATGTCTGTCAACGCTGCCATCTTCAAGGCTTAAACGTACTAAAAGAGGGCAAGAAATTTACGGACTTTAGACCCGGAATGGACTTGTCTGAGACCTTTGAAATTTATCTGCCTCTGTTTGAAGGAAATGAAGAGAATTTTGATATGGCCAATCATGCAGCTAGATTTCAGCGAAGCGAGTGTTTCATTCAAAATAGAGATAAAGAGAAGCCCTTCACTTGTATTTCCTGCCATAACCCTCATGTTTCTGTGAAGTATACCCAAGGTTCTGTTTACAATGCTGTTTGTGCTGATTGTCATACAGATAAAGGATGCACAGAGTTGGAAGAGACTAGAACTAAGGTAGATAATAACTGCGTTACTTGTCATATGCCTCAACAAGGGACAGAAGATATTCCGCATGTTTCAGTACACGATCATTACATCCGAAAGCCGGTAAAATCAGAACATAAACAAGAGATGAGCAAATTGATTGGTCTCTATGCTGTGAACAATGAAGACCCTGATCCTTATTATAAAACAAAGGCCTATCTCGAGTATTTTGAGAAGTTTGATAAAAACCCGTTCTTTCTGCAGCAGGCCGGTATTTTGTTGGAGAGCAATGAGTTTCCGATACTCAATATTAAATATCTATACTTAAAAGAAGACTTTGCCACCTTGGTAAACTATTATAATTCCAATGCACCCGAATTGGATCATTGGACAGCGTACATGGTAGGTGAATCAATGATGAGGATTAATAAATACGAAGATGGAATGCAGATGTTTAATTTGAGTTATAAAATGAATACCGCAGATCCATTGGTAAATCGTAGGTATTTTATTTTGGCATCTCGTCATGGTAAGTTTGAGGAAGCCGGTGAATTAGAGGCTGAAATTCTCAGCATCTATCGCTACGACCCTGAAGTGTATGAAGCTGCCGGGATACTGAATATTGGTTTGATGAACTTTAAGAAAGCAAAAGAGTATTTAGACTATGCTTACGGTTTATTTCCAAAAGATCTTGGCATTTGGGAGGCTCAATTAAATCTAGCCATCCGGACTCAAGATAAGCAAGCTCTTAAGCTTTGGTCTCAGAAAATTCTTTCAAAATATCCCGATCACCCGAATAAAGAGCAAATTGAGGCCTTAATTCAATAATTTGAACTTTACTTTTTCAGCTTGAACGGTATCATCTCCTGAAAGAGATTGAATACTCATCTCAACAAAAAGTTTCTTCTTCTTGATATAGAAATTAAGCATACCGAAACTCTTTAGATTATAGGTCTTACCGCATCTGAGTTCATTGGGCTCATTATTGTTGTGTTCCCATGAATGCGTTAATCCACTGGAGGTAAATTCGTATAAATCAGCTCCTTTTCGTTTTATTTTAGAGAACTCGGAATGATGACGGTCTCCACTTAAGATCATTACAGGCTTGTTGCGAATTAATTGCAATAATCTATTCCTCTCATTTGGAAAGTTGGCCCATTTCTCGTGAAGATGTTCTGAGCTCAATACCTGTATACTCGAAGCAATAATAAAGGCCTGCACGCTTGAGTCTTGAAGCTCCATCTCGAGCCATTGCCATTGTTCTTCACCAAGGATTGTGCCGGTGGGTTGAGGTACTGGAGATCCATTTAAATTCCGTTTTAAGTCAGATCTGAAAGTTCTTGTATCCAGAAAGATCACCTTAAGTCTTATACTTTCTTTCTCAATGTAAGTGGAATGATAGATTCCTTCATGTTCATGAATTGGATGTGTAGAGTCAAAGTCCATGAGTCTTATGAAGTGGCTTTTAGACTCGTTTTTTAAAGCATAAGAACTTCCTTCATCATTCCAACCGTAATCATGATCATCCCAAGTTCCATCAATTTTAACTTCAGACTTGAAGGTCTTGTATTGCTCATTATTGATCAATTCATCGTACTTCTGTTTTAACACATCGGGTTGATCTGTATCTGCATATAAATTATCGCCTAGCCATAACCAATGGTCCGGGTTTTCTGCAGTAACCTGATTCCAATAGGTTTGAGAAGAATCCATACGATTGCAAGAGCCAAAGGCAATTTTTAAAGTATCTTGAGCAAGAATAGATTGCTGAAGAGTTGCAAAACTCAGAATGATGATGATGTATCTCATAAACAAAAGACTAACGCAGATTAGGCTATTAAACTGTATTGAGAATAAATTTTAGTTTATCCTTACATCAAAATCGCCGAAATGGTTTAATCGCTGATAAATTTACTGTTTCTTTGCAGTATGGCAATTATCATTACAGACGAATGTATCAATTGTGGGGCTTGCGAACCTGAATGCCCTAATAATGCCATATACGAAGCGGGAGCAGAATGGGCAATTTCCGATGGTACTACGGTTAAAGGCGATTATACATTGGAGGGAGGCGATTCTACCGATGCAGAAGCAAAGCATCAGCCTATTTCTGACGAAGTATATTATATTGTGCCGGATAAATGTACAGAGTGCATAGGGTTTCATGAAGAGCCACAGTGTGCTGCTGTTTGTCCGGTAGATTGTTGTGTACCGGACCCGGATCGCGAGGAAAGCGATGAAAAATTATTGGCAAGGAAAGACCGTCTGCATCTATAATTATGAAAACAGGATATTGTCATCTCACTCAAATACCACTGCGTAAAAATCCAAGTAGTACAGAGGAGATGGTAACTCAGATGATTTATGGGGAAACCTACGATATACTGGAAGACAACGAAGAATGGTCTAAAGTTCGAATGCATTTTGATGGTTATGAAGGTTGGATCAGCCATAGTAGCCTAAATACAGAAGTTCATCACGGTGAATTTATTCAAAAGGAGTTATTTAATATCTACATGTTGAATAACAGTTCTTTAATAGCTTCAATGGGCTCAGAATTTTCGAGCGATCAAGCTGATCAGTTCTCAGAACCAACGGAAGGAAATGTACGAGATTTAGCCATGAAATTTATTGGTGTACCCTATATGTGGGGTGGACGAACTTTCGCGGGGGTGGATTGCTCGGGGTTTGTACAGATTGTGTATAAATGTCTGGGGGTGTCGCTACCACGCGATGCATGGCAACAACAGGAACTCGGAAAGCCGGTTTCTTTTGATTTAATAAGAGAAGGAGACCTTGTGTTTTTCGAGAAGGATGCAAGAGTTACGCATGTTGGAATTGCTCTCCGTGGAGGAAAAATAATCCATGCTCATGGTGCCGTGAGAATCGATGAGCTTAAGAAAGAAGGTATCTACAACGAAGAGAAACAATCATTTTCTCATCAGTACCATTCTGCGAAGCGTCTCTAATTTGGATATTCATCTGCATTTCAGCATATTGCACTGAAATTATCTTATGGCAAATACTTCAGAATCCTGGGGCAGTCGGGTAGGTCTAATTTTGGCGATGGCCGGTAATGCGGTTGGTCTGGGTAACTTTCTCAGATTTCCTGTAAAAGCAGTAGAAAACGGCGGAGGTACCTTTATTATTCCATACCTTGTTTCATTTTTATTGATGGGTATTCCTTTACTCTGGGTAGAGTGGGGAATGGGGCGCTACGGCGGTCGATATGGTGATCATAGTACTCCGTTTATCCTAGATAACATGACCAAAAAGAGGCTCTGGAAGTATTTTGGAGTTTTTGGGATCTTCACCAATATAGGCGTTATGGCCTATTACACCTATATAGAGTCTTGGACTCTAACCTATACCTTGAAGTCGCTGAAAGGTGATTTCTTAGGTATGGATATCGGAAAAGTAGGAGAGACCTTTGATCAGTATGTTGATATATCTGCAGGCGTTAATTTTCCAACATGGGCATTATTGGCATTCGTAATTACATTGGTAATTAATATTTGGGTGCTTTCAAAAGGACTCAGTGGAGGTATAGAGAAAGTGGCTAAAATAGCCATGCCTTTGCTGATCGGTTTTGGAGCATTCTTAGCCATTATGGCAATAACCATGGGAGATACCGGAAAATGTGAGGATTGTAATTCTCATATCGGTCTCAATTTCTTGTGGGAGCCGAGTTACGATAGTTTGAATAATCCGAAAGTTTGGTTGGAAGCAGCCGGACAAATATTCTTTACCTTATCCGTTGGTATGGGAACCATTCAGTGCTATGCCTCCTATGTTAAGAAGCGGGATGATATTGCACTAAATGCAATGAGTGCCGGGTGGATGAATGGATTTGTCGAGATAGTTCTTGGTGCTTCTGTAGTAATTCCAATTGCTGTAGGTTATTTAGGTTTAGACTGGGTTAAAGAAAACGCAGGATTTATGATGGCCTTTAAGACCATGCCGTATCTCTTCGATCAGTTTGCAAGTATATTACCTGTTCTGGCTGGAGTTGCCTGGTTTGGATTACTCTTCTTTGCCGGAATTACCTCATCTTTAGCCATGGGTACACCGTGGATGGGCTTTGTTCAAGATGAGTTTAAATGGTCTAGAAATAAATCTGCATTTACGCTGGGAGTATTTGTATTCTTCCTTGCCTTACCTACCATTTTCTTTTTTGAATACGGTGTCTTCGACGAGTATGACTATTGGACGGGAACGGTGTCCCTGGTGGTATTTGCCCTGGCAGAGGTGATCTTGTTCTCTTGGGTCTTCGGAGTGAATCAAGGATGGGATGAGATTAACTACGGAGCAGATATGAAGGTTCCGAACATTTACAAATACATCATTAAGTATGTTACTCCTATTTTTATTCTCGTAATTTTCGTTGCATCATTGGTGCAACCGAAAAACAACGAATGGGCGAAAGCATTTCAAGGTGATTGGGAATTGGATCCTTCTAGTATTATCGGTAAGATCATGAATAAGGGTATCACACATAATACGGCGTATTTTTCCGATGTACAAGAAGCTGAGAAAAGTGGAGTAGTAGAGAGTATAGAACAAGATGATCGAAATCATATAGTAAACATTAGCAATGTCCAGACGTTTTATAAAACCAAGCGTGGACATGTAGTGAAAAAGGAACCTGAAGACGGCGGAGAAGCTTTTGATAGCACAGTAGCAGATAAACTCTTTGTCAAGAAATCAGCTGAACTCACTATAAGCAAAGGAGATCAAATTGAAGAAGGGCAAGTGTATGCCAAGGGAAGTTTTATCAATAGAATATTCTTCCTCGATATGTCGAGGCTACTATTGGCACTTGTTTTTATAGGATTAGCAGCAATGGTGCGCAGAGCACAAGTATTAAGAGAAAGGAGAGCATAATGGGAACATCAGCATTAATAACAATGATCGTGGTTCAGGTTACAGTAACTGCAATAACCGGATATTTCTTTTATAAAGTTTTAACAACACCTCCGAAACCGGAGCCGGACTCCTTTTCGGAGAATGATGATGAACCGAGATGATTTTACAGCAGTTAGGTGAACAAATGCCCACTGAGGAACCGAGTACAACCTTTAAGGTATTACTCGTTGCCAGTGAATTTCTAATCCCACTGATTATTTTCATCGGGGTGTATTTCATCTTTAAACCGGTTTTCGGTAAAGATGAAAAAAAGAAAAAGGGTAAAAATGAGGAATCGGTCAATCAGTTTAATAGGGGTGCTGATTCTTAACAGGTTTAATACAATACTAAAATCTAAGGCTAGTAACAATACAAAGATAAATCGAGCATGTATTGCAAAACAGTCTCTAATTCGTAACAACTAGTATTTTCTGATATTTAATAATTCCGGTTTGAATTTGAGGATCAATAGGAAAATGATCGCCGGAATAAGAATGAGGGAGATAGCGAGTGTATTCGTGTATAATAACTCGGGAAAGATGGCAACAGTTGCCAGAACACCAAGTATACCTCCTCCTAGATGGGCATCGTGACCAATATTGTCTCTTCTTGTTCTTATGCCATAGATGCTATAGAGCACAAAACCAAAGCCATAGATCCAAGCAGGAAATGGAATGGGTATAAAGATAAAACCGATTTTCATGCCGGGAACCAATGCAATCGCAGAGAAAACAATCCCGGATACCGCTCCTGAAGCACCCAAGGCTTTATAGTTGTATTCATCCTTATGGAGTAGTAGTGAAAGCAAATTTCCTCCAACCAAGCTAATGAAATACACCAATAGGAATAAGTAAATTCCCAATCCTGCTATCACGGCATCAGCAAAGAAATAGAGCGTGAGCATATTGAAAAGCAAATGATTCCAATCTGCATGAATAAACCCGGAACTTAATAGACGCAAATAGTCTTTGTTCCTTCTTATTTCACCAACATCAAATAAGAGCTTATAAACAATTTGAGGGTCTTGAAACCCTTGGTAACTGATCAGAGCTATAACTCCAATGAGTACCCAAGATGTGAGGTCTGCCGGATTCATTTAATGTAGAATGAATTAAGGATTTTTTCCCCGGTTTCCTTGTATTTAGGATAGTTCTGTTGTTCAGCGGCAAAAGTGATGCAGTACGCTTTATCGCCCATAATTCTTACTTGTTGCTCAAAAACAAAATTGTAGATCTGCTGACGGCCGGAATATTTTAGAATATGGTATTCTCCATTCTCGTCGGTCTTTCGCTCTGAAACCAAAATTTCACTGCCGTCTATCATTTTTTTTATGTCTTGCTCGCTGCGTGCAATATATTTATCCAATGTGTTGGTCTCAGCCGGCAGTTGTTGAATCAAAAGGTTAATATTTTCTCTGAAAAGATCATCATCTCCATCTGCAGGTGCCAAGAGAATAAACTCTGTATTCATTTGCCTTTGATCTCTCAACTCCCAGGCAGGAGGGTATTGGACATTATAGATTTCTTTGTCGAGTTCTACCCAGCCCTCTATTTTGGGCTTAGCGTTGTTGCAGCCGATAAGTGCAATCACCACAAAAGCAAATACAGATTTCATCTTATAATTTGTGGGAAAGGTAAATTAAATAATACGAAATGCGGAATTTGAGATTCTTAATCTTCTTTTTTTTCCTCGCTGCCAGAGTTGGTAGAGGCTTCGGGATTTGTTTCTGAATCGCTGCTCTGATCTGCAGATTCCTTTGGTTCTCTTGGATTGTCTATACCCTCTTCTTCGATTACATCTTCAACGCCGGGTTCGTCAATATCTAAGTTTTCTTCATTACTGAACAGCGCTCTTCTGAAGAGAATGATGGTAAATACCCCAACACTGATTGCGGCATCGGCAATGTTAAAAACAGGGTTAAAGAAATGAAAACGATCACCGCCTTTAAATGGAACCCATTCGGGAATGTCAAAACTGAATAAAGGAAAATACAGCATATCAACCACTTTGCCCATCATAAGAGGAGCATAACCGCCTTCTTTGGGTAAGAAGGTTGCTACATGTCCGAACTCACTGCTCGAGAATATCCGACCGTAAAAAATACTATCAATGATATTACCCAATGCTCCCGCCAAAATGAGGGATACCAAAATGATGAGACCAGTGTGAGCTTTCTCTTTAATCAGATTTCGTAGATAATAGATAATAACTCCGGAGGCGAGCAATCTGAACACGGTAAGGATGATTTTGCCGGTTTTACCTCCAAATGGAAGGATTCCAAAGGCCATTCCCGGGTTTTCAACAAAATGGAGTTTAAACCAATCGCCGATTACATCCACATCTTCACCTAAGTGAAAATTGGTTTTGATATAAAACTTTAAGACCTGATCGCAGGTCAGTACGAAAAAAACCGTAAAGAAGATCCAAAAAATGGCTCTGGATCTATTGTATGTGCCGGCTTCTGTCAATTACCTATATTGATTCAGCTTCGCCTCAATACTTTGAGTGGTGTGAGGAACCGCTTTTAACCTCTCTTTGCTGATTAGTTTACCGGTAACTCGACAAACTCCGTATGTTTTGTTTTCAATTCTCACCATTGCAGCTTCTAAGCTGTCGATGAATTTTTGTTGTCTGGCTGCAAGCTGACTCACATTTTCTTTTTGTTGAGAAGCTGCACCGTCGTCTATAGATAAATATGCACTCGCAGTATCGTCTGTGCCATTTTCATTCTCGCTCTTTATCTGGCTTACCAGATAATTTAATTCTTCTTTAGCGCTTGCCAATTTCTTTTGGATCACCTCTTTGAATTCTGCGAGGTCGCTATCGCTATATCTCAATTGCTCTGCCATGGCGTATTAAATTTAGTTAAACCTATCTTTATTTAGTTAAACTGATTTCTATTGAATTTTCGTCTATCTCTATTTGATCTTCGAGATTTGATTGCTCAATTATTGCAATCTTATCTGCCAAAATTTCGCCGCAAATATACTCTTTAAAGGCACTGATAGCGCCGTTGATGTAATCATGCGACTGGATTTCAACGTGAATTACGTCGGTTACTTCGAAATCCTTACTCTTTCGAAGGTTTTGAATTTTATTCACAAGTTCTCTAGCGATTCCTTCTGTCTTTAATTCCTCGTCTATATGGAGGTCTAAAGCTACTGTGTACTTACCGTCACTTAAGACTTGCCATCCGGGAATATCTTCTGTTACAATCTCTACTTCATCTAAACCAATGCTATAAGATCCTTTGTTACCTTTTATTTCTAAACTGTTTCCGGATTCTAAAACTCTCAAATCTTCAGCACTCATAGATTGTATTGCCGAGGCAACAATCTTCATATCCGCACCTACTTTTGGACCCAGAACCTTAAAATTCGGTTTCGCCGACTTCTTCAACATATTGCTGCTGTCGTCCATGATTTCGAGGTCTTTGATATTTACCTCGGCTTTAATCATATCTTCAACTGCTTTCAAATTCTCAGCAAAGCCGGGTTTTAAGGCAGGGACTAAAGCCTTAGAAAGAGGTTGTCTTACCTTAACATTTTCCAGCTTTCTTATTCGGAGGACTAAAGATGAGATTCTCTGCGAAATTTCTATCTGCTCCTCTAGCGCTAAGTCCACTTTAGTTTCATCTACTTTAGGGAAATCGGATAGGTGCACAGATAAGGAACCTTCTTCACCCATGAGATCTTTATATAATTGATCGGCATAGAAAGGACTAAAAGAAGCCATAAGCTTACTTATTGTTACCAGTGCGTAATGCAAGGTTTGATAAGCCGCTTTTTTATCGTCGCTTAATTCGCCTTTCCAGAAACGGCGTCTGTTCAAACGTACATACCAATTACTCAGATCGTCAATTACAAAATCCTGAATTGCTCTGCTGGCTTTTGTTGGCTCGTAATCATCCATGGATTCTTCCACGAATTTGATGAGCGAATTTAGTTTCGAATAGACCCAACGATCCAATTTAGTAAGGTGTTCTTCACTTACTTTTTCGCTGTGATTATATCCGTCAATATTGGCATACAAACTGAAGAATGCATAGGTGTTGTAAAGCGTTCCAAAGAACTTACGCTTGGTTTCTAACACTCCTTCTAGGTCAAACTTCAAGTTATCCCAAGGAGGGGCATTTGAAATCATGTACCAACGCAAAATATCAGCTCCGTATTCATCAACAGCCATGAATGGATCGATCGTGTTTCCAAGCCTTTTCGACATCTTATTGCCGTTTTTGTCCAGCACTAATCCATTAGCTAATACGTTTTTATACGCCACTTGATCATTCAGCATCACCGAAATAGCATGAAGGGTAAAGAACCAACCTCGAGTTTGGTCTACGCCTTCGGCGATGTAGTCTGCAGGGTAAACTTTACCTTGATCTACATTGTCTTTATTTTCAAAAGGGTAATGCCATTGAGCATAGGGCATTGCACCTGAATCAAACCAAACATCAATAAGGTCTGCTTCGCGATACATTGCTTCTCCTTTGGAAGAACAGAGGATTACATTATCGATATAGGGTCTGTGAAGATCGAAATCTGCATCAACCGGGTTTTTATCCATTAAACCGGCATTGACCGCTTTCTCCGCTTCTTCGTTAAGCTGCTCCACCGAACCTATACAGATTTCTTCATCGCCACTTTCCGTTCTCCAAATTGGTAGTGGAGTACCCCAGTATCTGCTTCTGCTTAAGTTCCAATCAACCAGGTTTTCCAACCAGTTACCAAATCTGCCTTCACCGGTTGATTTTGGCTTCCAATTGATGGTTTTATTTAATGCAATGAGCTGATCTTTTACTGCAGTAGTTTTGATAAACCAACTTTCCAATGGATAGTAAAGAATGGGTTTATCCGTTCTCCAACAATGCGGATAGCTATGTTCGTATTTTTCTACTTTAAAGGCTTTGTTTTCCTGCTTTAGCTTAATCGCGATTTTTACATCGGTAGGAAGGTAATCGTCTGCCGATTCGTCTTCTTCCGTGTAATTCTTCACGTACAATCCGGCAAATTCGCCCATTTCAGGAACAAACTGACCATGCTTATCTACCAAAGTTAATGCGGCAATTCCATGGCGTTGAGCAGCTCTAAAGTCGTCTGCACCAAAGCTTGGAGCAAGGTGAACAATACCTGTACCGTCTTCCGTGGTTACAAAGTCAGCACTTATAATCTCAAAGGCTTTACCATCAGGCTGAACATACGGCATCAATTGCTCATAGGCCATTCCTGATAGTTCTTTTCCCTTAAATTTCTTTACAATTTCATATGGAATTTTCTTATCTCCTTCTGCATAGGAATTAAGATCTAATTCTGCTTGTTCGGGCTTGAAGTATTTGGAAAGTAATGCTTCAGCAAGAACTACTGTGATTTTTTCGTGGGTATACTGATTATAGGTTTTAACCGCTACATAATCAATTTTATCTCCTACACCCAATGCCGTGTTTGAAGGCAGGGTCCATGGTGTAGTGGTCCATGCTAAACAAAAGGTTTCTCCCCAGCCGGTATCAAGACCAAGTTTAGCTGCGTTTTTAAGTTTAAATTGAGCTACTACAGTGGTGTCTTTTACCATTTTATAGGTTCCGGGCTGATTAAGCTCATGTGAACTCAAACCCGTTCCTGCCGCAGGAGAAAAAGGCTGAATTGTATAGCCTTTGTAAAGCATGCCTTTATCGTATAGTCGCTTTAACAAGTTCCATACAGACTCCATGTAATCTCTTTCGTAGGTTACATAGGGGTTGTCTAAATCTACCCAATATCCAATTTTCTCAGTGAGCTCATCCCATTTGTCTTTAAACTTTAATACATCTCTTCTGCAAGCTGCATTGTATTCTTCCACTGATATTTTGGTTCCAATATCATCCTTGGTAATTCCCAAGGTCTTTTCTACTTGAAGTTCAATCGGTAAACCGTGAGTATCCCATCCCGCTTTTCTTTCAACGCGATACCCCTGAAGTGTTTTATAGCGGCAAAACATGTCTTTCAATGCTCGAGAAATGACATGGTGTATGCCCGGCATTCCATTAGCTGAAGGTGGACCTTCATAAAACACAAAATTTCGATCTGAGGGACGAGATTCTACACTCTTCTTAAATACCTCATTTTCTTTCCAGAATTTCTGGATGTCTTTTTCGATACTTTGGATGTCGAATCCTTTATACTGTGGATATGAACTGTTCTTTGTCATGAGCAAATGGGCTCTTTTTTGAAAGTGTGCAAAGGTAAGGAAATAGGCCTATTTCCTGGGTATAAAATTCCTGAGGTTCTCAGTAGTTAAAAAGCCCGTGACTATGAGGACTTTGTAAGCATTTTTTTGAGCAAACTTATTTGTCCTAAGTGATAATAACTATGCTCAATGATAATCTCGAGGTTTCTCTTGTAATCGCCATATTCTTCTTTAACAAATGATGAATCCAATGCATCATCCGAAAGCTGCTCAATCAAAGCTGTAAATTCTTCTGTATCCTTCCAAAACTGCTGCTTAAAGTTTGTCCATTCCTCTTCACTTTTCATGGCTTCAAAGTCGAAACTAAATTTATCTCGAATCTCTAATTTTCCACCCTTTAACACCTGCATAACTCCATGGAGGTAATAATGTAGATGTCTGGAAAGTAAAGCGATAGTATTCAGATTCTCAATCTTTTCATGAGCCATTTGAACATCAATATCTTCTATTAATGCTTTTAAATTAGTATTAGCAATCAATTTACCGTCTAGAATTACTTCGCGTATTCTCGTCGCAATGCTCTGAGCCTCAGTCATACATCCAAAAATAATGTTTAAGATTTTAATAGTTCCGGGTCGGGTACATACATCACTCTTCCAAAGTTTTTTGCAATGCACTCTTCCTTCAGAATTGCTCCACTTTTAAACTTTGCAATCTTGTTGCGCCAGATTTCATTACTTCGGAAATACTCGTTTCCATTTCGAATGAATTTATGGTTTTTCTCAAAAACATGATAGGCAAAATCCAATTCCTCATTTACCCGTAATTCTCCTTCAAGTAATTTCTCTGTTAGCCACAGATTAATTTGGAAGGTCCATTGGGTGTTATTTGTGATCTGGAAATCTAGATAATTGTAAAATACAGTTGCACCGCTTGCCCATGGTAGCACTCTGCCATCATCGGGAAATGGATCAAAGCTGTGATGATGACGCTCAGTTATGTCTAATGGTGAATGTAAAGCGAGCCAGTGAAGTAAATTAGAACTTTGACAAATTCCACCTCCTACACCGGGTTTGGCTTCACCAAAAGAGAGCTCCATACCTTCTTTGAACCCTCTTCTGCTTGTAGGTTTACCTACAGTTTTACAAAACGAAAAAGTTTCACCCGGTTTAAGTATCGTTCCATTGATACAATCCACTACGATTTTAAGGTTTTCAACCTTGTTATACTGCCACTGCATTTCATGCTCTCCCAGCTTTTTTAAAAGTTTAGATTGATGCTTTTTTACCCGAAATGCTAAAGGCTCTTTACTCTTCGATTTTGTGTAGGTTTTACCACCGGTTATCCAGTCTATCCTCCTTCTAAGCCTATGTTTAGCAACAGCAATTTTGTATAAAACCGGGTGTCGTTGAGATAGTAGTTTCTTTTGAGGCATATTAAACCAACGAAAGAGGAATAATTTCTTGTATGATTTACTCTATTTTATCTGAATTGCGATCTCCGCTGTTTCTCCACTTATATAAGGCTAGACGCTTACACTCAAAGCGACCATTAATTTTTAAATTGGCGATGTCTTCGCTTCGAATAACTTGAGTGCCGTTGGGGTAGCCATTTTCATTTATTAATTGAAGTTTGATAGAGAATTCATCCACCTGTGTGATAATGCCAACAAAACGGTCTTCGGTAGTTTCTAAAGCTAGGATGTAATCCCAGTTGTTTAGAAACTGATTTAGCAAATCAAAAGGCCAAGCTTCAAGCTTAATCATTGCTGCTAATTTGGGAACTTTAAAATTCAATGCATCAGGATGTGCAATTAAATAGGAGAGGCCTTTTAAATATTCTGTATCGATTTGAATGTCCGAGATATTATCAATTCCTTCAACGATTAAACCATCTCGATCTCCAAATTCAGAATAATGCTCGAAACTAATAAAGTCTTCATTGAAATCTTTAACAATCCCGCACCACATTAATTCGGGCTCGGTATACGTAGTAATCCCAATCACCTTATTATTATCTTTTGAATGTTGTATAAGCTCTTCTAATATCACAGAACAAAGCTAGTTTGATGTGGCTGTAATACCGTGATTTATTTCGGAAGATTTTTGTCAGGAATTTTACTGAGAAATTCTAGCACAGCACTTTGCCATTCTTCTGTTTGATGAATTGCGAAATTTTCATGTCCCGCATGCTCGAAGTAATGATTCATTTTAAATCCCTTTAGATTCTCGAAGATCGTATTTGTTTCTTCCATGCTCACCTTTGGATCCTGCTTCCCGTAAAGTAGAAGGGAAGGTATGTCTATAGATTTGGCGTAGTCTACAGGGTTATGACCAAAGGCCCAGAAACCATTCTCAACTCCGCCCCAAAACATAAGGATACCGGCCATGGGAAATCTGGGAATGCCCATTTGATCAAATCTGGCTTCTACGGTCTTATACATTGTACCGAAAGGACATTCTAGTATGATCGCATCTACTTCGAGACTGTAATCTTGCAAGCATTTCATAATTGCCACTGCGCCCATTGAAGTGCCCATTAATATTATTTTACCATCTTGGGTTTTGTAACGATCGTAGACCCTTTTTACCTGCTCTGCCTCTTTAAATCCTATGGTTGTATTATTCCCTTCCGACAATCCTGAACCCATAAAATCCGTAAGCACGGTACTGTAACCCATATTATGTAATTGTTCTGCTTGAGGTAGCATTCCGGATTTCTCGCCTCCATAACCGTGAAAAAGCAAGACTATTCCTTTTGCCGAATCTTTAGGTATTTCCCAGGCATGGAGTTTAGGTGAACCATCGATCCAGACTTCATTGTATTCAGCCTTGGGTACTTCTTTATTGACAGGGTGGGGGAGTTTAACTCCTGTTGCAATCACCTTTATCTTTTCCCAGGCATTGAGTTCTTCCGGTTCCGAAGTACGCTCAACATTTTCGAAAAAATGAGTGAATTTGTATGCATGGAAAGCTGCAATGACGTTGAGTCCGATGAATAAGCCAAGACAAACCCATAGAAATCTCCTGTAATTACGATTTAGCTTTTTTCTCACTTTAGCTAATATCCGAAATAAGAAATGTGATGAGGGTTTTTATCGATTAAGTGGACCTTAATTCAGAGCATCTACTATCCGCTTTTTTACGGCACCACTTAATTCTAATTTTTGCTGTTTGCTTGGATTAACAATTTCTTCAAAAGCTCTGTCCATCAATAAGCTATGCTTGGTATAAGCATTACAAACCGCACATGCCTTATTGTGCATTCTAAGCTTTAATCGCTCTAAACGACTTAACTTTACTACAGAAGATTTGTCTGTAAGTTCAGCTGCTTTTTTGCAGGATAGCATTAATGGTTGTAATAATGGTCTCATTGTTCCGGGGTCCAATTCGTATCAAGGCACTTTTTTAAATGCAACTTACTTCTATGAACGATTTGCCATAAATTAGACGAGGTAATACCCAATTCCTTACTAATAGCTTTCCCTTTTTTATAATCAAAGAATTTTGCAATCGTTACCGCTCTCCATTTTTCAGGAAGATTATCTATACATGCTTTAAATACCTTTAAAAACTCTTGATTATCAAGCAAATGTTCTTCGTCTTGCCATTCCATTTGAGGTAGACTAGACCAAGTTTCTAGGTCGTTGAACATTCCGTCTACATTAGACTGGGCATTAAGTTCGGTCTCGGTAATATGTTTTTGACTCGCTTTTGAGCGATAATAGTCTATAATTTTATTATTGAGTATTGTGAATAGCCAAGTTTTAGGATTGCTGTCCTTTTTAAATCGCTCAAATGCCTTAAATGCAGAGGTGAAGGTGTCTTGCACAAGGTCTTCCGCTATTTCCTTGTTAGAAGTTTTATAGAATGCCCAGGAATACATTTCATCACCGTATTCCTCCACCCAAAGAGTTAATGTAGTATTAGCTGAAGATTGAGTGTTACTCATTTTGCCCTTTAAAACGATTATACGTCTTCCAGTTCTATAAACGGTTTAGATTTATCATTGCTTTTAGCAATATCGTAAGAAATAAGTAAACTTGGAAGCACAAGCAGGTTACACAAGAGCGCGATGAATAGTGTGATTGCTGTAAATAATCCTAAAGCTATTGTTCCTCCAAAATTAGACGCCACAAAGATGATAAAACCAAAGAAGAGGATAACCGCAGTGTAAATCATACTGGTGCTGATTTCTTTCTGAACTCTTTTTACAGCTAAGCTTATATCCTTAGTCCGCTTAAGTTCCATTTTATACTTCGTAAGGAAGTGAATAGAAAAATCAACCGCAATACCAAAGGCAACACTAAACACCAATACAGTACTTGGCTTAAAGTTAACTCCGGAGTAACCCATAATTCCTGCAGTAAATATCAAAGGAATGGTATTAGGAATAAGGGAGATCAAAATCATTCTACCACTGGTGAAAATTCCGGCCATGAGAAGTGAAATGATAATAAAGGCCACCAATAGACTCACCAATAAATTCGAAATCAGGTAGTCATTTCCTTTTAAGAATATCACCGAGGTACCTGTTATGTTTATATCCACTCTTTGAGCGCTATCTACCGGTTCATATGAGGTCTCAAAGTAAGTATAGAATGTAGTGTCATAAAGCTCAGAAGCAGAGTCTAAGACCATGATATCAATAACAGAATCTGTAACAATTTCTTCATTAACCCTATTGTAATTGAATATTGAATCCGCGATCAGGTTTACTTCTTCCCTGAGCTCTTTTATCCTAACCGACCCAACATCCGCCATCTGTACACTTACTCTGGCTTTTTGGTTATTTGAATCAACCAAAGAGGATAATAACCTCTTTTCAGAATTATTTTGAGGTACAGCTGCGCTGATGTTTCCAAGGTCCATGATGCTCGGCGGTCTGTACCGTCTGGGATCACCATTATAATAGGCCTGATTCAGGAATTTCATGGTTTGAGCAAAAGACATGGATTTGGAGAATTCGTCGTATTCACTTAATCTTCGCTCTAAATAATCGATGTTGAGTAGAGTCTTGACAGTCTGTACACCTTGAGGTTTTTTAGTGTCGATTACAATCTCAAATGGCATTACACCACTGATGTTCTTTTCAAAGAACTTTAGATCTTTATACAGGCTGTCCGACTTCGATATATCATCCACCATATATCCTACATTCTTCAACAAAAACATTCCACCAATTGAGACTACTACCAAAACGATAGTAACGGTATAGACTTGTTTTCTCTTTAGGATAACGATGTCTGAAATCTTATCGATCAGCTTATTTAAGAACTTATAATCTAAGTGTTTAACATGCTTGGATTTTGGAGCAGGTAAGAAACTGAACAGTACCGGAATTAAGATGATGGAAATAAAGAATACCGCCATGATACTCAAGAAGGCAGTTAGACCGAATTCCTGTAGAACGGTGCTTCCCGTAAGAACAAAAACTCCAAAGCCAATGGCTGTAGTTAAGTTTGTAAAGAATACAGCTAGACCTACTTTAGCAATAACTCGCTGTAAGGCCTTCATCTTATTTTGATGGTTCTTATACTCTTCGTGGTATTTGTTGAGCAGATAAATACAGTTAGCTATACCAATGACGACTATCAAAGGTGGAAGCAAACCAATAAACATAGTAATTTTATATCCCAGTAAGACCAGTATCCCCATACACCATGATACTCCAACCATTACCGTGAGTAATGAAAGGAAGAGGGTAGGGAAACTCCTGAAAAAGAACCAGAGTATTAATGCCGTAATTAGAAATGATACCAAGGTGAACTTTACCAGTTCCGATTGTATTCTCTGCGACATTTCTGTTCGGATATAAGGTAATCCGGAGAAATGCACTTCTACATCAAAGGCCTTACAAGTTGCTTGAATTTTCTTTTGAAGGTCTTGAACAAAGAAGATTCTACGTTTTGTATCTAAAATGGATTTTTGAAGGGTAATGGCCATCATGGTAAAATGGCTAGAGTCTTTAAATAAAAGCCCTTCGTAAAACTTGAGAGTATGAATTTTATCAAAAAGTGAATCGAGTTCTTCCTGAGTTTGAGGTTTCTGTTTTATAACATCTTCCGCTGCAAACACCTGCGTTTCAAAAGTGTCTCCTTCAAAAAATCCGGTGTCGGTCTCCTTTACAATATTTTTAATATTTGCAATAGAGAGGATTTGCTTGATGTCGGGATCGTTACGAAGCTCTTCGGTGAGATTATACCATTCGTTGAAGAAGTCTAGATCTCTAATTTGAGAATCGTTGATTCCAACGACCATTACACTTCCGTCATCACCAAAAATTGACTTGAATTCTTGATATGCTACATAATCAGGATCGTCGTTAGGAATGAATTTTGGATTGTCATAAGCCAGCTCTACTTGAACTGCTTTGTACACCATTAAACCGGTGACTACGACCAAAACGCCTATGAGAAATAGACGGTTTCGTAAAATGGTGCCTGCTAGCTTCTCCCACATATCTTTAAAAGGCATGCAAAATTAGCCAAATCACCACATAAGCCAAACTAATTCACAATTATGAATTTGTGCATGGATCTAGTGCCGCCAGCCAACTGAGTTTCAATGTAGTATACGCCATTCGTAAGCTCGAGTGAAACTGATTGAGATGCTTGATCAAAGAGGTAGGATTGCGCTTGGCCCAAAGAATTTCTTATTTCAAGAATTGATTGAACTTTAGTTCCTGAAAAAGATAGCACTTCATGTGCAGGATTAGGATAAAAACTGAGGGGCTCCAATTGTTTTTCTTGAATGCCGGAGATACCTCTACATTCATTTAAGTCATAATGTACATCAAAAAGCAGTTCTTCTTCCAGCAACACCACTGAGTCTCCTGGACATACTGTGCTACAACCATCCCGGTGAAAAGCAACAGTACCCAATACATCTGAACTCGCATTGGGGTGTGGGTAGGCTTCATAAGTATCTAATCCTTCTTTATAGAGCTTCCAGGCTAGTACCTGTTTTAAGGTTGAAATAGTAGCTTCACTAGGAGCGGTTTCCATATAGTTACCCAACAAGCAGATTCCCATGGTGCCCGAATTTTTGCTGCAGAAATGTGCACCTTGTATGTTATCCTGATCTGCCGCGCCCAGAGGGTCTCTGCCTTTATACAAGTCGCCATTTTGGGCGATTACGTAGTTATACCCGATATCATCCCAGCCATTGGTTTCTGTGTGAAGAATATAAATAGCTCTAACTGCAGCCGTATAGTCTGTTACAGAGTTACTCCCTGCTGAATGGTGAATTATACAATGCTTAACCTCAACCTCAGTTCTGCCGGGCACAGGCTCCGGTAAACCTGCTCTCCAAACCGATTGATCTATTGCTTCTACCGAATCGCAGTCTGCAGTTTTCTTATTTGCAGGATGAGAAATTTGGATAGGTGCGAAACCATCGTAAAAATGAAGCTTGAAATCAATATCCTGATTGGCAACTATTGAAAAAGCCGGTTTAGATTTAGATAAGAAAATAAAACTCTCGGGTAGATGCTCATCGATAACATAGGGTGAGGCTTTTATCCTGAAATATTGATTTTCTTGAATAATTTCAAACTCACACTCCTCAGCAGGATCAATTAAAATTGCCGAATAAGCTTCATCACCTTCGTATTCATATAACGAACCTTCATCTAAATGAAGCTCAATTACACTGTAACTCAAGTTTGAAGAACTAGTTTGCGCTGAAGCAATAATGGAGAGTAGAAGAAAAATGTTTAATGCGAGTAGTTTCATCTTAATCTTTTCAAAGGTAATAGAAGTGCAGAACCAAAATCTCATCTTCAAGGCATATGAGATTGAATTAGGCTCAGAAGTGAATGATCAATTTTATTATTTGATGCCATAATAGATCTTCCAAAAATGTAGTCATCACCCCCCTTAAAGTCAAACACCTTTCCTCCGGCTTGTTCAACAATAAAAGCTCCCGCTGCTACATCCCAGGGACTTAAGTTTAGCTCAAAAAATGCATCAAATCTACCTTCGGCCGTATATGCCAGGTCAATAGCAGCACTTCCCATTCTTCGCAATCCTTTGGTCTCTTTCATTAGATCGTGGAGAATATAAAGGTATTCTTTAATCTCTGTAAAATCATAATAAGGAAAACCGGTTGCAAGAAGAGAAGACTTTAGATCGCTGCGATCTGATATCTGAATACGCTCTTGGTTGAGGTATGCACCATCTCCTAAACTATAGTAGTATTGATCACCTACCGGGAGATAGATTCCGCCGTATTTCGTAATTCCTTCTTCCTGAAAAGCAATTGAGATACAAAATTGATCTAATCCAAAAAGGTAATTTGTAGTTCCATCCAGAGGATCAATAATCCAGCGTGTTTTGGCTTTAGATTGCTCTACAGTTTCTTCTTCAGTTATAAAAGCTGCATCAGGCGTTAAATGTTGTAATCCGTTAACCACCATCCTTTCGCTCTCCACATCTACATGACTAACAAGCTGATTTAATCCTTTTTCCTTATGTTCAATATCTTTCAGTTTATTGCGCTCCTGCAGCTGAAATTCGGCTGTAGATTGCAGAATATGTATGATTTGTTCGTGTTGTATGGGTTCAAACATTTCTTATAAGTCTAATTTCTTCAACATTTCAAGATCCAACTTTCTCGCAAAGAAGCCATTACTTTTTCCCATGGATTCTATGTGGGTTTCATCAAGATAAGAGGGGTTCCAAGCATTTTCTTCCCAAGGAATATACCTTAGATCTGAGTTTATAACAGTCTCAGACAAACTACTGTTCAAAGCTAATGTTTGAAAATAGATCTCATCGGGGTAATACATATCTGAGAAATGAATAAACGTATCTTCCCTGCTCTGAGCCAGAATTTCATTCATCAATTTTTTATGCATGGTAAACCAAGCAGATCCTGCGTAGTAGTTTTCATACTTTAAGTTTTTTTTCATTAATCGATGATACAAATCCTGAAAACTAACAAAACGAGTGAGCTTAGACACAGATTGCTCCATAATACTTTGAGGTCGGTAATGCTTGGTGTCAACCATCCCCAATCCGTTTTTTAAGAAGCGATGCAGATAATTCTGTTCCGGTATCCGATCCTTAAATACGCTGTAATTTTTAAATATTGGCGATCTCTTACTGTCAGAGGTTTTAATTGGTAATTTGTTGAAATTCAGGAAGCTATATCCATCATTTTCTTTAAAGAACGAGTTAAATTCCTCTTCTTTTTTTACGGGGAAATCTTCTCCGCTGATCAGATGAAAATAATCGGCATCTTGCTTTTTAGCTTCCCTCATTAAATTTAAAGTGGCGCGCACTAATGAGATGTGCCCTCGATAAACCTTAAATTTCGAAAATAGAGCATTTATGGATGGCGGCTTTTCCTTCGACTTTTTATCCCAATGAACTGCAAATGCAAATCCCCGCTTTTCAAGTTCATTGCATAAAAACTCAATTTGAGCAGAATTGTGATGTGCCAATATGCCAACGAAGTGCTTCATTAAATCTTATTCCACTGTTTAAGAGTATTAGTAAAACATCCTACCATAGCCGCTTTGTATCCATCTCGAAGTAGAGCTGCAGGAAATCTTGCAATACCTAATAGGGCTTCGCTTATTAATCTCCTCCAAATTAAGGCTTTAGACGTTTCTCTAACGCTTCTTTCTTGTCTCCCTTTTGCTCGGGCAGCTTCAAAGAATTGGGTCATGGTCTTTTGATGGCTCATATGATGCACTATTAAATTAGGATCGTAGTAGATAGGAACTTCCTTTTTCTTCAGTTCCTCCTGAATGTAAATCTCATCATAGTAACCTAAGTTTTTTCTTTTCATTCCCAGCTCCGGATTAAAGCCACCTAGTTCTGCGAGTAAACTTTTCCTAAATCCGCAAGCACAGCCATTGATGTAACCAGAGTCTGGCATTAATCCAAATTCAGATCTAAATTTGGGTACTTCTACAAATTCAGGTTTGATCCATTTAGGATCATTGTGTCGCCAGTATTTAGTATGTCCGCTTAAGCAAGCCAAGTCAACTTCCTTTCTTCTCTTTGAGATTGTGTTTAAAAGCTCGGGTTCGGGATAAGCGTCGTCATCCATATAGAAAACAAAGTCTGCTTCTGCATTGATGTACCCCGTGTTTCTGGCAATACTGTGTCCTGCATCCTTTTCTTCCACATAGCGAATTCTGTGGTTTTGCGCTTGATGCTGTTTTAAGATGTCGATGCTATGATCAGTGCAAGCATTAAGTACATAAAGGATTTCATATTCACCATCAAATATCAAATTTTGATACTGTGGTATGCTGAGCTCCAAAATATCTGCTCTATTGTGGGTACAAATAATCAACGATATCTCAGGCTTTTTTCTCAATTTAGTGGCAAGTTTAAAATCAAATTTTGGATTATAATCTGGTCATACCCGTTTTTAACCGACTTTCAAGTCTGCAGAGACTTATTCAAAGTTTGGAAAATAGTCATCCCACAGGTAAGCTCAACCTTTTGATAAGCCAAGATGGTGGGGGAAGCGAAGAAGTTAAAAACTACGCTCTGAACCTAAATTGGGAGATGGGAAATTATGAGTTTAGAGAGCAACAGGAAAATCTGGGAGTTGATGAGCACAATATCTATTGTATTGGATTAGCTGAAGAATTTGGCCATGTGCTTGTTTTGGAGGATGATCTCACGGTAGCCCCATATTTTACTCATTACTTGGACGCACTCCGAGAAATTGATCCTCCTCAGAATATCGCAGGTTATGCCTTATATCGTTACCCTTGGGTTGAGTCTCATCGTTTTGCTTTTGAATTAATTCCTAATGATGAATCAGTCTACTATCAACAGAGGCCCTGCAGCAAAGGCTGTTTTTATACTGCGGACATGGCTTTAGAATATTCTGAGTTTTTAGCTCAGTTTGATTTCGACTTTGATGCTTGGCATTTACCCCCGAATGTAAAAAAATGGGGAGATGAAGTTTGGGAAAAGTCGTATTACTGTTTTCTTATCTCTGAAAATAAACATCTTGCATTTCCTCGTTTTAGTTTAAGTACAGATTGGGGCGATCCCGGGGTTCATATGAACAAAGAGCAAGAACGATATGTGCATCAGTCTGCGTTGTTTCAAGGTAAAGAGTTTTATCCTAAACCATTTGTTGAAACTGTGAATCGATATGATGCCTTTTATGAGTTGGAGCCTGAAGCATTTAAAGAGCTGGTCCCATCACTTTCAGAATACCAGTTTGAGCTTGATTTAAGAGGTACTAAAGATCTGGAGAAAGTAGGAGCTGACTTGTTGATTTCACGGAGAACCTGCAATAAGCTCCAGAAATC
The DNA here is from genome assembly GCA_018223105.1 of bacterium. Lineage (GTDB taxonomy): Bacteria > Bacteroidota > Bacteroidia > NS11-12g > UBA9320 > JAAEYY01. The sequence continues at coordinate 53,250 of JAAEYY010000014.1, read as the reverse complement.
CTGGGGCAGAAGATTGAAACCCGAACTACTGAATATTGTCAATGATTTAGAAGGTGATTTTTACTCTTTAGGTAAAACGGTAGATTTTGATGATGAAGATGGTCTGGATGAACTCAAGGAGGATTTTCTGTATTACTACCCCGACACTAAATTAACGGATTTACTGAAAATGAAGTGGGAAGAGGTCAAGTCTCGATTTATTTGATCTCATAGAGCCACAAGCCTAAGGAATCTGTTCTGGTTTGATATCTGCTTTGTAGTGAAAGTAGACCTTGTACCGGCTTTTTAATTTCAAACCTGTTAAAATCTTGCCCTTTAGAGCGAATCAACGATTCTAATGTTTTTTGTTTCCCTGCATAGGTACAGAACACATGATCACCACTTGTTAAACTATCATAAAAATATTCATGACCTCCATCCAGTAGTACCATACGTGTTCTTTTTGAGGGATCATGTTGTAGCATGGAAATCGCAAAGTAGTTTTCAATAAAGACTTTGTTTTCAGGTGACTCAAAAAGGTGATTTTCTTGATATATCCTCAGGTATTCCTGTATGGATTTGGTCTGCTCTACATACTCAAAATTCTCGCGTACGGTATTAAGAGGATGAAGCGCATTTATTCCGAAGTTGAAAATGAAGAGTAGGTATAACCACTTGTGAAAAGCTTCACTTTTAAACGGTCTGTTTAGTATACCTTGGAGTAATGGGATCCAAAGGAACAAATAGTAGTAGTAAGCCCCGAATATGGAGATCACTACAGTAAATATCATCAGATTAAACCAAAAAACCGGGTTTTGCTTTCTGTTGAGCAGTATGAGTAACAATGTGCTAGCTCCACCAAACATGATATAGGTTTGAGGAATATCCAAAGACCAAGTATTTATTCTGTTTCTGAAATAGTCGAGATATAGATTTTCGATGGGTATAAAATAAAATGATACCAAAGCAATGATAAAACCCAGACTCAATACGATATAAGTTTTACTCGGTTCTAATACCCATAGTTTTTGTTTGATGCAGAGTATGCTGAATGCCAGCAAAACGGCATCCACAGGATGAATGAAAAACAATACTACAAATGCTCCAATTGAAAGCCATTTGTTAGGTTCTTTCTTGTTGTTTAGCAGAATAAGGTACCATAATCCTAGAAGTATGAAAAGAGCTTCTGAACGATGTAAGCCCAGCACTTTATCGCTGATTAATGTGATAATCACTAAGATCGCTAAACTGTGATTTTTAAACATTCGCACAAGAAGAATTAGGCTTATTATGGCAATGAGAACATAAAAAAGGTTTACAACCTGCTCCGTATTCACAAGAAATAGGAGAGGGCTTGGAATTAATCCGTATGCCGTACTTGCTACTTGATTAGTGTAAAAATTGAAGAATAAACTGCCTTCTATCGCTGAATATGCCTGGCTGAAGGTCCAGACACCATCCAGCTCACCAATAGGTAAAATAAAACGGTGTAGCTGCACTGCAAGTAGAACCAGCAGACCAACCACACCGTTAAGGATTAATTTCTTGTCCAATTTATCTCATGAGATAGATTTTACCATAGCCATTGTTGAAGTAAAGATCTCCTTCGCTGGCTCTATGTGCTAAATCTTCTCCGTTGAGTTTTGCAGTTACTTTGAATAGATATACTCCGTTTGCTAAAGGATCGCCAAATTCATCAGTTCCATCCCAAGTAAACTCAGAAACATTGTTACCAATTCTCATCATCCCTAACTCAGATTGAGTTACTTCTCTAACCACTTTACCACTTACGGTCATAATGGTCACTTTTACATAGTCCGGAAGTTCTTCACCCGTGAGGGTATAAACAAACTTCATACTACTGGTAAATGGATTCGGATAAGGATAGAAGTTGGTGATTGTTGCTTCTCTTATTACTTCAAAGTGAATCATGTATTCAAGGTCACTTGATTCGTTTCCGCTAGCGTCTGAAACACTAACTTGAAGTTCGTAAATACCGGAAGCCAAATCTTTTGGATGATATTCTAAAACTGCTTTCTCACCGGGAGCAGAAGCCGGAATAAAAGTAACTTCATCCAAATTGTCTGTAATATCTTCCTCTGTTCCATCAGGGTGAATCAGTTTCACAGTAAAGGAAGCCGGATCCTGTATGTAGATGAACTCATTCTCGTCTAGCACGGTCATGGTAATCAATGGACTTGGAGAAACAATATCTCGATCCAGAATATGCACACCGTCAAATACTACATCGAGTAATGGGTTTTTATTGTCTCTGTTAACATGGTAACGCACACTCATGAGGTTGTTTTGGAGTGATTGCTCCAGTTGATCCATATTGTGGTTTACACTGATGCTAAATCTATTACTTAAAGGGTTTCCTCTGGTATCTACACTGTAGTCTATAATGAAATGGTCTCCCATATCCAATGCCGGATAATAGCTCCAGTCTATAGTGTCTGTGTTGCCGTAATAATCTTGGTTATAGGAAAATACAAGTACACTGTCCATATTGAAGTCAGAAATATTCTGGAATGCAATTTTCACACGCAATGAATCGCCTTCTTGCAGTGTATCGTTGTTTAAGCTATATGCAATATCCGGTTGTAAACTTCCTTCCGGAACACCTTGATATAAAACAGTCCAACGATCTTGTTGCATTGGAGAAAACTCTGCTTCATCTTTAAAGTTAGCTCTCACTTTTAAGTATGGAAATTCTTCTGCATTTATAAATGATAAATCAATTGAAGCAGAATCAACACCTTCTCGTAATACATATTCAGATTCATCAGCTCTAACACCAATGATATCGTATTTTAAAGTGTCTTTAGGTGTATCTTTTGGTCTTGCAACTCTATAGAATTGTACCCATGATTTAGAGGGTCCAATTTTTTGACTTCGCATTGAACCACTTGAAGCTAAGGGATATATAGGAGTTGCAAAGTCAATAAATTGATCTTCGGGTTCCAGGATATAATTTTCATTGGCAGTAAGCTCAGTTGCTTCTCCAGGAAGCCATCCTTTTCTGCCCATTAGGGCATATGGATGACCGTTTTCTACATCCTGAATATCTACTGCACCAAACAACTCAAACGCTTTGTATACGGTGTCTTCCCATAACTCATTGCCTGAGTTCCCGCCCGTAAATAGGAAGATATAATAGTCATCGGGGATATTATTCATGTAATGCACAAAAGAATCGCGATCTTCTTGCTTTCTCATGTCGAACCAATATGCTCCACTACGTGAGCCCGGCCAGTAGTATTTTTTATTGATACCCCAGTTATTGGAAGGAACGTATTTGTTGTATTTACTACTGTCCATCCAACGACTTTGATTATTTGGATTAACTGCTATTGCTCCAATTCCATTACTTAAAAATCCGGGGTAATAATAAGCAGGTTCCACTCGAATCCCGCGATATGTAGGACCTAAGTTCTTACCCGCAGCATATAGACCATATTTATTTGAAATGGTCTTATTAAACACAAGGGTTCTATTGCTGGTGTCTACAGACATACGGTCTTGCTCGCTTTCGAGATACTTGCTGTAATAGCCTTGAGACCAACCTTCCGGACTACCATAAATAAAGGCGAAAGTTGAGGTTTCCCATACACCACCTTCATCTACAGATTTGTTGAATTTTGCTCTCCAGAAGAAATCTGTGCTATCAAAAGGAGGTAATAAGAAGGTATGCTTTATAATGTTTGAACCTCTTACAACTCCTGAATTTTGGAGCGCCGGACTATTAAACAAAGGAGTTGTGTCTATTTCAAAAATAAACTCCTGCTCCTCTGCAAGTACATTATAATTCTGAACAACCAGCTCAACCTCGGGTTGAGGAACTATTGCATCTTTGGGAGGGAATAGTGGGAAAATGCTATTAGATGGCATGAAAAACTCAAATGTTTTGAGATTATTCATTTCACCCATAGGCCCTAGTTCAGGTATAGAATCTCCTTCATCTACTCTAATTGTGAACTTGAGTAAACCGGCACTGTATGGAGTCATCGGGATCCAGAAATAGATCTTTTCCTTAGAATACACAGGTCTGTATTCGCGGGGCCCAAACGTGTGAATACTATCATTAGGGTAATCTACCACAATGTGCAGGTTTGGCGTATCTTTTGTTAGAGCTAATCCATAGTTCGCAACATCCAGAACAAGAGCAAATGAGTCGTTTTCAGCATTCACATCTTCCGGATAAACTGTAATTGGGTTTTGAACCTCATAATCAGGCTTATCTGGCGCATATAGGCGCACTGCAGGGTCTCCGTGAAACAACATTTGTCTGCATTGTGCCCTGTTAAAGTTATTATTCGGTAATTGATATTCGTCTATCGTATTTTGGATCACTTTACCAATCGGCTCACCGTACATATCACGGTAAAGGTTGTTGTAAAAAGTGAATGACCATTTAGATAAGTCGTTAATATAACCAAATGCACTACTCGCAACCCATGCTACGGCTCCATCGTCTTCCTGTAGAAGGAATACTTCAGGCAAAGACGATTCTGAAAACGAGTGACCTAAGGCGCAACCGTTGAATACAAAGAGAGGGTAATTACCTTTGTTTTTCAATCTGCCGGGATCTCCAATGTCAACTTCAAGTACTTGTGATGCTCCATGCCCGAAATAACTTAAAGTATGGACACCATCATTTATCACACCTTGTATTTCATCTACTAGAGAAGTGCTAATTAAAACAGACTGGTTTTTCTTAAACTCAACTCTAGACATTCCCAGTTTTTCGCCTTTGGCGATATTGTAATATGATTCCTGGTGTGACTGCAGTAGTTGAGCCTCTGTTTGGTCTGAACCTCCTGTAAGCTGAAGCATGATCTTAGACTTATTGCCAAAAGTTTCATGAATTTTCAACTTCTCGAGGTAGTTAATTACTTCATTGTCTTTTCGAGCAGGTATTCTACCAACTGCCATGGCCGGTGCTAGATCGTTTTTTGTGTAATCCGTTACAAACATGTAGTCTGAAGGTGGTATACCCCAGGTAGGAACTAAATCCTCGTAGTTTCTTCTTATCGGATCTTTTGTAATATTAGAATAAACCTGTCCTTTACCTAATAAAAGCAGATACTCCGGTGGGTTTGCTTGGGTGTCGTAGATGTATTTACAAAAGTTACGAATGGCCATAGCGTGATGAACACCGTAGTAATATTCATTGTATAAGTCTGTGCTATAAACAACCAGAACCTTATAGGCTCCACCTGCGGCAGATTCTCTGTATTGCTTGTACTGATCTGCTGAATTTTGTAGACTTGGATGTGTAATGATGAGATAGTCGTAGTCTGTTGTACTTGCATCCAGAGGATTAAAGTTTACTTGCTTTATACTGCTTGCACTAATGGAAGTAACTTTAGAACCATCTAAAATATAAAGCTTTCTGGCCGAGGTGCCGGAGGTATTAAATTCAAGTGTATTGCTGCTGATATCACCTTTAATCCTCTCGTGATTAGTGAGGTCGTAGATGATTGGGTCACTAAACGAACTTCCGTAATTTGAAAATCTAAAATAGCTGTTTCCTCCGGTGTAATTCCAGGTAAAGGTACCTCGGTTTAGAAGGTTTAAATTTCTAGGGTAAGTTAAGGTAATATAGGATACCGCATGTCTTCCTCGTTCAAGCAAGATAGAAGAAAACTCAAAACGAGTATTATTTGCACCTATAAGTGAAGGAACTAAAGTACCTTGCGCCAGGACTTCTCCGTAGTTTCTATGTCTCTCTCTGAAGATTACAGAGTCACCGATCCTGATTTGAACTTCGTGGTTATATCCATTTCCATCTATGGCAACAGGGTTTGATTTACTATATACTGATGCTTCATAACTTGGTATTGGACCAGAACTATTGTATTGTTCTGTATTTACATCCAATCTCCTGTTTACATTTCCGGCAAAATAACCGCTGAACCATCCTTCACCTTTGGTGTATTCTGAATGATAACCCGGACTAAAGAAGGGAGCTCCATCATAGTGCTCATTTCTAAAGTGAAGAATCGACTCATATAAAATCCAAGGATCTGCAGTTTTACCGGAGTAGTTGCCATCATAGAAACTTTGAGTTCTTAATCCGGGTGTGTTGCTCCAGGTTAACCAGTACACCGCCGAGTCTGTATACAAACTTGAATAAGTGTGAGGTTGATCATTGGGGTCGGGATACATTGGCGTATCTAAAGACCCGTCGTTCATGTTCCCGTAAAATTCAATATAATCTCCTGGATCGAAGGTGTTATCACCTTCACCTTGAACAAAGATGTATTGTTCAGTTCCATTCTGGAAAATTTGAAAATTGTGTGGGTCGATGGATGCTACAGGAACTCCAATATCTACAAGAGTCGCGTAGTCTAATCGGTACAGGCCTTCTGCACCAATGTCCATCCGATAATACTTTTGTGTAGGATTAATCCAGGATCTTCCATATTGGGCTGTAGTAGTACCTGAAAATAAAAACAAAGCTATCGCTATGGTTAATGTATTTCGCAGTAAGTTCATTTTCGTTTGGTTAAAAACATATCAAAAATACAGAAATCCTTTGTCACTTAAGGTAATACGCCTCTTAAAATTACACTGCGGTGTCTCATATTATGGAAAATTTTTTCATAGCCGGTGATATAGTAAATTCGCAACAGAATATGAATAAAGTATTTAAAAATGCCACGGAGGCATGCAAGGATATTAAAGATGGAATGACGCTAATGCTTGGAGGCTTTGGTCTCTGCGGTATTCCTGAGAACAGTATTTCTGCTCTTGTTTCCATGGGAATCAAAGATTTAACCTGTATCTCAAACAATGCAGGAGTAGATGATTTTGGGATAGGGTTGATGTTGAAACAGAAACAAGTGAAGAAGATGATTTCCAGTTATGTAGGAGAAAACGACGAGTTTGAACGTCAATTGCTGAGTGGCGAATTAGAAGTCGATCTTGTTCCTCAAGGAACATTAGCTGAAAGATGCAGAGCAGCAGGAGCTGGTATTCCTGCCTTTTATACTCCTGCCGGTTACGGAACTGAAGTAGCTGAAGGAAAAGAAGTAAGAGAATTCAATGGTAAAAAGTACCTCATGGAACATGCTTTTGATGCAGATTTTGCATTAGTAAAAGCGTGGAAAGGTGATCGACACGGAAATCTGGTT